>CANBVJ010000014.1 GCA_947372865.1 Comamonadaceae bacterium
GGCATCCGGCAAGGACACTGACCGGCCACAACTTCAAGCAGCGCTCGCCCACCTTCGTGAAGGCGACACCTTCATCATCTATTCCATGGACCGGCTGTCACGCTCGCTGACTGACTTGATCAATACGGTCAAGAGCCTGACTGCCAAAGGAGTCAAAGTTCAGTTCATCAAAGAGGCGCTGACCTTCACGGGTGAAAACAACCCAATGGCCAATCTGCTGCTCGGCGTCATGGGTTCGCTGGCTGAGTGGGAACGGGCAGTCATTCGTGAGCGTCAGTTGGCAGGCATCGCCATCGCCAAAGCTCAGGGCGTCTACAAAGGAAGAAAGCAAGCGCTGACTCCGCAAGAACAGGCTGAACTTCGCTCGCTGGCGCTGTCCGGCGTCGGAAAGACAGAGTTGGCAGAAAAGTTCGCTGTGTCCCGTCAGACGGTGTACGCCTACCTGAAATAAAAAATCAACTATTTGATCGCCAGCATAAATAAAGATGAGAGTGAAAGCTCTCGCTTTATAGGAATCAATGGTGAGCAAACTACACAGCGAATACGCAAACGACAAAGTTGACTTCGGACGCTATCAGGGCAAGAAGCTCAAGGACGTGCCGACAAACTATTTGAAGTGGTTCATCGTCAAGGGTTCACACCAGCTTTGGGCAACTAAGTTCGCTCTGGAGCTGGGTCGTCGAGACAAGTCGTTTCGATAACTCCATAGGGCGATAACTGTTCGGTAACGTCTGCTCCACGTCGAAGTGAGCCTGTAATCCGTCGGAATGTCGGTAGTCAAGGTGATGAACAGCACCGTCTTCATAGAACGAAACCCTCGCAGGGTCGCCTCAAAGGCTTGGTGAATCACCGAAGCATTTTCTATGTCGTAATGGTCACGCTGTGAAGAACAGCAAAAGCAATCGCCCCTTGAAGATACGGTAGGGCAAGAGAGTTAGAGATCTCCTGCCTACGTACCTGTGACGGGTCCAGGCACTGCAGTCCTAAAAGCCACGGCGCTCCCCCGTGGCTTTTTTCTTGGCCGCGGTTAAACACGCTCGCCAGATATCGGACGTCACCCGATGCCGACCTTTATTTGGGAGAAATTCATTGTCTATCAGCAAGCCCGCCAAGGGCATACCGCCGTACATTAACCCCGTTCCGGGCCTCTCGCCCTTCGCACTGGTGTCGGCCATTTCCATCATTGACCCCGCGTTGTCGTATCCGCAGCGCCTTGTCTTAAACATCCTGACCATGCATGCCGACCGCAGAGGAAAGTTAGAGCTAACCCAAAACCGCATTGCGGCTCTTGCCGGTTGGTATTGCAAGAGCAAGGAGACGGGGGCGACGGAGCCGAATGCCCGCTATGTGTCCACGCTCATCAACAACGAAAACCATGCCAAGAAGTCCGACCGCTGTGGCCCAGGATTAGTCCAGTGGGGCTATGTCAAACCCGGGTACAAGCAGAACGGCTTCAATCAGCCTAACACCTACCAATTGACGACGCCGACCTTTGATGACGGCCACATTCATCGGCCTGACGGTTCCAAAGCTGAGGCTCGCTTTGTGGCTCCCGCCGAGCGAGAAGAAACCAAGACTTACAAGGCCCGCAAGTCCGCTGAACAGACGGCCTACGAGCTGGGGCAAGTTGCCCCAAAAATGAGGTTCACTGCTGCCGACCAGCTCCCCCTAGACTTAAGTGACACGTACACATACATGGGCGACGAGTACACCCGCAGGGACTGCGAATTGGACGCCGTGAATTGTCGCGACGGTTTCCCCCGCAACGTCCCCGATATGGCGTACCGTCACTTTCAACTTCCAGTGCCGGCGACCGGTTTTGTAGATGAGTTCTGAGCCCCTAGCCCAGTGAGTGGGGCTGTATAACGTCCCACCATAAATTGCCCGTAGACGGCTCGCCAGGCACCAGGCTTGGCGAGACCGGCAGCACGGACACGTCGACGGCGGCCAGACACATCTCGGTCGCCGTTAGCATTCGATGAGCTTCTTGAAAGCTCGCGGCCATGCTCCGCAGTGCATCCACCGATGTGCAGACCAGGGACAGCCTTGCAAGGTATAGCTCCTGCCCTGCCGAGTCGGCCCCTATGCGGGTCAACTTGTCGCGTCCCAGATGCCGCGTGGCGACCTCTACGACCGCCTGCCTGCGGCTGCGGTTCTTCCAAGCATTCTCGATTTCACAGGCAGTTATCAGGCCGTCGTCATTGACGACCAAGCCATCAAACAGCTTTCCGTTGACAGTGTGTACTGGCGCAAGACCTGAGGCAATCTCATGCTCTGTCCAAATCCCCATACCCGCCTGCACCTGCGATATCAAATGCCAGTTGCCGCACGCACGGTGAATGGCGTTGCCCGTCGGCAGACTCTGCCCGCCCTTGGCTTTGACGCCCATGGCGTCCTGCAGGAGCCGCGCTCCTTTGACCGACAACAGGTACACATCCCCACCTTGTGGCAAGGCACGTACAAGTACCAGCTTGTCGGCCAGCATCTTCTTTAACGTGCGGCGGGCCATGGGCCAAGACTGTGAGGCGGTTGGCCAGACCAGTGCCGCAATCATGCGCGAACTGAGCCATCCAAAGCGCCAGACCCAGTTTAAGACGGCCATGGCATTCCGCTCCCCGGTGAGGCGCTTATCTTCAGGAGAGGGTTCTATAGCATCTAGATTGCCCAGCAGTTCAGGCGGCAGCGTGCAGGTTCTAGAAGACGGTTGCGGGTCAGCGCTTAGCGCTGATCCGTATAAAACTTGGCATTCATTGGAGATGGGTTGTGTCATGTGTGTGTGCTTTCAGTGCGATGGAATGTGCACACCCTTGTGCACTCATCGTGTAGCAACACACACGACGCCCAACACCCACTGCAGGCGCGTCGCGCCTGACACGACCGGTCACTTTCCCCTGCTGGACGCTGGGCCGTGTCCTCTCCCGCTAGGGCGTGAGTCCGTGCATGGAGGCCGCGCCTCCCCGCTGCTGCTTCGCAGCGGGGCAAGGGGAGACAGCCCCGCCGCTCGCATCACAAGCCCCCCGCTTACCGCGCCCTTGGCGGGTCTTCGGGTGCCTTGTCATGCGCCACCCTATGGGCGGACGCTTTGGGACAGCCTGGACGGCTGTGCGTGCCGCGCTGACTCCCCTTGCCCCGCTGCCCTTGCAGTCGGGGAGGCGGGGCTACGCCCCCGCTGACTACCACCCGGTGGGCCGGGTGGCGCGGGAAGTGGTGCCGCCCTGCTGGCGACCCACCCGCTAATAGTCATCGGCACCCCCGCACCGCGCTGATATCCCGAGGCTGGGGCTCGGGACGCGGTGTGCGTCGGTCTGGACGACCTCGCCCCGCTGTACCCACCTTGCGGTGAGTCAGCGGCTCCCAGAATGCCGAGACAAACCGCCGCAGTTCGAGTCTTGCAATGTCCTTCGAACTCATGCAAAAGATAGAACCACCGCAGGCGCTGGGGCACTGGGCACGCGGCGAAATGGCAACGGGCTGCACGTCGCCTCCAAAAACCCATTGCAGTGTGTCACACAGGTATGCCAAAATGCATTCCTCGAACACATCTAAGTTATTGATTTAATTGAGATTGTGAGGCAGTGGGTAAATTTCTCACAGCTTCCGCCAGAACCCCGTTTTACGGGGTTTTTTTTCGCCCTGCCCGAGGGCACAAAAAAATGCCACCGTGCGAACACCGTGGCATTTGTCTTCAAAAAGATTGGTGGGTTCTGCGAGATTCGAACTCGCGACCTACGGATTAAGAGTCCGCTGCTCTACCAACTGAGCTAAAAACCCCCTTGCTGCGCCTGGACACGAAATACCAGGCCCGCAAAATGACAAAAGCCACAGTCCGAGAACTGTAGCTTTTGCAAAGAAAATTTGGTGGGACGTGCGGGGGTCGAACCCACGACAAACGGATTAAAAGTCCGCTGCTCTACCAACTGAGCTAACGTCCCGTCAACCAACTTTACGTTGACTGCCAAGCCCTAAATTATAGCGTCGTTTTACACGCGATTGACACGTTGCGTGAAAGTTTGTCCATTACCCAGCCTGCCGCGCACAAACCGAAGGTGGCTGTCACGGTGACCAGTGAGCCGTAGCCGTGGCAGTTGAGTGTGTTGTCGCCTTGTGTGACGCCTTGCGGAGCGGCCACGGGCTCGGCGCTGGAGACGCAGGCTACGCCGATCTTTTTACCCTCTTTGGGCGCACCATGAAACTTGCGCAAGCGGTAGCGCACCTGGGCCAGCAGAGGGTCGTGGGTGCAGGCGCTGAGGTCGCAAATGGAGACCGCGTGCGCCTGGCGCTTGCCGCCGGCCGCACCGACAGTGATGAAATGGCTGCCGGATTTGCGCGCCCACTGCGCCATAGCGGTCTTGGCAATCACCTGGTCGCAGGCGTCAATCACCGCATCGGCGCCCTCGGGCAGCAGTTGCAACCAGTTGTCGCCATCGACAAAAGCGTCCACGCCCACCACCTGGCAATCCGGGTTGATCAGCGCAATGCGCTCGGCCATGGCCGTGATTTTTGCCATTCCCAGCGTGGGGGTGACGGCGTGGATCTGGCGGTTGATGTTGGATTCGGACACATGGTCCATGTCGACCAGGGTGATGCGGCCCACGCCGCTGCGGGCCAGCGCCTCTGCGGCCCAGGAGCCAACGCCACCGACGCCCACCACCACCACATGTGCATTGCGCACCGCCTGGGCTGGTTCAGGTCCGTAAAGCCGGTCCAAGCCGGAGAAACGGCGCTGGGCTTGGGTGTCTGGCTGCGCAGCCCCGCACAGCAGCGGGTCTTGGACCATTACTTCAGGCGCGCGACGCGGTCTTTGGCCGCATCCGCAGCCTCGCTGCGGGGGTAGTCGGCAATCAGGCTTTCCAAGGTCTTGCGGGCGCCTGCATTGTCTTTGAGTTCAAGCTGGCAATTGGCAACAGCCAACAAGGCTTCGGGTAAGCGCGTGTATTTGGGGTCTTGCGCCAGCAGTTTTTGGAAACTCGCCATCGCGCCCTTGTAGTCTTTGCCTACAAACTGTGCGTTACCCAGCCAAAAAAACGCTGCACTGGCATAGCCACTTTGCGGATACCGGCCCAAAAAGTCCACCAAGGCGGTGCGTGCCAGCTCGAAATCGCCTTTGCGAAAACTGGCCAGCGCTTGCTCGAACGCACGTTTTTCTTGCGGCTCGACCACAAATTCGGCGCCCTCAAAGCTAATTTTGCTGGGTTCAAACTTGCGCAGGCGTTCATCCAGGGCCTTGGTGGCTTCTGTCTGGCGGCGCTGCGCGTCGGCCAGGTCGCGCGTCAATTGCTCGTTTTGGCCACGGATTTGTGCGGTCTCCGTGGATTTGGCTTCCAACTGGTTTTGCAGATCCAGCAGGCTTCGGCGCAGCGCGGCCACTTCTTCGGCTTGGCGTTTGGCTTCGTCGGTGATGCGCTGGTCGGTGTCAAGGCGCATCTTGTCGACCTTTTGGCGCAAATCCAAAATGGCGCGACGTGCCTCTTCATCGTCAAACATGCCAGCGCCCGCCTGCGCGGCGGCGACCGACAGCAAAGCTGCTACCGCCCATCGTGCAAGGCCAGGCTTGCTGCACAAGCGGTGAAACATCATCGTACCGAGATCTCAGCCCGGCGATTTTTTTCCATCGCCGCTTCTGATCCACCCAGCGCAGCGGGCTTTTCCTTGCCAAAGCTGACTGCCTCCATTTGGCTCTCGGGCACGCCCAGCAAGGAGAGGGCCTTGCGCACGGCTTCGGCGCGCTTTTGGCCCAGGGCCAGGTTGTATTCGCGGCCGCCGCGCTCGTCAGTGTGGCCTTCGATATTGGCTTTTTTGGCCTTGTCGCCTTTCAACACGCGGGCATGGGCTTCAATCACAGCCTGAAACTCGGGGCGGATAGCAGAGCTGTCGTAGTCAAAATAAACCACGCGTCCACCGGCCACCATCATGTCGCCACCCGTGGCGCCTTTGGCGGGGGCCAAAGTGCTCACCGCCGTTTGGTTCTTGCTGGTTGCGCTGCTGGCGCCCAGCGCGTTGGCGTCCACGGAGGCGACAGACTGGCCGGCCTTGTCTTCTACGGCCACATCGTCCAATTTGACGGTGGAGCCGCAGCCTGCCAGCGCCGCTGCGGCGACCGCTGCCAACATCCATTGATTCAATTTATTCATTCCAAACTCCGGTTGAGGGTCATAGTTATCGCGCTGCAGGGCCCCAATCAGGCTCGCGCAGGTCGCCGCTTTGGCCAGCCAGCCGGGCTTTCACCTTGCCGTCCAGCGTCGTGGTCATCAGGGCCTCGCGGCCTTGTTGTTGGGTGGCGTACAGCACCAGGCGGCTGTTCGCGGCAAAGCTGGGATTCTCGTCTGCGGATGTGTCAGTGATGGCCGCACTCTGCCCGTTGGCCAATTCCATGATGTGCAGCTTGAAGGCGCCGTTGACGCGCGAGACATAGGCCATCCAGCGTCCGTCGGCGCTGAGCGCGGGCGAGATGTTGTAGCTACCGGTAAAGGTGACGCGCTCCGGGCTGCCGCCGGCCACGGGCACGCGGTAAATCTGCGGCGAGCCGCCCCGGTCGCTGACAAAGTAGACGGTTTTGCCGTCGGCGGTAAACGTGGGTTCAGTGTCGATGGACGATGAACCGGCCAAGCGGCGCGGCTCGGCACCGGGGGCGCTAGCGTCCATCAAATAGATTTGGGCTCCACCGTCGCGGCTCAGTGTTAGCGCCAGGGTTTTGCCGTCGGGCGACCAGCTCGGCGCGCTGTTGGATCCTTTGAAATTGGCCACCAAACGGCGCTTGCCCGTGTCCACGTCGTGCACATAGACCACGGGTTTGCGTGATTCAAAGGAAACATAGGCCAGTTGGCTGCCGCTGGGCGACCAGGACGGCGAAATGATGGGCTCGCTGCTGCGCAAGGCAGACTGGGCACCTTCGCCGTCGGCATCCGCCACCCAAAGGTTGTAAACCCCGGTGTTGCGGGTGACATAGGCAATGCGGGTGGAGAAAACGCCTTTTTCGCCCGTGAGCTTTTCGTACACCGCGTCGGCAATCTTGTGGGCCACGTGGCGCAGCTCGCCGCTGGTGGCCGCGTGGCTTTGACCTCCCAAGTCTTGGCCACGCACCGCGTCCCACACCCGAAAACGCACGTCATAGCGGTCTTCGGCCAAGCGGGTCACGCTGCCGGTGACCAGCGCATCAGCACCTTGCTTGCGCCAAACCGCCATATCGGGTCGGGAGGTCTCATCCAACGCAGCCCCGGCGGCGTCCACACCCC
Organism: Comamonadaceae bacterium; assembly: GCA_947372865.1. GTDB lineage: Bacteria > Pseudomonadota > Gammaproteobacteria > Burkholderiales > Burkholderiaceae_C > Allorhodoferax. Next base: position 7,233 of record CANBVJ010000014.1, read on the forward strand.
GAAACTGGCCGCTGCGCTCCAAGTCGGCCTGCACGATGAGCGCCACTTTGTGCGTGAGCGCCTCGTTACCCCGAAACGAAGCCACGGCAATCGGCAGCTGCGTCATGCCAACGCCCGAGACTTCAACCCGGAACTGGGCGAAGGCACTCGCGCTGAGGGCCAAGGCGAGGATGGCGAGTAGGAATTTGGTCATACGGTAACATTATCCCACCACGACTGGCCGCACTCGAACCCTGAACGGAGCTGGGCGAGGCGCAGCAAACACGCACTTGAAGCACTGAAGTGGCCCTGCGCAATACGGCCGCTGAGTCAACAGGAACCGCCAACACCTACCCGCCGATTGCGCCGTACTAAAAAGATTGCACCTTGATATTTACAAACCCCTCCGCCGACCAGGCCAAGCGACTTTCTGTCTACATCATTGCCTTTAATGAAGCGGAAAAGGTGCGGGCGACGATTGAGAGCGTGCGCTGGGCCGATGAAATCGTGCTGATCGACTCTTGGAGTACCGACGGAACCGCGCAAATTGCAAGCGACTTGGGGGCAAAGGTCGTACAGGTCAAGTTCACGGGCTTTGGCGACCTGAGAAACCAGGCTTTGCAGGCATGCAGCCACGAATGGATATTTAGCCTAGACGCCGATGAACGCTGCACCCCAGGCGCAGCCGCAGAAATCCGCCGCATCGTGAACGACACCAACTCCGCGGACGCCTATTGGACGCCCAGGCGCAATTACTTCATGGGGCGCTGGATCAAGCACTCCGGCTGGTACCCCAACTACCGGCAGCCCCAGCTTTTTCGCAAAGGCGCACTGTCTTATGACCAAAAGCCGGTGCATGAAGGCTATATCGTCCATTCGGACAAGCCGATCGGCGTGATGCGCGAGGCCATTTGGCAATTTCCCTTCAAGAACATGGCCGAAGTGATGCAAAAGGCCAACCGCTATTCCACCCTGGGCGCCGAAAAACTCAAAGACCGCAAGCTGTCGATGGGCGGCGCACTGGGGCATGCGGCATGGACGTTCGTGAAGCACTATCTGTTCAAACGGGGTTTTCTCGACGGATGGGCGGGGTTTGTCATCGCGCTTTCGCACTTTGAATACACCTTTTACCGCTATGTGAAAGCGTATGAGACCAGCAGGGGAAAATCTTGGCGGGAACCGGGGGGCTAGCCTTTAGTTACCGGCCACCTGCATTTCTCAATAACAAGAACGTATCAAGACTAGCTCTTAACCGTCCATCTAATCGGAATTAAAATTGCATAATTACTCCGTCACCTTTGCAACACTCAATTGTCTTGACTACACCAAGCAGTGCGTTGACAGCCTTATTCGTTCGGGCACAGACAGGTCAAAAATCGTCGCTGTCGATAACGCATCGACAGACGGTACGCAGGAATACCTGAGGAGCATGAACCTTGGCCACACCATATTAAATAAAGCAAATTTATCGTGTGGCGCCGCTTGGAATCAGGGTATTCTTGCAAATCAATCCGAGTGGACTATTGTCATGAACAACGACATTATTGTTCCCGATGATTTTGCGCGCAGACTGATTCAATATGCAATTGATAATAATTTGAAGCTTGTATCACCTGCGCGTGTCGACGGCACTCTTGATTACGACTACGACAGCTTTTACCGGGGCGCAGAATCTGAAATGTCGAACGTCGCAAGAATAGGAAGTTCCAACGCGATTTGCATGTGCATGCACTGGTCATTATTTATGCAAATCGGGTTTTTTCGGGCTAATCCGACGCTTCTTGGCTTTGAGGATGGACTGTTTTACAACGCGGTGCGCCAATCGAAAATACAACATGCCACTACTGGCAAAGTCTGGATTCATCACTTTGGCAGCGTAACCCAGGACCACATGAAAATGGTTCTAGGAATTCCAGGTAAGGAAGTATTGGTCAAAGTCAATGATCGCAAGCTCTATAACCAAAGTTGGCTTGAAAGGAAGATCTACCGTCATCAGCTAAAGCGCTCATACCAGCATTGGCGATCCGAGGAAATCGCGAACCATCAAATGACGCTACACGGAGTTCGGCAAAATAATGAATTTATTTGGCTTTAATAAAATTTTGGCGTACTGTAATTTCCGAAATTTCTTGATTATTTCGCCACTGTTTTTCTTGACGCTTCACCACTGGACCAATATGGTGACTTTGGTAAGCTGTGCAGGTGCACTTTATTTTCTGGCTAAGCAGAAGCCAGATTGCGATTTGGCGGTGCAGGGATCCAAGCGCCGGCGAATCATCCTAAGCTGCGCCCTCGGGGGGCCTCTGGTGGCCGTGGTGATCGGCCAAATACTGCGACAACAAATGTATGCGCCCAATTTTGACGCGCCCCTGCGGCTGGCGATGGCGATCCCAATATTTTTGGCCATTGACAAGGGCTGGCTGACAAGCCCCCGGGCAAAGCCTATCGCACTGATGTGGCTTGAAACGGTTATCCCGCTAACATTGTTATGGACCTTCTTTTTTCGTGTTAATTGGCCTACCTACTGGGGCGTCGATTTAACGACCTACTTTGTCGACCCTTTGACTTTTGGTAGTTACTGCCTGCTATTTTCCATACTCACCATCATTGGGCTGTCTTTTAGCTGGAACACAATGCGTACGGGCGCCAAATTGATGAGTTTTAGCGCTGCCCTTTGCGGCATTTTTCTGGCGTTAACGAGTGGCAGTCGCACGGGATGGCTCAACCTCCCTATCTTTCTACTTCTATGGACCGTATTTTTTCTGAAACCACGACTCGGTGGTAAAGCGACCCTGAAAATCATTGCTACTGCGCTTGCTGCAATCGCCATATTGACGTGGAAAGAGAGCTATCTTCTCGATAAATTTGCGCTGGCTTGGACTGAAATTAATAGCTACCATTGGAACTCCATGAATGAGGACACCTCGGTCGGATTAAGAATATCCTTTTACCGGATGGGTTATTACTATTTCTCGCTCCGACCCTTTGTTGGGTGGGGTGATTTGGGATGGATGGAAATGATGAATAGCCCCAGTCTTGCGGTCTATGCGTCCGAGTTGGCCAGGCTATCGCCAAAGCACGGGTTTCACAACGAAATCATTACGAGTGCAATCCGGTCTGGCATCTGGGGGCTTGCGTCTGCAAGCTGTTTTTACTTGGTTTTTATCTATCAAAGTGCGCACAAATTCCTATCGATTGAGAATAGGTTAGTCAAAGCAATTTCGTTTGCTGCACTCATATTTATGACGCACTTACTCGTGGCTGGAATGACCACGGAAATTACTAACCTTGTATTTCTAGGATCCTTTATTGGTCTGAGTTTGGCAGTCTTGTTCGGTGAGCAGGGGCGAGCCTATGATGCTTCCTACGTACAAGCAAAAGCAATGTAGCCATGGATATTTGAAAACCTCTTGATTCAATACATGAAAAACGTCCTAAAAACCATCAAAGAACTGAATCGAAAGCGGGTGACCGACCGTCGTAATGATAAGTTCAAAACGACACTTAGCAACTCCTTTAACCGGCATATTTTGGAAATTTCCAGTTTAACTAGGTTAGTTTCAAGTAAGGCAGTAAGCTCTAATCCCTTTACCAAAGATCTCGCAATTTATTCAACTTATTTTGGATCAAGCACAAATAAGACATTTAACGCCAACCGGGCTGCAGTAGGCCTGGATCACTACTTTATCTCCAATAACAAAGATATTCTTTCTGATGTTGCAAAGGCCGGATGGATTCCTATTTTTCTAAATTTGGAGATATCGACCAATCGCGTACTCTCAGCGCAGCAGGCTAAGATCCCGAAGGCGCTGCCCCACCTATTTCCTGAATTGACCGCGTATCAGTTTTTGTTTTATGTTGATGACAAGATTGATTTTGACGTCATGGCATTGCAATCACTTCGGAAAATGATGTGCAAGGACAATAACTCGCTCATGGTGCGGGCCCATCCCTCCTTGCAAGGTAATATCTTGAATGAATTCGCCGCCGCAATGATCCAGCCCCGCTATCAGGCACAGCGTGATCAAACTGTGGAATATATCGACAATAAATTGCGCGAAGGATTTAATCTCAAGGTTGAACATTTGTACTGGACCTCTGCCATCCTGCGGAACATGGCGCATCACGATACGGTAAAAATAAACGAGGATTGGTATTCAAATATACTTGCGTGCGGCATTGAGTGCCAGATATCGTTTGACTTTATTGCCCAGAAATACAGCAGTATTTCCGTCATGCCCGACATCATTAGTCGCACCTCTGATATTTGATGCTTTCTTGAAGCAACGCAGTAATTGTGGACATGAACTATAAGAACTCGATAACCGGACGCCTGCGAAGGGTTTTATCCTATTTCTCGCGGCCAACTGCCGGATGGATTGTTCTGACGCTGGCTGTCATCACAGGTTCAGTGCTTGAACCCACGATTCCCGCCTTGCTCAAGCCTTTGCTGGATGAGGGGTTCAAATCCCGTGAAATTAACTTGTGGCTCGTCCCGCTTTCGATCATTGGGCTTTTTACGCTTCGGTCTGGTGCGTCTTTTCTGGCCGACATCGCCCTGGCCAAAATCGCCCAAACCAGCCTGCACGGCTTGCGCAAAAAGATGTTTGACTGCATCAGCGTGGCCGAGCTTGATCTGTACCGCAAGCAGCCCGCCACCGCGCTGGCCAACACGATTGTGTTTGAGGCCACCAACGGCGCCGTCTTGCTGCTGCAGTCCATCACCACCGTGGTCAAGGACAGCTTGTCGCTGCTGGCGCTCGTGGGCTATCTGCTGTACCTGAACTGGAAGCTGACGCTGATCGTGGTGTTTATCTTCCCCATCGTGGCCGTCGCCATGCGCGCTTTGGCCAAGCGCTTGTACAGCCTGACCAAGGCCTCGCAAGCGGCCATCGACAAGCTGGCCTACGTGGTGGAAGAAAACGTGCTGGCCCACAGGGAGATCCGCATCCAAAGCGCCGAGGAGCAACAGCGCCAGCGCTTCCAAACCGTCAACACGCTGCTGCAGCGTTTGGCCATGAAGTCGGCCATTGCCGGCTCCGCCGTGGCGCCCATCACCAACTTCTTTGGCTCTATCGCCCTGTCGGCAGTAATTACGGTGGCCATTGTTCAAAGCCAGTCCAGCTCGCTGTCCGCCGGGGGATTTGTGGCCTTTATTACCGCCATGCTGATGCTGATCGCGCCCATCAAGCATTTGTCTGAAGTCTCCAGCACCATCACGCGCGGCGTGGTGGCGGCGGAACGCGCCATTGCCTTGGTGGAAACGGTGGTGTCCGAGAAGGGCGGCAACTTCCGCAAAGATCGCTGCCAGGGCCTGATCGAATTCAAAGGCGTGGGCGTGACCTACCCCGACGCACCGGCGCCCGCGCTGGTGGACATCAACCTGACCGTCCGCCCCGGACAGTTCATTGCGCTAGTGGGCCTGTCGGGTTCAGGCAAGACTACCTTGGCCAACCTTCTGCCCCGCTTTGTGGATTGCTCCGAAGGCCGGGTGCTGCTCGACGGTGTGGAACTGCGCGACTGGAACCTGCATGCGCTGCGCCAGCAGTTTGGGCTGGTGGGGCAAAACGTGGTGATGTTCAACGACACCGTGCTCAACAACGTAGCACTAGGCCAGCCTTTGGACCGCGAGCGCGCGCAGCGGGCGCTGGAGTCTGCCAACCTGGCCGAGCGCGTGGCCGCCCTGCCCCAGGGCATGGACACCCTGCTGGGCCACAACGCCAACCTCTTGTCGGGCGGCGAGCGCCAGCGCCTGGCCATAGCGCGGGCTATCTACAAAGATGCACCGATTCTGATTCTGGACGAAGCCACCTCGGCGCTGGACACCGACACAGACAGCCTGGTACAGGCCTCGCTGCGCACCGCCATGGTCGGTCGCACCACGATTGCCATTGCCCACCGGCTAACGACCATCCGCGATGCTGACACCATCTTCGTGCTGCAACACGGCCGCATTCTGCAAAGCGGCGACCACGACGCGCTCATTGCCCAGGGCGGCGCTTACGAAGACTTTATTCGGCTGAGCTACGCCTGAAGCAGGCGCTGTGCAGCGCTGACAAACGCATCGGTGTCAGGCATCACCATACAAGACACATCGTGGTGGTGGTGGTAAGACGGCGGCGTGGCAAAGTTGAACCAGCACAGCGTGGGAATACCCAGCGCCACGGCCATGTGGTAGGGGCCGGAGTCGCTGCTGATAGCCAAATCAGCCATTTGCAACAGGCCGGCCAATTGGTCCAGGGACAATTGCCCAGACCAGTCTGTCACCTGCGCCTGCTGCCCTGACTTTTGCAACTGGGCTGCAAACAAGGCGGCAAACTCTTGGTTGACCTCTTGCTCAAAAGCCGCGCCCGACAGGTGCAGGTGAAAGGGTTTGCGGGCGTGCAAGGCGGCGCAAGCTTGCACAAGCTGGCCCAGCGGCGGGCGCTTGACCAACGCGTCTGCCGTACCGCAGCCGATGTTGAGCACCACCGTCATAGTTTGGGAAAATTCCGTCGCATGCTGCTGCTGCCACAGCACACCATCTGCCGCCGGGCGCAGGGTAATGCGGGCGTCGCCACGGGCAATACCCAAGGCTGCCAGTGCCACAAAGTCTTTCTCGGTGTAATCCATCAGGCGCGGCAAGCCGTATTTGGCTTGGTAATCCCGGCTGGACGGTGCCGCCAAATCGTAGAAAAACCGCCGCAAAGGAAACTGCGCAATACCGACCGAGGTGGCGTGCTTGGCCCGGGCAATCCGCCACGTCAACCACGATGTCTTCAGACCCCCGGTCTCAAAATCGATCACCAAGTCTATGGGCTGCTGCGCCAAGCGTTCCAGCAAGGTGTGCAGTGTCTGCGCCAGCGGCACACTGTGCTGTTTTTGGGCGCCAGGCTGACCCTGCTTGACGGTCACAAAATTCACACTGCTGAGCAAGTAGTGCGATTGGATCAGGGCTTGCGATGGGTAACCGGCGTGGTTGCTCAGCATCAAAAAATGCAAGCGGGCTGAGGGCCACTTCGCTTTTAAGGCGCTCCAGGCGGCCGAGCTACGCAGCAGGTCGCCAATGCCCATGCTGTGGGACTTGATAAGCAGAATGTTCTTGGGGTTCATTGTGGTGGTGCGCGCTGGGTCAAGGCTACGCTACTGTGACCTTGGAGTAGCTTTGGTGCGGCGGTCTTCATACCGGGTAAAGCACTTGAGCAACAAATGCACAAACGTGGTGCTGCGGCTGACCAATACACGGGGCAATTCCAGTGGCCGCAAAGGCGCGCGTAAGGATGTGCCCAATGCCACCCGGCCCCGCACCGTGGTCGTTGCAGTGGCATACGCGGCGGCTTGTACCGCGCCCACGCTTGTCGCGTCGTACAAGCCGTAGGGATAGCAAAAATGTCGCACGCCATGGGCTTGCTCAACCATGGCTTCGAGCACCCGTTTGGACTCCGAAATCTCGTGCTGCTGCTGCTGCGCCGTAAGCGTGTTGAGCTTGGCGTGGGTCAGCGTGTGTGAACCCACCTCTTGACCGCCATCCACCCAGCACTGCAACTGCGCTGCGTCCATCAAAGGAACTTGTGCAATGCCTTGCGCCGCGTCCCAGCTGTTTTGCTGACCAACCGCTCCGGCCACCACGTAGCAGGTGCTGGAAAAACCGAAGCGTTTCAAAATGGGCAGCGCACAGCGCAGATTGTTTTCATAGCCGTCATCAAAGGTGATGCCGAATACCTTGCCCTGCAGTTCGCCGCGCAAATAAGGCTCAAGCTCCGTCATCGACAGGCCGCGGTAGCCCAACAGCCACAGGGTTGCCATATGCCACCAAAACGTGCGCGGCGCCACGACCAGGCCGCGCATCGGGCTGCCTTTGGGCGGCGGCACGTCGATCTGGTGGTACATCAGGATGGGAATGGTTTGCATGCGCAGTGGTCCCTAGTCAACCAAGCACCGAAACAATTGTTCGTGCTGCGCGCCAGCGTGGGCCCAGGAATGCGCTTGGGCAAATTCCAATCCCCGCGCTACCAGTCCTTGGGCCAGCGCCGTGTCTGCCACCACCGCCCCAATCGCCTGCGCCAACGCGGCTGGGTCGTGCGGATCCGCCAATATCCAGGCCTGCGCCAAGTGCGTAAGCTCGCCCGCGATGCCGCAGTAGGGCAAGCCGCTGACCACCACCGGCACGCCATGGGCCATGGCCTCCAGTACCACCATGGCATAGGTGTCCTGCAGGGTGGGATGCACCAGCAGGTCGGCAGCGCGGTAGGCGCTTTCCATGTTTTGCAAGGTACCCAGAAAAACCAGGCGCTGCGGCACGCCGGCCTCTTGCGCGAGCTGCTGCATCGCCTCTCGCTGCTTGGGGTGGCCGACCACCGCCACAAAGTAGGCGGACGGCAACAGGGCCAAAGCCTTGATCAGGCTGGGCAAGCCTTTTTTGCGGAAATCATTGCCCACGAACAAAAGGCAAGTCCCCTGCGCCGGCAAACCCAGCCGTGCGCGCGCATCCCGTTTTTCTTGTGCTGAGGCAGATGCGGCGGGCATGGCCACGCCCGGTGTAATTACCTCAAGTGCGCCAGCCACCGCCGGATAGGCTTGCAGCATGGCCTCGCGTAGCGCGTCGGATGTCACCACCACGCGTCGCTGACCGTTGACCGCAAACCGCTTTTTTTCAAGCCACAGGTAACTCAGCAAGCGCAGGCTGGTCGCTGCCTTGAAGTAGCGCAGCCAAAGCGCCAAGCCGCCTTTGCCATGGAAAAGGCCGTAGCGCACGGGCAGCACATGCACCGTTTGCACATTGCCGTGCCAGACGTTTTCATGCGAATGGACGATGTCAAATCCCTTTCGGGTGGCCCACCAGGTAGAAATTGCAAACATCCACTGGTTGATCCAGCGAGGCCGCTCCAGACGAAACGCCAGTGGGTGGTAGCACACGCCAGGGGCCTGGTGCTGGATTTTTTGCGCAAACACATGCACCTCATGCCGCGCCGCAAGCTCCTCCACCACCGCCACCGAATACCGCTCCGCCCCCCCACCCGTAGTGGAAAAATTGCGGCTCAGTACGGCAATCTTCAAGCGCATGGGCCTACAGCAGCACGATGTCGTACTGTTCCTGCCCCATGGCAGTTTCGCTTTGCAGCGACACCGGTTTGCCAATGAATTCGCTCAGGCCCGCAAGGTGCTGGCTTTCTTCGTCCAGAAACAACTCGATCACTTTGGGCGCGGCCACGATGCGGAACTCTTGCGGGTTGAACTGGCGCGCCTCGCGCAGAATCTCGCGAAAAATGTCGTACACCACGCTGCGCGCGGTTTTGACAATGCCTTTGCCCTCGCACACCGGGCAGGGTTCGCACAGCATGTGGGCCAGCGATTCGCGGGTGCGCTTGCGCGTCATCTCCACCAGCCCGAGCTGCGAAAAGCCGCCGGCCATGGTTTTCACCCTATCACGCGCGAGTTGCTTTTTAAATTCAGCCAGCACCGCGTCGCGGTGGTCGGCGCGCGCCATATCAATAAAGTCGGCCACGATGATGCCGCCCAGGTTGCGCAGACGCAGTTGGCGGGCCAGGGCTTGGGCGGCTTCCAGGTTGGTCTTGAAAATCGTGTCGTCAAAATTGCGCGCACCGACAAAGCCGCCGGTGTTCACGTCCACCGTGGTCAGCGCCTCGGTCTGGTCAATGATCAGGTAGCCACCGCTCTTGAGGTCCACCCGACGCCCCAGCGCTTTGGCGATTTCTTCGTCAATCGCGTACAGGTCAAAAATCGGCCGCTCGCCCTTGTAATGCTGCAGTTTTTTGACCGCCTGGGGCATGAACTCGGCGCCAAACGCCTGCAAGGCTTCAAACTGCTCGCGCGAATCCACGCGAATCGTTTGCGTGGATTCGCCCACCAAGTCGCGCAGCACGCGCTGCAGCAGATTCAGGTCTTGGTGCAACAAGCTCGTGGGCGGCAGCTTGAGCGACGCGCTTTTGATGCGCGCCCAGGCCTTGCGCAAATAGGCAATGTCGTCAGCCAGTTCGGTGTCTTGCGCATCTTCGGCGTTGGTGCGCAGGATAAAGCCGCCACCTTCGCTGCCGGCCAGGGTCTGCACGCGCTGGCGCAGCTCTTCACGCTGGGCCAGCGGTATTTTTTGTGACACGCCCACATGGTCGTCCTGCGGCAAAAACACCAGCATGCGACCGGCGATGCTGATCTGCGTGGACAGGCGCGCGCCCTTGGTGCCCATCGGGTCTTTGATCACCTGCACCATCAGGGCCTGGCCCTCAAACACCTGGCGCTCGATCGGAATAAGCGCCTGCGCCGTGCGCGCTGCGCTGATGGTTTCGCCCTCAGCCGGCGGGTGCCAAACGTCGGCCACATGCAAAAAGGCCGCACGTTCGAGCCCAATGTCAATAAACGCCGACTGCATGCCCGGCAACACCCGCGCCACCTTGCCCAGATAGACGTTGCCCACCAGGCCGCGCTCGAGCGTGCGCTCCACGTGCAGCTCTTGCACCGCGCTGTGCTCCACAACGGCCACGCGGGTTTCCTGGGGCGACCAGTTGATCAATATGTCTTGCTGCACGGGCTTTAACTCCTAGGACTCCAGGGCGCGCAATGCCTGAGCGGTCTCAAACAGCGGCAGGCCCATGATGCCAGAGTAGCTGCCGTCAATGCGCGCAATAAACGCCGCCGCCAATCCCTGCACCGCATACGCCCCGGCCTTGCCCATGGGCTCTTCCGAGGCCACATAGGCCGCAATCTGCGCCTGCGACAAGGGCGCGAAGGTCACGCGCGACACGCTGCAGGCACGCACCACCCGGGCGCCCTCCCCCAAAACTCCATTACCCAGCGCAATCGCCGTCATCACCCGGTGACTGCGCCCGGCCAGGCGGCCCAGCATGCGCGCCGCGTCTGCTGCGTCCTGCGGTTTGCCCAAAATGCTGCGCCCTAACGCCACCGTGGTGTCCGAACACAAGATGGGAGCCTGCGGCAACTGGCGGCGCAGCAGGCGCGCCTGCGCGGCCTGCAGCTTGAGCGCAGTCACGCGCTGCACATAGGCCAGCGGCGGCTCGCCGGGCAACACCACTTCCAGCGCTTCGCTGTCCTCAGCATCGTCGGGCAGCAGCAGGCGGTGTTCCACGCCCAATTGGGATAGCAACTGGCTGCGCCGGGGGCTTTGCGAGGCAAGGTAAATAAAGGCGGGCACGCGCTGATTACTCCCGGTGGTAGGGGTGGTTGGCGTTGATGGACCAGGCGCGGTAAAGCTGCTCGATCAGCAGCACCCGGGCAAAAGCGTGGGGAAGCGTCAGGTCCGAGAGGCGAATGCGCTCGTGCGCCGCCTGGCGAAAGGCCGGCTCAAGCCCATCGGGCCCGCCAATGACCAGAGCCACATCGCCGCCACTGAGCTGCCAGTCGGTCAGGCGCGTGGCCAAGGCTTGGGTGTTGAGCGTGGTGCCACGCTCATCGAGCACCACCACGCGCGCGCCCTTGGGAATGGCGGCCTCAATGCGCGCGCGCTCGGCGGCGTACAAGGTGTCGAGGGTTTTGGAGCCGCGCGGCTCGGTTTTTACCGCCTTGAGCTCAATCTTGATCTCGTGCGGAAAGCGCTTGGCGTAGTCGTCCCACGCGGTTTGCGCCCAGTCGGGTACGCGCAGGCCAACGGCAACAATGACCAGCCGCACGCTTGCCTCAGGCCTGGCGTGGCGCGGTCTTCTTGGCGGCTACTTTTTTGGCAGCCACTTTTTTGGCAGGCGTGGCCGGCTTTTTGGTGATGACTTTTTTCTCGGCCACTACGACTTTGGTAATGGACGTGGTGGGGGCACCTGCGGTCTTGCGTGCAGCCGTCTTGGCGGGCGTGGCTTTGGCCGTTGCGGCCTTGGCGGCGTCGCGTTTGGCGGCAGCGGCGTTGGCGGCAGCCGTTTTGGCGGCTTGGGCGCGTGAAGGGAAAGCCTCTGCCACGCCAATTTTGGCGGCATTGGAGCGGCGCAGCGTGGTGACCGGTTTGGCAGCGCTGGCGGCGACCGGGGCTTTGGCCACCGGTGCGGGCTTGGCCACGCCGAGCTTCAGGCGCACCGGCTTTTCGCCCCACAGCTCTTCCAGGTTGTAATAGGCGCGAAAGCTGGGTTGCATCACATGCACCACGGCCTGGCCGCAATCCACAATGATCCATTCGCCGTTGACTTCGCCTTCCATGCGGGGCTTGGCGAAACCGGCGTCGCGCACTGCATCGCGCACGCTGGCGGCCAGGGCCTTGGTCTGGCGGTTGGACGTGCCCGAAGCCACGATCACACGCTCAAACAAGGCGGACAGGTTTTCGGTGTCAAACACCACGATGTCTTGGGCCTTGACGTCTTCAAGGCCGTCCACAATCACACGCTGGAGTTTTTGGATGTCATTTTTTTTGGCAGCAGAGGAAGTGGTCATCAGGGTGTCTGGTAAAGGTGGTGGTGGGCAATATAGCGCGCAACGGGTTCGGTCACCAGCGTTTCTATGCTTTGTTGGTGGGCTACGCGGTGACGAATATCAGTCGCGCTTTGCGCCATGGCGGGCATGTGCAGCCATTGCAAGGCAAATTTTTGGGTCTGGATGGGGTCAATGGCAGCGGTGGAGCCGACAGATTTAGGGCGCGCAGCTACATAAATTATAGCAAGTCGGGCCAAGTCACTGGCGCGGTGCCAATGTTGCAGGCTCTGCGCCTGGTCCTGGCCTATGAGCAAACACAGGTGCGCGCCGGGATGCTCGCGCCGCAGCGCCTCTAGCGTGTCCACCGTAAAACTCGGGCCGCCGCGCTCGATCTCCTGCGCGTCCACCGTGGCCTGCGGCACGTCGGCAAAGGCCAATTCACACATCGCCAGGCGGTGGTGCGCCGCCGTCAAAGTGCGGCGTTTGTGCAAGGGCTGGCCCGTGGGCACCACGCGCAACTGGCCCAGCCCCAGCTGCGCTACCGCCGCCTGCGCCAGCGCCACATGGCCCCGGTGCGGCGGGTCAAACGCGCCGCCAAACACGCCAATGCGCATGGGGCTGCTGCTCAAACCCAGTCCCGCGCCACCAGAAATTGGGAATACAAGGCCGCCTCGGGCGTGCCCGGCGCGGGCACGTTTTGGTAAGACCAGCTCGCCAGCGGCGGCATCGACAGCAAAATCGACTCGGTGCGCCCGCCCGACTGCAGGCCAAAGTGGGTGCCGCGGTCCCACACCAGGTTGAATTCCACATAGCGCCCGCGCCGGTAGAGCTGGAACTCGCGCTCGCGGCTGCCATAGGCCATGTCCTTGCGCCGCTGCACGATGGGCATGTAGGCGCCCAAAAATGCGTCTGCTACCGCCCGCAGCATGGCAAAGCTCTGCTCCTGGCCCAGCTCGGAAAAATCGTCAAAAAACACGCCGCCAATACCGCGCGGCTCGTTGCGGTGCTTGAGGAAAAAGTAGTCGTCGCACCAGGTTTTAAAGCGCGGGTATTTGTCCGCACCAAAGGGCGCGAGCGCATCTTTGCAGCTTTGGTGGAAATGCACCGCGTCTTCTTCAAAACCATAGATGGGCGTCAGATCCATGCCGCCGCCAAACCAGCACACGGTTTGGCCCTCGGGGTTTTTGGCGGCCAGCATGCGCACATTCATGTGCACCGTGGGCGCATAGGGGTTGCGCGGATGAAACACCAGCGACACGCCCATGGCCTCAAAGGGCGCACCGGCCAGTTCGGGGCGGTGCTGGGTGGCGCTTGGCGGCAGGCGTGGCCCGCGCACATGCGAAAAGCCGCAGCCCGCGCGCTCAAACACTGCGCCGTTTTCCAGAATCTGGGTAATGCCACTGCCCTGCAACATTTCGCCCGGCGGCTTTTCCCAAGGGTCTACCACCAGGGTGCCGCCGTCAAGCGCGACCACTGCGCCGGTAATGCGCGATTGCAAGTCCATAAGGTACTGGCGCACGGTGTCAGGGGATGCGGTTTCAAACACGGGGCAATTCTCCAGAGGACGGGGGGGACGAAGCTGCACCACGCCCAGGCGGCGACTTGAGCAACACAATGGGCGAAGCGCCCTCGGGCCTGCGGCCTTGCACACCGGCAAAGCTGGCGGCGATATAGGCCATGTCAGCTGCCTCGTCGCCGCTCAGATAGTAAAAATGGGTAGCCACCAGTTCGCGGCGGCCAAAGTCCAGGCGCACCAAGCACAAAGGCACCTCGGCTTGCAGCGCGGTTTGGTAAAAGCCGCTGCGCCAGCCAGTGGTGCGTTTGCGCGTGCCTTCGGGTGCCAGGCCCAACCAGCAGTAGCGCTGCTGGCGGCGGGCGTCTTGGAGTTCGGCAATGGCTTGGCCCACCAGGCCGCCAGGGGCGTCGCGCACCGCAGGGATACCGCCGAGCCAGCGCATCCAGCGCCCCAACAAGGGCACCCGAAACAGTGTGTCCTTGCCCCAGAAGTTGAGCTGCACGCCCAGCGCCCACTTGGCCATGACGGCAAACACAAAATCCCAATTGCTGGTGTGCGGATAGACCACAAAAACGCCCTGCAAGGTGGGCAAGCCCTCAAACTGCAGTTCCCAGCCCAAAGCCTTCAGCAGGCTGCGGGCCAGACGGCTGCCTTGGGGCTGCACCGGATGGGGCGGGATCAGGGTCATACGGTCAGTCACCCAAGCGCGCGCATATCACGCCTTGAGCGCCCGAAAACCGATATCGCTGCGAAACTGCATGCCCTCAAAGTGGATCTGGTGCACCACTTCGTAGGCGCGGGTCTGCGCCACGCGCACGGTGTCCGCCAGCGCGGTGACACACAGCACGCGCCCGCCTGAGGTTTGCAACACGCCGTCGTGCAGCGTGGTGCCCGCGTGGAACACCACCACCTCGTCCGTCTCTTTGGGGATGCCAGTAATGGCATCGCCCTGGCGCGGCGCCTGCGGATAGCCGGGCGCAGCCAGCACCACGCCCAAGGCGGTGCGCCGGTCCCACAACAGCTCCATATCGGCCAAGCCTTTGGCGCCTGCGGGCTCGGTAGCCGCCCACAGCACATCGACCCAGTCGCTTTTCAGGCGCGCCAGGATGGGCTGGGTTTCGGGGTCGCCCATGCGGCAGTTGAATTCCAGGGTTTTGACCTTGCCGTGCGCGTCGATCATCAGGCCGGCATACAAAAAGCCGGTGAATGGAATACCGTCTTTTTCCATGCCCCGGATGGTGGGCAATATCACCTCGCGCATGGCGCGAGCGTGCACGTCTGGCGTGACCACGGGCGCGGGCGAATACGCGCCCATGCCGCCAGTGTTTGGCCCGGCGTCACCGTCTTGCAGGCGCTTGTGGTCTTGGCTGGTAGCCAGCGGCAGCACGTTTTTGCCGTCGCACATCACGATAAAGCTGGCTTCTTCGCCTTGCAAGAACTCTTCGATCACCACGCGCGCCTCGCCACCGGTGGGCGCATTGCCAAAGGCGCCGTCGGCCAACATGAAGTCCACCGCTGCGTGCGCCTCGGGCAGCGTCATGGCCACCACTACGCCCTTGCCAGCGGCCAGGCCGTCGGCCTTGACTACGATGGGCGCGCCCATTGTGTCAAGGTAAGCGTGGGCTGCTGCGGCGTCCGAGAACACCTCAAAGTGCGCGGTCGGAATGCCGTGGCGCTGCATGAAAGACTTGGAAAAGGCTTTGGAGCTCTCCAACTGCGCCGCCGCCTGCGTGGGGCCAAAAATGCGCAGGCCGTGGGCGCGAAAGTCGTCCACCACGCCACCGGCCAGCGGGCCTTCGGGGCCAACCACAGTGAGTTCGATCTTGTGCTCAATCGCCCAGTCGCGTAGGGTGGGGATGTCGGTGATGGGCAGATTTTTCAGCCGGGCGTCGAGCGCGATGCCGCCGTTGCCGGGCGCCACATAGACCATCTGCACCTTGGGGGACTGGGCGAGTTTCCAGGCCAGCGCGTGTTCGCGGCCACCGCCGCCAATGACCAGAATATTCATAGCGCCGCGTTATGAAAGACTTCCTGGACGTCGTCCAGGTCTTCCAGCACGTCCAGCAGTTTTTGCATGCGCTCGGCGTCGTCGCCCTCAAGCTCGATGCTGTTTTCGGCGCGCATGGTGACTGCGGCCTCTTCGCACACCAGTCCGGCGGCGTCGAGCGCGGCCTTGACGGCCTCAAAGTCGGCGTAGGCGGTCAGCACCTCAATCACGCCGTCGTCGTGGGTCACCACGTCTTGGGCTCCTGCTTCTAGGGCCACTTCGAGTACGCGATCTTCGCTGGTTCCGGGGGCGTAGATGATTTGGCCGCAGTGCTTGAACTGAAAGGCCACCGAGCCTTCGGTGCCCATATTGCCGCCGTGCTTGCTAAAGGCGTGGCGCACCTCGGCCACAGTGCGCACCTTGTTGTCGGTCATGGTGTCCAAAATGATGGCCGCGCCGCCAATGCCGTAACCTTCGTAGCGGATTTCCTCGTAGCTCACACCTTCGGCGTTGCCAGTGGCTTTGTCGATGTTGTATTTGATGCGCTCGGCCGGCATGTTGGCGCCTTTGGCCTTTTCCACCGCCAAACGCAGGCGTGGGTTCATGCCCAAGTCGCCGCCACCGGCGCGGGCGGCCACGGTGATTTCACGGATGATGCGCGTCCAGATCTTGCCGCGCTTCTCGTCCTGGCGGCCCTTGCGGTGCTGAATATTGGCCCATTTGCTGTGTCCTGCCACGCGAAATCCTTTGAATGTTCGTTAACTCCGGCCAGGGATTGTACTTTTGGGGGCGTTGCGAAACGGTCGCCTTATGTGGGTCCACGCAAGCCGGGTTCAAAGTTCCAAACACTTTGCTTGATACCGGTCAAGGCCAGACGCACCGTGCTACATCTAGACTGGAACTTGTCAGCAACGTCCCACCGTATGAATAAATGGTACTCAGATCGCCTATTGAAAACCACCGTGCTGCTACTGGTGGCGGGGGCGCTGGGCGGCTGCGCCAACTTGCTGCCGGACCTTAAGCGCGAGGTGAGCAACCCTTGGACCGACTTTGCGGCGGCCAAACAGAGCTTTGACCAGATTGTTCCGTTCAAAACCTCCATGCAAACGGTGCGCGCGCTGGGCTTTGACCCCGACATCACGCCCAATATGCAAGTACTCAACCAGGCGCAGGTGATTGAGGCGGTGCTGCCCTCGCCGCTGCAAGAGCGCAGCGCAATTCCGCCGGGCATCGTCAAATGCATGCAAGCAGGCGCGGATTGCATGGGTTACGCCATGGAACCCAGCCGAATCGTGCAACAGCGAGTGGGTTACTTTTTGCTTGATTTGCTCAACTTTCACCGCAACACCGTGACCACGGGCTGGAAGTTTGCCGCCCTGATTGTGGTGATTGACGACCAGGTGGTTTACACCCAATGGAGCGGCCAACCTCAGATTCATACGACGGTAGAACGCACCAACCCGCTGGGGCCGCTGCAAAGCATTGACGAATCTTTGGGCTTAGGGTTCTGAGTCCGCAACCAACCGGGCGCTTGACGCGCCGCCAATTGGGTTAGAGTTTGCGCCACGCACCGCTGTTTATGGGTGCTCCACCAATAAGCCAAAAAATGATCCAAATATCCGACTCCGCCCGCCCCCATGTGCACCTGATCGACCACCCGCTGGTGCAGCACAAGCTCACGCTGATGCGTAAAAAAGACGCCAGCACCAACAGCTTTCGCCGTCTGCTGGGCGAACTCAGCAGCTTGATGGCCTACGAGGTAACGCGCGACATGGCCACGCAAGACGTGGAAATCGAAACCCCGCTGGAAACCATGCAGGCCAAGCAGATTGACGGCAAAAAGTTGGTTTTTGTGTCAATCTTGCGTGCGGGAAACGGTATTTTGGACGGCGTGCTGCAGGTGGTGCCAGGCGCACGCGTGGGCCATATTGGCCTGTACCGCGACCCGGTCACGCTGCAGGCGGTGGAGTACTACTTCAAGATGCCCAAGGACATGCAGGAGCGCGACATCATCGTGGTGGACCCCATGCTGGCCACCGGCAACTCGGCGGCGGCGGCCATCACCCGGCTCAAAGAATGCAAGCCCAAGTCCATCAAGTTTTTGTGCCTGCTGACCGTGCCTCAGGGCATCAACACCCTGCACGCCGCGCACCCTGACGTAGAGATCTTTACCGCCGCCATTGACCGAGAGCTCAATGACCACGGCTACATCCTGCCCGGCTTGGGCGACGCGGGCGACCGCATCTTCGGCACCCAATAAGCCAACGGGCAAAGGCCTGTGGCTCAGCGCCGACGCGCCGAGCGCACGCCTTCGAGCTCGCCCACGCTGCGCAGCACCCGCCCCAGGCGCCCGGCATCCATCACCTCCACGGTAAACGTCATCCAGGCCATGCCGCGCAGCGACTGGGTTTGCACCCCGATCACGTTCATTTTTTCCTTGGTAAAAACCTCGGAAATATCGCGCAGCAGGCCCTGGCGGTCCACCGCTTCAATGGCCACGTCCACCGGGTAGACGCTGGCGTCCTTGCCCGCATCCACCCCGCCGCCCCCACCACCCCATTGCACCTCAATCACCCGCTCGCCGCTGCGCGCCACCATATTGCGCAAGTTGGAGCAGTCCGCCCGGTGAATGCTCACGCCCTTGCCGCGTGTGACAAAGCCGCTGATCGCATCTGGCGGCGCTGGTTTGCAGCACTTGGCGAGTTGCGTCAGCAGCGAATCCACGCCCACCACCAACACGCCGCCCTTGCCCGAGCTCGGCGTCTGGCGCGGCTTCTTTATAGCCACAAAGTCGTCGTCGGCCGCCACCGGCTCGGGCGGGCGCAGCAGGATTTCGATGTTGCGCAGTGAGAACTCGTCTTTGCCCACCACCTCAAACAGGTCTTCGGCGGCGTTAAAGCCCAGTTGCGCGGCCAGGTCGTCGAGCTTGACTGCGGTTTTACCTTCGCGCTGCAGCAGTTTTTCGACCGCTTCGCGGCCCTTGGCCACGGTCTCGCCCATGGACAGGGCGTTAAACCAGGCGCGCACTTTGGCGCGCGCCCGTGGGCTGACCAAAAAGCCCAGCTCGGGGTTGAGCCAGTCGCGCGAGGGGCCACCTTCTTTGACGGTGGTGATTTCCACCGTCTGGCCGTTTTTGAGCGGCGTGTGCAGCGGCACCATGGCGCCGTCCACCCGCGCGCCCCGGCAGCGGTGGCCCAGTGTGGTGTGCACGCTGTAGGCAAAGTCCACGGGCGTAGCGCCCTGGGGCAACTCCACAATGGCGGCTTCGGGCGTGAGCACGTAAATGCGGTCGTCAAACACCGGCGGGGCTTCTGCCGCAGCGCCGGGCGCGGGGGGCGCCACCCGTTGCGCCGCGCCGGTGGACAACTCACGCTCCCAGGCCAGCAACTGGCGCAGCACCGCAATCTTGGCGTCGTAGGCACCGCTGGCCGACACCCCGGCGTAGCCCTTGGGGCCCGCCTCTTTGTAAGCCCAGTGCGCGGCCACCCCGTGCTCGGAATACTGGTGCATGGCCTGGGTGCGGATTTGCACCTCAATAGGCTGGCCCTGCGCGTCGCGCACCACCGTGTGCAGCGACTGGTAGCCGTTGCCTTTGGGGCGGGCGATGTAGTCGTCAAACTCTTCGGTGATGGGCGCAAACTGGCTGTGCACCAGGCTCAAGGCCCCATAGCAAGCGTCCACGCTGGGCACGATCACGCGCAGCGCGCGGATGTCAAACACCTGGGCAAAATCCAGCGACTTGCCGCGCATTTTTTTGACAATGCTGTAAATGTGTTTGGGTCGGCCCTGCACTTGCGCGTCCAGGCCCTGGGCGCGCAAGTCGCGCTCCAGTTGCTGGCGCACCTGTTCAACTGCGGTTTCGCGCTCGGTGCGCTTTTGGTCCAGCCACTGGGCGACCTGGCGGTAGGTCTCGGGCTCCAGAAAGCGAAAGGCCAGGTCCTCGAGCTCCCACTTCACTTCCCAAATGCCCAGGCGGTTGGCCAGGGGCGCAAACACCTGTAGCGACTCGGCGGCCAAGCCCGGCGGCAGCGGCAGTTTGCTGGCGGCAAAGTGGCGCAGGGTTTGCAAGCGCGAGGCCAGGCGCAGCATCACCACCCGCAAGTCGCGCGAAAACGCCAGCAGCATCTTGCGCACGCTCTCGGTTTGCGCGGCGGCGGTTTGCGCCATGGGTGCCGCCTGGCCGCTGCGGCTGGCGGAGTTGTGGGCAATGCGCGCCATGCGCTGCAGGCGCACCAGCTTGGTGGTTTCCACCGCCAGGTCAGCAAAGCTGTCGCCAAAGGCTTTGGCGATCACCTCGTGCGGCTTGTTCAGGTGCTCGCAGGCGTAGACCAGGTAGCTGGCCGCCTGCATGGCCTCGGAGCCGCCAATGGACGCCAGGATGGCGGCCACCGCGTCGGCGTGGGCCAGGATGTTTTCGCCGGTATCGAGCAGCGCGCCCGAGAGCAGGGGCTCAGCAAAGGCGCGCGCGCGCACCAGCGCGTCAGCCTGCGCGGGCAGGCTGTCGGCGGTGGCCGCAGCCAGGGCGGTGGGGCCGTGGCCGGGCACGTCGGAGCCGTGGCGTTTCATGGGCGGTGCGGGCGGACCAGACTCAGGGCCCGGGGGCAAACAGAAATTCCACCAGCGCCTCGGTTTGGTCGCGGGCCACCAGCGTGGGCGCGTGGCCTACGCCGGCAAATTCGATCAGCCGCGCCTTGGGGCCGCGCTGCGTCATTTGCAAAGCGGTGGCGGGTGAGAGCAAATCCGAGTCCGCACCACGCACCAGCAAGGTCTGGGCGGTGATGGCGTCATAGGCCTGCCACATCAGCGCTTCGCCCTGGGCGGCGGCATCAGGCGTCATCTGGCCAAAAGGCAGCGCGATGGCCGGGTCGTAGTGCAGGGCATACATCGCCTCTTCAAAGGCGCCTTGTACCGCGCTGCTGACGCGCTTGAGCATGGGCCGGGACAGCGCGAGCCACTGCGCCGGCGTGTGCGGGCCAAAGCTGCTGGCAATCGCCCACATGGCGTCCGCCGCTTGTTGCTCGGACGCGAAATGCCCGCTCTTGCCCAGGTACTGGCCGATGCGCTGCAGGGCCGACCACTCAATGGTGGGGCCCACGTCGTTGAGCACCAGGCGGCGCACCGGCACGCCCACGCCAGGCGCCAAGCTGCAGGCCACCATGCCGATCAGGCCGCCCATGCTGGTGCCCACCCAGTCCAGGGTCTGGGGCTTGAGCTCGGCCAGCAGCGCCAGCAAGTCGCCTACGTAGTTCGGAATCTGGTAGCCCATGGGGTCGGCTAGCCAGTCGCTTTTGCCACGCCCCACCACGTCGGGGCAAACCACGCGCAACGCGCCACCGGCGCGCTCCACCAAGGCTTGCGCCAGCACGTCAAAGTCGCGCCCCTGGCGCGTGAGCCCGTGCACGCACAGCACGGTGTGGGCGGCATCCGCATCGCCCCACTGCCAATAGGCCATGCGGTGCGGTTCGGGGGCGGTACAAGACAGGAAATGCAGGGTGGGCGTAGACATGCAAATGGGGCCAATCGGCGTAAGCGCCAAACAGGGTGGCAGATTGATAATGCTTGCATACTAATGGATACGCAACCCCGGGCGCACCGCCCCACATTGACAAAGGAAAGCTCCCATGCTCAAAGGCAAAACCGCCCTCGTTACCGGCTCCACCAGTGGCATTGGCCTGGGGCTGGCCAAAGCCCTGGCCGGCCAGGGCGCCAACATCGTCCTGAATGGTTTTGGCGACGTGGACGGCCCCATGGCTGAAATCAAGGCCCTGGGCGTGGCGGTCAGCTACCACGGCGCCGACATGAGCAAACCCGCCGAAATCGAAGCCATGGTCCGCCACACCGAAGCCACGTTTGGCGCGGTGGACATCCTGGTCAACAACGCCGGTATCCAGCACGTGGCGCGGGTCGAGAACTTTCCGCCCGAGCGCTGGGACGCGATTTTGGCCATCAACCTGAGCAGCGCCTTTCACGCCAGCCGCTTTGCGCTGCCGGGCATGCTCTCGCGCAACTGGGGCCGCATTCTGAACGTGGCCTCGGTCCACGGCCTGGTGGCCTCGGCCGAAAAATCGGCCTACGTGGCGGCCAAGCACGGCCTGGTCGGCCTGACCAAGGTCACCGCCCTGGAAAACGCCACCAGCGGCGTGACCTGCAACGCCATTTGCCCCGGCTGGGTGCTCACGCCGCTGGTGCAAAAACAGGTGGACGCCAGGGCCGCCGCCCTGGGCGTGACCAATGCCGCAGCCACCGCGCTGCTGCTGGGCGAAAAAGAGCCCTCCCTGCAATTCACCACGCCCGAAGAACTGGGCGCGCTGGCCGTGTTCTTGTGCTCAAGTGCTGGCAACAACGTGCGCGGCGTGGCCTGGAATATGGACGGGGGCTGGGCGGCGCAGTAAGTCCACGTCAGCGCCTCGGGCGCGTCAAACCGGGTGCCTAGGTGCTATTCCTCTGCCAAATGCGGGGGCGACTGCCCCTCGGCGGGTTCGCCGGTTTCGGCGTCGAGCCAGTCGTTGATGCCGATGTCGCGCTCGGCCTGTAGCGTTTCACTGCGGCCATTCACCTCGTCACCCACCGCGTCGCGGCTGGCGCGGGCCAGCTCATAGGTTTCAAAGGGCCCGACCTCTGCCAGGCCGGGCGACTGCCAGTAAAAGCCGTCGGGCCGCTCCATGATGGGAGCGGCGTCGGGCACGCTATTGGATGGGGACGTTGGACTTGGCATAGGCACCCGCTTCGGTCTGGAGTTTGGACAAAAAGCTGGCGGACTTGGCGTCTTCGTGGCGCACCAGCATCACTGGCACCGGGCTGCTGCGCACCACCTGTTCCGCGTCGCTGCCCATGGTCAGGCGGCGCACGCCGCGCCGGCCGTGGGTGCCCATGACGATCAGGTCGCAGGACGTGGCGCGCGCCTCTTCCAAAATCACATCGGCAATGCTTTGCTGGGTCACTTCGCGCGACACCACCTCAGCGTCGATGCCCAAGGCATGGGCGGTGTTTTTGGCCTGGGTGAGCAGTTCCTGGCCGTAGCGGCGCAGGCCTTCGAGCATTTCGTGGTAGTTGGCCACGGCCGACATTTCTACCAGCATGGAGAAGTCGTCCACCACGTGCAGCAAGATCAGCCGGGATTTTTCCTTCTGGTCATTGGCCAATTCAAGGGCCACGCGCAAGCCGTGGTCTGAGGTGGGACTGCCGTCGAGCGGGACGAGGATTCGTTGGAACATGGTCAAACACCTTGGGCGGCCGGTAGACAAAGCGCCCGCTTTCGGCCGATGACGGCAGGCCACGCCATTGTTGGCGCCCAGGCCGGCGGCCGCTGTGCGCCAGCGCATAACTTAGTGGCGCAAGGGGGCAGTTGGTGCGTGGCGTTTGCCGCATGTTTTACCGGGAAAGGTGCGGCCACTTCAATCTGTGCGCCACGTCACAGGCCTGCGCGCGGTGGCGTCCTACATTGGCGCTCCGGTATACCGCCGCACATCCAAACACCATTGAAAGGACTTTCATGAAAACCGATATTCAACTCAAGAGTGACGTCAGCTCCGAACTCGCATGGGACCCGTCCATCAACGCCACCGCCGTGGGCGTCATGGTCAAGGACGGCATCGTCACCTTGTCCGGCCACCTCAACACCTTTGCCGAAAAGCACGCCATTGAACGTGCAGTGCGCCGCGTGGCCGGCGTGCGCGGTCTGGCGCTGGACCTGGACGTGAAACTGGCCAGCGACCACAAGCGCAATGACACCGAGATTGCCGACGCCGCCGTCACCGCGCTGCGCTGGCATTCCTGGGTGCCCGAAGACCGCATCAAGGTGGAAGTCGAAGACGGCTGGGTCACGCTGCGCGGCGAGGTGGACTGGCACTACCAGCTCGCCAGCGCCGAGCAGTCCATCCGCCCCTTGCTGGGCGTGCGCGGGCTGACCAACAGCATCACCGTCAAGCGCCGCACCAGCGAGCGCGATGTGTCGTCCCAAATTACCGCTGCGCTGATTCGCCACGCCCAGCAAGAAGCCAAGAGCATCAACATCCACATGACCGACGGCGCCGCTACCCTGAGCGGCGCCGTGCATTCGCTGCCCGAGCACGACGCGGTGGTGGCCGCTGCTGCGGCTACGCGCGGCGTGTCGCGCGTGGTGGACCAGTTGTCGGTGCGCCCCTGAGGCGCTGCGGGGGGTCGGCCCATGGATATCGTTCTGGACCCCCTGCGCTGGGAGGCGTTGGAGGCGGGCAGCAATGCCTGCGTGCAACGCTGGCTGGTCAGCGACAACGAGCACGTGGTCGCTGGCCAGTTGCTGGCGCAGCTTTTGGTGCTGGGCGAGACGGTGGACATCGTCGCGCCGCACGCGGGCTGCATTGAAGAGATTTTGGTGCCGCCCGGCGAGCCCTTCCGCCGAGGCCAAGCGCTGGCGCGGATGGTGGCTTTTTAAGTCAGCCCCGAGCCACCAGCGCTGCGCAACAACTCAGGGCTCGTGCCCAGGCATGTAAATAGCGCGAGGGAAGTCACCATTGTGGCCGCTGTGCCCGTTGGGCATGGTGCGCACATTTTCGCGCGCCAAGCCGCTGCGCAAGGCGCCGGCCAGGGCGCCAAACTCGCCTGCGATGGCCTCAAACAAATCGTCTGACGACACCAAACCCACCAAGCCGCCGTCCGGGCGCACCACCAGCAAGCGGCGCACGCCAGCGTTGCGCATGGCTTGCACCGCGTCTCCCACGGTGGCTGTGGCCACAATGCCGACCAGCTCGGTGCTGCACAAATTGCCCACCGGCTGTCCGTCCACGGGCGCGCCAGGCGCCAGCAAATTGATCACCAGATCGCGGTCCGTGATGACGCCCACGGCGCGCCCCTTTTCCTGGGGATCGGTCACGATCAGGGATCCGACGTGGTGGGTGCGCATGGCCAAGGCCGCTTCACGCACCGAGGCATTGGCGCTGACCGAAATTATTTCGTGTCGGCACAGGCTGGAAATGTCCATGGTTTGTCTCCAAAAAATGCCTGCCTTGCAGGTTGCGGAGGCATCGGCCTTTTGAATCTAGCGCCGTGCATTTTTTACGCGGTGACGCAGATCACCGCCCAAGCGCCGGGCGCACCACCGCATTTTTTTCTTGCGCTCGATCATGGGTTCAATGCAAGAGGTTTGTCGGCCCCACACAAAGCTGCGACAGTGAACTCCTCGCCCGTACAACACCCCGGCCTACACGGGGCCGCCCCCAAGACCGTCCGCGCCATGCCCGATCACACCCATGAGCCAGACCAAGGCTTGCACCCAAACGCGCGCTTACCCTCGGTCGTTCGCGTTCCTTCGCTGCGTGCCACGGATACTTTCTCCCAAGCCTGCGGCACTGCGCTTGGGGCGAGCCTGCGCCAGATCGTGGCCGGCACCGAGGCGCTTCGCCGGGATGCGGCAGACCCCGAAGCCGTGCACCAACTGCACGTGGCGCTCACGCGCTTTCGCACTACGGTGCGCCTGTTTGGCTTGCAGCACCATGACCCGCGTTGGCGCGCAGCCAGCCAGCAAGCGCGTGCACTGGCCAAAACAGTCGGCAAGGCGCGTGACTTGGAGGTGTTTTGCACCGGCGCGTTGCAGGCGGTTTGCCAAGCGCATCCCCGTGACCGCGCACTGCGGACCTTGGCAAGCCTGGCGCGCCAGGCACAAACCCGCGCCAGAAACGATTGCCGCCAGGCGCTGTGCGCGCCCCAGGCCACGCGTTTTGCGTTTGAGGCCCTCCGTTTGAGCGAGCGCCTGGCGAACCCCTGTGGTGTACGCGCAAGCGCAAACGCAAATACGGACAGCGACCCACGGTGGCTCGCCCCAGCCACCCCTTTTTTGCAAGGTCGGCTGCAAACGCTCTCGGTGCATTTGTATCGGCGCCTTGGCCATGCACACAGCGCGCGAAGCTGGCACTTTGCACGCCTGGCTGCCAAAGCGCTGCGCTACGCGCTGGAGCTGGCGCTGCCCGTGCTGCCCCACAGGCGGCGGCACGCCCGTGCACTGAAGATCCTGCTGCGCCTGCAGCAGGGCTTGGGCCAAGCCCACGACCACGCCATGGCACGCAAGCTCGCCCGGCGCCTTGCCAGCGCGTCCAAAAACCGGGCTTCAGCCCGCGCGCTGGCCTTGGTCAATGCCTGGTGCGTCCGCCACGGGCAAACAACGCCCCCGTCACCGGCCCAAGTGCAAAAAATCCAGTCCCAGCTTTTGAAAATGGCAAAAAAGCCCCTGGCGCTGGGCGAAAAGTAAGCCATGCAATCGGCATTGATCGCCCAAATTGTTGATAACCATCAATTATTTAGCTGCACATTGGGGTCACCATCGCAGCAGCAACCCGGGCCACCCATGCAAAACCAACTCCTGCGCACCATCCGCGACGAACACCAATCGTTGGAAGCGATGCTTCACGCACTGCAAACGGTGCTCGCGCGCGGGCCGGGCGATACGCCCGAGCGCTATTTCGAGCTGGTGACCAGCATGCTGGTGTACATCAAGGAGTTTTCCGAACACGTGCACTTTCCCAAAGAAATTGAGTTGCTGTTTCCCACCGTGCTGGAAGTGGCGCCCGACACGGTCCGCGCAGTAGCACGCTTGGAAAAGTCCCACCGCCAAAGCGTGGCCGAATTGGTGGAGCTGCAAACGCTGCTGTCCGCCTGGCAGCAAGGCTATGACATGGCATCGAACCACCGCACCGCGTTTGAACGCGCAGTGGCGCGCGTTTGCCAAAGCTATCTGGAACAGATCCGGATGGAAGAAGTGTCCATCCTTCCGGCGGCAGAACAACTGGTCAAAGACACGCAGTGGCGCAAACTGGTCATGAACCACCACAAGGCCGCCACTGACGGGCAGTTGGTGGCCCTGGACGAAGGAGAGTACGAGCTCATGTACAACCGCATCGCGCTTTGGCTGACCCGTTTTTTGACCCACAAGGGTCTGGCGCACGAGTAAAAAGCGCCGCCGCTTTTTACCGCTGCAGGTGCCGCGCGCGCCTGCCATTGCGCGCCGCATCCCGTTCCCCCTGAAAATCGGCTCTTTTGCGACTGCAGACCTCTGGCTTGCGGCGCCTATAGGCCCGACCATGTTCCCCACCTCTCTCGCGTCCATCCCCAAGCATTGCGCAGCGCTGGTGCTGGCTGCTGCCTTAGGCCTGCCACTGGTATGGAGCCTGGCCGCAGCGGCGGCAGCGGGGCTGGACGCACCGGCCTGGGTCGCGCTGACCCTGCAGCCGCAAACCGCCGCTGCGCTGTGGCTGAGTCTGTATACCGGCGTGGCTGCCAGCGCCCTGGCGCTGGCGGGCGCCGCGCTGCTGCTGGCACTCACCTATGGCACAACCTGCTGGGCACGCCTGCTGGGCCGCCTGCCCGCCATGCTGGCGCTGCCGCACGCGGCGTTTGCCATCGGGGTGCTGCTGCTGGTCGCGCCGGCCGGCTGGCTGGTGCGCCTGGGGGCTGCGCTGCTGTTGCCCGTCAATGGCTGGCTGGGCTGGCCGCTGCACGTGCCGCCGCCCTGGCAAACCACGCAAGACCCCTGGGGCCTGGGACTGGTTGCGGTGCTGGCGCTCAAGGAAATACCATTTTTGCTGTGGACCGCCGCCGCACAACTGCAGCGCCCCGATCTGGCGCGCCGCCTGACGCTAGAACTGCGCCTGGCGCAAAGCCTGGGCTACAGCGCGCGCAGCGCCTGGTGGCGTGTGGCCTGGCCGCAGTTGCTCGCGCGCCTGCAGGCGCCCTCGCTGGCGGTGCTGGTCTACAGCCTGACCGTGGTGGACGTTGCGCTGCTGGCGGGCCCCGGCGCACCGCCCCCGCTGGCCGTGTTGGCCTGGCAGTGGCTGCAAGACGCCGACCCGGCGCGCAATGCCATGGGCGCGGCTGCGGCCTGGCTGCTGGCAGCGGTGGTCGCTGGCTTGGCGCTGGTGGGCGTGCTGGCGCAGCGCTATGGGCGCGGCTGGGCGGCTGCCCGCTGGACGCGCGGCGTGGCGCTGGCCAAGGAAACGAAAACCAAAGCGACTGCGCCCAGCAAGGCTACCGCCCCCCGGCAGGCGCGCGGGCTTGGCGGCTGGGGCGTCGGCGCTTTGTCTCTGGCGTACGCCGCTGTGGCCGCAGCGCTGGCCCTGGGCAGCGTGATCGGTGTTTGGCCTTTTCCTGACCTGTGGCCGCAAGCCTGGACTTGGCAGGCCTGGCACGCCGTGGCCGACAGTGCGCCCGTGGTCTGGACGACGCTGGGCTTGGCCCTGGCCAGCAGCGCGGCTGCCTTGCTATGGGCGGTGGCCTGGCTGGAATGCGCGCCGCTGGCGTGGCAGCGGCGCCTGCAGGGTCTGCTGTATTTGCCGCTGCTGCTGCCTGCGGTGCTGTGGGCGCTGGGTTTGCACCGGCTGGCGCTGGCCTGGGGACTGGACGGTGCCATGGGGGGGCTGTGGCTGGCGCACACCTTGTGCGTGCTGCCCTATGTGCTGCTGAGTTTGCAGGGGCCTTATGGTGGCTTTGACACGCGGCTGCAAGCTGTGGCCGCCAGCTTGGGGCGCACGCGTTGGGCTTTTGTTTGGCGCGTCAAGTGGCCGCTGCTGCGCGCTGCGCTGGCGGCCAGTTTGGCGGTGGGTTTCGCGGTCAGCGTGGCGCAGTACCTGCCCACCTTGTACGTGGGCGCTGGCCGCTTTGCCAGCGCCACCACCGAGGCCGTGGCGCTGGCCGCTGGCGGCCAGCGTTCGCTGATGGCGGCCTTTGCCGCGCTGCAGTGGCTGCTGCCCGCGCTGGTGTTTGGTCTGGCGGCCTGGTCGGGACGCGCACGGCGCTTTGCACCACACGCCGGGGCCGCGCCAGCCGCTCCCCCCGGCAACAAACTGTCACACAGCCTGCAGTAGCATCAGCGCGCCCATGGCCACCCAACACACACCAACCCTGCTGCAAATCCGTTTGCGCTGCCTGCGCGCACCCACCCGGGTGCTGTTGCACGACCTGGTGTTGGACGTGCCTGCCGGAGCAGTGCACACGGTGATGGGCGCCAGCGGCGCTGGCAAATCGAGCCTGCTGGCGGCTGTGTGCGGCACCTTGGACGAGGGGCTACAGTTTGAGGGCACGGTGCACTTGAACGGCCAGCGCATCGACACCCGGCCCACGCACCAGCGCCGCGTAGGCCTGCTGATGCAAGAAGATCTGCTGTTTGCGCACCTGAACGTGCTGGAAAACCTGCTGTTTGCCGTGCCCGCAGGGCCACAAGCAGCGCGCCGCGCGCAGGCACTGGCCGCGCTGGCCGAGGTGGAGCTGCCAGACTTTGCCCATGCCAACCCAGCCACGCTATCAGGCGGCCAGCGCGCAAGGGTGGCGCTGGCACGCGCGCTCTTGGCCCGGCCGCTGGCGCTAATGCTCGATGAGCCCTTTGCCAAACTCGACGCGCCGCTGCGCCAGCGCATGCGCGAGCTGCTGTTTGGTGCGGTGGCGGCGCGCGGCATTGCCGCCGTTTTGGTGACGCATGACGCCGCCGACGTGGCCGATGCCCAGCGTCTTACGCAGCTGCCTTGAAGTGCGCCGCCCAGCGCCGACAATGGCCCCATGCTTGACCGTTTTATCCTGCGCCTGATCCAGCCCGCCGTGCGCCTGCTGGCGCGCCCTTTGGTGGCCGCGGGCGTGCGCGCCAATGCGCTTACCTGGACGGGCTTTGCCATCGGCATGTTGGCTGCCTTACTGATTAGCCAAGCGGCCTTTATGCCGGCTTTGCTGGCCATGGCGGCCTCGCGCCTGTGCGACGCACTCGACGGCGCCGTGGCGCGGCAAACCCAGCCCACCGACCTGGGCGGCTTCTTGGACATCACGCTGGACTTTGTGTTTTACGCCAGCATTCCGCTGGCTTTTGCCTTTGCCGAACCGGCGCGCAACGCACTGGCCAGCGCCGTGGTGCTGGCGGCTTTTGTGGGCACGGCCAGCAGTTTTTTGGCCTTCGCGGCACTGGCGGCCAAACGTGGCCTGCACAGCCTAGATTACCCGGACAAGTCGTTTTACTTTTTGGGCGGCCTGACGGAAGGCACAGAAACCTTGGCGTTTTTTGCCGCCGCCTGCCTGTGGCCGGACAGCTTTGCGCCGCTGGCCTATGGCTTTGCCGCCTTGTGCGGTTTGACGCTGGTCGCGCGGCTGGTGTGGGGCATGCGCGCTTTTGCCCAAGCGGCGGCGCCCGCCCCAGGGATGCGCCATGACTGAGACACGCCTGCCCAAACCAAAAGATGAGCGCCACGCGCCGCGCGGACGCTGGACGCCCGGCTGGCGCGTGGGCTTGCTGCTGGCGCTGGCAGCCCTTGTGGCCCTGTGGTGGTGGCTGGCACCGGACGAGGCCAGTGGTCTGGCCGCGCTCAAGGCGCAGCAAGCCGCGCTGCTGGACTGGTACCAAGAGTCGCCGTGGCAAGTGCGTGCCAGCTTTTTTGGCCTGTACCTGCTGGTGGCCACGCTGGCGGTGCCCGGCATTGCGCTGTTGACACTGGCCGCAGGGGCCGTGTTTGGGCTGGGTTGGGGATTGGTGCTGGTGTCGTTTGCTTCCAGCCTGGGCGCCACGCTGTCGTTCTGGCTGGCGCGCTACCTGCTGGGTGACCTGCTGCGCGCACGCATGGGGCCGCGCGTGCTGGCCATGCGCGTACGGCTGGAACGCGAAGGCGCGTTGTATTTGCTCAGCCTGCGCCTGATTCCGGTGGTGCCCTTTGGCGCCATCAACCTGCTCATGGGTTTGACCGACATGCGAGCGCCCACTTTTTACGCCGTGAGCCAGATCGGCATGCTGGCCAGCACGCTGGTGTTTGTGAGCGCGGGCCAGCAGCTCGGCACGATTCACAGCGCCAGCGAGGTGCTGCAGCCCGGCGTGCTGGGTGCGCTGCTTGCCCTGGGTTTGCTGGTGGCGCTGATGCCCGCGCTGGCTACGCGGCTGCTGGAGGGCCAGCGCAAGCGCAAGCTGCTCGCGCCCTGGCGCAGCCAGCGGCCCCGGCAGTTTGACACCAACCTGGTGGTGATTGGCGCAGGCGCCGGTGGCCTGGTGTCAGCCTATATTGCGGCGGCAGCGCAGGCCAAGGTGACGCTGGTCGAAGCTAGTCGCCTGGGCGGCGACTGCCTGCACTACGGTTGCGTGCCCAGCAAGGCGCTGATCCAAAGCGCCAAGGTGGCGCACCAGGTGCGCACCGCCGCGCAGTTTGGCGTGCAGCCGCCGGCCCTGGCACTCGATGCGCAGGCGCTGGACTGGCCGGCGCTGATGGCGCGCATTGCCCGCGTGATTGCCAGCATTGCGCCGCACGACAGCCCAGAGCGCTACACCGCGCTGGGCGTGGACGTGCTGCAAGGCCACGCAAAAATCACCAGCCCCTGGACGGTAGACGTGACCCGGCCCGACCACAGCGTGCAGCGCATTCGCACGCGCAGCATCGTGATTGCGGCCGGCGCGCAACCGGTGGTACCCGACCTGCCCGGGCTGCACGCGGTGGGCTTTGCCACCAGCGACACGCTCTGGGCGCAGCTCGCGCAGTGCAGCAGCCTGCCCCAGCGCATCGTGGTGCTAGGTGGCGGACCCATAGGCTGCGAACTAGGGCAGGCCTTTGCCCGCCTGGGCGCGGCCGTCACGCTGGTAGAAGCCGGGCCGCGCCTCTTGGCGCGTGAAGACGCAGAGGTGTCAGTCGTGGTGCAAACCGCGTTGCAGATGGACGGCGTGCAGGTGCTGTGCGCGCACAGTGCGCTGCGCTGCGATAGCACAAACGCCGAAAAAACCATCACTGTGCGCGACGTGGCCACTGGCGAAGACCAAGTGCTGGCCTTTGACCTGCTGGTGTGCGCCGTGGGTCGGCGCGCGCGCCTGAGCGGTTATGGCCTGGACGAGCTGGGCATCGTCGTCAATGACACCCAGCGCACCGTGCCCACCAACGCCTATTTGCAAACCGTGTTTCCCACCATCTACGCCGCAGGCGACGTGGCCGGGCCTTACCAGCTCACCCACGCCGCG
Organism: Comamonadaceae bacterium; assembly: GCA_947372865.1. Taxonomy (GTDB): domain Bacteria; phylum Pseudomonadota; class Gammaproteobacteria; order Burkholderiales; family Burkholderiaceae_C; genus Allorhodoferax. Next base: position 38,991 of record CANBVJ010000014.1, read on the forward strand.
GCGCACCAGGCCTGGTACGCCACGGTCAACGCCTTGTTTGGCGACTTCAAACGCTTTGCCGCCGACTACCGCCACCTGCCCGCCACCACCTTTGTCGCGCCAGAAGTGGCGCGCGTGGGCTTGAACGAGCAAGAGGCGCGGGCCCAAGGCCTGCGCTTTGAAGTCACCCGCTTTGACCTGGCCGACCTGGACCGCGCCCTGACCGACGCCGGCAGCGCGCCACCCACGGGCTTTGTCAAAGTGCTCACCGTGCCGGGCAAAGACCGCATCCTGGGCGCCACCATCGTCGCCCCGCAGGCCGGGGACATGCTGGCCGAATACGTGCTGGCCATGCGCCACGGCCTGGGCCTCAAAGCCATTCTGGGCACGGTGCACGCCTACCCCACTTTTGCCGAAGCCAATAAATACGCCGCTGGGGCCTGGCAGCGGGCGCATGTGCCGAAGCGGCTGCTGGCGTGGGCGCGGGCATTTCATGCATGGCGGCGAGGCTGATTTTTCGGAATTTTTACAGGGTGGGGTATTGGCAGGAGCGGCGCTCTCCCCAAGTCCCTGTCTCATCCTGCTGAAAAAGGGGACGCCAAAAAACGGACCCTACCCCAGCGGCCCCAAATCGTCCCCATACAAATCAGAGCCCGGTCCGCGCTGTTCGTGCAGCGCCTCAAGCTCCTCTTGCGCGTCGTCTTCACGCACCGCAAGCTGCTCAAACGGCAGCGCCTGCTTGACCAAGATCACGGTGCAAGGCGCGTCCATGGCCACCTTGATGGGCACGGTGGCCACAAAGCGCTGGGTTTTGAGGCCGTGGGTGGCTGCGCCCATCACGATCACGCTGACCTGGTTGCCGCTGGCGTAGTCGAGCAAGGCCTTGGCCACGTCGCCCGACTCCAGCACGTGGCATGAGGTTTGGCGCCCAGGGTGGTCCAGCGGCTGGGCCCATTGGTGCAACTGTGTGAGGTAGCGCCGGTGCAGCTGGGTTTCGCTGCGGTCCTCGCTGGTGGTGTTGCTCAGGCTGCTGGGGATGACGGTGACGCAGGCCAGCCGCGCGCCCGGGCGCGTGCCCAGCGAGCGGGCCACCGCTTGGCGCAGCGAATACAGCGTGGCGTCAGTGGCATCGCGGTAGGGCACGGCCACCATCACGATGGGCACTTCCTCGATTTGCTGCGACGGCACCGGGCTGGGCTGGTAGTGCATGCCTGCGGCCTTGATCCAGCGTTTGAAGTGGGTGCGAAACGGTGTGGGTTCGGTGTTGGTGCCGCGTTCGGTGACGTGCACCTGCGTGGGGTGCGACAAGTCAAAGGCCAATAGCGCCGCTGACGGATAGCGCTTGGCCGCTTCGGGCTCCAGGCAACGCAGCACCACCTCTTGCAACCAGGCCGGTACATCTGAGCGGCGCTTGCGCGGGGGCACTGGGTCAATCCACAGGCGCTGACGCATGCCGGCGGCCGTTTGTGGCTCGCCAAAGGGCAGCTCGCCAGTGCACAACTGGTAAAGCATGACGCCGATGGCAAACACGTCGCTGCGCGGGTCGCCACGCACGCCCACCACCTGCTCGGGCGCAATCCAGGCGGGCGAACCCACCGCCTTGCGCAACTGTTCAGCCAGTAAATCGGGGTAATGGGCGTGGTGCGACAGGCCAAAGTCCAGCAACACGGCTGCGCCAAATTCAGCCAGGGGCTGCGCTGCGGGATCGGGCTCGGTAGCACCCGGGGCGGGGCGAAACAGCACGTTTTTGGGTTTAAGGTCCAGGTGCACCGTGTTTTGCAGGTGCAAGGCGTGGGCAGCGCGCGCCATGGCCACGCCCAGGCGGCTGATCACCTCTACATCCAGGGGCTGCGGCGCGTCCAGCCAGTGTTGCAAGGTGCGCCCGGCGATGTACTCCATCACCAGATAAGGCATGCGCTCCAGGTCGCCTGCGGCCACAAAACGCGGCACGTGCGGGCCGGTCAGCACTTGCTGAATCTGGCATTCCACCTCGAAACTGACGATGTTTTCTGCGCCATCGCCGCTGGCCATGCGCGGCACCTTCATGGCCATCGGAAAGCCAGGGTCGTGCGTGCCCTGGGCGTAGGTCACGTGGTAAATGTGCGCCATACCCCCGCTGTGGATGCATTCGCCAATGGTGAAGCCGTCAAGCTCGCTGCCCTGCGTCAAGAGTTTCATCGCCCTGTCTCCAGCCGGTTGGCAAAAAATTCGGGCAGCCCGGCGCGGCGAATCGCGTCGGCCGCAGCCGCATGGTCGTAGTGCACACGGTGAAAGGTCAGCAGCGCCGCAGCTTGGTCAAACAGCGCGTACATGGCCTGCGGATTGCCGTCACGCGGCTGCCCGACCGAGCCCACAGTGGCCAGCCAGTGGCGGTGCCGGGGCACGGGAATGGCCACACCCGCCTGGGGCTGAAACGGCATGAGCTGGCCCACCGCACCACGGTAATACAGGGTTTGCGCGTGCACATGGCCGCCAAACACGTAACGCGTTAGCGGCCAGGCCCGCGCGGCGTCCAGGCTGGCGGTGGCCGCCAGCGGGTTGTCCACATAGCGCCAGCGCTCGGGCTCATTGACGCTGGCGTGCACCAGTAAGACTGCGCCCAAATCGTGGATGAGCGGCAATTGGGCCAGCCAGTCGCGCTGCTGCACACTGAGTTGGCTGTGCGTCCACTGGGCGCCCATATCGCCCATCTGCTGCACGGCGCTAGGCGGGGCCAGCGTGACTTGTTCGTGGTTGCCGCGCAGCACCAAGGCGCCTTCGGCCTGCAAGGCCATGATGCAGTCCAGCACCTCGGCGGGCTGCGCGCCGTAGCCCACCAGGTCGCCCAAAAAAGCGAACTGCTGCGCGCCCTGCGCCCGCGCGTGCGCCAGGCAGGCTTGCAGCGCATGCAGATTGCTGTGGATGTCGGAAAGCAGCGCCAGTTTCATGACCGAAAAACCCACGACGAATAAAGATACGCCCATCATGCCGCATTCGCCTTGCGCAGCGCTTGCGAATCTGGCGGGTTCCGCCACCCCGGCGCTTGGGGCTGGGGCTAAACCTGCAGCGCCAGACCCTGCCAGCCTTCCCAGGCCATAAAAGCGGCCACCAGCAGCATCAATGCGCCCGACAGGTAGGGCGCCTTGTCCGCCCAGCGGCCAAAACCGCCCCAGTGGCGGGCGGCGTGGCGCACGCTGAGCGCGGCCAGCGCGCCCGAGGCAACCATGGTCAGCGCCAAGCCAACGCTAAAACCCAGTACCAGCGTGGCACCCAGCGCCACTTCCTTGAGTTGCAGGCACAGCAAGAGCACGGTAATGGACGCCGGGCAGGGAATCAGGCCACCAGTCAGGCCAAACACCACGATCTGGCCGGTGGTGACCTCGCGCCCGGCGCCAAATCGCCGGGCGATGTCTTCGGCGTGCGCCTGGGCGTGGCTGTCGAGCACGGGCGCTGGGTGACTTACTTTTGCAGGGCGCGCTTCATGGGCATGCCCATGCGCGTGGCCGTGGTCGTGGTCGTGGTCGTGATGGTCATGGTGGTGGTCGTGCCCATGGACCACCCGCCAGGTGCGAGACAGCATCCACAGCGCCGTGGCGGCAATCAGCACGGCGGAGGCCATTTGCAGGTAGGGCTCGCTGGTGGCGGCGCTCCAGCGCTGGCCAAAATACAGGCCGCCCATGGCCACCGCCCACACCACCGCCGTGTGCGACAGCGTGGCCGCCAGGCCCAGCAACACCGCTTGCCCCACAGTGCCGCGCACCGCGATGATGAAAGCGGCCATCACCGTCTTGGAGTGGCCGGGCTCGAGTCCGTGCAAGGCACCCAGGGCGATGGCGCTGGGAAGGAAGAGCCAGGCGCTGGCGCCACCTTGCTGCAAAAGGCTGGATAAGTCGGTCATGCTTGGACTATAAGTGCGCCAGATCAAGGGTTAACCAGTAGGGTTGTTTAGCACTCACACTGGTTGAGTGCTAATATTGCCGAATTGGACACAAGGAGTTCTGCAATGTCTTATGCAATTGGATCGAATACCGCGCTGGCCACGGCCAATCCCTGGTCTTTGGTACCGGCGCTGGGCAATTTGGACGCTTATATTTCTGCGGCCAACCGCCTTCCCATGCTGACGCTGGAAGAAGAGCAACGTTTTGCCCGCCAGTTCAAGAACGACAACGACCTGGACGCCGCCGGAAAACTGGTGCTCTCGCACCTGCGCTTGGTGGTGTCGGTGGCGCGCCAGTACCTGGGTTACGGCCTGCCGCATGGCGACCTGATCCAGGAAGGCAATGTGGGCCTGATGAAGGCCGTCAAGCGCTTTGACCCAGACCAGGGCGTGCGCTTGGTGAGCTACGCGCTGCACTGGATCAAGGCCGAAATCCACGAATACATCCTGAAAAACTGGCGCATGGTCAAGGTGGCGACCACAAAGGCCCAGCGCAAGCTGTTTTTCAACCTGCGCTCCATGAAGCAGCGCTTCAAGTCCGACGACGCCGCCGCCGACCTGGCCACGCACCGCGACACGCTCAGCCCCGAGCAGGTGGACGCCATGGCGCGCGAGCTCAAGGTCAAGCCCGAAGAAGTTCTGGAAATGGAAACCCGGCTCTCGGGCGGTGACGTGTTGCTCGACCCCATGGCCTCGGACGACGGCGAAGACGCCTTTGGCCCGATTGCCTACCTGACCGACAGCAACCACGAGCCCCTGGCGATGATTGAGGCGCACCGGCGCGACGTGCTGGCCTCGGACGGCATCAGCACCGCGCTGGACACTTTGGACGCCCGCAGCCGCCGCATCGTGGAGGAGCGCTGGCTCAAGGTCAACGACGACAACTCGGGCGGCATGACGCTGCACGACCTGGCGGCGGAATACGGCGTGAGCGCCGAGCGCATCCGCCAGATTGAAGTAGCGGCCATGAAGAAGATGAAGACCGCGCTGGTGGATTACGCGTAAATCGCCGCTCTGGTCACCGAAATGCTGCACGGCTCGCGCCGCTGCAGCATTTTTTTTGGCTGCGCGCTCTAGCGCATCAACTGGGCGATGTCGGCTGCCAGAACCGGCGCGCCACTGCCGTAGCGGGTGAACAGGCGCAATTGGCCCTGGGTATCAAACACATAGCTGCCCGCCGAATGGTCCATGGTGTAGCTCGTAGCGCTGGCGCCAGGCACTTTTTTGTAATAGATCTTGAAGTCTTTGGCCACGGCGGGCAACTCTTCGGGGGCGGGGCGCAAGGCCAGAAAGCTTGGATCGAAATTGGCCATATAGGCCTTAAGCAGTTCGGCCGTGTCGCGCTCGGGGTCTACGGTTACGAACAGGGCTTGCAGCCGGTCGCCGTCTTTGCCCAAGAGCTTTTTGACTTCGGCCAGCTCCGCAAGCGTGGTGGGGCAAACGTCCGGGCATTGGGTGTAGCCAAAAAACACCACGACCACTTTGCCAGCAAAGTCTGACAGGTGGCGCACCTGGCCGTTGTGGTCGTTCAGGGCAAAGTTCTTGCCGTAGTCGGCACCGGTGATGTCAATCGAGCTGAAGGCGGGCTTTTGTTCGCCGCAGGCGGCCAGCACGCCAGCCAGCAACACCGCCGCCAGCATAGAAAAAGTACGCTGCCACGCAGCACGCCGCGACAGGGAAGCAGCAGAACAAAAGTTCATAGCAGGTAGTGGTCCAGCAGCAGCGCGGCAAACAAGGCGCTTAAGTGAATCAAGGAAAAGCGGAAGGTTTCGCGCGCCAGTTCGTCCGAGTAATGGCGCATCAGGCGCCAGGCGTAGACGCAAAACCACAGGCTCAGGACCACCGCAGCGGCCAGGTACAGCCAAGAGCTCATGCCCAGCATGAAGGGCAGCAGGCAGGCGGCAAACAAGACCCAGGTGTAGAGCAAGATTTGCAGGCGCGTGAATTCGCTGCCGTGGGTGACCGGCAGCATGGGCAGGCCCGACTTGCGGTAGTCCTCCACCCGGTAGAGCGCCAGGGCCCAGAAATGCGGTGGCGTCCACAAAAAGATGATGAGAAACAGCACAAAGGCCTCGGGGCCCACGTCACCCGTCATCGCCGCCCAGCCCAGCACTGGCGGCATGGCGCCCGAGGCGCCGCCAATCACGATGTTTTGCGGCGTGAGCGGCTTGAGGATCACGGTGTAAATCACCGCGTAGCCGACAAAGGTGGCAAAGGTCAGCCACATGGTCAGCGGATTGACCCAGAAAAACAGAATGCACGAGCCGGCCACGCCCAAAATGGCTGAAAACAGCAGGGTTTGGGTATTGCTCAATTCGCCACGCGCGGTCGGGCGCCAAGAGGTGCGCTTCATCTTGGCGTCAATGCGCTGCTCCACGATGCAGTTAAAGGCCGCCGCTGCGGCAGCCACCAGCCAAATACCCAAACAGGCCCGCGCCGCCAGCCCCACTTGGGCCAGCGAAGGCACGCCGGGTACGGCCAGCACCATGCCAATCAGCGCGCAAAAGACGATGAGCTGGATGACGCGCGGCTTGGTCAGGGCATTGAATTGGCGCACCACCGAAAGCTGGGCGGCGAGAGGCGACAGGGGTTGGCTAGAGGCGGTCACGTAGGTACTTTCTGGGTGCGGGGAGGCGCAAGGCGCAGGCGTGCGTGTTGATGGGTGGCGGCCAGTATCCAAACCAGGGTTGCGCCCATCGCGCCGGCGCCGCCGGTGTGCAGCACGGCGGCCAGCAGCGGCCAGCCCAGCACCACATTGCTCAGGCCCGTGGCCACTTGCAGGATCAGGAGCCCAGTCAGGCAGCGCACCGGGGCGGCCAGCGCAGGCAGGCGGCGCAAACGCCAAGCCAATACACCCAGCGCCAACACCGCCACGAGGGCCAACAGCCGGTGGGAAAAATGGATGGCCGTGAGCGCCTGAAAGCTCAGGGGCGTGCCGTCCGCGGCCAGCCCCAGCGGACGCCACAGCGCAAAGCCTTGGGCAAAGTCCATCGCAGGCCACCAGCTATCCTGGCAGGTCGGAAACTCAGCGCAGGCCAGGACGGCGTAATTGGTGCTGACCCAAGCGCCCGAGAGCACTTGCACCAGCAACACGCCCAAAGCCATTAGCGTAGCCAGACGCACGGCGCCAGACACCGGCTGGGGCGCATGTGCGCGCAGCATTTGCGACTGCCGCACCGCTTGCAAAGCCAACAGCGCCAAGAGCACATAGCCCCCCAGCAAATGCAGGCTGACGATGGCTGGGAACAGCTTCATGGTCACGGTCAGCGCACCAAACGCGCCCTGGATGCACACCCAAACCAAGGTGGCGGTGGCCCACCACGGGCTCAGCGCATCCGCTGGCGTGCCACGCCTGCGCCGCGCCAACATCCAGGCGCTGACCGCGAGCACCAAAATCAGCAGGCCCACGCTGGACGCCAGGTAGCGGTGCACCATTTCAATCCAGGCTTTGCCGTGGGTGACCGGGCCGTCCGGGGACGCCGTTTGCGCCAGGGTGATAGGCACTTGCGCCCCCACCGGGGTGGCGTGGCCGTAGCAACCCGGCCAATCCGGGCAGCCCAGGCCGCTGTCGGTCAGGCGGGTAAAGGCGCCAAACAGCACCAGGTCAAAGGTCAAAAACAAAGTCAGCAGCGTCAAAGCTTGCAGGCGGCCCACCGGCTGCTCCGCGCGGTGTCGCCAGCGCAACCAGGCCACGGGCCCGGCGGCCAGGACCAGACCCACCAGAGCCAGGCGCAGCAAGGCGGACCAGTCAAAAGAGGCGGTTTGCATGGATCAGTTCAGGCGTAGTGCGCTTGGACTAGCGGCCAGCGTTGTCCCAGGACGCAGAGGCGCGCAACAGGCGCTCCAGATCCCGCTTGGCCTTGGGCGCCTGCTCGGCGTCGAGTTGCGCGGGGAAACGCAGCATCCAGTTGCCCAGCGGATCCACCAAAAACAGATGATCGTGCAGCGTGGCGCCAGTGGCGGACGCCAGCCAGGCTTGCAGCTCTTTCGCGGGCACGCGCAGCACGGTGGCGGTCTTGAGCGCGGGCATCAGCTCGGGCGCCACGGGCGCGGCGTCGTCAATCAGCCACACCCAGTCCAGGCGGTCTTTGTCTTTGCCCAAACCTTCGCGCAGTTGGCGCTGCAGGTACAACTGGCGTGCGCACGTAGCGTCGCAAGCCGCACCCGCGACGCTGATGAGCAGCCATTGGTCCTTGAGCGTTTGCAGATGGACCGGCGTGCCGTCCAGCGCGGTGGCGACCAGGTCAGGCAAGGGGCGCTGCGGCGTGATCAGTTCGCCAAAATTGCGCCGCCCCTCGGGCCGTACCACGTAGTAGGTGAAATACGACGCCACCACGGGCGCTGCGCACACCAGCAACACGAGAAGCATCTTCCAGCGACCCGTGCGCGTTTGCTGGGGCGGCGCCATGTCTTGCAGCGTGGGCAAGGAATGCACGGTCAGGCCCAAAGGGTGGTCGTCAAAGGCGGGGGGGGGGGACATGTGGATGCGTTTCCTGAAACCGGGCCGTCGGGCGGCGAAAAAAATGAAACCAAAGGTAAAGGCCAACAACCAGCGCTGCGAGCGCGAACCACTGAACTGCATAGCCATAGTGCTTTTCCACACCCAGCGCAACTGCCGGCCAATCCCGGTGCAAGCCATTGCTGGCCGAGCCGCTTTGGCGAATCGTGTAATCGGCCAAGGCCAAGCCACTCTCCGTGCGAAACCGGTCAAGGTCGAGATTTTGCCGGATAAGTCCGACGCCCGGCGCGCCGGGCTCGTATAGCTTGGACGGCGGCGGGGCAATTTCGCCTTCCACCCAGACCAGTCCTGGCGGCGTCTGCACGGCGGGCACCTGGTCACGGACCTCAAAGTTGCGGCCAACCCAACCGCGCTGCACCAGCACCACTTGTCCGGTGCTTTGCAGGCGCAAGGGCGTCAGCACAAAAAATCCCACCTTGCCGTCCATCTGCCGGTTGTCCAAGTACACGGTGTGTGCAGATTCCCAGGTGCCCTGCACGCGCACCGGGCGGTACAGCGTAGCCACCCCATGGGGCAGTTGCGCCAAGGCCGGTGCGTCCAACGGCGCCTGCCGGGCTTGGGCCTGCATGGCAGCGTGCATTGCCTCCTTCTGCGCGGCACGCCCGAGCTGCCAAAACCCCAGATAAATGCCCAAACCGGCAAAAAATAGGGCTGCGGCGGTGACGAGGTAAAACTTACGCTTCAAGTTCAAAAGATAATCCAGGTTATGACCTACCTTGTAAGCCTTGCATTCTTCGCCATTCTCGCCAGTCTGGCCACGGCCCTGTATTTCATGCTGCGCGGTGGCAGCGCTGGCCCGCGCCAGTCGCGGCGCATGGCGCGTGCACTGGCGCTGCGCGTGGGCGTGTCCATCTTCCTGTTTGCCTGTATTTTGCTGTCCTGGAAGTTTGGACTGATCCACCCCACTGGCATTCCCTCCGGTACCTGAAGACCCCAGCGGGCACAAACAAAAAGGCACCTCGCGGTGCCTTTTTTTGGTTTGCGGCTTGGATTACAGCCAGTACACCAGGATATACAGGCCCAGCCAGACCACGTCCACAAAGTGCCAGTACCAGGCAGCGCCTTCGAAACCGAAGTGGCGGTCGGCAGTGAAGTGGCCTTTTTGCAAGCGCAGCGTCGTAGCCAGCAGCATCAACATACCGACAAACACGTGGAATCCGTGAAAACCGGTGAGCATGAAGAAGGTCGAGCCGTAGATGCCGGAGGTCAGCTTCAGGTTGTATTCCGTGTAGGCGTGGTAGTACTCATAGCCTTGAACGAACAGGAAGGTAATTCCCAAGAGTACCGTCAGCCACATGAACGCGACCGTCTTGCTGCGGTTGCTGTCGAGCAGTGCGTGGTGGGCAATCGTCAGGGTCACACCCGAGGTCAACAGCAAAGCGGTGTTGATGGTGGGCAGCCAGAAGGGGCCCATGGTGGTGAAAGGTTCCACAATGCCGGCGGGTGAACCGGTCACACCTGCAGCCAAACTGGGCCACACCGCCTTGAAGTCGGGCCACAGCAGGGCGTTGTCCAAGCTGCCCAATGCGGGCACCGAATGGGCACGCGCCCACCACAGTGCGCTGAAGAAGGCGCCGAAAAACATCACTTCCGAAAAGATGAACCAGCTCATGCTCCAGCGGAACGACAGGTCAATCTTGCGACCATACTGGCCGCCTTCGCTCTCGGCGATCGCATCACCAAACCACTGGTACAGCACGCCAAGCCAAAACGCCAGGCCGAAGGCCAGGGCATATTTGCCCCAATCGGCGCCGTTGATCCACTGGCTGGCACCAAGCACCACGAACAGCAAGCCAAAAGCGGCCATCACCGGATGACGCGAAGGACCCGGGACAAAGTAATACGGTGTTGTTCCGTGTGCGCTTGTACTCATTTCAACTCCATTTTTCCGAATACGAATCTAAAAATGCTCTGTTTTTCCAGAGACTTATTTACTTACAACCCAGCTTGCCAGGCCAATCAAAGCCAAAACCAGTAGCAAGGCCCCAGCCAATCCAACCGCCACCACGTGCATCGGATTGACCTTGGCCAGATCGTCCTGGTAACCCGCGCGGCTGCGAATGCCCAAAAAAGACCAGGCCACCAGCTTTACGCTGCGCCACCAGGAGGCCGACGGCACTTTGTTTGGTTCGTCCGCCATCAGGTACCGCTCACAGCAACAGCGTCTGGCTTCACACTGGCCACCGGCGCGGCAGGCGTGCGCCCGCCCACCTCGAAAAACGTGTAGGACAAGGTAATCGTCTTCACGTCTTTGGACAGCTTGGGGTCAATCACAAAGGCCACCGGCCAAGATTTCTTTTCACCGGGCTCCAGCGTGTACTGGTTAAAACAAAAGCATTCCACCTTGTTGAAGTGGGCGGCCGCCTGCTGCGGCGCATAACTGGGAATGGCCTGGGCCGACATGCGCCGGTTCTGGATGTTCTGGAACTCGTACATCACGGTGGTGAGTTCACCCGGATGCACTTGCAGCGAGCGCTGCGCGGGCTTGAAATCCCAGGGACCACGGGAATTGGCGTCAAACTCCACCGTAATGGTGCGGGTCGTGTCAACCTGGCTGTTCTGCGGCGGCGCGGGCTTGGCGCTCGCCACGACTTGCTCGTTCAAGGCCAAGACATTAAGGCCCGTCATCTCGCAAATCGCCTTGTACAGCGGCACCAGCGCGTAGCCAAAGGCGAACATCAGGCTGACCACCACGGCCAGCTTGCCCACCATTTGAAAGTTTGCGCGCTGCAGGTTCATGGCAAGCTCAGGCGCCCAGCACCATCATTTTGAATATCACGCCGCAAAAAAATACCAGGGCGACAGAGGCTAGAACCAAGGCCAGCTTCAGGTTGGATTTTTTTTGCGAAGGCGTCATATGCGTAGAGAAGGCTTGTGCAATTGGCGGTTTAACCAATGACCTTGTTGGCCGCAGCATTGAGCTTGGGAGGCGTCTCAAAGGTGTGGAAAGGCGCTGGCGATGGAACTTCCCATTCCAAGCCTTCGGCCGATTCCCAAGGGCTTTGGGGCGCTTTTGCACCTTGGCCGCGCATGGTTGGCAGCACCACGAACAAGAAGAAGTAGACCTGGGCAAAACCGAAGGCAAAGCCGCCCACCGTAGCCAATGCGTTGAAGTCGGCAAACTGCATCGGGTAGTCGGCATAACGGCGCGGCATCCCCGCCAAGCCCAAGAAGTGCATCGGGAAGAAGGTCACGTTGAAGGCAATCAGCGACCACCAGAAGTGGATCTTGCCGCGTGTTTCGTTGTACATCACACCGGTCCACTTGGGGCTCCAGTAGTAGTAACCGGCAAACATGGCATACAAGGAACCCGCCACCAGCACGTAATGGAAGTGCGCCACCACGTAGTACGTGTCGTGGATCTGGATGTCGATGGGCGCCATGGCCAGAATCAGACCGGTAAATCCGCCCATGGTGAACACGAAGATGAAGCCTACGGCAAACAGCATTGGTGTCTCAAAGGTCATGGAACCTTGCCACATGGTGGCGATCCAGTTGAAGATCTTCACGGCGGTGGGCACTGCGATCAGCATCGTGGCGTACATGAAAAACAACTGGCCCGTGACCGGCATGCCCGAGGTGAACATGTGGTGCGCCCAGACGATGAAGGACAAAATGGCAATGCTGGACGTGGCGTACACCATAGAGGCGTAGCCGAACAGCCTTTTACGGGCAAACGTAGGAACCACGTGGCTGATGATGCCGAAGGCCGGCAAGATCATGATGTAGACCTCAGGGTGGCCGAAGAACCAGAAAATATGCTGGTACATCACCGGGTCGCCGCCACCGGCGGGGTTGAAGAAGCTGGTGCCAAAGTGGCGGTCCGTCAGCGTCATGGTGATGGCGCCAGCCAACACGGGCATCACGGCGATCAGCAAATAGGCCGTAATCAGCCAGGTCCAGGCGAACATGGGCATCTTCATCAGCGTCATGCCAGGAGCGCGCATGTTCAGGATGGTGACGATGATGTTGATCGAACCCATGATGGACGAGGCGCCCAAAATGTGCAGGGCAAAAATACCGGCGTCCATGCTGGGGCCCATTTGCAGGGTCAGCGGAGCGTACAAGGTCCAGCCAGCAGCGGGTGCGCCGCCAGGCATGAAGAAGGAGCTAACAATCATGAGCGCTGCGGGAATCATCAGCCAGAAGCTGAAGTTGTTCATGCGCGCAAACGCCATGTCAGACGCGCCAATTTGCAGCGGAATCATCCAGTTCGCAAAGCCCACAAAGGCCGGCATGATGGCGCCAAACACCATGATCAGGCCGTGCATGGTGGTGAGCTGGTTGAACAACTCGGGGTTGACCAACTGCAAACCAGGCTGAAACAACTCAGCGCGAATGATCAGGGCCAGAATGCCGCCGACCATCAACATCGTGAAACTGAACAGCAAGTACAGCGTTCCAATGTCTTTGTGGTTGGTCGCAAACACCCAACGGCGCCAGCCGGTAGGGGCATGGTGGTCGTCGTGGTGTGCATGATCGTGATCATGGTGGTCTAAAACAGCGCTCATACTGGCTTCCTTTTCACTATTCTTAATTCAATATTGCAAGCGTTGGCCAAACAGCCTTACTTGCGCAGGGCCGCCACTTCGGAGGGCTGCACGAGCTGACCGGTTTTGTTGGACCAATGGTTCTTGGAGAAGCTGATCACTGCGGCAATGTCGGTATTGCTCAGGGCTTTCCACGAAGGCATGGCGCCGTTGTTCTGGCCATTCAGAAGAACCATAATTTGCTTGTTCTTGTCAGCATCAAGCACCACGGCGGCGCCGTCCAGGGGCTTGACCGCGCCGCCGCCCTTGCCGTTGGCTTGGTGGCAGGCTACGCAATTTTGGGCGTAAACCTTTTCACCGCGCTTGGTGATGTCGTCCAAGGTCCAGACTTTGCTGGGGTCGTCGGCCAAGGCAGCCATTTTCTTTTGCTCACCCGCAACCCACTTTGTGTAGTCTTCCGCCGACACCACCTTTACGTGAATGGGCATGTAAGAGTGCTCTTTTCCGCACAACTGCGAACATTGGCCGTAATAATCACCGATTTTTTCCGCACGGAACCAGGTGTCGCGCACAAACCCGGGAATCGCGGCTTGCTGGATGCCAAAGGATGGCACGTAAAAAGCGTGGATCACGTCGTTGGCCGTCGTAATCAGGCGCACTTTTTTATCCACCGGAATCACGAGCGGGTTGTCCACCTTGAGCAGATAGTCATCGACGCCTTCGCCCTTTTTCGGACCGCCGTTGTTAGACATTTCGCGCTGGGCGGCGTCAATGGTGGCTACAAAGCCGATGCCTTCGCCTTCGCCCTTGAGGTAGTCGTAACCCCATTTCCACTGCATGCCGGTGACCTTGATGGTCAGGTCGGCGTTGGTGGTGTCTTTCATGGCGACCACGGCTTTGGTGGCAGGCAGGGCCATCAAAATCACGATGATGAAAGGCACCACAGTCCAGATGATTTCCACCGTGACCGACTCGTGGAAGGTGGCAGCCTTGTGGCCCACCGACTTACGGTGCTTCCAGATCGAATAAAACATCACCGCGAACACGGCGACAAAAATCACGGCACACAAAATCAGCATGAACCAGTGCAGCCATTGCTGGTCACGCGCCACCGAGGTGACGGGCGGGTACAAGTTCAACTGGTTGACGGCGGGGCCGCCGGGCAAATCATTGACGGCATGCGCCAAATTGATACCGGCGCTGGCAAGCCACAGGATGGCGGTGGCCAACATTGAAGCCAGATTTTTCCAAATGCTCTTCATCGTATTCACTTTCAATGCCTCAAAGTATGCAAACCCAGTACCAAAACCTGCTCCGGCAGTGCCTCACGAGGCACGCGCGGCGCGCTTGATCTCTGCCGCCAGTGCTGCACGCCATTCCGGACGGACAAATCGCCCTACCGTAATGACCTGCCCCTGGCCGCGTAACGCAATGAGTTGCTGCGCATGCGCCGGCAACTCAACATTCACCCATTCCCGCTGAAACACGGCCTGGTGCAACACACCGGCCAACTCGCATTTCACCGTGAGCTGGTTTGCGTCAATGCAAATATGCTCTCGGTCCAGGCTACGCCGTGCAAAACACACAAAGCAAACGCCCAGAACCCCTATTTCCAATGCAGAAAACGGCAACACCAGCGTCGCCCCCAACACCCAGAAAAACAAGCCAATGCACAAGGAAATTGCGCTCAGGGACAAGTAACAGATTCCTAGCTGTGCCGGGGTCATTGCGCAGTTTTGCCGCAATAACCATTCCACCCGGTGGCCCTGGACCGTCGCAAATCGATACTTACGGGAATTCACGCAATATACCGATGGTTGATAGGGCCTATTTGACCCGCGTGCGGGAGGGAAGGTATCCAACGAGTGGCCGCGATTGTAGCCCAAGGTATTTGGCGTATTTCCCCTAGGCCTTCAGGCGAAACACCGTGGGCCAAACACCATCAAGGTGCGTCTTTGGCCGGCGCCACCGGGCTAGCGCGCAAGGCACTGCGAAAGTCATCCAGCGACACATGGGTTTGCGCCCGTACCGGCATGCGCGGTGCGGGTTTGAAGGCGTGGCCGTAAATAATTTCAAAACCCAGGCGCAGGCGTTCGGGCTGCGCCGGATCGACCAGGCGCTGGCTGATTTGCGCCTGCAGCTCGGCGTGCCACTGCCGTCCACGCAGCCCCGCAAAGCGCTGCGGGTGCAAATTGCGCCCCAGACCGCGCAATTCGGCCAGCACATGGTCTGGCGAGGAAAACGTCAGGGTGAGGCGCTCCATGTCCATCACCGGTTCGGCAAAACCGGCTTCCACCAGCATGTCGCCCCAATCGTGCATATCGGTAAAT
This sequence comes from Comamonadaceae bacterium, assembly GCA_947372865.1. Taxonomy (GTDB): domain Bacteria; phylum Pseudomonadota; class Gammaproteobacteria; order Burkholderiales; family Burkholderiaceae_C; genus Allorhodoferax. The sequence goes on from CANBVJ010000014.1 coordinate 54,225, forward strand.
TCATGGGCGGGTTCAGGCCAGCCCAGGGCCGCGTACATCTGGCGCAGTTCGCGCAGCGTGTCCGGGCCGAAGCAGGAAAACATAACAAAGCCATCGGTGGCGAGCAACTGGTGCCAGTGCGCAATCAGGGTTTGCGGGTCTGGCGCCATGTGCAAGGCCATATTGGCCCACAACATGTCCACGGGCTGCGTGGGCGCGTCAAATTGCAGGGCGGGCGCGCGCCAGTGCCGGGCGTCCCACCATGGCTTGGCCAGCGCGCGGCGCACCTGCGGCACTGCTTGGGGTGGGGTTTGGTTGACAAAACACTGGGCCTGCGGGTAACGCTGCGCCAGCACCGGGTGAATGCCCATGGCACCACGCAAGGGCTCCCAGTGCAGCCAATGTTCGGGCTTTTTGACGATCCAGTGCAGCCGCTCTTCCATGCGCCGGGCCACTTCTTCGTGCAACCAGGCCGATGGGGCGCTGGGTGCCACGCCAGGCAAGTGCGCCCAACGCGCAGCGGCAAGAGCATCGATGGTGGGCGGGCGCTGGGGGGGCAAAGGAGGCATAAAAACACAGACGCGGGGCAACGGGCCCCGCAGAGCGCGCAGTATATTGGCTGCATGTCCTGGCTTTGGCCTCAGAAACTCATCCGCCGCCTGCCCAGCCAGTGCGCGGTTTGCCACGCCTGGCCGAGCCAGCCGGTGTGCGAAGCCTGCGTGCGCCTGTTTGCCCAACCCACCACCCGCTGCCGGAGTTGCGCCCTGCCCTTGCCCCTGCATTCACCCGAGGGACAGGACCGCTGCGGCGCATGTATTGCAACGCCCCCGGTGCCAGACGCTGCCTTGGCCGCCGTGGCCTACGCCTATCCGTGGTCCCAACTGGTGCTGGAGTTCAAATTTGCGCAGCATCCGGCGTGGGCGCGCAGCATGGCGCTGCTGATGCGCAGTGCGCCCTGGGTAGAACCGGCGCTGGAAGCTGCCGATGTGCTGCTGCCCATGCCGCTGTCGCGCCTGCGGCTGCAAGAACGCGGCTTTAACCAGGCTTTGCTGCTGGCGCGCGCCCTGGCGCCAGACAAAACCCAGGCACAGGTACTGTTGCGCGTGCGCGACACCCCCGCCCAAAGCAGCCTCTCGCGCGCGGCGCGGCTGACCAATGTGCAGCACGCCTTTGCCGTGGATCCTGTGCGCCAGACCGACATCGTGGGCAAGCGCCTGGTGCTGGTCGATGACGTGATGACCAGCGGCGCCTCGCTGGCCGCTGCCGCGGCGTGTCTGCGCCAAGCGGGGGCGGCGCACATTACGGCATTGGTATTTGCCCGCGCCGAACGCGGCGCCTGACGCGGGCGGACAGCCTGCGCCGGCTGGGGCGGCGACAATCGCCCCATGTTCCATATTGTTCTGGTCGAGCCCGAAATTCCGCCCAATACGGGCAACGTCATCCGCCTGGCGGCCAATACCGGCTGCAGCCTGCATCTGGTCGAGCCCCTGGGCTTTTCCATGGACGACAAGCACATGCGCCGCGCCGGGCTGGATTACCACGAGTACGCCACGCTGCGCCGCCACGCCAGTTGGCAGGCGTTTCTGGAGCAAGAAAAACCTAGGCCAGAACGCATGTTCACCCTCAGCACGCGCGGCACGCGCAGCCCCTATGACGTGGCGTTCTTGCCCGGCGACTGGCTGGTGTTTGGTTCGGAAACCAAGGGCATTTCAGACACCGTGCGCGCCGCCTTTGGCACCGGCCAAAGCCTGAAACTGCCCATGCAGCCGGGCCAACGTAGCCTCAACCTGTCCAACGCGGTGGCGGTGACGGTGTTTGAGGCCTGGCGGCAAAACGGCTTTGACGTCGTGGCTCAGGCGTAAAGCCGGGCGATCGATTCGGCGATACACACTGGTTTGGCCGCACCCTCGCGCTCGGTGGTGACTTCCCAGGTCAGTTGCAGGCCCTGGTTTTCAATCGGTTCGGCTTTCAGCAGCGTCAGGCTGGCGCGCAGGCGGCTGCCCACGGGCACCGGGCCAATGAAGCGCACGCGGTTCAGACCATAGTTCACGCCCATGCGCACATCGGCAATGTGCAAAGCGGAGTCAAAAAACTTCGGAATCAAAGACAGGGTCAGAAACCCATGCGCAATTGGCGCGCCAAACGGGCCGGCCTTGGCGCGTTCCACGTCCACGTGTATCCACTGGTGGTCACCGGTGGCCTGGGCAAACTGGTTAACCGCCTCTTGGGTAACAAGAATCCAATCGCTGGTGGCCACGTGCTGGCCGACCAGGCCGACGAGCTCTTGCAATGTGTTGATGGTTTTCATGGTGTTTGCCTTTGGTTTGGAGGAAAGCGTCAGATTCAGGCCGGCAGCGACAGCCACTTGCAGATGGAAACCCACTGCGCCAAGTCGCGCTCCATGCGGCTGGGCGCCACGTCAAACAGCGACAGGCCGCTCACCGCCAGGTGCACGTAATTTTGGGTGTCGCGCAGGGTGCCGGCCAGCGGCAGGCCCAAAGAATCCACAAAGGCATTGAACTGATCGGCCGCCAGGGTGCGTTCGTCCACCCGCATACCCACAATGCCCACGTCCAGGCGGTCCGCGTGGCGGCTTTTGGCCAAGGCGTCCAAAAAGCCACGTGTGGCGTACATGTCAAAAATGCTGGCCTGCAGGGGCACCACCACCTTGTCGGCCATTTTGAGCACGTCTTTGAGCGCCTGGCCCGTCAGGCCGGCGGGCGTGTCAAGCACCACATGGCCCGCGCTCTTGGGCGGCTTGGCCAGCGCCTCGGGGTCGACCGGCCAGGCCGCAATCGGATTGGCGCTGGCGGGGCGCAGGCTCAGCCACAGGCTCGAAGACTGTTGTGGATCGGCATCGCCCAGGCGCACCGCGTGGCCCTGCGAGGCCAGGTAGCCGGCAATATTGGTGGACAGGGTGGATTTGCCTGCGCCCCCTTTGGGGTTGATAACGACGATAAGGCTCATGGTGTGCTCCTGAATTCCAGATAAAAACTAGGCTGCATTATGGAATGCGGCAGACCGGCGAGCGGCGTTCCTGCGTCGCGCAGGTGGCGCTGTCAGCGCGTCAGGCCAGGCCGTCCCACAGCAGCTTGACGCCCATGAGCAACATGCCGGCGTACAAAAATCGGTAAAAAAGCACCTGGCTGATGGTGCGCGCCAGCCGCACGCCAATCCACACGCCCACGGGCGCCAGTGGCAAAAGCACCAACGAGGTCGTCATATTGCGCATGTCCAGCAGCCCCAGCCAGGCGTAGGGAATCCACTTGCACAGGTTCACCACAAAGAAGAAAAACGCCATGCTGGCCGTGAATTTGATCGGGCTCATGCGCAGGCCAATGACATAGGCGTTGATGGGCGGGCCCCCGGCGTGCGCAATAAAACTGGTAAAGCCCGAGGTCGTGGCCAGCAAGGCGCCCACCCAGCGCGGCGGCGGCGCGTCGCCTGCTTTGGGTGGAAAGGCCAGGCGCTGGGCCAAAAACAGCAGGGTAAATCCGCCCACAATCGCGGCCACCGTGTGCGCCTGCAGTAGCTTGAACAGCAGCGCGCCAATGACGATGCCCAACACGCCAAAGGGCAGGATGTGGCGCAGCAGCGCCATGTCAAAGTCCTTGCGAAAGGCGGCCATGCCCAGCACGTCCATCACAAACAGCACCGGCATCAAAATGGCCGCCGCCTCGGGCACGGTGACCGCCAGCGCCATCATGGGCACGGCCAGTGAGCCAAAACCGGCACCGAAGCCACTCTTGCTAATGCCCAGCAAAATGACGGCGGGCACCGACACGGCATAGAAATACGGGTCGGTAATCAGGGGCCAGGCTTCGGTCATGGGCGCAAAGCCCCATGGTAACCTTCTGACCATGTTCAACCCCTCCCAAGCCGACGTGCGCCGTTATTTTTGCGCTGTCTACGCCAAAGCCCGTACCCAGCAGCCGCTTGAAGCGCTGGAAACCATTGCCGCCCAGTGGATTGACGAACACCCCGAATACCACGCCGACCTGCGCGATGCCGATGCGGCGGTAGCTGCGGTCTATGACGGCGTTGACGGCCGCACCAACCCGTTTTTGCACCTGTCCATGCATTTGTCCATCAGCGAACAAAGCTCGATTGACCAACCGCGCGGCATTCGCCAGGCGGTGGAGTTGCTTACGCACAAGCGCAATTCCCTGCACCGCGCGCACCACGACGCCATGGAATGCCTGGGCAAGATGCTGTGGGAAAGCCAGCGCGCTGGCCGCCCGCCCGACGGCGACGCCTACATCGCCTGCGTGCAGCGCCACGCGACGCGCGACTAGGAAACAAAAGGAAACGCCAGACGTAAAAAAACCGCCCGAGGGCGGTTTTTTTGTGCGGCGCGTGTCCGTTTAGCGGAAGCGGCTCTCAGGCACGGTCTTGAGTTCGCCTGGCAAACCACCAAGGTAATTGGCCAGAACTTTCAGCTCAGCATTGGAAAACTGCTTGGCCACGCCGCCCATGATGGCGTTGCCACGGCCGACTTGCGGGTTGCCTTCGGTCTTGTAGGACTTCAGGGCGACAAACAGGTAGTCGCTGTACTGGCCAGCCAGCTTGGGGTAGCTCGGGTCGATCGGCTTGCTCAGGCTTTCGCCATGGCAAGAGCTGCAAGCGCCTTTGGCCACCAGTTCGACCGCTTTGGCCGAACCGTCAGCCGCTTTTTCCAGGGGCTTGGCGTTGACATCCACGCCGCTGGTGGAATAGAAGGCCGCCAGATCCGCCATGTCTTGGTCGCTCAAAGAAGTGGCAATACCGCGCATGGAGGGATGTTTGCGCTCGCCCTTTTTGTAGGCGTTCAGGGCGGAGATGATGTATTTCTCGCCCTGACCCGAGATTTTGGGAACTTTGTAAATTTCGGGGAAGCTGGCTTGGTAGCCCACGATGCCGTGGCAGCCGATGCACATGGCATTTTTCTTGAGGCCGGCGGCGGCGTCACCCTTGATGTCTTGGGCTTGGGCAGCAAGCACCGTCACAGAAGCGACAAGAAGTGCAGTCAGGGAGCGGAGCGATAGATTCATTTTGCGCAGACAATCGAAAGGGTATTGGTATAAATTGGCTGCGCGGATTATATCGGCCAGTCTGATGCACTTTGCGCCGCTGCCTATTGCCCAGTCACCAGCCACCTTTGGGTGTCTTTGTTGCTGATTTTTTGTGATTCCAACCTCGTCTTGTTCGATTGCCTCATCCATGAAATTCAACGGTACAAAAAACTACATTGCAACCCAGGACCTGATGCTCTCGGTCAACGCAGCAGCCACGCTGCAGCGGCCCTTGCTGGTCAAGGGCGAACCCGGCACCGGCAAAACCATGCTGGCCGAAGAAGTGGCGTCCGCGCTGAACCTGCCTTTGCTGCAGTGGCACATCAAATCGACCACCAAGGCGCAGCAGGGCCTGTATGAGTACGACGCCGTGAGCCGCCTGCGCGACTCGCAGCTCTCGGACATCGACGGCGGCGAGCGCGTCAAGAACATCCACAACTACATTGTCAAAGGCGTGCTGTGGCAGGCGTTTACCAGCGAGACGCCCGTGGCGCTGCTGATTGACGAGATTGACAAGGCCGATATCGAGTTCCCCAACGACTTGCTGCGTGAAATCGACCGCATGGAGTTTTATTGCTACGAGACGCGCGAACTGATCCACGCCAAGCACCGCCCGCTGGTGTTTATTACCTCGAACAACGAAAAAGAGCTGCCGGACGCGTTTTTGCGCCGCTGCTTCTTCCACTACATCAAGTTCCCCGAAGCCGCCACCATGCAAAGCATCGTGGACGTGCACTTCCCCGGCCTGAAAAAAGAGCTGCTGACAGCCGCCATGAAAACCTTTTACGAGGTGCGCAACCTGCCCGGCCTGAAAAAGAAGCCTTCCACCAGCGAGCTGCTGGACTGGCTCAAACTGCTGCTGGCCGAAGACATTCCGCTGTCGGCGCTGCAGTCCAAGGACGAGAAAATGGCCATCCCGCCGCTGGTGGGCGCGCTGCTGAAAAATGAGCAGGATGTGAGCCTGTTCGAAAAACTGATGTTCATGCAACGCAACAACCGCTGATATGCCCGAACCCAAAAAAATAGACTTTTTTGCCGTCGGCCTGTCCGACGCCATCGGTTTCTTGGGCGGCTCGCTGGCCGGCTACTGGGGCGGCAAGCTGCTAGGCATGGACATTTTTGCGCCCGGCTATGGCGCGTCCAGCACGGTGGCTATTCTGCTGGTGGGATTGGGCGGCGGCCTGGGCCTGCAATTGGCACGTCGCTGGCAACGCAGGCGCAACAACAAAGAATAAAGCGAGTTTCCATGGCCTTTGTAGAACCCATCACTCTCTCGGCGCGCGGCGTCGCCCTGGTGCCGCTGGCGCTGGACCACGAAGCCGGCCTGCGCGCCGCAGCGGCCGACGGTGCGCTGTGGAACATCCGCGTCACCTCGGTGCCCGAGCCGCAAGACACGCGCAAATACATTGAAGACGCGCTGGCCATGCGCGAGGCGGGCAACCGCTTTGCCTTTTGCGTGCTGGACGAGGCCAGTGGCCGCGTGCTGGGCAGCAGCAGCTACCACGACATCGTGCCCGCCGTAAAACGGGTGGAAATTGGCTACACCTGGTACGCCAAGAGCGTGCAGCGCAGCCACGTCAACAGCACCGCCAAGCTGCTGCTCATGACCCTCGCCTTTGAGACCCTGGGCTGCCATGTGGTGGGCTGGCGCACCGACAACTTCAACTTTGCCTCGCAAGCGGCCATTGAACGCCTGGGCGCACACAAAGACGGCGTCTTGCGCGGCCACGCCCTGCGCCGCGACGGCACCATCCGCGACACCGTGATGTACAGCCTGCGCGCTGGTGAATGGCCGGAAGTGAAGGCGCAGCTGCTGCATTCGCTGAACAAGCCGCGCTGAGAATCCCTAAAATTCCAATTTTGAGGACAGCACCATGAACGCCCTGCTTCAATCCCTCTCCCATCTCGGTCCCCATGAGCGCCTGCAACTGGTGGAAGACTTGTGGGATTCGATTGATGAGGACTCGGT
>CANBVJ010000015.1 GCA_947372865.1 Comamonadaceae bacterium
GAAGTTCTTTTTCCTGCTCACTTTTGCCGCCGCCATTCCGGCCATTATTTCGGGCGGCATCGCCGAACGGGCCAAGTTTTGGCCGCAACTCATGGCTACCGCCGTGATTGTCGGCGTGGTCTACCCGGTGTTTGAAGGCATTGCCTGGAACCAGCACTTTGGTATTCAAACCTGGATCAAGGCCGCCACTGGCGAGGAGTTTCATGACTTCGCCGGCAGCGTGGTGGTGCATGCCGTGGGCGGCTGGATTGCGCTGGGCGCGGTGCTCTTGCTGGGCGCGCGCAGCAACCGCTACCGCAAGGACGGCGCCATTTCCGCCCACCCGCCATCGAGCATTCCGTTTCTGGCGCTGGGCGCCTGGATTTTGACGGTGGGCTGGTTCGGCTTTAACGTAATGAGCGCGCAAACCCTGGACAAGATCTCGGGCCTGGTGGCGGTCAATTCCCTGATGGCCATGGTCGGCGGCACGCTGGCCGCGCTGGTGGTGGGCAAAAACGACCCTGGCTTTTTGCACAACGGCCCGCTCGCTGGCTTGGTGGCGGTGTGCGCGGGCTCGGACCTGATGCATCCGCTGGGCGCGCTGGTGGTCGGTGGCATCGCCGGCGCCATCTTTGTGTTGATGTTCACGCTCACGCAAAACAAATGGAAGATTGACGACGTACTGGGCGTCTGGCCCTTGCACGGCCTGTGCGGCACCTGGGGCGGGGTGGCGGCGGGCATTTTTGGCAGCCAGGCGCTGGGCGGCCTGGGCGGCGTGTCGCTGCAGGCCCAACTGATCGGCACCGCCCTGGGAGTGGCGTGGGCGTTGGCCGGTGGTTTTGCGGTCTACGGCGTGCTCAAGATGACGGTGGGTTTGCGCATGAGCCAGGAAGAAGAATTTGACGGCGCCGACCTGTCCACCCACAAAATCAGCGCCTCGCCCGAGCGCGAATCGAATTGGTAAGGTGGCCAAATTGCAAAAATGACGCGAAAAAAGTGACTTTTATCAAGGGATAAGCCCGCTTTAGTGGGCCAAATTGCAAAAAATTACTACACGCTGTGTGAATAAGCGCATAATGATCCCGCTTTGCCGATTTAACGGCACAGCAGGTTTGCGGTGTTTGGTCAGTTTCGCGTCTGCTCTAAGTCTTTATTGGTTTGTTGATTGCGGTTTTGGACTCCATCGCGTTTTGAGTTATTTTGAGGAGTCCTTTCATGGGCAACAAACTTTACGTAGGCAACCTGCCTTATTCTTTCCGTGACGAAGACCTGCAACAAGCTTTTGCAGCACACGGTTCCGTTTCTAGCGCCAAAGTCATGATGGAACGTGACACTGGCCGTTCCAAAGGCTTCGGCTTTGTGGAAATGGGCAGCGACGCTGAAGCTCAAGCAGCTATCAACGGCATGAACGGCCAACAATTTGGCGGTCGTGGCTTGGTGGTGAACGAAGCCCGTCCGATGGAGCCTCGTCCTCCCCGCACCGGCGGCGGCGGCTTCGGTGGCGGCGCTGGCGGCGGCGGCTACGGCGGCGGCGCTGGTCGTTCCGGTGGCGGCGGCTACGGTGGTGGCGCTGGCGGCGGTGGCGGCTACGGCGGCGGCGCTGGTGGCGGCGGACGCTCCGGCGGCGGCGGCGGCGGTGGATACGGCGGTGGCCGTTCCGGCGGCGGCGGCTACTAAGCAGCGCTTGCACCGCATGGGCCTTGCGCCCATGCAAAAAAAATCAGGGTCCTTCGGGACCCTTTTTTTGTGCCTGCTTTTGTGTCTGTAAATGCGCGCCCTGGCTTCGCCGATGGATGCGGTGCGCTGCGCTTCTAGGGCGCGGTGTTGGCAGGAACGAGCGTGGCGTGTACCCGCCCGGTGAGCTGCGCCACCTGCGTCATGTTGTCGTAGTCCAGGGCGTCGGCCGTGAAGCGGTGGGCGCCATGGCGCAACTCCACAGGCAAATGCGAGCGTACCTGTTCTTGCTTGGCAAAGACGTGCAAAAACTCGCCGCGAAACTCCATGCGCGGACTCGCCCCCGCCGTACCAGCGCTTTGCGCCTCGCGCACGATAAGGGCCTTGCCGAGAAGCTGCACTTCGCTGGCGTCCTCGTTGGTTAGGCCGCGCGTGGCCGAGGCCTGGGTCAGGCGGCCTTTTTCATCAACCGAGCGCAGCGCAATGGCATCAATCTCGGTCCATTGGGTGTCAGCGTAGTGCTTTGCTGCTGCGCCCATCACTTCGGCGTGCAACTTGCCTTTGACATCGAAGCTTTTGATAGAGAAATTTTCCATGAAGTAGTCGGGCGTGTGGCCTACGGCTGCCGCCGAAGCGGGCGCAGGCGCTGGCGGCGTGGTGCGCACCAGCCAGTAGCTACCCAGCGCCAGCACCGACATCAGCGCCACGGGCAGGGACAGCAAAAAGCGGTCCCACAGAGCGGGCAGCAAGGGCCTCACTGGGTGTAGGCCGCCAGCAGCGCCGCGTAATGGCCGCTGGCCGTCAGCAGCAGATCGCAGAGTTCGCGCACTGCGCCGTGGCCGCCGGTGCGGTTGGTCACGAAGTGCGCCAGCGCCAGCGCCTCCGCGTGGGCGTTGGCCGGGGCGCAGGCCAGGGCGGCGCGGCGCATCATGGGCAGGTCGGGCCAGTCGTCGCCCATGGCGGCGGCTTGGCTCCAGTCCAGGCCCAGGGCGGCCAAAGTGGCTTCGGCGGCGGGGCGTTTGTCTTCGGTGCCGAAATGCACTTCGGTAATACCCAGCGCCTGCAAGCGGGTGCGCAAGGGCGCCGAGTCGCGCCCGGTGATCACCGCCGGGGTGATGCCGGCTTTTTGCAGCATCTTGAGGCCGTGGCCGTCCAGGGTGTGAAAGCGCTTGAGGGTTTCGCCGGTTTCAGAATAGAGCAAACCGCCATCGGTCAAGACGCCGTCCACATCAAAAAAAACCACTTTGACGCGCTGGGCGCGCGCCAGCAGCTCGGGGGCGAAGTTCAGGGTGGCGCCCATCAGATGACCTTGGCGCGCATCAGGTCGTTGGTATTGACAGCGCCGCACAGCTGCCCGGCAGCATCCAGCACCAGCACGCTGGTGATCTTGCGCCGCTCCATCAGCTCGACCGCGTCCACGGCCAGGGCATCGGCGGCGATGGTAGCGGGATGGGCGTGCATCACGTCTTGCGCAGTTTTGTCGCGCAGATCGACACCGCGCTCGACCCAGCGGCGCAAATCGCCATCGGTAAAGATGCCGAGCACGCCGCCTTGGGCGTCCACCACGGCAGTGGCGCCCAGGCCTTTGGCGCTCATCTCGCGCATCAGCTCGCTAAAGCTAGCCGTAGGCGCCACGCGCGGCACGGCGTCGCCTGCGCGCATCACGTCGCTCACATGCGTGAGCAGCTTGCGCCCGAGCGCGCCGCCGGGGTGCGAGCGGGCAAAGTCTTCCGCCTTGAATCCGCGCGCATCCAAAAGCGCCACGGCCAGGGCGTCGCCCATGGCCAGTTGCGCAGTAGTGCTGGCGGTGGGCGCCAGGTTGAGCGGGCAGGCCTCTTTGTCCACCGCGGTGTTAAGCCAGACGGTGGCGTGCTGCGCCATGCTCGATTCAGGGTTGCCGGTCATGGCCACCAGCGGCGTGCCCAGGCGCTTGAGCACCGGGATGATGGCACTGATTTCCTGCGACTCGCCGCTGTTCGAGATCACCAGCACCAAATCGTGCGCGGTAACCATGCCGAGGTCGCCGTGGCTGGCTTCGGCCGGGTGCACAAACAGGGCCGGGGTGCCGGTCGAGGCCAAAGTGGCGGCAATCTTGCGCCCCACATGGCCGCTTTTGCCCATGCCCATCACCACCACCCGCCCGGGAATGGCCAGTGCCAGCGCCACGGCCTGGGCAAAGGAGTCGCCTAGGCGGGCCTTGAGTCCGAGCACGGCGGCGGCTTCAATGTCAAAGGTGGCGTGTGCCAGCGCCAGCGCGCGCTCGGCGGCCGGGGGTGACAAAGCGGGAGGGGAAGCAATCATCAGCGCATTTTATAGACCGTCCACCCGAGCGCCGCCAGCGGTGACAATAGCCGCGCTGCGCGGGGATACCCAGCGCAGCGCCGTGGGCGCCGGTGGGCGCGCCTGACTGCTTTTCTTGAACCTCGCGATGCAACACACCCACGTCACCGATTACCTGCGCTCCCATATCCGCACCGTGCCCGATTGGCCGGCGCCGGGCGTGCAGTTTCGCGACATCACGCCGCTCTTGCAGGACGCCAAGGTGTTTCGGGTGCTGATCGACGCTTTTGTGCACCGCTACATGGACGCCGGACGCCGCCCCGACATCGTGGCCGGGCTGGACGCGCGTGGTTTTATTTTGGGCGCGGTGGTGGCCTACGAGCTCAACATCGGCTTTGTCCCAATCCGCAAAAAAGGCAAGCTGCCTTTCACCACAGTGGAAGAAACCTATGAGCTCGAATACGGCAACGCCACGGTAGAACTGCACACCGACGCGGTCAAGCCGGGCCAGCGCGTGCTCTTGATCGACGACCTGATTGCCACCGGCGGCACCATGATGGCCGGCAAAAAGCTGCTGGAGCGCCTGGGGGCGGTAGTGATGGAAGGTGCGGCCATCGTGGACCTGCCTGAACTCGGAGGCTCCGACAAACTGCGCGCCACCGGCATGCCGCTGTTTACGCTGCTGAATTTCGCCGGGCACTAAGCGCCGGCGCCCGCCTACTTGCCGATACAAAAGCTCGAAAAAATCACCCCCAGCAAGTCGTCGGAGCTAAACGCCCCGGTGATCTCGTTGAGTGCGTTTTGCGCCAGCCGCAGCTCTTCGGCCAACAGGTCCAGCGCCTGGGCGCTTTGGGCCAGGTGGGCGGCGGCTTCCATCAAGTGCGCGTCCACCTGGCGCAGCGCTTGCACATGGCGCTCGCGGGCCATGAACAGGCCGCCCGCCGGGGCCTGCCAGCCGGCCGCGTGCAGCAAGGCAGCGCGCAGCGCGTCCAGGCCAGCACCGGTTTTGGCCGACAGGCGAATGCCGCGCTCTGGCGCCGGGGCGTCGGTCACCGCGTCAGCCTTGTTCCAAATGTCGATCACAGGCACCTGGCGCCCGAGTTTTTGCGCCAGCAGCGCGCCAATTTTGGCGTCGGCAGCGGCGTAATCGGCACTTGTGCAGCGCGTCAAGTCGTGCAAAAACAGCACCGCATCGGCGCCTTCAATCGCCCCCCAGGCGCGGGCAATACCGATTTTTTCGACCTCATCGGCGCTTTCGCGCAGGCCGGCGGTGTCCACCACGTGCACCGGCACGCCTTCGATCTGGATGGTTTGCTCGACCTTGTCGCGCGTGGTGCCGGCAATCGGGGTGACGATGGCCAGCTCCGCCCCGGCCAGGGTGTTGAGCAGCGAGGACTTGCCCGCATTGGGCTGGCCGGCAATCACCACCTGGATGCCTTCGCGCAGCAGCGCGCCTTGGGTGGCTTGCGCTTGCAGCGCGTGCAAGGCGGCTTGCAGGCGCTGCAACTGGCCCTGGGCGTCGGCGCGTTGCAAGAAATCAATCTCTTCTTCCGGAAAATCCAGCGTAGCTTCGACCAGCATGCGCAGGCGCACCAGCGCGTCAAGCAAGCCGTGAACCTGTTTGGAAAATGCGCCCGAGAGCGAGGCGGTGGCGCTGCGGGCGGCGGCCTCGGTGCTGGCGTCGATCAGGTCGGCAATGGCTTCGGCCTGGGCCAGGTCGATCTTGTTGTTTAAAAACGCGCGCTCGGTAAATTCGCCCGGCTGCGCCAGCCGCAGGCGCGGCAACAGGCACGCGGCACCGGGCGCATCGCTGCCTTGGGCCAGCGCCAGGCAGCGCGCCACCAGCAGTTGCAGCACCACGGGGCCGCCGTGGGCTTGGAGTTCGAGCACGTCTTCGCCGGTAAAGGAATGCGGCGCCGGGAAATACAGCGCCAGGCCCTGGTCGATGGGCGTGCCATCGGCACCAGGAAACGGCAAATAGGTGGCTTCGCGCGCGCGCAAGTCGCGGCCCAACCAGGCGCGCACCAAGGGCGCGAGGTCTTTACCGCTAACGCGCACGATGCCTACCGCGCCCCGACCGGGGGCGGTGGCAATGGCGATGATGGGGTCGTGTTGGCGGCTGAGCATGGTTTACAAGAGCGGTGTTCGGGTTATACAGGCAACAAGACGCACGAAGGGCCGCTGAAGCGGCCCTTGGTTTGGTAAGCGCGGCTTGCGCTTACTTGAATGACGGCAGATTGAACTGCGGCGGCACGCCCATACGGGTGTTGATCAGCCACTGCTGTGCGATCGACAAGATGTTGTTCGTAATCCAGTAGACCACCAGGCCGGACGGGAAAAAGAAGAACATCACACTGAACGCCAGCGGCATGAACCACATCATCTTGGCTTGCATCGGGTCTGGCGGCGCTGGGTTGAGCGCGGTTTGCAAGAGCGTGGTCATCGTCATGATGATCGGCAAGATGAAGTAAGGGTCCGGCGCCGAAAGGTCATGGATCCAGCCCATCCAGGGCGCGTTGCGCATTTCTACGCTGGACAAGAGCACCCAATACAAGGCAATGAACACCGGAATCTGGATCATGATCGGGAAGCAGCCGCCCATGGGGTTGACCTTTTCCTCGCGGTAAATGCGCATCATCTCTTGCTGCATTTGCTGTGGGTTGTCTTTGAGGCGCTCGCGCATCTCGGTGATCTTGGGGTTGACCGCCTTCATCTTGGCCATGCTGGAATAGGCCTTGGCGTTGAGCCAGTAGAACGCAATCTTCAGCAGCAGCACCAAGCCAACGATGGACCAGCCCCAGTTCTTGATGACGCTGTGGATGTAGTCCAGCAAGAAATACAGGGGTTTGGCCAAAATGGTCAACCAGCCATAGTCCTTGACCAGTTCCAGGCCGGGGGCCAGGGCTTCGAGCATTTTTTCTTCTTGCGGACCCACAAAGAAAGTGGTTTCTATGGTGCGGGTGGCGCCAGGCGCAATGGCTTCGAGCGGTGCCACCATGGCAGCGCGGTAGCAGCAATCGGCCAGACCGGCGCCCATCTCTACGGCGTCCAGGGAAATCGTGCGCTGCATGCCTTCGGGCAAGATCCACGCGCTGGCGAAATAGTGCTGCACCATGGCCACGTAGCCGGTGGTGGACTGCTTTTCGTAATCCGCGCTCTTTTTCTTGATGGCGGCGAACTCGACTTTTTGGTACTTCTTGGCTTCGGTATAGACCGCCGGGCCCGTAAAGGTGGAGTAGAACGAGGATTCGCCAGCCGGCTTGTTGCCGTCACGCACCAGTTGCAAATAGAGCTGGGGCGCAATCGGCGCGCTGGTGGTGTTGGTCAGGGCGTGGCTCACGGCCACTGCGTAGGAGCCGCGCTTGACGGTATAGGTCTTGACCAGCTTGATACCGCCCACATCGGCCGACTCAAAACGGACCTGCAAGCTGTCGGCGCCGTCTTTGAGTTCGCGCGGACCGCTGGCCGCCATCGGCGTCTTGTGGGTGGGAAACGCACCGGGCAAGGCGCCAGACACCACGCCGGACTGGGCCAGATAGATGCGGTCTTTGCTGTCGTCGAGCAGCACCACATGCTTGGCGTGGTCGGCGGTGTCGCCGTATTTCAGGAACTCAGACCCGACCAGGGTGCCGCCCTGGGTATCAAAACGCAGTGTCAATACGTCGCTGCTGACGCTAAAGCGCTCGCTGGGCGCGGCTGGTGCTACGCCGTCGGCAGCCACAGGAGCGGCGCCAGGCAAGGCGGCTGGCGCAACCGCCACTGAGCCAGGCACGCTGGCGTCTGAGGCGGCGATTTTGGTAGCGGCTGGTGCGGCCGCTTCCGTTTTGACCGGCTGACCCTGGAAGAAAGTGGCTTTGTGGCCGTTGTGAATCTGCCATTGGTCCCACAGCAACACCATGGAAAAGCCAAAGATCACCCACAAAATGGTGCGGCGAATATCGTTCATGAAGATTTCTTTTCGGAAGAGGGAGAGATCAGGCGGCTAAACAGCCGGGGTTTTTCAGTCGGGACCGGGTCGTGGCCCCCAACGCACCAGGGCTGGCAACGCGCCAGCCTGGACAACACCAGGTAACTGCCAGCAGCAGCACCGTGGTTTTGCAAGGCCCCCAGAGCATACACAGAACAGGTAGGCTCAAAACGGCAACCCGCACCCAGCCAAGGGCTTAACAAAAGGCGATAGGCCCGCACCACACCGAGCAGCAAGGCTTGCATCATGGTCAGACGCGCCCCAGCCCTAACTGGGGATGGGCGCTGGCGCGAGCGAACAAATCCAGCAGTTCGGAGCGCACGGCGGCCTTCAGAAGGTCGGAGCTCGCGCTGATGAATTCCTTGCGGTCAAAGGCCGCGCGCAGGCGCACCACATGGCCACGCGGGCGTAGCTGCGGGGCAAATTGGGCGCTCACGGAATAGATCTGGCGTTTGATGGCATTGCGCGTGACAGCACGCTTGGCCCAGCGTTTGGGCACCATGGCCCCCAGAGCCCCAAGCGAGGCAAGGGCTGCCGAGCTTTCGCTCGGAACGTCGCCCGGTACGGGGTCGGGCATTTTGGGAGGGTAAATTTGCGCAAGCTCGCAGCTGTGCAGCGCGAAATGCGTGGTGCGCACCCCTAGTTTGCCCGCCAGGGCAGCCTGAAACTGGGGTCGGGTCTTGAGCCGCTGCACGTTGGGAACAGCGACAACCCGAACCGAATTAGACAGCCAGGCGTTTGCGGCCTTTGGCACGGCGCGCATTGATGACAGCGCGGCCGCCACGGGTTTTCATGCGAACCAGAAAGCCGTGGGTACGGGCGCGGCGAATTTTCGAGGGTTGGTACGTGCGTTTCATTTTGAATTCCTATCCATTCGGTGCATCGGCGGCGACCCTTCACTAGAAGTGCCGATGCCTTTTTCGGGTAAATTTGCCCCAAAAATTGTGGGCAGCCTTCCATTATCGCCGACTTTTCCTCCTTGGGCAAGTGCTTGGTAAAAGTACGTAGATCGAAGCAGTCTGTGAGGCGTTAACATGCGCGCTCTCACGCACTATTCCATTTTGTGGATAAGCGTTTGATAAGCCTCCGTGCAGGCGCTATTTTTTCCCACCTATCCACAGATTTTCAAGACTTTCATGACCGAGGGCATCCTCCCCCTAACTGCCGACCTGGTGGCGCAAGACGCCGGGCAAAGCTTGTGGCAATCGTGCCTGGATCAGCTCGCGCTGGACCTGCCCGAGCAGCAATTCAACACCTGGATCCGGCCCCTGAGCGCCCAGGTGTCGGACGACATCAGCAAAGTCGTGCTGCTCGTGGCCAACCGCTTCAAGCTCGACTGGATTCGCGCCCAATACAGCCTGCCGATTGCTGCCTTGCTGGAAAAACTGTGCGGCCAACCGGTGCAGCTCGAACTGGCCATTGCCCCCCGAGAAGCCGCCACCCGCGGGGCAGCGCAGCCCGCCCTGGGCCGCACGCCGGAGATCAAAACCGTGGTGCTGGCGGAAGACGCTAAGGTCGAGGTGCCCAAGAGCCGGCTCAACAACCTGCTGACTTTTGATACCCTGGTGGAAGGCACGGCCAACCGCATGGCACGTGCTGCGGCCACGCATGTGGCCACGGTGCCGGGGCACTTGTACAACCCCTTGTTTATCTATGGCGGCGTCGGCCTGGGCAAGACCCATTTGATGCACGCTGTGGGCAACCGGCTGCTGCAGGACAAGCCTGGCGCCAAAGTTCTCTACATACATGCAGAACAATTTGTCTCAGATGTGGTTAAAGCCTACCAGCGCAAAACGTTTGACGAGTTCAAAGACAAATACCACTCGCTGGACTTGCTGCTGATCGATGACGTGCAATTTTTTGCCAACAAAGACCGCACGCAAGAGGAGTTCTTCAACGCCTTTGAGGCGCTGCTGGCCAAAAAGTCGCACATCGTGATGACCAGCGACACCTATCCCAAGGGCCTGACCGACATCCATGAGCGCCTGGTTTCGCGCTTTGACTCGGGCTTGACGGTGGCCATTGAGCCGCCCGAGCTGGAAATGCGGGTGGCGATTCTGATCAACAAAGCGCGGGCCGAGGGCGCCGATATGCCCGAGGAAGTGGCGTTTTTTGTGGCCAAGAACGTGCGATCCAACGTACGCGAACTCGAAGGCGCGCTGCGCAAATGCCTGGCCTATTCACGCTTTAACCAAAAAGAAATCTCGATTGCGCTGGCGCGCGAGGCGCTGCGCGACCTCTTGTCGATCCAAAACCGGCAGATTTCGGTAGAAAACATCCAAAAAACGGTGGCCGACTACTACAAGATCAAGGTCGCTGACATGTATTCCAAAAAGCGCCCGGCCAGCATCGCCCGCCCGCGCCAGATTGCGATGTACCTGGCCAAAGAGCTGACCAAAAAGAGCCTGCCCGAGATTGGCGAGCTGTTTGGCGGGCGGGACCACACCACGGTCTTGCACGCGGTGCGCAAGATTGGCGGCGAGCGGCTGCAGGTGATTGAACTGAACCAGCAGTTGCACGTTTTGGAGCAAACCCTGAAGGGCTAACGAAAAAATGCCTGGCTGACAAGGGCAAAAAGCCCGCTAAAACAGCGAAAATGCGCGCATTTGCCGCCACGGGCAGCCGCAACACAACAATTTGAACATCGGAGAGAAGCATGATCGTATTGAAAGCAGCGCAAGACCAGGTGTTGTCCGTTTTGCAGTCGGTGGCCGGTATCGTGGAGCGCCGCCACACCTTGCCCATCCTGGCCAATGTGCTGGTGCGCAAGACCGGGGACTCGGTGCAGTTCACCACCAGTGACCTGGAAATCCAGATCCGCACCAGCGCCGCGCTGGGCGGCGACGCGGGTGACTTCAGCACCACCATCGGCGCGCGCAAGCTGATTGACATTTTGCGCACCATGCCCGCCGACCAGACCGTGTCGCTGGAATCGAGCCAGAACAAAATCATCCTCAAGGGCGGCAAGAGCAAATTTACGCTGCAAACCTTGGCCGCCGAAGACTTTCCGCTGGTGACCGAGTCGGCCAGCTTTGGCCCGGTGTTCAGCGTGCCGCAAAAAACCCTGAAAAGCCTGCTAAGCCAAGTGTCGTTTGCCATGGCGGTGCACGATATTCGCTATTACCTCAACGGCATTTTGTTTGTCGCCGAAGGCAAGCAGCTCAGCCTGGTGGCCACCGACGGACACCGCCTGGCTTTTGCATCAAGCACGCTGGACGTGGAAGTGCCCAAGCAAGAGGTGATCTTGCCGCGCAAGACCGTGATCGAGTTGCAGCGCCTGTTGTCTGACGCCGAAGGCGCGATTGAGATGCAATTTGCCGGCAACCAGGCACGCTTTACTTTTGGCGGCATGGAATTTGTGACCAAGCTGGTCGAGGGCAAGTTCCCCGACTACAACCGCGTCATCCCCAAAAACCACAAGAACAAAATCACGCTGGGCCGCGACACCTTGCTCAAGACGCTGCAGCGCACCGCGATTCTGACCAGCGACAAGTTCAAGGGCGTGCGCCTGAACATCGACCCCGGCACCCTGCGTCTGGCGGCCAACAACGCCGAGCAAGAGGAGGCAGTGGACGAGTTGGACATCGACTACGGCGGCGACAGCATCGAGATTGGCTTTAACGTGACCTACCTGATAGACGCCCTGTCGAATATGGGCCAGGATATGGTGACCTTGGAGTTTTCTGATGGCAACAGCTCTGCGTTGTTGACGATTCCTGACAACGCCACGTTCAAGTACGTGGTGATGCCCATGCGCATTTAAGGCGCGTGACAAACCCCATGCCCCAAGCAGCAAACCCCCGGTCTTCGGGGGTTTGGTCATTACAGAATGCATGAAATTTTGGGTCCGGGCAGCGCACAAGGCGCTGTTTTGACCCGCTGATGAAGAGAAAAAGCAAGCCATGACCGAAGAAAACAAAGCCACGCCCAACCCTGACGAAAACGCGCAAGAAGTGCACACCGGCGAGAGCGGCCTGGACAGTTCCAACTTCCAGCCCACGATTGACGCCCACCAGGCCGGTGCCTCGGAGGCCTATGGCGAAGGCTCGATCCAGATCCTGGAAGGCCTGGAAGCCGTGCGCAAGCGCCCGGGCATGTACATCGGCGACACATCGGACGGCACCGGCTTGCACCATCTGGTGTTTGAGGTGGTGGACAACTCGATTGACGAGTCTTTGGCCGGCCACTGCGACGATATTTTGGTGACCATCCACTCCGACAACTCGATCAGCGTGGTGGACAACGGGCGCGGTATTCCGACCGGCATCAAGATGGACGACAAGCACGAGCCCAAGCGTTCGGCAGCCGAAATTGCCTTGACCGAGCTGCACGCGGGCGGCAAGTTCAACCAGAATAGCTACAAGGTCTCGGGCGGCCTGCACGGCGTGGGCGTGAGCTGCGTGAACGCGCTGTCCAAAATGCTGCGCCTGACCATTCGGCGCGACGGCAAAGTGCATGTGATGGAATTCAGCCGTGGCTTTGTGCAAAACCGCTTGTTGGAGACCCAGGGCGGCGTCGAAGTCTCGCCCATGAAGGTGATTGGCGACACCGAAAAGCGCGGCACCGAAGTGCACTTTTTGCCCGACACCGATATCTTCAAAGAGAACAACGATTTCCACTACGAAATCTTGAGCAAGCGCCTGCGCGAACTCAGCTTCTTGAACAACGGCGTGCGCATTCGCCTCAAAGACGAGCGCAGCGGCAAGGAAGACGACTTCTCGGGCGCCGGTGGCGTCAAGGGCTTTGTCAACTTCATCAACAAGGGCAAGACGGTGTTGAACCCCAACATCTTCCACGCCATGGGCGACCGCCAAAGCGACCAGAACACCAACATCGGCGTCGAAGTGGCCATGCAATGGAACAGTGGCTACAACGAGCAGGTGCTGTGCTTTACCAACAACATTCCCCAGCGCGACGGCGGCACCCACCTGACAGGTTTGCGCGCGGCCATGACGCGCGTGATTAACAAATACATTGACGAGTCGGAGCTGGCCAAAAAAGCCAAGGTCGAAGTCACCGGCGACGACATGCGCGAAGGCCTGACCTGCGTGCTGAGCGTCAAAGTGCCCGAACCCAAGTTCAGCAGCCAGACCAAGGACAAGCTGGTGAGTTCGGAAGTGCGCGGCCCGGTGGAAGACATTGTGAGCAAGCTGCTGGCCGACTACCTGCAGGAACGCCCGGCGGACGCCAAGATCATCGTGGGCAAAATCATCGAGGCCGCCCGCGCCCGTGAAGCCGCCCGCAAGGCGCGCGACATGACGCGCCGCAAAGGCGTGTTGGACGGCATGGGCCTGCCCGGCAAACTGGCCGACTGCCAGGAAAAAGACCCGGCCATGTGCGAGATCTACATCGTCGAGGGTGACTCCGCCGGCGGATCTGCCAAACAAGGCCGCGACCGCAAGTTCCAAGCCATCCTGCCCCTGCGCGGCAAGATTTTGAACGTGGAAAAAGCGCGCTACGAAAAGCTGCTCACTAGCAACGAAATTCTGACGCTGATCACCGCCTTAGGCACCGGCATCGGCAAGGCCGGCGGCACCACCGGCAACGACGACTTTAATGTTGCCAAGCTGCGCTACCACCGCATCATCATCATGACCGACGCCGACGTGGACGGTGCGCACATCCGCACACTGCTGCTGACTTTCTTTTACCGCCAGATGCCCGAGCTGGTCGAGCGCGGCCACATCTATATTGCGCAGCCGCCGCTGTACAAGGTCAAGGCTGGCAAGGAAGAGCTGTACCTGAAAGACGCCGGCGCGCTGGACACCTTCTTGATGCGCATTGCGCTGGTCAACGCTTCGGTGTTTACCGGCGGCCCCAATGGCACCACGCTCTCGGGCGAGACGCTGGGTGAGTTGGCGCGCAAGCACCAGGTAGCGCAAAACGTGATTGCCCGCCTGAAAAACTTCATGGACGCCGAGGCCCTGCGCTCGGTGGCCGACGGTGTGGCGCTGAACTTGGACACTGTGGCGGATGCCGAACTGTCTGCCGCCGCACTGCAAGCCAAGTTGCCCGACGCTGAAGTGGCGGGCGAATTCGATGTGCGCACCGACAAGCCGATTTTGCGCATCAGCCGCCGCCACCACGGCAACGTGAAAAGCAGCGTGCTGACACAAGACTTTGTACACGGCTCCGACTACGCCGCGCTGGCCGAGGCCGCCCACACCTTCAAAGACCTGTTGGGCGAAGGCGCCCGCGTGATGCGCGGTGAAGGCGAACGCGCCAAAGAAGAAAAAGTGGCCGACTTCCGCGAAGCCATGGCCTGGCTGATTGCCCAGGCCGAAAACGCCACCGCGCGCCAGCGCTACAAGGGTCTGGGTGAAATGAACCCCGCCCAGCTCTGGGAAACCACCATGGACCCCACGGTGCGCCGCTTGCTCAAAGTACAAATCGACGACGCGATTGAGGCCGACCGCGTGTTCACCATGCTGATGGGCGACGACGTGGAGCCCCGCCGCGAATTTATCGAGGCCAATGCGCTGCGGGCGGGGAATATTGATATTTGAGCCCTAGGGCTGTACGGGCTCAAGCCAACACCCCGCGTGCAATGATGTTGCGCTGCACTTCCGAGGCGCCTTCGTAGATGCGCAGGATGCGGGCGTCGCGGGCGTAGCGCTCCAGCGGGAGGGTGCGGGTGTAGCCGATGCCGCCGTGCAGTTGCAGCGCGGTGTCGGTGACAAAAGCCACCATTTCAGACGCGTACAGCTTGGCCATGGCGGACTGCTGGCTAAAGGGCTGGCCCGCGGTGCGCAGGGCAGTGGCTTGCAGGGCAAGGCCCCAGGCGGCTTCCAGGCGCAGTTTCATGTCGGCCAGCATCCACTGTGCGCCTTGTTTGGCGGCCAGTGCTTCGCCGGCAATCATGCGCTGCCGGGTCCATTGCACGGCGGCAGCCAGGGCAGCTTCGGCAAGCCCCAAGGACGTGGCGGCCACGTCCAGGCGGCTGTTGTCGAGCACGCGCATGGCGGTCTTGAAGCCCGAGCCTTCTTCGCCCAGGCGGCAATCCACGGGCACCATCACTCCGTCAAACGTCACTTCAAACGAATGCGCGGCGCGTATGCCCATGAGCTTTTCCGGGCTGGACACGCGCAGGCCCGGGGTGGCGCGGTCCACGACAAAAGCGCTCACGCCGCGCGGGCCGGCGCTGGGGTCGGTCTTGGCAAACACCACCAAGAACTTGGCTTCTGCGGCATTGGATATGTAGTGCTTAACGCCATCGAGCCGGTAGAAATCCCCCTCGCGCAGCGCGCGGGTGCGCAGGTCGGCGGGGTGCGAGCCGCCGCCGGGCTCGGTCAGGGCAAAGCCGGCTAGCCACTCGCCGCTGGCCGCGCGTGGCAGCCAGGCCTGGTGCTGCGCGGCATTACCCCCCATCAACAAGGCGTCGGTGCCCAGGTAGTGCGCGCCAATCATGGACGAGGTGGCGGCGCAGGCCTTGGATATTTCCACCAGCGCCAGCAACATGCCCGTGGGCGACACGCCAGGGCCGCCCAGCGCCTCGGGCAGGTTCATGCCCATCAGCCCCAGCGCCGCGAGTTGCGGCACGTGGCAGGTAACCGACTCCTCCGATTCGTCCAGCTCTTGGGCGCGCGGCGAGAGCACCGCTTGCGAAAACTTGCCGACGGCGTCGGCCAGCGACTGTTCTTCCTCAGTGACGCCCAGGCGCAAAAAATGGGTCATGGTGGGGGTTCCTTCAATGGAGAAATAAATGGGGTTCAGGCGGCGGCGGGTGGCGCCTCGGGGGCCTCACCAAAAACGCCCAGCGCTTGCAGCTCGGCGAGCTTGTCCAGACCCAGGCCAAGCAAGGAGGCAATCACTTCGTGGCTGTGCTCGCCCAGGCCTGGGGCGCTGCGGGCGCAGTTAGGAGCCGCGCCACCAAAACGCACCGGCTGCGTGGGCAGGCGCAGATCGGGCAGGCGCGGGTCGTCTACCGGGCGCAACAGTTCGCGGGCACGCGCTTGGGGTGAATCGAGCGCCTGGGCAATATTCCAAATCGGCGCCGTGGGCACGCCCACGGCTTCAAGCTGCGCCACCACCGAGGCCACGGTGTGCGTTGCCGCCCAGGCCTCAATGGCCTGGCGCAGCTCGGGCTCGCGCGCCGAGCGCTGCTCGTCGGTGGCCAGGCTGTCGTCCGCGCCCAGCGCCGGGCGGCCCATGGCGCCGGCCAGGGCGATAAACAGCTTGCGGTTGAGCACCGCCACCGCAAAGTGGCCGTCTTGCGCCTTGAACACACCAAAAGGCGCCGACAGCGGATGGCGGTTGCCCACGCGGCGCGCCGGCTTGCCGGTAAACACAAAGCGCGACACCGAAGTGGCCAGAAAAGCCAGCGTGGTGTCAAACATGGCCACGTCCACATGCTGGCCTTGGCCGGTGCGCGCGGTTTGGTAGAGCGCGGCCAGCGTGGCCCAAGACGCATACAGGCCGGCCACCACGTCCGAGATAGCCTCGCCCACCAGCGTGGGCGGGCCGTCGGGGTCGCCGGTGGCTTCCATGATGCCGCTCATGGCCTGGATGATCACGTCATAGGCCGGGCGCTCGGCCATGGGGCCGGTCTGGCCAAAGCCCGACACGCTCACATAAACGAGCTTGGGGTTGAGTGCCCGCAGGGCGTCGGCGCCAATGCCTAGGCGTTCGGCCACGCCGGGGCGAAAGTTCTCCATCACCACGTCCACCTGCTGCGCCAGCGCGTGGATCAGCGCCACCGACGCGGGCAGCTTCAGGTCCAGCACCAGGCTTTTCTTGTTGCGGTTCATGGCGGTGAACAGCGCGCTTTGGCCGTTGCGCATGGGGCCGATGGCGCGGTAGTCGTCGCCTTGCGGCGGCTCCACCTTGATCACCTCGGCGCCCAGATCGGCCAGCAGCACCGTGGCCATGGGCCCGGCCAGCACGCGGGTGAAGTCCAACACACGCAAACCGTCCAGGGGACGAATACCGGGGGCCTGGGCCATGGAAAACCTTTGTGACGGTGGATGAATCGCCCGATTATCCGGCCGCATCTGCATGAAATAAAATATGCAATTTCTATCCATTGGATGAATATTCGTGATCCATTTCAGCCTGCGGCAGATTGAGTATTTCGACGCGGCAGCGCGCTGTGGCGGTGCGGCGGCGGCGGCCAAGGCGCTGCAGGTGTCGCAGCCGTCGATTTCCAAGGCGATTGCCGAGCTGGAGTCGCTCTGGGGCGAGCAGCTGTTTGTGCGCCTGCATGCGCGCGGGCTGGAGCTCACCGCCGCGGGCGCGCTGCGCTTCAAGCAGGCGCACGCCTTGCTGCGCCAGGCGCAGGCGCTGACTGCCCCACGCGCGCTGGCGCTCTCGGGCAGCTTGCGCATGGGCTGCCTGAGCACGCTGGGCGCGCGCTATTTGCCGGGCATCCTGGCGCGCATGCAAGCCGACTACCCCGGCATCCGCGTGCAAGTGGAAGAAGGCGACACCGAAACCCTGACCCGCCAGATTGAACGTGGCGCCCTGGACACAGCCTTGATGTACGACCTGGGCCTGGCGCGCAATGTGCGCCTGCAGCCAGTGGCCGAGCTCTGGCCTTATGCGCTGCTGCCCCACGGCCACGCGCTGGCGGCTAAAGCCTCGCTGCGCCTGGCCGATTTGGCGCCCGAGCCGCTGGTGCTGATCAACCTGCCGCACAGCCGGGCCTATTTTTTGTCGCTGTTCCATGCGGCGGGCCTGAGCCCACAGATTGCCTATGAAAGCGCGTCCATGGAAATGGTGCGCACCCTGGTGGCCAACGGCCTGGGCGTGTCAATTCTGACCACGCGCCCGGTGCGCGACGTGGGCTACGACGGCAAAAAACTCGCCTGCCGCGCCCTGGGCGGCACGCTGCGCCCACAGGTGGTGGTGCTGGCGTCCCCCTTGGACGGCGACCCGCAACCGGCGCTCAGCCAGGCCTTGCAAGACACGGTACAGACCTGCTTTGCGCGGCAAAAGCTGGGGGCGGCAGCGCCGGCCGACTGAGGTACGGCCCTCACACCAAATCCAAAAACGCCAGCACCCCATCCAGGTGCAGCGCAAAGTCGCTGATGGCGTGGTCGTTGCCGGGCAAGATGGTTTGTTGCGCGGCGGGGTAGCGGGCGCGCATTTCTCGCCAGTCCAGCACCTCGTCGCCTTGGGCGATCAGCGCCAGCTCGGCTCCGGCAGTGTGGCGGCCCTCGTCGGCGAGCTGGCGCAGTTCGTCCACAAACGCGGGTTCAAAATAAAAGCGTTCTTCAGGCTGGTGCCACTGGGTTTGCGCGCCGATGTGGCGCGCCAAGTCGCGCGCCGGAAACACCGCCGGGTTCAGCAGCACGGATTTGCAGCCCGTCTGGCGCGCCACCCACGAGGCATAAAACCCACCCAGCGATGAGCCGACCACGGCCATGTGCGCGCGCGGCCAGTCGGCGACCAGCGCAGCCACGTCGTCCATAGCCTGGCGCGGCGAGGGCGGCAACTGCGGGCAGCACCACACCACCTGCGGGTGACGCTGCGCCACGGCGCGCGCCATCAGCGTGGCCTTGGCCGACGCCGGAGAGGAACGAAAACCGTGCAGGTACAGCAAATGGGTGATGGTGGGCATGGGGATGGTGCGGGGGTGGGGCGCTCAAGCGCAGAGGGCGATCGTAGCTTTAGCCGTGACTTGGCGACTGCATTCGCCACGCCAGCAGACCCGGGCCGACGCCCTGCAACTGCGGTGACAGCGCCCTTTGCCCGCCCATGGCCAGAGCGCAACCCCGGCCTATTAAACTGGCCGGTATTGCGCCGCTTGCGCACCCCGCTTTTTTTCTTTCTTGGACACCATCGACCATGCCCTTGCTCCAGACCCCCGCCACCCTCACCCCGGCGCCCCGCGCCCGGTTTGCCCTGACTTCCCTGGCGCTGGCAGCTATCTTGGCCGCTTGCGGACCCGGCGGCGCCCCCACGGCGGGCGGGCCGGGTGCCGGTGGCGGCACGCCACCCCCGGCCGAAGTGGGCGTGGTCACCGTCAGCACCGCCGACGTCGGGCTGGTCACCGAGCTGCCCGGGCGGTTGGAAGCCTCGCGCGTGGCCCAGGTGCGGGCGCGCGCCGCAGGCATCTTGCAGCGCCGCCTGTTTGCCGAGGGCAGCAACGTCAAGGCCGGCCAAGTGCTGTTTGAGATTGACGACGCGCCCTACAAGGCGGCCCTGGACAGCGCCACCGCCAGCGTGTCCAAGGCCGAAGCCAATCTGATGCAGGCCAGCGCGCTGGCCAAGCGCTACGAGCCCCTGGCCGCCGCCAAAGCCGTCAGCCAACAAGAGCTGGTGGCCGCCCAGGCCGCCCAAAAGCAGGCCGAAGCCGATGTGGCCGTGACCAAGGCCGCCGCACAAACCGCGCGCATCAACCTGAACTACGCCTCGGTAACGGCGCCCATTGCCGGCAGCATTGGCCGCGCGCTGGTGACCGAAGGCGCACTGGTGGGCCAGGGCGAAGCCACGCCGCTGGCGGTGGTGCAACAGATCAACCCGATGTATGTCAATTTCACCCAGTCTGCGAGCGACGTGATGAAGCTGCGCCAGGCCCTGGAGGCCGGCAAACTCAAGCGCGCCAGCGGCAGCCAAGCCGCCAGCGTGCGCCTGGTGCTGGAGGACGGCAGCGAATACGCGCGCGCCGGGCGACTGCTGTTCTCGGACCTGACGGTAGATGCCACCTCGGGCCAGATCACCCTGCGCGCCGAAGTGCCCAACCCCGACGGCACGCTCTTGCCCGGTTTGTATGTGCGGGTGCGCGTGGAGCAGGCCCAGGCCGGCAACGCCATCGTGCTGCCGCAGCAGGCGGTGACGCGTTCAACGCAAGGTGACACGGTGATGGTGGTCGGTGCGGACGGCAAGGTCAAGCCGCGCCCGGTCAAGGTCGGCGGCCAGCAACGCAACCAGTGGGTGATTTTGGACGGCTTGCAAAGCGGCGAACAGGTGATGGTGGACGGCTTTCAGAAGCTGCGCGGTGACGCCCCGGTCAAACCCGTGCCCTGGGTCGCGCCCGGCAGCAAGCCTGCGGCCCCCGCGAGTGCCGCAGCCTCCATGGCTGCTCCCGCTGCCCCAGCCACATCGGCCGCCAGCCGCTAGGACGCACGCACCATGGCCAAATTTTTTATCGACCGCCCTATCTTTGCGTGGGTGATTGCGCTCTTCATCATGGTGATGGGCGCGGTGTCCATCACCCAGCTACCGATTGCGCAATACCCGCCGGTAGCACCTCCGTCCATCGTGGTCAGCGCCGTCTATCCCGGCGCTTCCGCGCAAACCCTCGAAGACGCGGTGCTTGCCGTGATCGAGCGCGAAATGAATGGCGCGCCCGGCCTGATTTACATGGAATCGGTAGCGCAAGCCGACGGCTCGGGCAATATCACCCTGAGTTTTCAGCCTGGCACCAGCCCGGACCTGGCGCAGGTGGACGTGCAAAACCGGCTGGCCCGCGCCACGCCGCGCCTGCCGCAGGCCGTCACGCAACAAGGCGTGCGGGTGGACAAGTCGCGCAGCAACTTCTTGCTCTTCACCATCCTGAACTCCGACGACCCGGCCTGGGACCCGGTAGCCCTGGGCGACTACGCCGCACGCAACGTGCTGCCTGAGCTGCAGCGCGTGCCCGGCGTGGGCCAGGCGCAGCTGTTTGGCACCGAACGCGCCATGCGCGTGTGGATTGACCCGGCCAAGCTGCAGGGCTACAACCTGTCGGCCACCGACGTGAACAACGCCATCCGCGCGCAAAACGTGCAGGTGTCCGCCGGTGAAATCGGCAGCCTGCCCAATGTGGCCGGCCAGGGCGTGGCGGCGACCGTCATCGTCAACGGCCAGTTCAGCAGCCCCGAGCAGTTTGGCAAGATCGTGCTGCGCGCCAACGCCGATGGTTCCAGCGTGCGCCTGAGCGACGTGGCGCGCATCGCTCTGGGCGGCCAAAGCTACGCCACCTCGGCGCGCCTGAACGGCAAGCCGTCCACCGGTATTGGCGTCCAGCTTGCGCCCACAGGCAACGCGCTGGCTACGGCCAAGGCGGTGCGTGCGCGCATGCACGAGCTGGAAAAGTTTTTCCCCAAGGGTATGGCCTGGACCATTCCCTACGACAGCTCGCGCTTTGTTGAAATCTCTATCCGCCAAGTGACCGAGACGCTGCTTGAAGCGGTGGCCCTGGTGTTCCTGGTGATGTTTTTGTTCCTGCAAAACTGGCGCTACACCATCATCCCAACCATCGTGGTGCCCGTAGCGCTCTTGGGTACGTTTGCCTCGCTGCTGGCGCTGGGTTTTTCCATCAACGTGCTGACCATGTTTGGCATGGTGCTGGTGATCGGCATCGTGGTGGACGACGCGATTGTGGTGGTGGAAAACGTCGAACGCATCATGAGCGAAGAGGGGCTCTCGCCCCTGGACGCCACGCGCAAGGCCATGGGCCAGATCTCGGGCGCCATCATCGGCGTCACGGTGGTGCTGATCTCGGTGTTTGTGCCGCTGGCGTTTTTTGCCGGCTCGGTGGGCAATATCTACCGCCAGTTCTCGGCGGTGATGGGTATTTCGATTGCGTTCTCGGCGCTGATGGCGCTGTCGCTCACGCCCGCCTTGTGCGCCACTTTGCTGCTGCCCATGGAAAAAGGCCAGCAACACGCCAAGACCGGTTTTTTTGGCTGGTTTAACCGCGGTTTTGCCCGCACCGCCAAGGGCTACGAGCGCGGCGTGGCGCGCATGCTGCCGCGCGCGGCGCGCTACCTGGTGATTTATGTGGCCATCGTCGGCGCAGCCGCCGTGGTCTATATGCGCCTGCCCACGTCCTTCCTGCCCAATGAAGACCAAGGCACCATGCTGGTCAATGTGCAACTGCCCCCGGGCGCCACGCAAGAGCGCACCCGCGAAGTGATACAGCAGGTCGAAAGCTTCATGCTCAAACAACCCGAGGTGGAAAGCATGGTCGGCGTGCTGGGCTACAGCTTTGCCGGCCTGGGGCAAAACGCCGCACTGGGCTTTATCACCCTGAAAGACTGGAAAGAACGACCGGGCCCCGGCAGCTCGGCGCAGGCCTTGGCTGGCCGGGCGTTTGGCGCGCTCGCGGGCATCCGCGACGCCTTTATCTTTCCGCTGAGTCCCCCGCCCATTCCGGAGTTGGGCAATGCCTCGGGCTTTAACTTCCGCCTGCAAGACCGCGCTGGCCTGGGCCACGACGCGCTCTTGGCCGCGCGCAACCAGTTGCTCGGGATGGCTTCCAAAAGCACGGTCATCACCCAGGTGCGCCCCGACGGCCTGGAAGACGCGCCGCAACTGCAGCTCGACATTGACCGCGACAAGGCCCAGGCCCTGGGCGTGGGCTTTGACGCCATCAATTCGGTGATTTCCACCGCGCTGGGTTCGGCCTATATCAACGACTTTCCCAACGCCGGACGCCTGCAGCGTGTGGTGGTGCAAGCCGATGCGCCGGCACGCATGCAGCCCGACGACTTGCTGCGCCTGAGCGTGCTCAATGCGCGCGGCCAGTCGGTGCCGTTCTCGGCCTTTGCCAGCACGCGCTGGATCAAGGGCGCCATGCAAACCATCCGCTACAACGGCTACCCCGCCATGCGCATAGGCGGCAGCGCAGCACCCGGCTTTAGCACCGGTGACGCCATGGCCGAGATGGAAAAGCTTGCCGCCCAGTTGCCCGCCGGTTTTGGCTTTGAATGGACCGGACTGTCACGCGAAGAAAAGCTCGCCGGTTCGCAGTCCATCATCCTGTACAGCTTTGCGATTTTGGCGGTGTTTTTGTGCTTGGCCGCGCTGTACGAGAGCTGGTCGATTCCGCTGGCGGTGGTGCTGGTGGTGCCGCTGGGCGTGCTGGGTGTGTTGCTGGCCACGCTGCTGCGTGGTTACGCCAACGACGTGTACTTCCAGGTGGGCCTGATCACCATCATTGGCCTGTCGGCCAAGAACGCGATTTTGATCATCGAGTTCGCCAAAGACCTGCAAGCCCAGGGCAAGGGCCTGATCGAGTCGGCGCTGGCGGCCGCGCATTTGCGCTTTCGCCCGATTGTGATGACGTCCATGGCGTTTACGCTGGGCGTGTTGCCACTGGCCTTGTCCACCGGCGCGGGCTCGGCCAGCCAGCGGGTGATTGGCACCGGCGTGATGGGCGGCATTTTGACGGGCACCACGCTGGCGGTAGTGTTTGTTCCGATCTTCTTCGTGGTGGTGCGCGGCCTGTTCAAGGGCAGCGCCCGCCAGCACGATGTCCATGCCGCACAAGCGGCGCACATGGGAGTGCACAGCGATGAATAAACACACACACACGGCCGGCCTGCGCCTGAGCCTCTTGGCAGGTGCCCTGGCCTTGTCGGCCTGCAGCACGTCCAGCTTGTTTACCCGCCCGGCTGCGCCGATAGCGCCACAGTGGCCTGTCAGCGCCCAGGCGCCCAACCCGGCCCCCGCCGGTGAGCTGCTGCCTTGGCGCACATTTTTTACCGACCCGGCGCTGCAAATGCTGATCGCCCAGGCGCTGGAACACAACCGCGACCTGCGGGTGGCCGCACTCAATATGGCGCAGGCCCGCGCCCAACTTGGCCTGCGCAGCGCCGACCAGTTGCCCACGCTCAACGCTGGTTTGGGCCTGAACCGCGCGCCCAACACTGCGGGCAATATGGCCACCACCTTTACCGGCGGCCTGCTGGTGAGCAGCTACGAGCTGGACTTTTTTGGCCGCGTGGCCAGCCTCAAAGAGCAGGCGCTGGCGCAGTACCTGGCATCAGAAGAAGCGCAACGCACCGCGCAAATCAGCCTGGTTGCCACCGTGGCGCAGGCCTGGATGGGCTTGGGTGCGGATGAGCGCTCGCTGCGCCTGGCGCAAGACACGCTGGCTTCGCGCGAGGCGTCTTTGCAACTGGTGGCCCTGCGCCTGGAGCATGGCGCCGCGTCCGAGCTGGATGTGCGCTTGGCGCAATCCCTGGTGCAAGGTGCGCGCGTGAGCTTGGCGCAACTGCAGCGCCAGCGCGCCCAGGACGAAAACGCCCTGGTGTTGCTGCTGGGCCAGCCCCTCGCACCGGCACAAACCGCGCTCTTGGGTGCTGAGGCGCCCGCCATCAACCTGCCCGCGCTGCCCGCCGGTTTGCCGTCCGAGCTGCTCACGCGTCGCGCCGACATTCGCCAGGTCGAGCAGCAGCTCGCTGCGGCCAACGCCAATATTGGTGCTGCGCGTGCCGCGTTCTTCCCGCGCATTGCGCTCACCGCCAGCGCAGGCAGCGCCAGCAGCGAGCTGGGTTCGCTGTTTAAAGACGGCTCGTGGAGTTACACCTTTGTGCCCCAGTTGCTGCTGCCCCTGTTTGACGGCGGACGCAACGAGGCCAACCTGACCTCCGCCAAAGTAGGCTTTGACATTGCCGTGGCGCAGTACGAAAAAGCGGTGCAAAACGCGTTTCGTGAAGTGGCCGACGCCCTGGCTGCGCGCAGTAGCTGGGAACGCCAACTGCAAGCGCAAACCGCCCTGGCCCGGGCCGACAACGAGCGCCTGACGCTCACCCGTTTGCGCCTGGACAACGGTGCGGCCAGCCAACTTGATTGGCTTGACGCCCAACGCACCGCCTTTGCCAGCCAGCAAGCGCTCATCAACGTGCAACTGGCCGCGCTGCAAAGCCAGGTGACGCTGTACAAGGTGCTGGGGGGCGGGGCGCAGGAGCCGTAAAGCCATGGTGAGCTCCCCCGTCTGGGCCCAGGCTTGGGTGGCCGCGCGCGCTGTCGCGCGCCGCGGGGCCTGGCTGCTGCTGGCGCTGGGCCTGGGTTTGCCGCTGGCAAGCCAGGCCCAGGACGCCATCATCGAGCGTGCTTACCTGGAAGACGCAGGCGGCACCCTGCAATGGGCCGATGTGCAGCAGCCCCAGCACGCCGACGCTTTTCGATCCTACATCGGGCCGCTGAACCGGGGCTACCAAGCGCAAGCCGTGTGGGTGCGCCTGCGCCTGCAAGGCCCCACGCTGAGCCGCAACGACCCAGCACAAATGGCCATGGGCTTTGCGCCCTGGTATGTACTTCGCATCCAGCCTGGCTATATCGACGAAGTGGCCTTGTACGACCCGTTGGGCACCAGCGCCAGCCCGCCCAAAGTGGGCGACCGGCACCCGGCGCCACGCTTTGGCTACCGCTCGCTGAACCACAACTTTGTCATTCCCATGGGGGATACACCGCGCACCATCTGGTTACGCCTGCAGACCACCAGCACCAATCTGATTCACGTGGAAGCGCTGGGTCTTGCGCAAACGAGTGCGCAAGATGCCTTGCAAAACCTGCTGCTGGGCATTTTTCTGGGCTTTTTGTTTTTGTTTTTTCTGTGGAGCTTTGTGCATTGGTGGCAGCACCGCGAGCCGCTGATCGGCATTTTGGCGATCCACCAGCTTTCGTCCTTGCTCTTTGGCTTCAGCATCCTGGGCTACCTGCGGCTGTTTGTCGGCGACCTGGTGCCCGCGCCGTGGCTCGACCAGCTCACCAGCCTGTTGGTGGTCGGTACCACCGCAGCCGCCGTGGCGTTCAACCAGGCCTTTGTCAACGAATTTCAGCCAGCGCCCTGGACACGGCGTGCGATTGCGCTGGTCTTGTACCTGGTGCCAGTGCTGCTGGTGCTGGTATTGCTGGGCTTTGTACGGCGGGCCATGCAGCTCAATATGGTGCTGGTGAGCGTGACGCCACTGCTGTTCTTTTTTGCGGCCATCAATGCCCGGGGCTGGGACCGCACGGCAGGTAAATCGCCGCCGCTGGTGTCACGCCGGTTTTTCGTAGGCTATTACGCCATTGGTATGGGCTTGCTGAGCTCCTTCACTCTGCCGTCGCTGGGCCTGGTACCCAGTGCAGAAATCAGCCTGCAAACCAACAGCATTTACGGTTTTGTGACCGGGGTAACGCTGATGAGCATTTTGCATCGGCGGGCCAAGCGCCTGCAAGCGCTGCACAGCGAAGGCCAAACCGCCCTAGAAGTCACACGCCAGCAAATGGTGCAAGAAGCGCAGCACCGCAAGGACCAGGCGCAGTTCATGGCCATGCTGACCCACGAGCTCAAAACGCCACTGTCGGTACTGCGCATGGCGCTGGGCCTGACCACGGCGTCGACCACCCTGCGCACGCGGTTTGACCAGGCGATTCAGGACATGAGCAATGTGATTGACCGCTTTGCCTGGGTGGACAAGCTTGAAGAAAAAGAGTTCCACGTCCACGTCTCGGGCTTTGACGCGCTGCAAGAGCTCGATCGCCTGCTATTTGCCCAGAACACCCACGGCCGCATCACGCGCCAAGCCGACGAGGGCGCGCCCTGGCCGGTGCGCAGCGATGTACGCCTGTTTTGCACCGTACTCAACAACCTGGTGCAAAACGCGCTGCGCTACAGCACCAACGACAGCACGGTGGTCGTGGCACTGCAACGCACAGCGCACGAGGGCGTAGCCGCCATCTGCGTCGAAGTGGCAAACACGCCCGGTGCCTCGGGTTGGCCCGACGCAGACAAGGTGTTCCAAAAATACTACCGCAGCCCCGGCGCGCAACGCCAGACCGGAACGGGCCTGGGTCTGTACCAGGCTGCGCGCATTACTGCGCAAATGGGCGGCACGTTAAGCTATGTGCCTGATTCCACCTTGGTAAGGTTTGTGTGGTCCATCCCCTGCTAAATATCGTTATTGTTGAAGACCACGACGCGCTGCGCGAAACAATGGTCGAAGTCCTGCAGGCGCAAGGCCACCATGTGCAGGGGCTCGACTGCGCCGAAGCGCTGGACGACTCGCTCATCCGCAGCCGCATTGACCTGCTGATCTCGGACCTGAACCTGCCCGGCGCCGATGGCTACAGCCTGACGCGGCGTTTTCGCGCTGCGCACCCGCTCGCCGGCATCATCATGGTCACAGCACGCAATACGCTGCGCGACAAGGTCAACGGCTACGAAGTGGGCACCGACGTGTACTTGGCCAAGCCGGTCTCGCCCGAAGAGCTGGTGGCCGTCGTCAACAACATCGCCCGCCGACTGCGGGCGCAAAGCGAGCAGGACAAGGCGTCTGCGGGCATATCGCTGCAGCTCGACAGCCGGCGCAGCCTGCTCATCGGGCCCCTAGGTACCTGCACGCTCGTTGCCGCCGAGTCCACCATCCTCACTGCGTTGGCACGCGCGCCAGACCAGCAACTTGAAATCTGGCAACTGCTGGAGCTTCTCAGCCTAGACGTTGACACCTACAGAAAGGCCACTTTTGAAGTGCGCCTGGTCCGACTACGGAAAAAGTTGGTGCAAGTTGGGGCCGACAAATCCAGTCTGCGTGTTGCGGAGTATCGGGCTTACCGATTGGGCGTCCTGCTTCAGGTTTACTAGGGCGCGCAGATGCTGCCCGTATGCGCCCGCGCTGTTAGAGTGGCCCTTCCAGCACCGTCCTTTGGCTACCGCCCACCCAAGCCCGTTCATGCCCACTCGCCTTTCCCGTATTTTTCCGCTCCTATTCGTCGTCCTCTGGTCCACCGGCTTTATCGGCGCGCGCCTGGGGCTGCCGCACACCGAGCCGCTGACCTTTTTGTTTGTGCGCTATTGCGCCGTAGTGGTGCTGATGCTGGCCATTGCGCTGGCCACTCGCGCGCCTTGGCCGCAGGGCGTGCGCGCCTGGTTTCATATCGGCGTGGCCGGCTTGCTGCTGCACGGCGTGTATCTGGGTGGCGTATTTATCGCCATTTCGCTGGGCCTGCCAGCGGGCGTGGCGGCCTTGGTGGTGGGGGTGCAGCCGCTGCTTACCGCCATTGGTGCGGGCTGGCTGCTGGGAGAGACGGTGCTGCGCCGCCAGTGGCTGGGCCTGCTGCTGGGCTTGGGTGGCGTGGCGCTGGTGGTGGCCAACAAGCTGGGTGCAGGCTTTGGGCTGCAGGCGCTGCTGCCTGCCGTGGTGGCGCTGCTGGCCATTACGGCTGGCACGCTCTACCAAAAGCGTTTTTGCCACGCCTTTGACTGGCGCAGCGGCGCGGTTGCCCAGTTTGTACCCACGGCGCTGGCCACCGGCCTGTGCGCCTGGATATTTGAGACCGGACGCATGGACCTGACGGGTGAGATGGTGTTTGCCCTGGTCTGGCTGGTGCTGGTGCTGTCGGTGGGCGCGGTCAGTCTGCTGAATTGGCTCATTCGCCAAAGCAGCGCCGTCAACATCGCCAGCCTGTTTTACCTGGTGCCGCCTTGCACGGCGATTGTGGCCTGGGCGCTGTTCGGTGAATCGTTTTCGCAGCTCGCCCTGGCAGGCATGGCGCTGGTGGTGGGCGGAGTGTATTTGGCGCGGAAGTAGCACCGATCGGACATTTGCCGAACGGTCGCAAGGGGTCGATTCACACTCGCGTTCGCTGCAACCCTAGCGGCAAGCATCCACCCACACGCCACCGGTGAGCTGCGCCATCAGCGCCGGGCTGATGCGCACCGCGCTGTTGACCGAGCCCGCTGCCGGCAGCACCTCGTCAAAGGCGTGCAGGCTCTGGTCCAGGTAGACGGGCAGCGGGTTGGCCAGGCCAAAGGGGCAGACGCCGCCGACCGGGTGGCCCGTCAGGTCTTGCACCTCATGGGCGGGCAGCATCTTGCCTTTGCCAAAGGCAGTTTTGAACTTGGCGTTGTCGATGCGCGCGTGGCCACTGGCCACCAGCAGCACCACGCGGCCGTCGCCCAGGCGAAAGGCCAGGGTTTTGGCAATGCGCCCGGGCTCCACGCCGTGCGCGAGCGCGGCTGAGTCCACCGTGGGCGTCAGCGCCTCGGTTTCCAGAATAGGCAGGTCATGCTGGTGTT
The DNA here is from genome assembly GCA_947372865.1 of Comamonadaceae bacterium. GTDB lineage: Bacteria > Pseudomonadota > Gammaproteobacteria > Burkholderiales > Burkholderiaceae_C > Allorhodoferax. Next base: position 28,614 of record CANBVJ010000015.1, read on the forward strand.
GCGCAAAAAACGCGCGTACCGACTGCAGGCTCATGGCGATGGGCCCGCTTCAGGTGCCGCCCACATAGGGGTTGCGCACACGCTCCACGCCAAAGCTGCTCTCGGGGCCGTGGCCGGGGATGAACACCGTGTCGTTGCCCATGGGCCACAGGCGCTGGGTAATGCTGTTGATCAGCGTGGCGTGGTCGCCCTGCGGAAAATCGGTGCGGCCAATGCTGCCGGCAAACAGCACGTCGCCCACAAAGGCGCGGCCAATATCGGGCGAATAAAACACTACATGGCCGGGCGTGTGGCCGGGGCAGTGGCGCACTTGCAGGGTGTACGGCCCCAGGGTGACGGTGTCGCCATCGTGCAGCCAGCGCGTGGGCGTGAAGGTGCGCGAGGGCGGAAAGCCATAAGCCGCCGCGGCCATGGGCATGCCGTCAATCCAGAACTGGTCCGCCGGGTGCGGGCCGATGATGGGCAGGTGCAGCAACTCGGCCAGGTCCGCAGTGGCGCCCGCGTGGTCCAGGTGGCCGTGGGTGATCCAGATTTGCTCGAGCTTGACGCCCAGGCGTTTGACCGTGGCCAGCAGCAGCTCCATGTCGCCACCGGGGTCGATGATGGCGGCGCGGCGCTCTTCATCGCACCAGACGATGGAGCAGTTTTGTTGGAAAGCGGTAACGGGGACGGTTTCGTAGTGCAGCATGGGCGCATTTTCGGCTGATTTTGCGGGCTTGGGCAGGGTGCTGCAGCACAAGTTGCTGCGCTTGACGCGAAGTAACGGTTCGCGTCACTTTTTTACGAAGTCATCCGCCGCATGTCTCCTCGGTATTTCCCGAAGAAAGTTTGTGCACAGCCAAAGGAAAGCCAGCTATTGCCAGATTTCATCAAACGTCTTGCTTCCGTCAACCAGCAGCGCCATCTCGGCCAGGTATTTCTGAAACACCGGGTCTTGGGCCGCCTTCAGGTTCAAGGCGCGTGAAGCATCCATCGACTCCATCCGCGAGACAAAGCGCAGCCGGGTGGGCGAGCCCGCGATGGGGCGCTGCAGCACGGTAATCTCCCCCCCCCACTTTTCCAACCCACCGCCCCAGAATTTACGGTCTCCACCGCCCCCCAGAGCGCATAGCATTGCCAACAAGGCGCAATTGAAACAAGTCCCCACCGTCGTGGCGGGACGCAGCCTGCGCCCAAGGATGCACACCATGACGACCGAACACATAGACACGCTGATCGTGGGCGCGGGCCAGGCGGGCATCGCCATGAGCGAACACCTGCGCCGCCTGGGCGTGCCGCACTTGGTGCTTGAGCGCGCGCGGGTGGCCGAGCGCTGGCGCAGCGAGCGCTGGGATTCGCTGGTGTGCAACGGGCCGGCCTGGCACGACCGGTTTCCGGGCCTGGAGTTTGACGGGCTGGACCCCGACGGCTTTGCTGGCAAAGAGCAGGTGGCCGACTACCTGCAGGCCTATGCCACCCAATTCGACGCGCCCATCCGCACCGGCGTGGAAGTGACACGGGTGCAGCGCAACGTGGGGCGCCCCGGCTTTACGGTGGACACCTCGCACGGCCGCATCGAGGCGCGCAACGTGGTGGCGGCCACCGGGCCTTTCCAAAAGCCGGTAATTCCGGCGGTGGCGCACATCGACCCGGGCATGGTGCAAATGCATTCGGCGCAGTACCGCAACCCGGCGCAACTGCCCCCGGGCGCGGTGCTGGTGGTGGGCGCGGGCTCGTCGGGCGTGCAAATTGCCGCCGAGCTGCAGCGCGCGGGCAAGCAGGTGTATTTGTCGGTGGGGGCGCACGGCCGGCCGCCGCGCGCTTACCGCAAGCGCGATTTTTGCTGGTGGCTGGGCGTCTTGGGCGAGTGGGACGCGCAGGCCATGAAGCCGGGGCTAGAGCACGTGACCATTGCAGTCAGCGGCGCGCAGGGCGGCCATACGGTGGACTTTCGGGCGCTGGCGCGTGCCGGCGTGACGCTGGTGGGCATGACCGAGTCGTTTGAGGGCGGCGTGGTGCGCTTTGCCCCCGACCTGGCAGAGAACATTGCGCGCGGGGATGAAAACTACCTGTCTTTGCTGGACGCCGCCGACGCGTATGTGGAGCGCAACGGCCTGGACCTGCCGCCCGAGCCCCAAGCCCGCGTGCTGCCACCCGACCCGAAGTGCCTGACGCACCCACTGCAGAGCCTGAACCTGGCTGACGCGGGGGTGACGACCATCCTGTGGGCCACCGGCTACGCGCTGGACTACGGCTGGCTAGCGGTGGACGCTTTTGACGCCCAAGGCAAGCCGCAGCACCAGCGCGGCGTGTCCAGCGAGCCGGGCATCTACTTTGTGGGCTTGCCTTGGTTGTCGCGCCGGGGCTCGGCCTTTATTTGGGGCGTGTGGCACGACGCCAAGCATGTGGCCGACCACATCGACAAGCAGCGCAAATACTTTGCCTACCAAGACGCGGCACAGCGCAAGGCGGCGCAGACTTAAAGAGATGCGGCGTATGGCGCGCGCAGCTTAGGCCGCCTGTAACTGCCCCAGAAGTTTGGCCAAAAAGGCGTCACACTGCGCCAGTTGGTCCAGCGCCACATACTCATCAGGCTTGTGCGCCTGCGTAATCGAGCCCGGGCCGCAGACCACCACCGGCACGCCCAGGCGCGCGGTAAACAGGCCGCCTTCGGTGCCAAAAGCCAGCTTCATCACCTCGTCTTGCGGATGGAAGGACTGGACAAAAGCCACTGCGTCTTCGGTAATGGACGTGTCCAGGCCGGGATAGCTGTTGACTTCCACAATCTCAATCTGCGCCTCGGGCACCACCGTTTGCGCCTGGGCTGTCAGGCGCTCGACGGCGGTTTTCAGCAGGTCCACCAGCGCAGCCGGATCGTCTTGCGCGATGTTGCGGATTTCAAAATCAATGTCGCAGCGGTTGGGCACGATGTTGAGCGCCACGCCGCCACTGAGCTTGCCCACGTGCAGCGTGGTGTAGGGCACGTCGTAAGCCAGGTCGCGCGCGCCTTGCTGGCTGATGCTGGCCTGCAACTGGCGCACTTCGCTCACCAAGTCGCAGCCCAGGTGCAGGGCATTGACGGTTAGCGGGGCCTGGGCCGAATGGCCCTCGCGGCCGTGGCAGGTGGCGTGCAAGGCGGTCTTGCCCTTGTGCCCGGTGGCCAGGCGCATGAGGGTGGGTTCGCCCACGATGCACAGAAAAGGCCGCACGGGCGCGGCGTGCAGCACATCGAGTAGGCGGCGCACGCCCACGCAGCCAATTTCTTCGTCGTACGACAGCGCCAGTTGCAAGGGGCGCTTTAGAAGCAGCGTGGACGCCTCTATCAGCGCGTGCACCGCGCAGGCGATAAAGCCTTTCATGTCCGCGCTGCCGCGCCCGTACAGGCGGCCTTCGCTGTGCGTGAGCGCAAAAGGCGGCACCGTCCAGGCTTGGCCGTCCACCGGTACCACGTCGGTATGGCCCGACAGCACTACGCCGGGCACGCCTTGGGGGCCGGTAGATGCGAACAGATTGGCCTTGGTGCCGCTTTCGTCAAACACCAGGGTCGATTCAATGCCATGGGCCGTTAAGAGCGCGCGCACATGGTCAATCAGGGCGAGGTTGGACTCGCGCGTGACCGTGCGATGGGCGACCAGTTCGGCCAGCAAGGCCAGGCTGCGGGTGGCGCTCATGGCGAAATTTCCGCGCGATCAAACGCCATGCCGGGCACCTGGCCTTCGCTGATCAGGGCGCGGCTGCGTTCGCAAAAGGCTTGCATGACTTTGCTCATATGGTGTCCTTTGTACCAGGCCAGGCCCAGCTTGAGCGCGTGGTGCGCGCCCTCTAACTTGAGGGGCACCAACGCGCGCCCATCAAGCGCCACCAGCGCCTTGGGGCGGATATTGGCCAGGCAGTAGCCGATGTCGTTGGCCACCAGAGAACGCAGCACGTCTTGGCTGGTGGTGGTGGCGGCAATCTGGGGTGTCAGGCCGGCGGCCTGAAACAGCGACAAAAAGTAGTCCCCGCTCAGCGGCAAGTCCAAAATCACCACGGGCAAACCGGCGAGTTCGTCCAGCGTCACCGCCTCGCGCCCGGCCAGTGGATGGGCCGCACCCACGATGGCGTAGGGCGGCAAGGTGGCCAGGGGTTCAAACGCAATGTCGCCGCCGTCAATACCCATGTCATAGGTGATGGCGAGGTCAAGCTCGGCGTGGCGCAGCTTCTTGAGCAGGCCTTCCTGGTGGTCTTCGGTTTGCGTCAGGCGCACCTGCGGGTTGGCGCGCGCAAAGCCCTGGCACAGCTCGGGCGCCACCAGGGCCGCCAGCGTCACAAAGCAGCCAATGCGCAGGGCGCCGCCCAGCGTGGCGCTGCTGTCGCTGGCCACCGTATAGAGCTGGTCTGACAGCGCCAGCATGGCTTGCGCCTGTTCCTGCACCAGTTGCCCCACGGGCGTGAGCGTGATGCCTTGCACCGGGTGGCGCACAAACAGTTGCGTGGCCAGTTCGCGTTCCATGTGCGCGATCGCCGCAGAAATAGCCGAGGCCGAGACATGGATGTGGTCAGCCGCCGCCGCAATGCTGCCGGCCTTGCACACCGCCACAAAATACTCCAGTTGGCGCAGGGAAATGCGGCTGACCATGCGCGTGCGAGAAGCTTGCGGGGGGCTGCTGGCGCGCTTTAGGCGTCGCCGGGCACGCCGTAGCTGGGCGCTTGCGAAGGGTCGAGCGCGCGCTGGCGGTAGCTGGCCACCTGGGGCGCAAACTGCGTCCACTGCTGCGCCAGTTCCTCGATAGGACTGCCTTCGGTCCAGTCCACGCGCAAATCGACGATGGGCCAAGACACGTCGTCCACCACCAGCATGCCGGCCGAATGCACCGGCCCGGCTTCGCCGCCACTGCGCAAACCGGCTTGCATGGCCACAAGCAGGCGCTCGGCCAGCGGGCCTTTGGAGGCTTCAAACGCGGCCAGCATCTGCGCGGGCACGTCGCCATGGGCCAGCAGGTTGCCGGCGCACACCGCGTCCACACCCTGCGCTAACGCCACCACGCCCAGGCCACCGGCGCCGCTAAAGCAGGCGGTGCCGCCATGCGCGTCAATCAGGGCCAGTTGGCGGTATTCGATGTGCGCAGCCGAGCTGCGCAAAATGTCCAGGGCCTGGGTGGCTGTGGCGCCACAGGCCATCAAATCGAGCGCTTTGTCGCCAAGCGAAGGGTCGGTGATGTTTTGGCTGGCCACCGCGCCCACACCGGCGCGCGCCCGGATGCAGCGCGCCGCCACCGCCGGAGACGACGAGGACACCGCCGCACCCAACTGGCCGGTCTGCGCGCAGCGCGCAATGATGCTGAAGGTCATGGGGCGGCCTCAGTCTTGCGGTATGACGGCGATGGCGTCAATTTCCACCAGCCACTCGGGCCGCGCCAGGGCGCTGACCACCAGCCCGGTGGACACCGGGTACACGCCCTTCAACCACTTGCCCACGGTGCGGTACACCGGCTCGCGGTAGCGCGGGTCGGTCAGGTAAATCGTGATTTTGCAAATATGGTCCAGGCGGCTGCCAGCCTCGCGCAGCAGCATGTCGATGTTTTTCATGGCCTGCTCGGCCTGGCCGGCCGCGTCGCCAATACACACGCTCTCGGACGTGTCCAGGTCTTGCCCGATCTGGCCGCGCACAAACACCATGGAGCCGCGCGCCACCACGGTCTGGCACAGATCGTTGTCGAGCTTTTGCTCGGGGTAGGTGGCGCCGGTGTTGAATTTGCGGATGCGGGTGTGGGTCATGGTCTGTTATCCGGTCAGGGCGTAAAAATGATTGTAGGGTTGCAGCGGCGCTGCGATCTTAGTGGCCGGGCTGAGCCGTAGGCCTCGGGTTTTCTTGGCCGCCGCGTCAGAAAACCCCATGGCGACGCGTGCCGGGGGGCCACAGCCAGGCCTTGCCCCGACGCAAACGCGGCTATGTCTGTCGCCATCGGCCCAGGCGCGGCCACAGGAATGTGCGAAAGTTCGCGTCTGCTACCAACGCCGTACATGTCCACCGCCATCCGCAAACCCCGTGTTGAAGACTTCGCCCGCATTGGCGGCCTGGAGGCTTTGGTGCGCGGCGGCACGCTGTCGGTCTATCCGCTGGTGATGTACCGCGCCTGGGGCAGCGCGGCCGTGGTGTCGCAAATCTACTTTGCCATTGGGCTGGTGTCGCTTTTCACCGCGCTCATGGTGCCTGCCTTGGCGCGGCGCTTTCCCCGGCGGGCGATTTACCTGTTTGCCAGCGGCCTGTACGTGGCCGGAGCGGGGGCGGGGGCGCTGGGCGGCCAATGGGTCACGCTGGCGCTCTTGCTCAGTGTGATGGCGGCGGCCATTTCCTTTGTCTGCTTTAACGCCTACGTGCTGGACCACGTGGGCAAAACCGACTTCAGCCGTCTGGAAACGCTGCGCCTGTTTTACGGCAGCGTGGGCTGGGTGGCTGGGCCGGTGCTGGGCGTGTGGCTGCTGGGCGTGGCGGCTTGGGCGCCGTTTGCGTTGGTGGGTGCGGCGGCAGCCGTCATCGTGGCGCTGGTCTGGAAAACGCCCTTGGGCAACGGCAAAGCCATTGCCAAGGCCGCCAGCACAGAGCGCCGCCACCCGTTGGTCCATGTGCAGCGCTTTTTTGCCCAGCCGCGCCTGGTCACCGGCTGGTTGATTCCGGTGATTCGGTCCTGCGGCTGGTGGTTTTACTTTATTTACGTGGGCATTTTTGCGCTGGAAAACGGCCTGGGCGAAACTGTGGGCGGCGTGGCGTCTTCACTGGCCAATATGGGCTTGTTTCTGGCACCGCTGATGCTGCGCTGGATGCGCCAGCACTCGGTGCGCACCGCCGTGCGCGTGGGTTGCCTGGGCGGGGGGGTGTTTTTTCTGGCCGGCACGCTGTTTTCGCCCTGGCCCTGGGCCACGGTGGCGTTGCTGATTTTGGGCACCTATTTTTTGGTGCTGCTCGACACCTGCGCGGGCTTGCCGTTTTTGATGGCGGTCAAACCGTCAGAGCGCACCGAGATGTCGGCGGTGTATTCGAGCTTTCGCGATGCCTCGGGCATTTTGTCGCCAGGCATTGCCTGGCTGGTGCTGCAGTTTTTTCCGGTGGCGGGGCTGTTTGCGGTGGCGGGCCTGGCGCTCTTGGCGGCCTGGCTGGTGGCGGGCAAGCTGCACCCGGAGCTGGGTGTGCCGGGGGCAGAACGCTCGCGCAGCCGCGCAGTGGGCGGCTCGCCCTAACCCGTTTTACCCGGCGTATCCCATGATCGCCACCACGTGCAGCCCGGTACCGGAAGCGACAAAGGCGTGCCAGATGGCATGGGCGTAGCGCATGCGGTGGTCCAGCACAAAAAACACCACGCCCAGCGTATAGGCCACGCCCCCGGCCAGCAGCCAGGCCAAGCCCTCCATGGGCACCCGCTCCAACATGGGCACGGCGGCCACCAGCACCAGCCAGCCCATGGCCAGGTACAAGCCGGTGGACCACCAAGGGTGCGAAAGGCGGTCAAAGGCCTTGAGCGCCACGCCAGCGGCGGCCAGCGTCCACACCACGCCAAACAGCGACCAGCCCCAAGGCCCATCGAGCGCGCCCAGCGCAAACGGCGTGTAGCTGCCGGCAATAAACAGGTAAATCGCGCTGTGGTCGAGCTTCATGAACACGCGCTTGGCACGCCCGGGGGGCAGGGCGTGGTACAGGGTGGACGCCAGGTACAAAAGCACCATGGTGGCGCCAAACACCACCGCACCCACCACCGCCGATGGGTGGCGGTGGCTGGCCGCCATCACCAAAAACGGCACGGTGGCCAGTGCGGCCAGCAGCGCTACGCCGTGGCTGACTGCATTGGCAATTTCTTCACCCAGGGTTTGGTCGCGTTCGGTCATGGTGCCATTGTGCGCGGCGCCGAAGTCGCCGGCGTGACCCATCGCAAACCAGCGCAATTCTCAGGCGCGCCGCCGCAGTGCCATACTGGCTTCCCCAAGGCCCCGGAGACCCAACTGTATGAACGCACGCGCCACCTTTACCCGCATGGAACAAAGCACCAAAGAGGACTGGGCCATCATCGTCCCGGAAGTGATGCACGCCGCCAAAAGCCTGCCCGACCGGGTGATTGCGCACCTGCAACTGCTGGAAAACGATTACGGCGGCTTTCCAATAGACCGCTACAGCCACTCGCTGCAAACCGCCACCTTGGCGCTGGCCGATGGGCGGGACGAGGAATACGTGGTCTGCGCGCTCTTGCATGACATTGGCGACACCCTGGGCGCGTACAACCACCCAGATATCGCTGCGGCCATTCTGAAACCCTTTGTCAGCGAAGCCAATTTGTGGATGGTGCAAAACCATGGCATTTTTCAGGGCTACAACTTCTTTCACCACATCGGCCTGAACCGCGATATGCGCGACATGTTCAAGGGCCACGCGCATTACGCCCAGACCGAAGAATTCATTGCGCTCTATGACAACCGCGCTTTTGACCCGGCCCTGGAAATTTTGCCGATGAGCACCTTTGAGCCCATGCTGCGCCGCCTGATGGCCGCGCCCAAAAACTCGGTCTACAAAGCCGCCATGAAGGACGCCCAAGCCTGAGGGGCGAAAATACCCCTTTATTTGACACGCCCAGCGCCCACGCCATGCCCCACACTCCCGACCAGATCCGCACCGACGACACCCGCATTGGCGCCGTGCGCCCCTTGATCACGCCCGTGCTTTTGCAAGAGCAGTTACCCGCCTCTGAGGCGGTGCTGGCCACGGTGGAACGCAGCCGCGCCGCCATTTGCGACGTGCTGCATGGGCGCGATGACCGCCTGATCGTGGTGGTGGGCCCGTGCTCTATCCATGACCACGGCCAGGCCATGGAATACGCGCACTGGCTCAAAGCCCAAGCCGACGCACTGCAAGGTGAGTTGCTCATCGTGATGCGCACGTATTTTGAGAAGCCGCGCACCACTGTGGGCTGGAAGGGCTATATCAACGACCCGCACCTGGACGGCAGTTTTTCGATCAACGAAGGGCTGACGCTGGCGCGCACGCTGCTGCTGGACATTGTGGGCCTGGGCTTGGCCGTGGGCACCGAGTTTTTGGACTTGCTCAGCCCGCAGTTCATCAGCGACCTGGTGAGTTGGGGCGCCATTGGCGCGCGCACCACCGAGAGCCAAAGCCACCGCCAACTCGCCAGCGGCCTGAGCTGCCCGGTGGGCTTCAAAAACGGCACGGACGGCGGCGTCAAGGTGGCCAGCGACGCGATTCTGGCGGCGCAAGCGCCGCACGCCTTCATGGGCATGACCAAGTGGGGCCAGGCGGCCATTTTTGAGACGCGGGGCAACGACAACTGCCACGTGATTTTGCGCGGCGGCAAACAGCCCAACTACGCCGCAGCCGATGTGGCCGCAGCATGCACGCTACTCAAAGCCTCGGGCTTGCGCGAACAGGTGATGGTGGATGTATCCCACGCCAACAGCAGCAAACAGCACCAGCGGCAAATTGCCGTAGCAGCCGACGTGGCGGCGCAAATTGCGGCCGGTGAGACGCGCATTACCGGCCTGATGATCGAGAGCCATTTGTACGAAGGGCGCCAAGACATCGTGCCGGGCCAAACGCTGGCGCGCGGCGTGTCGGTGACGGACGCCTGTATCAGCGTGGAACAAACCGCGCCGGTGTTGCAAGGCTTGGCGCAAGCGGTGCGCGCGCGGCGCTTGCTGACCCAAGCTTAAAGCGCCTTGGCCCGCTGGGGGTCAGCGGGCTTTCTGCGAAGGAGCAGGCTTTTTTAGTTGGTGCGGCGCGGCACCATCGGGCCACGGCCTTCGATGTGGCGGAAGTTGATGCGGCCTTTGCTCAGGTCGTAAGGCGAGAGTTCGAGCGACACGCGGTCGCCCGCCAAGATGCGGATGTGGTTTTTGCGCATTTTGCCGGCCGAATAGGCAATGAGCTGGTGTCCGTTGTCCAGGGTGACGCGAAAACGGGTGTCAGGCAAGACCTCGTTCACAACGCCCATCATTTCAATCAGTTCTTCTTTAGCCATGGTGTGTCCTTTGGACGCAATTATCGTCGTAGTTGAAAAAGTTACTGCGTACGCGTGGCGTCGCATACCCAATTGATGCCTTGGGACAGGGCGTAATGCGCTGCGGCGTCGTGGGTGGGGAAGTCATCGCTAAAGCGCATGACGCGGTCGGTGCTGGCGCTGCCGCGCCCGCTGGCAATGGAAACCTGGGCTTCAAAGCGGCCGCTGCCCAGAGGGCGGGGGCAGGCGGCGATACGGTACTTGCCGATGGTCACAGGGGACAAGAGAGAAATAGGAGTGTTCTGAATCATTAAAAAGTCATGCGCATGCGTCGCGGGCAGGGACTTCATGCATTAAGGGAAAAATACCGCAAAGTCGTGAGAGGCTTGCGTAGCGCCTAGAAAGGACTGAATTGACGACCCCTCTGCCCGAGGACTGTGCCGGTATGCTCAAGAAGCATCCGCACGGTCAATTCGCCTGTAGCGATGGGCTAATGTACCACGGCACCCAAAAATCGTTGCCAGGGCAAGCAAAACGGGGAGAATACGGCGCATGAAAGTTTGCATTCTTGAAAACGACGACCTCGATCCGTCCATCGCCGCCACCTACCAAGGCTACGGCGCCATGTTCGTGCGCTTGTTCCAGGACGCGGGGGCGAACTGGGAGTTCGACATCTTCCACACGCCCTCGGGTGAGTACCCGGAATCCTTTGACGCCTATGGTGCCGTGGTGCTGACCGGCAGCAAGGCAGACTCGTTCTCGGACGAGCCCTGGGCGGTGGAATTGCGCCGCCGCGTGACGCTGTTGCTCGAACAAAACAAAAAGCTGCTGGGCATTTGCTTTGGCCACCAGTTGATCGCCTTGTGCCTGGGCGCCAAAGTGGGCCGGGCGCCGCAGGGCTGGGGCGTGGGCCGCATGTCCTACGACTGGCACGCCGCCGATCTGCCGCTGGCCCCCGAAGACAAACGCCTGGCGCTGCTGGTAAGCCACCAAGACCAAGTGCTGGAGCTGCCCCACAACGCGGTGCTGCTGGCCAGCAACACGCACTGCCCGGTGGCCGGGTACGCCATTGGCGAAGAGGTGTTTTGCGTGCAAGGCCACCCGGAGTTTGTGCCGGACTACAGCGCTTTTCTGCTGAACCGCCGCCGCGAGCGCCTGGGTGAAACGCTGTACAGCGCGGGCGTGGACAGCCTGCAACACGGCCACGATGGGCTGCAAGTGGCGCGCATGATGGTGGCTTTTGTGGAAGGCAAAGCCGCCTAGCAAAGCAGGCGTATGGGCCGGCAAATTCGCCGGCACAAAACAGACAGCCCCCGCGCGGATAAAGCGTCGGGGGCTGTTTTGTTTGCGGCGCCTGGGTAAGTTGCTGGCGTACAACGCAGGCTTGTGGCCCTTGCTGGCGGTCGTTCCGGATTCGAATTTCCGATAAACAAAGTGTAAAAGCAGTGGGGCGGCAGCGGATTGCGTTTTTGCTCTATTACGCTAAAGATTTGGCATACTCTGCCAATATTTTGCAATTCAAAGGCAAGCAAATGAAACTAGACCGCTTTGACCGCCAGATTCTGGAAGTCTTACAAACCGATGGTCGCATCAACAACCAGGACCTGGCCGACCGCATTGGCCTGTCGGCCTCACCTTGTTTGCGCCGGGTGCGGGCGCTCGAAGAAGCCGGTTTGATCGTGGGTTACCGGGCGCTGCTGGACGCGCGCAAACTGGGTTTGACGCTGATGGCGCTGATCCATATTTCCATGGACAAGCACACGCCCGAGCGTTTTGCCAATTTTGAAGCGGCTATTGCGGTGTTGCCCGAGGTGCTGGAATGCCTACTGATTACCGGGCAGGACGCGGACTACCAGCTCAAGGTGGCGGTGCGTGACATGGATCATTACCAGTCGCTCTTGCTCAACCAGGTCACGCGCATTGAGGGCGTGACCGGTGTGCATTCGAGTTTTGTGCTGCGCCGGGTGGTAGACCGCACTGCGCTGCTGGTAAGCGCGGCGGGTTTGGACTGATGCGGCTTTAACGCGCGTCGGGCAACTCAATCTTGACTTCGAGCACGTCCAGGTTGTCCTGGCGCTCCATCATGACTTTGATGTCATTGGGGTTGATCTTGATGTATTTGCTGATCACCGCAATCAGGTCGCGCTGCAGGTCTTGCAAGTAATCGGGCTCTGAGGCGTTGCGGCCGCTGCGTTCATGCGCCAGGATGATTTGCAGGCGCTCTTTGGCAACACTGGCGGATTTTTTCTTCTCACCCAAGAAAAAAGAGAGGAAGGACATGCTGTTATTTCCCACCAAAAATACGCTTGAAAAAACCTTGCTTAGGCGCATCGATAAAGCGCATAGGCTTGTCTTCACCCAAGAAGCGGTCAATCACGTCTTTGTAGGCTTCGGCCACATCACTGCCTTCCATGTGGACCGCAGGCACGCCCTGGTTGGAGGCTTGCAGCACAGAATCGCTCTCAGGAATCACGCCAATGAGTTTGATGCGCAAGATGTCCTGGATGTCTTCCAGTGACAACATCTGGCCCTGGTCCACGCGCGCCGGGTTGTAGCGGGTGATGAGCAAATGCTCTTTGATGGGTTCCAGGCCTTCAATCGCGCGCTTGGTCTTGCTGGCGAGCATGCCCAAAATGCGGTCGGAGTCGCGCACCGAAGACACTTCAGGGTTGGTCACGACCAAGGCCTCGTCAGCAAAATGCATGGCCATCAACGCACCAGTCTCAATGCCAGCCGGAGAGTCGCAGACGATGTATTCAAAGTCCATGGCGGCCAGGTCGTTGAGTACTTTTTCCACGCCTTCTTGCGTCAGCGCGTCTTTGTCACGGGTTTGCGAGGCGGCCAGCACGTACAGGTTTTCGCACTGCTTGTCCTTGATCAGGGCCTGGTGCAAATTGGCTTCGCGCTGGATCACGTTGATCAGGTCGTACACCACGCGGCGTTCACAACCCATGATCAGGTCCAGGTTGCGCAGGCCCACGTCAAAGTCAATGACCGCTGTTTTGTGGCCGCGCAAGGCCAAACCGGATGCAAAGCTGGCACTGGTGGTGGTTTTGCCGACGCCGCCCTTGCCCGAGGTGACCACAATAATTTTTGCCATGAATGAAGAATCTTTCCAAATGTGGAGTCGTGATACTGAATTTTACGATTTCAATGCTTCGATGATGAGCTTTTCGCTTCCATCGTCGCTTAAACGGACTTGTGCCGGTTTGCCCAGCACGTCGCCTGCCAATTCCTTTTCGGTGGTGCGGTAAATACCGGCAATCGACACCAGTTCAGGCTCCAGACAAAGCGAAAAAATACGCGCACCGGTGTTGCCGCGTGCTCCGGCCATGGCTTTGCCGCGCAAGGGAGCGTAGACGTGAATGTTGCCGTCAGCAATCACCTCGGCGCCGCGGTTGACCATGGCCAGCACCACCAAATCGCCCCCACGGGCGTAAATTTTTTGACCGGAGCGCAGGGGCTTGGTTATCACCATGGTGGGTACCGGTGCGGCTTCGCGCACTGGCGCAGTCGCCTGAGGGGCAACCGGAGCGGGGGCAGGCGCTGTGCGCGCTGCTGGTGCGGCGACCGGCACTACCAGCGCGGGTGCAGGGGGCGCTGCTTTAGCACCCGAAACCACCACACGGCGCGGCTCGGGCGGCGCTTCGGTCAGGCCCAGGCGCTGGGCCACGGCCAGGCTCGCAGGGTCCAGGCCACGCACTGCCATAGGCACGAGTTTGCAGGCATCAAAAGCCTTCATCAGCAATTCCCATTGCGGATGGGGCAAGACGATGTCGGTTTGGGTGAAGTCGATCACCACGCCGTCGGTGTCGAAGAAGTCGGGGCTTTCGCCTTTGGGGCCAAAGCTTCGGGCCAGTTCGGCGGCCACAATCGCCAAATCGTGGGTCTTCACCACCAAGGCCACCAGGGTCAGTTGGGCGCTCTTGAGTTCAAAAGCGGCTGGCACAGCACCAGGGGAAACAGTGGCGGGAGGAACCGTCATGGGGCGTGGTGTCGGAATGGGCAAACCGCGATTTTACCGTATGCATCGCTGCTGCAAAGCCTTTGGCTGGAGAAGAAAACTAAGCCCGCATTCAGGGTTTTGCTTGTTCCTGTCTTATCTCTTATTTCTTTATTTAAAGAATAGTAGTAGTAGATAGGGCTCGGGCAATTCTGTGAACAAGTCTTTTTTTTCTTTAGAAATCATGGACTTAAGGCTCTGTATTCCATGTGCAGGACCGCGTTTTCTGGTGTCGCGGGAAAAGGGATAACTTTTCAAAAACTCTGGCGCCTGTGTATAAGTGCTGGCTTGTTCCATTTTTATCCACAGCCTTTGGCGCACGTTGGCAGGTCTGGTGTGGTACCTTTAAATCTGAAAATTTTGTTGAAAAATAAGGGAGTAGGCCATGGTTTATCTGATTTTGGGCTTGGTGATGTTTTTAGGTACGCATTCTTTGCGGATAGGTGGCGACGTACGGCGTGAGGCTTTGCGTGCCCGTTTGGGCGAAGGCCGTTTCAAGACCGCGTATTCCTTGTTGTCTGTTGCGGGTTTGTTGCTGGTGGTTTACGGTTTTGGCGTGGCGCGCGAAACGCCTGTGCTCTTGTGGACGCCGCCGGCCGGTATGCGCCACCTGACTTTTTTACTGACTTTGGTGGCCATGGTGCTGCTGGCTGCGGCTTATGTGCCGCGCAATGCCATCCGCGCCCGGCTGCACCACCCGATGGTCTTGTCGGTCAAGGTGTGGGCGCTCGCCCACCTTGTTTCCAATGGAACGCTGGCACACCTGGTGCTGTTTGGCGCATTTTTGCTCTGGAGTGTGTTGGCTTTTCGGGCGTCACGCCAACGCGATCGGGCTTTGGATGTGCAATACCCGGTGGGTCAGGCGGTGCCTACCGCCATCACCGTGGGCGTGGGTCTGTTGCTTTGGCTGGTGATGCTGGGCTGGCTGCATGGCATTTTGATTGGCGTGCGTTTGCTGGCTTAAGCCAGCTTAGTGCGGTGCGCAAAGCACCTTGGGGCGTTGGTCAGATCTTGAACCACCACTGGATCGCCATCTTGGCGACAAAGCCCACCATGCCAAAGGCCAGTCCCAAAAACAGCACAAAAGTGCCAAATTTGCCGGCCTTGGCCTCCCAGGCCAGGTGGCCGATGATGAAGAGCATGTAGAGCATGAAGGCGCCCACGCCAAAGGTGAGGCCAAAACTGGCAATCTGTTCTTCGGTATAGCCCCACATCAGCGCGGGTCCGCCGCAAGGGTCTGGCCTTGGCGCAGGGGCAGGTGTTTGGCGTCTATCAGGTCCCGGTAGGCGTGCCAGCTTGCGTGCCCCAGCAAGGGAACGACAAAGACCAGGCCCAGCAACAAGGAGCCCAAACCCAGCAAGCTCATCAGCAAGAGGATGGCCGCCCAGGCCGCCATGGGCACCGGGTTTTTCAAGACTACGCCCCAGCTTAGCAACACGGCTTGCCATAGCGAGATGCGCCGATCCAGCAAGAGCGGCATGGTGACAACACTGGAGGCAAAAATGGGCGCTGCCATCACGCCACCGAGCGCCAGCCATATTTCAAACAGCCAGCCTTCTTTGGCTCCTACGACAAAGCGCAAGAAATCTACTGGTGTTTGGATGGGCATCGGGGACAACAGTGTGATCAGCGCAGCAGAAGTCAGTACCCAGCCGGTAGAGGCGAGTGCCAGCAGCAGACCAAACTGCACCATGCACCAGTAGTCGTTGCCAAATTTGTCGTGGTGGCTGGCTTGCCAGCTCGTCCAGGTGCGCCACACGGTGTTCCAGCGCGTTGGCTGCTGGTTTTCCAGTTCCCGGCTCAGGGCGTACAAACTGGCGGCCAGCACGGGGGCGATAAACAAAAACCCAGACAACGCGCCCGCCAGCAACCAAAACCGGTCATGGGCAATCAAGGTGATAAAGCCGCCTACTGCGGTCAGCACCAAGCCATGGATCAAACTGATCCAGCGCAGTTTGACCAAGTCACGCATGCCCAAGACCAGCCAGCCGAGCGTCTGCCCGATGCTGACCTCGCGAATCATGCTGGGAGGGAGTGGGGTTTGGTTCATTCGGGAAGTGTAAGGAGAAAAGTGTGTTGTCTTGCACCCGCCACGTTGGCCGCGCCTCCCAGCGCGCACGGTTTTGGAGCGGCGGCGGCATTCATAATGGCATTTTGTGGAGGAAAACAACAATGGCACGCGCAATACTCAGCGAATCAGACATTCACCCGGCAGTTCGCCACACGGTGGCAAGCCACCACCACGAAGTGGTGGACGAGGTCAAGGCAGCGATGGCCGCCCACCCGGTGGTAGTGGTCGGCATGGCGATGAACCCGATGCCTAAAAAGGCCCGTGCGGCGCTCACGCAAGCCGGCATAGCGCATGAATATCTGGAATACGGCAGCTACTTCAACACCTGGCGCAAGCGCAACGCCCTGAAAATGTGGACCGGCTGGCCCACCTTCCCCATGGTGTTTGTCAAAGGCACCCTCGTGGGCGGCGCCAGTGACGTGCAGGCGCTGATTGACAGCGGCGAACTCAAAAAAATGCTGGCCTGAGTCGACAGAGCTGACGCGCAGCCCTGGGCCTCAAGCCAGCACCTGGCGTGCCTTTAATCGTGCCAGGGACCACGGCGCATCATGTGCGCATGTTCGGCATCAAAGGTTTTCTTCTGGCCAGCGTCCAAGGCGGCGTAAAACGTCTTGATCGCAGCGTCGCGTTGGTCCATGAAGGGCTTCATCGCTTCTTGGTGCTGGGTGCGGAGCTGTTTCAGCTTGTCAATGCGTTCGGGCGTGGTCAGTTTTTCCATCTCGGCGCGCTCGGGCATGGCCATTGGCATGGTTGCCGGAAGCTTCATGGCAGTGGTGAATGCCGTCCAAGCCGGTTCTTGGGAGGCGGTGATGTGCAGTTTGTTCCGAAGCTCTGTCAGGTGTTTGTCCATGCGTGCTTGCATGCGCTCGGGCGTCATGGCGTGAGCACCGTGCATGCCAAACATGCCCGCATGCTCGTCCATCGGGTGTCCCATCTGGGCTACGGCGCCCAGACCAAAGGCAGCCAGGCTGCCAGCAACAAGAAGGGTTTTCCAAGGTGTTTTCATCGCGTTATCTTTCAGTGGCTGCGCCGTTGCGGAAATCGCCAGGCAGTGGTGCCAGTGTGCGTGGGCTGTGTATCGGCCCCATTGAGCTTAAGCAAGGCTATGTAAAGTTGTCCTTGCGCCAGGTTTGAATTTATTGAAACAAGAAAGTTGCATGTGTTTAAAAATTTGATGGTTTACCGTTTAACCGCGCCCTGGACCGCCACCCAGACGCAAGTCGAGACCGCGCTGCAGGAAGCGCACTTTGTGGAATGTGGCGCGTCGCAAGAAAAATCGGTTGGCTGGGTCGAACCCCGCGGCCAGGCCCATGGCGCCTGCGTGGAGGTGGTGGCCGGGCAGTGGATTTTGAAATGGATGATGGAAGTCAAAAGCGTGCCCGGCTCGGTGGTCAAACGCAAGGTGCAAGAGCAAGTGGCGCAGATTGAAGCGGCCACCGGGCGCAAACCTGGCAAGAAAGAAATCCGCACCCTGAGCGACGACGCCCGCTTGGCGCTCTTGCCCATGGCGTTTACCAAACAGGGCAGCGTGACCATTTGGATAGACCCACAGGCCCAGCTTTTGGTACTGGACGCCGGCAGCCAGTCCAAGGCCGACGAAGTGCTGACCAGCCTGGTCAAGGCGGTGGACGGCCTGGCCTTTAGCCTGGTCAACACCCAAACGGCGCCCGCTACCGCCATGGCGCACTGGCTGGGCACCAAAGAGGCGCCCCAGGGCTTTAGCGTGGACCGTGAGTGCGAGCTCAAAGCGGCCGACGAATCCAAGGCCGTGGTGCGCTACACCCGCCACGCCCTGGACACCGACGAAGTGAGCCAACACATCGCCAACGGCAAGGTCCCCACCCGCCTGGCCCTGACCTGGAACGACCGCGTGTCCTTTGTGCTGACCGAGGCTTTGCAGCTCAAAAAAGTAGCGTTTCTGGATGTGGTGGCTGACGAGGCGCCCACTGCGGCCGGCGACCGCTCGGATGACCACTTTGACGCGGACGTGGCGATTGCTACGGGCGAGTTGGGGCGGCTGTTGCCCGACTTGTTTGAAGCGTTGGGTGGGGAGATGGCGCTAGGCTGATTTTGCTTCTTCGGTTTTGCCATTAATTTGCGCTAAAAAAGTGTTCTTTTTAATGGTGCTTTTGTAGCCCCCACTCACTCCACCAGCCCCTCTCTCGCCCCGCCGGGGAGGAAAGGGGGCTGGGGGGATAGGCGGGGAAACAAAGCCGGGTCGTTTGACCCAGATCAGCCCGTCACCACATACCCCTCCTCGACAATCACCGCTGCAAGCGCTTCGTGACTCTGCTCAGACTGGACCTGCACCTTATTGGCACTGCGCTCAATCTCAACCTTGGCCAGCGGGTCGAGCCGCACAATCGCCGCAGTGACGGCTTTTTCGCAGTGGCCGCAGGTCATGCCGGTGACGGTAAAGAGGTGGTTCATGTTGAGCTTTCAAGAGTAAAGTTGTTTGGCCAAAGAAGCTTAGGGCTTTGGCCGTAAGCTTAACCTTGCACCCAAAGCCCTCTTTTTCAATCCTCCGCGTCGTTTACCCGAAAGACAACAAGCCCATGAGCACCCCCGCGCCCCCTGAAGTGTGTTCCCTGGACATCGGCATTGGCGGCATGACCTGCGCGTCTTGCGTGGGCCGGGTGGAAAAAGCGCTCAAACGCGTGCCCGGCGTGCAAAGCGCCAATGTGAACCTGGCCACCGAGTCGGCGCGCATTGCGTTTCCGGCGGACGCGGCGCAGGCCGCGCAGATGGAGGCCTTGCTGCGCCGCGCGGTGCGCGATGCCGGTTACGAGCCCAAGGCGGCGGATGCGGCCATTGACACGCCGGACGCCGGTGCCTGGGCTGGATTTGCGCCGGTGGCCTGGGGTTTGGCGCTGTGCGTGCCCTTGGTGCTGCCCATGCTGGGCGACGTGCTGGGCCAGCACTGGATGCTTTCGCCGCTGTGGCAGTTTGCGCTGGCCACGCCGGTGCAGTTTTTGCTGGGTGCGCGCTTTTATGTGGCGGGCTGGCACGCCCTGAAAAATGGCAGCGGTAATATGGATTTGCTGGTGTCCTTGGGCACCACGGCGGGCTGGGCGCTGTCGGTCTGGTTGTGGCTCAGCGCCCCGGCCGGGGCCATGGTGCATTTGTACTTTGAAGGCTCGGCCCTGGTGATCAGCCTGGTGCTGCTGGGCAAGTGGCTGGAAGTGCGGGCCAAGCGGCAAACCACCTCGGCCATTCGCGCCCTGCACGCGCTGCGGCCCGAGCGCGCGCACTTGCTGCGCCCCGAGGGCGAGGTGGACGTGCCCGTGGCCGAAGTGCTGGTGGGCGACACCCTGGTGGTCAAGCCTGGCGAGCGCTTTGCGGTGGACGGCCTGGTGACCGACGGCGCCACGCAGGTGGACGAATCCATGCTCACCGGGGAGTCGCTGCCCGTGGCCAAAGAGGCGGGTGCGCGGGTGACGGGCGGCGCCATCAACGGCGAAGGCCGGGTGCTGGTGCGGGTTACCGCCGTGGGCGCGCAGACCATGCTGTCCCACATCATTCGCCTGGTAGAGGACGCCCAGGCGGCCAAGGCGCCGATCCAGCGCATGGTGGACCAGGTGAGCGCCGTGTTTGTGCCGGTGGTCTTGCTGATTGCCCTGGCCACGCTCTTGGCTTGGTGGCTTACGGGCCACAGTTTTGAGCTGGCGCTGATCCGCGCTGTGGCGGTGCTGGTGATTGCCTGCCCTTGCGCGCTGGGCCTGGCCACGCCGGTGGCCATCATGGCGGGCACCGGGGTGGCGGCCAAGTACGGTATTTTGATCAAGGACGCGCAGGCGCTGGAATTGGCGCACAAGGTGAACGTGGTGGCCTTTGACAAGACCGGCACCCTGACCGTGGGCCGGCCGCAGCTCAAGGCGCTGCTGGCGCTCGACGCCAACGTGGCGCTAGCCCCCGCCAGCATGGACCCCGTCTTATTGCAGATATGCGCCAGCCTGCAAAGCGGCAGCGAACACCCGCTGGCCCACGCGGTGGTGGAGCGTGCGCGCGCACAAGGATTGGCGCTGCTGCCCTTGGCCGATGCGCGCGCCGTGTCCGGCCGCGGCACCGAAGGCCTGGTAGACGGCCAGCACTACGCCCTGGGCAGCCTGCGCTGGATGCAGGAGCTGCAAGCCCAGCCTGCGCTGGCCTCGCCCGCCGGTGCCGCATTTGCCACCCAGGCGCGCGCCATGGAGGCCGAGGGCGCCAGCGTGTCGGCGCTGGCGCAGCAGCAAGACGGTGCCTGGACGCTGCGCGCTTTGCTGGCCTTTGCCGACGAGCCCAAGCGCGGCGCCCAAGAGGCGATTGCCCAATTGCGCGCGCGCGGCATTCGCACGGTGATGGTCTCGGGTGACAACTGGGGCGCGGCCCGCGCCATGGCCCGGCGCCTGGGCCTGGACGCCAGCCCCGGCAGCGCCGAGGTGCTGGCAGAAGTGCTGCCCGGCGACAAGGCGGCCAAGATCACGGCGCTCAAGGGCGACGCCCACGCGCATTACACGGTTGCCATGGTGGGCGACGGCGTGAACGATGCACCAGCGCTGGCGGCGGCCGATGTGGGCATGGCCATGTCCAATATCGGCGGTGGCGGCGCCGACGTGGCCATGCACGCGGCGGGCATTACTCTGATGCGCGGCGAGCCGCGCCTGGTGGCGGCGGCCCTGGACATTTCCCGGCGCACCGTGGCCAAGATCCGGCAAAACC
Organism: Comamonadaceae bacterium; assembly: GCA_947372865.1. Taxonomy (GTDB): domain Bacteria; phylum Pseudomonadota; class Gammaproteobacteria; order Burkholderiales; family Burkholderiaceae_C; genus Allorhodoferax. The sequence goes on from CANBVJ010000015.1 coordinate 49,342, forward strand.
TGTTTTGGGCGTTTTTCTACAACGTGGCGGGCATTCCGCTGGCGGCGCTGGGCTACCTGAACCCGGTGCTCGCCGGTGGGGCCATGGCGCTGAGCTCGGTGAGCGTCATGGCCAACGCTTTGCTGCTCAAGCGTTGGAAGGGGCCGTGAGGCTTTGGTAGCCCCCGGCGCCCTTGGCTTAGTGGCCTAGCGTTGGGTAGTCGGTGTAACCGTGGGCGCCACCGCCGTAAAAGGTGTTGCGGTCGGCCGGGTTGAGCGCGGCGCCTTCGCGCAGGCGGCGGGTCAGGTCCGGGTTGGCGATAAAGGCCTTGCCAAAAGCCACCAGGTCCGCGCCATGGGCCAGCGCGTGGTTAGCCAGGGGCAGGTCGTAGGCGTTGTTCACCATCCAGGCGGCGTGGCCGCCAGCGGCGCGGTAGGCGTTTAAGAGCGCGGCGTAGTCAAACGGCGTGTCGCCTTGCTGGTAATCGCGCTCGGCGCCGGTGGAGCCTTCAATCACGTGCACATAGGCCAGGCCCAAGGGTGCGAGTTGCTGCACCACGTAGTTGAACAGGGGCTGAGGCTGCGGGTCTGCGGCGTCGTTGGCCGGGGTCACCGGTGACAAGCGCAGTGCTACATGGGCGCTGCCGATTTCGGTGCAGACGGCGTGCATGACTTCCATCAGCAGGCGGGCGCGGTTTTCGATGCTGCCGCCATAGGCGTCGCTGCGGTGGTTGGAGCCCGAGCGCAAAAACTGGTCGATCAGGTAGCCGTTGGCGGCGTGCACTTCCACGCCGTCAAAGCCGGCGGCCATGGCGTTGCGCGCGGCCGTGCGGTAGTCGGCCACGATGCCGGGCAGCTCGTCCAGGCGCAGGGCGCGCGGCTCAGACGTGGGCACAAAACGCGGCACGCCGTCGGTGATCAGCACGGTTTTGGTCTTGGCGGTAAGGGCCGAGGGCGCTACGGGCGCCTGGCCGCCGGGCTGCAGGTCCACGTGCGAAACGCGCCCCACGTGCCACAGTTGCATGAAGATCTTGCCGCCTGCGGCATGCACCGAAGCGGTAATGGGCTTCCAGGCTTGCACCTGCGCGTCGCTCCAGATGCCGGGCACGTCGGCATAGCCCTGGCCCTGGTGGCTAATCGCCGTGGCCTCGGTGATGATCAGCCCCGCGCCATCTTGGGGGTTGGCGCGCTGGGTGTAATAGGTGACCATGGCCGCCGTGGGCATGGCGCCGGGTGCGCGGTTGCGGGTGAGCGGCGCCATAACAGCACGGTTGGCCAGGGTGATGGGGCCAAGGGCCAGGGGATCGAACAAAGTGGTCATGCGGACTTTCAGAAAAATCGGGGTGGCAGGTTGGCGAAATGCAGTGTCGTTTGCGCAGCAGGCAGGCGCGGTGGGCCAGCGCACAATCGCGGCTTGTTTTTCCCATTGGGAGTGTTTGTGCCTTCACCGCTGCGTCCGCTATTTTGGCTTGCTTTGGCCCTGTCGGTGGGCGCGGCTGTCTCCTTGGGTGTGACGCGCTTTGCCTACGGCTTGCTGCTGCCGGGCATGCGCACCGATCTGGGCTGGAGCTACACCCTGGCCGGCGCCATGAACACGGCCAACGCGGTGGGCTATTTGCTCGGCGCGCTGGCCATGCCGGGGCTGATGCGCCGGGTGTCGCCCACGGTGTTGCTGTGGGCGGGCTCGCTCTTGGCGGCGCTGTTCATGGGCTTGTGCGGTTTTTTTACCGAGGCACCGGTCTTGTTGGTGCAGCGCTTGTTGGCCGGGGTGGCCAGCGCGCTGGTGTTTGTGGCGGGGGGCCTGCTGGCGGCGCGCCTGGGCAGCCGCGCACCGGCGCATGCTGGCCTGCTGCTGGGTGTGTACTACGGCGGCACGGGGCTGGGGATTACGCTCTCGGCGCTGCTGGTGCCTTGGGTGCTGGATGCGTTTGCCGACCAGGCGCATAACTGGCGTTTTGCCTGGTGGGCGCTGGCGCTGGTGTGTTTTGCCGCCACCGCCTTGCTGCGCTGGCCCGCGCGGGTGATGGTGCAGTGGGAGCAAATGCCGGCAGCCACTGCGGCGGTGGCTACCAGCGCGCCCTTGGAGTTTGGCTGGCGCGCGTTTGGTTTTGCGCTGGCGGGCTATGGCATGTTTGGTGTGGGCTATATCGGGTACATGACCTTTGCGGTGGCGCTCTTGCGCGCGCAAGGCGCCAGCGCGACGGCGGTGACGGTGTTTTATGGCTTGTTGGGCTTGGCGGTGGTGGCCTCGTCGCGCATTTGGGCGGGCTTGCTCAACCGCCACCAGGGCGGCGGCGCCATGGCGCGGCTCAATGCGTTGCTGGGGCTGGCGGTGCTGCTGCCTGCGGTGACGCAGAGCTTTGCGGTGGTAGTGGTCTCAGGCCTGCTGTTTGGCGGCGTGTTTTTGTCGATCGTGGCGTCGAGCACGGCGCTGGTGCGCCATAACCTGCCACCCAGCGCCTGGGCCACGGGCATCAGCGCCTTCACGATCGTGTTTGCCGCCGGGCAAATAGTCGGCCCCACGCTGGTGGGCTGGATTGCCGACGGCGCTGGTGGCCTGGAGCGCGGCCTGCTGGTGTCGGCGCTGGCCTTGTGGCTGGGCGCGGCGCTGGCCTGGCGGCAGCGGCCACTGGTGCAATAAGCAGCGCGCGGCGCCGCTGCTTTAGCGCAGCCTGTGCCGCCCGGCTGGGGGTTCCTCGCCTAAGCGCCGCTGCGGATCATTTCAGCGGCTTTTTCGGCAATCATGATGGTCGGTGCCGTGGTGTTGCCGCCGGTGAGCGTGGGCATGATGGAGGTGTCCACCACGCGCAGGCCTTGCACGCCGTGCACGCGCAACTGCGCATCCACCACCGCCAGCGGGTCGCTGTGCGGGCCCATTTTGCAGGTGCCGCAGGGGTGGTATTCGGTGTCGGAGTGGTCGCGCAAAAAGGTTTCGATTTGCTGGGGGTTGTTGCGCTCGACCGGGTAAAGCATCTCGCCCCGGTAGGCGTCAAACGGCTTGGCTTGCAAGATGTCCATGCCGATTTGCGTGCCCTTGACCAAGGTGGCCATGTCGTCAGGGTGCGTCAAGAAGCCTACGTCGATCAGCGGCGCGTCGGTCGATTTGGCGCTTTGCAGCGTGACGCTTCCCCGGCTCTTGGGGCGGCACAGCGTCACATGCAGGGTGTAGCCGTGGCCCAAGTGGGTTTTGCGGTTGTGGTCGTCCACGATGCCGGTGCACAGGGCGAGCTGGATGTCGGGTTTGTCGGCGCTGGGGTCGGTTTTCAAAAAGCCTTGCGACTCGGCCACGTTGGACGTAATCCAGCCCGTGCGCTTGTTGCGCCATTCAAAAATCGACTTGACCACCGTCACCAGGCCGGAGAGCGAGATGCCCAGCGCGGCCTCTTTGCGCGGTGTGCGCTGGATGAGCACGGTGGTGACGTGGTCTTGCAGGTTTTGCCCCACGCCGGGCAGCGTGTGGACCGTGGCAATGCCATGGGCTTGCAACTGCGACTGCGGCCCAATGCCCGAGAGCATCAGCAACTGCGGTGAACCAAAGGCCCCGGCGCTAAGAATTACTTCGCGGGTGGCGTGCGCCTGCATAGTTTGGCCGTCGTGCAGGTATTGCACGCCGGTGGCGCGTTTGCCGTCCATGAGCACGCGCTCGGTATGGGCCTGGGTGATGATGGTCAGGTTGCTGCGGCCCATGTAGGGAGTGATATAGGCCTTGGCGGCGCTGCAGCGTTCCCCATCGGCCTGCATGGCCTGGGTGGGGCCGCAGCCGAGTTGCTGTTCGCCGTTGTAGTCGGGCGTGCGCGGCAGGCCGGTTTGTTCGCAGGCCTGAAAAAACACCTCGTTTAGCGGGCTGGGGCTGCGCAGATAGCTCACCTGCAGCGGGCCGTCGGCGCCGCGGTAGGCGGTGGCGCCAAAACAGTGGTTGTGTTCTGAACGCTTGAACAGGGGCAGCACTTCGTCAAAGCTCCAGCCGGGGTTGCCCAGGCTGGCCCAGTGGTCGTAGTCGTCGCGGTGGCCACGGGTGTAGACCATGGCGTTAATCGACGTGCTGCCGCCCATCACCTTGCCGCGCGGCTGGTAGCCACGCCGACCGTTGAAGCCGGGCTGGGGCACGGTCTCGTAGCTCCAGTTGTGGATTTTGAGCGGCGCGCTGACCGCAAAGCCCATGGGTGCGTGGATCAGCACCGAGTTGTCGGGGCCGCCGGCCTCCAGCAGGCAGACGCGCACTTTGGGGTCTTCGCTCAGGCGGCTGGCCACCACGCAGCCGGCGGCGCCGCCGCCCACCACAATGTAGTCAAAGGTTTGGGCTGTGGGGGTGGTGCTGCTTGTCATGGTCTGGCCTTGATGGGTGGTACGAAATGGGGGCGCGCGCAAGCGCAGTTCGGGGTTTGTGGGCTGGTGCGCAGCCCCAACAAGCACTGGTGTATGGTCAATTGCGGTAGTCGCTGCCCATGCGGTCGAGTTTGCGCAGCATGGCCGGCCAGGCAAAGGCGCCGCCCAGGCCGTTGGTTTGGGTGCGCATGGCGTGGCCTACGCCGTCAATGATGCGCGGATCTACTTCCGTCAGTGCTCCACCGGCTTGCGCGGCGAGCTGGATTTGGCAGGTGGATTCAAAGTTGTACATCAGCAAAAACGCCTCGGCAATGCTGCTGCCCACCACCAAGAGACCGTGGTTGCGCAGCATCAGGTGGTTGGCCTGGCCCAGGTCGGCTTGCAGGCGGGGCTTTTCGGCGTCGTGCAGGGCCACGCCTTCGTAGGTGTGGTAGCCCAGCGAAGCCAGCACAAAGGTCGATTGCTGGCTGATCGGCAGCACGCCGCAGGCCTGGGCGCTGACTGCAACCCCGGCGCGCGTGTGGGTGTGTAAGACGCAGCCTGCGTCTTCGCGCGCCGCGTGCACCGCGCTGTGGATGACAAAACCGGCCCGGTTGACCGGGTGCGGCGATTCGCTGAGCTTTTCGCCCTGCTGGTCGATCTTGATCAGGCTGCTGGCGGTGACTTCCTCAAACAGCATGCCGTAGGGGTTGATCAGAAAATGGTGCTCAGGGCCGGGAATGCGCGCGCTGATATGGGTGAAGATCAAATCGCTCCAGCCATAGGCGGCCACCAAGCGGTAACAGGCGGCCAGGTCAACGCGCAACTGCCACTCTTCGGGGCTGACCTGGTCTTTGAGGGATGGGCTGGACATGTGCGAACTCCGGTGTAATGTTGCCAATCACTCTACCCCAGCATGGGTGCCAAGACACCTAGGGGAAAGACTAGTAAATGTCCCGCGCGCGTCTCTTGGGTGTGGTTGAGGCCGCGCCGGTAAAATCGCCCTCCTCCCCCTGAATTGAGTGCCCGCCATGCTTTATCCCCAACAGTTTGACGTCATCGTCGTCGGCGGCGGCCACGCCGGGTGCGAGGCTGCGCTGGCCGCAGCGCGCATGGGTTGCAAGACCTTGCTGCTGACGCACAACATCGAAACCCTGGGGCAAATGAGCTGTAACCCGTCGATTGGTGGCATCGGCAAAGGGCATCTGGTTAAAGAGGTGGACGCCCTGGGCGGCGCCATGGCCCTGGCCACCGACGAGGCGGGCATCCAGTTTCGCATCCTCAATTCCAGCAAGGGCCCGGCCGTGCGCGCCACCCGCGCCCAGGCTGACCGCGTTTTGTACAAGGCCGCGATTCGCCGCATGCTGGAAAACCAGCCCAATTTGTCGCTCTTTCAGCAAGCCGTGGACGACCTGCTGGTCGAGGGCGACCGGGTCGTGGGCGCGGTCACGCAGATTGGCATCAGCTTTCGCGCCAAGACCGTGGTGCTGACCGCCGGCACTTTTCTGGACGGCAAGATCCATGTGGGCATGAACCACTACGCCGCCGGGCGCGCGGGCGACCCCCCGGCGATTCGCCTGAGCGCGCGCCTGAAAGAGTTGAAACTGGCGCAAGGGCGCCTGAAAACCGGCACGCCGCCGCGCATTGACGGGCGCAGCATTGATTTCAGCAAATGCCAGGCGCAGCCTGGCGACGGCATGCCCGGCGGCATGAGCGCGGCCATGCCGGTGTTCAGCTTTATGGGCCGGGTGGAGCAGCATCCGCAGCAAATGCCCTGCTGGATTACCCACACCAACGCGCGCACCCACGAGATCATTCGCAGCGGCTTTGACCGCAGCCCCATGTTCACCGGCAATATCGAGGGCGTGGGCCCGCGCTACTGCCCCAGCGTGGAAGACAAGGTCAACCGCTTTGCCGACAAAGAAAGCCACCAGATTTTTCTCGAGCCCGAGGGCCTGACCACCCACGAGTACTACCCCAACGGCATTTCCACCAGCCTGCCCTTTGACATCCAGTACGCGTTGGTGCGCAGCATGGTGGGCCTGGAAAACGCCCACATCCTGCGCCCGGGCTACGCGATTGAGTACGATTATTTTGACCCGCGCGCGCTCAAAAGCAGTTTTGAGACGCGGCAGATTGGCGGCCTGTTTTTCGCCGGCCAGATCAACGGCACCACCGGCTACGAAGAAGCCGCCGCCCAGGGTCTGTTTGCCGGGGTGAACGCCGCGCTGCAAGCCGGGGCGCAAACCGCCTGGAGTGGCGACACCTGGTTGCCCGGACGCGACGAGGCTTATTTGGGTGTGCTGGTGGACGACCTGATTACCAAGGGCGTGACCGAGCCCTACCGCATGTTCACCAGCCGCGCCGAGTTCCGCCTGCAACTGCGCGAAGACAACGCCGACGTGCGCCTGACCGAAACTGGCCGCGCCCTGGGCCTGGTGGACGACGCGCGCTGGGCGGCGTTTTGCCGCAAGCGCGAGGCGGTTTCACGTGAAACCGAACGCCTGCGCTCCATCTGGGTCAACCCCAACAACCTGCCCGCACGTGAGTCAGAGCGCGTGCTGGGCAAGGCGATTGAACACGAATACAACCTAGCTGAACTGCTGCGCCGCCCCGATGTGCGCTACGCCGACCTGATGGGCTTGGACGCCGGGCGCTACGCGAGCGCGGCACTTGCTCCCGCAACCGACGCCAGCACCGCCCAGGACGTGTTCGTGGCCAGCGTGATTGAGCAGGTGGAAATTGCCGCCAAATACTCGGGCTACATCACGCGCCAGCAAGAAGAGGTGGGCCGCGCTGCGCATTACGAGAATCTGCGCCTGCCCGCCGAGCTGGACTATATGCAGGTGTCTGCCCTGAGCATTGAGGCGCGCCAGCGCCTGAACCAGTTGCGCCCGGAAACCCTGGGCCAGGCCTCGCGCCTGTCGGGCATTACCCCGGCCACGATTTCGCTCTTGCTGATCCACCTGAAAAAAGGCAACTTCCGCGACTTCGCCGCCAAGGCGTCCTTGGCCACGGCATCTGAGGCGCAAGCGTGAGTCGCGCGCTAGAGCCGCAACTGCGCGCCGGGCTGCAGGCCCTGGACTTGGCGCTGGACGAGGGGAAAATTACCGCCCTGCTCGACTATGTGGACCTGATCCAGAAATGGACCCGCGTCTACAACCTGACCGCCGTGCGTGACCCGCAAGACATGCTCACCCACCACCTGCTTGACAGCCTGGCGGTGGTGCGTCCCTTGCGCCAACAGCTCGCAGCGCTGGGGTGCGACGAGTCGGTGCGTGTGCTGGACGTGGGCGCGGGCGCTGGCCTGCCTGGTGTGGTGCTGGCGATTTGCTGCCCGGCCATGACGGTGCACTGCGTGGACACCGTGGCCAAGAAAGCCGCCTTCGTGCAACAAGCGGCGGTCAGCCTGAAGCTGCCCCGTTTGCGCGGCATCCATGCCCGCGTGGAAGGCCTGACTGAGCCCTACGACGTAGTGTGTTCGCGCGCCTTTGCTTCGCTGGCGGACTTTACCCAGTGGTCGGTGGGCGCCTTGGCGCCCCAAGGCGTGTGGATGGCCATGAAGGGCAAACACCCGGCGGCCGAGCTGCTGGCCTTAGACCCCAGCGTTCAGGTGTTCCACGTGGAACCGCTGCAGGTGCCGGGGCTGGACGCCGAGCGTTGCCTGGTCTGGATGCGCCGCGCCTGAGGCCCCTGCCTGCAAAAATAGGCGCCCTAAGCCCGGCGCAAGTCGCGCTGAGCGGGGCTAACGTAAACTTGCGTTCCCACACCCTAGGATTTTCATGTTCGGCGTCAGCGATTACGGTACTTTTGTCCTCACCATTCTGGTGTTCTTGCTGATTCCTGGTCCCGGCAATCTGGCGTTGGTGTTGTCCACCAGCAAAGGCGGCGTGCGCGGTGGCTTGGCTGCCACGCTAGGCGTTATTTTGGGTGACCAGGTGCTGATGTGGCTGGCGGTGGCGGGTGTGGCGGCGTTGCTCGCTGCGTATCCGGCGGCGTTTCAGTTGGTGCAATGGGTGGGTGCCGGTTACCTGGCTTGGTTGGGTGGCGCCATGCTCATGTCCAAACCCGGTGCGCCTTTGCCCATCAATATCCGCCCGCGTCAGTACCTGCGCCAGGCCATGTTGATCACCCTGCTCAACCCCAAGGCGATTTTGTTTTACATGGCGTTTTTTCCGCTGTTTGTCGATCCAGTGCGCCAACAAGGTTTGGTGACCTACGGCTTTATGGCTGCCACCATCGCCGCCTTGACTTTTGCCTATGGCCTGGGCGCCACGCTGCTGACCCATTTTTTTGCCGAGCGCGTGCGAGCCAATCCGGTGATTGGCCGGGTGCTGGAAAAAGTGGCCGGCGTCTTTTTGATTGGCTTTGGCCTCAAGCTGGTGGCGGCGCAATGATGCACAAGCCCCTTGTTCCACGTGAAACCGCAGCGCTTGCGGCCCTTTTTCTTTTTCTGCGTCCCTGACCCATGGCCAAAATATTCTGCATTGCCAACCAAAAAGGTGGCGTTGGCAAAACCACCACCGCCGTCAACCTGGCGGCCGGTCTGGCGCAGTTGGGCCAGCGCGTGCTGATGATTGACCTGGACCCCCAGGGCAACGCCACTATGGGCTCGGGCGTGGACAAGCGCAGCCTGGCGCTCAGCGTCTATGACGTCTTGCTGGAGTCGGCCAGCATCGCCGAGGCGCGCACCCGCAGCGACAAGCTGGTGGCGGCCGGTTGCAGCTACGACATTTTGGGCGCCAACCGCGAACTCGCCGGGGCCGAGGTGGAAATGGTGGAGCTTGAGCGCCGCGAGCGCCGACTTAAAACCGCCCTGGCCGAGGTGGACAAAGACTACGACTTTGTGCTGATCGACTGCCCGCCATCGTTGTCCATGCTGACGCTCAACGGCCTGTGCTGCGCCGACGGCGTGGTCGTGCCCATGCAGTGCGAATACTTTGCCCTGGAAGGCCTGACCGACCTGGTCAACACCATCAAGCAAGTCAAGGCCAACCTCAACGACGACCTGCGCATCATCGGCCTCTTGCGCGTGATGTTTGACCCGCGTATTACTTTGCAGCAGCAGGTCAGCGAACAGCTCACCGCCCACTTTGGCGACAAGGTGTTTGACACCGTCATCCCGCGCAATGTGCGCCTGGCCGAAGCACCGAGCTACGGCCTGCCCGGCGTGGCATTTGACCCGGCCTCCAAGGGCGCGCAGGCTTTTGTCGCCTTTGCCCGGGAAATGCTGCGCCGCCTGCCCAAGATGGGCTAAGCGCCATGGCCGCAAACCCGAAGGTGCTGCTTTTGCCGGGTTGGCAAAACTCGGGCCCTGCGCATTGGCAAAGCCGCTGGGAAGCCAGCCACGGCTACCTGCGCGTGGAGCAGCACGACTGGATGCAGCCTCTGCGCGGCGACTGGATTACCCGGCTTGAAGAAGTGGTGCTGGCCCAAGACGCGCCCTGCTTGCTGGTGGCCCATAGCCTGGGTTGCCTGCTGGTGGCGGCCTGGGCGGCCTGTTCGCACAACACGCACCTCGTCCACGGCGCGCTGTTGGTGGCCCCGGGTGACGCCGAGCGCGAAGAACTGCGCCCGGTGCTGCACAGTTGGTCGCCGGTGGTGCTGCAACGCCTGCCCTTTGCCAGCGTGCTGGCGGGCAGCCACAACGATCCTTACTGCAGCCTGGAGCGCGCGCAAGCCTTTGCAAGCGCCTGGGGCGCGCAGTGGCATGACTGTGGCCACGCTGGCCACATCAACGCCGATTCCCAGCTTGGCGACTGGCCCGCAGGCCAGGCTTTGCTTCACACACTCATTACCCACAAGGAGGCTCAAGATGGCCAGTAAAAAACCCAAAGGACTCGGCATGGGCCTGGAAGCCCTGCTCGGGCCCAAGGTGCAAGACGCCGCGCCCGACACCCCTTTGGACGCCAGCCTGCCCACCACCCTGCTGCTGACCGACCTGGTGGCCGGCATCTACCAGCCGCGCACCCACATGGACGAAGGCGCGCTTTACGAGCTGGCCGAGAGCATCAAGGCCCAGGGCATCATGCAGCCCATCTTGGTCCGCCCCATCGGGCAGGGCCGCTACGAGATCATTGCCGGTGAGCGCCGCTCGCGTGCCGCCAAGTTGGCTGGCCTGCACGAGGTGCCCGTGCTGGT
>CANBVJ010000016.1 GCA_947372865.1 Comamonadaceae bacterium
CAGGCCTTTAACCCCACCACCCGGCGCATCCAGTTGCTGCGCATGCCCTGCGTGGCGGCGGTCAACGGCGTAGCGGCCGGCGCGGGCGCCAGCCTGGCCATGGCTTGCGACATTGCCATTGCCGCGCCCACGGCCAGCTTTATCCAGGCCTTTAGCAAAATTGGCCTGGTGCCCGACGCGGGCGGCAGCTGGCTGCTGGTAGAGCGCCTGGGCCTGGCCCGCGCCCTGGCGCTGGCCATGACGGGCGACAAACTGCCAGCAGCCCGGGCCAAAGAGTGGGGCATGATTTGGGACGTGGCCGACGATCCGCTGGCCGCCGCCCTGGCGCTGGCCGCGCGCCTGGCCGCCATGCCCACCACCGCGCTGGTGGCCACCCGCGCCTTGCTGCAAGGTGCCAGCACCCGCTCGTTGAGCGCGCACCTGGACGTAGAACGCGACACCCAGTCCGCCATGGGCGCCACGCATGACTACATCGAAGGCGTGAAAGCGTTTTTGGAAAAGCGGCCGGCGCAATTTACAGGGAAGTAGGCGGGGCGCGCGCGGCGCAGTAGTTTGCCGACAAGTTCATGACCAAAGAGCAGTGGAACGATTCACTGCTGCGCGACGGCTATTGCGCCATTGCGCGGGGCCTCAAGGCCAACCGGCTTAATTAAGAAAGCTGGCGCCTAAGAAAGCCAGCGCCCGGGGGCGCGCCCAGCGTTAGTAATGCGCCAGGTCGTCACCCCCTGCGGCAAGACCAGTGGCAGGCGCAAGAGGCGCTTGTCGCGTGACACCAGCGCCGTGGCCCGGCGCTCGGGCCCCAAGAGCAGCGCCAGGTCGTCTAACTTATTCAGCCGCCACGATCCGCCCTGCCCGCGCGCACCTACGTCCACGCCCAGCCATTCGTCGCCCGCCGCAAAGCCCGCGTTCTCGGCCGCGCCACCGCGCAGCACAGCTTTGACCGTCACCGTACCGTTGGCATCACTCACGCGCAGGCCCAGGCGCTGGGCCATTGGGGCCGGGTCGACGTGGACTTGCAGGCCTTGGGCTTGCAGCAGGGTTTTGAGCGGCAGCTCGCGCGTGCTGTGGACCCAGGCTTTGATCTCTTTGGCCCAACTGCGGCCGCTCAAATCTTGCAGCACCGCCAGCAAATCGGCCTCGGCCATGGGGCCTGCGGCGCAGCGCTGCCACAGGCCGCGCATCACCGAGTCCAAGGTGAGCTTGCCCTCGGCGCGCAGGCTCAGGTCCAGGCACAGGGCTACCAACGCGCCCTTGGTGTAGTAGCTCACCGTGGCGTTGGGCGTGTTTTCGTCTTGGCGGTAGTACTTGACCCAGGCGTCAAAGCTGGCTTGGGCCACGGTTTGCAGCAAGCGGCCCGGGGTTTGCAGCACCTGGTTGGCGGTCTTGGTGAGCAGTTTGAAGTAGATGGCGTCGTCTATGAGCCCTGCGCGGCGCAACAGCAAGTCGTCGTAGTAGCTGGTAAAGCCTTCAAAAAACCAGAGCAGCTCGGTGTAGTTTTCTTGGGCGTAGTCGTAGCGCGCAAATTCGGCTGGGCGCAGGCGCTTGACGTTCCAGGTGTGAAAGTATTCGTGGCTGATCAGGCCCAAAAGCGTGGTGTAGCCGTCGCTGGTTTTGGCGTCATGCAGGCGCGGCAAGTCGCGCCGGGCAGCGATCAACACGGTCGAATTGCGGTGCTCCAGGCCGCCGTAGCTGTCGTCCACGGCGTTCAAGAAGAACACGTAGTGGGCAAACGGCGCCTTGTCGGCCAGGTGCTTGGCGGCAGGGTCGCCCTCGGCGTGCCAGAACTGCAACTGGGTTTCGCAGATTTTTTGGGTGTCGCGCAGCAGGCGTGCGCCGTCAAACGAAGGCAAGGCCCCGGCCACCACCAGGCGGTGCGGCACGCCGCAGGCGCTAAAGCTGCCGCTCCAAAACGCGCCCATTTCCACCGGGCAGTCGGCCAGTTCGTCGTAATCTGCCGCTTGGTAGCGGCCAAAACCGGCTTTATCTACATCCATGGCGGGCAAGCCCGTGGCCACGTTCCAGCCCTGCATCTCGGGGTGGCGCACGATGTCCAGCGCGTGGGGCTGGTCGGTGGCGCCATCGGCCATCAGGCACAGGCTGGTGGCATTAAAAAAGCCGCGCGCGCTATCGAGCCAACTGGTGCGCACCGAGTTGTCCAGCGCATACACCTCGTACTGCACTTGCAGGGGCTGGTCGCCGTCGCATGGCACTTGCCAGGTGGCTTTATCAAGCTGCGTGGCGGCCAGGGGGCGGTTGTTTTGGCGGCATTGCAGGTTTTGCAGATGCTTGGAAAACTCGCGCACCATGTAGCTGCCCGGAATCCACACCGGCAAACGCAGGGTTTGCAGGGCGGCGGGTTGGGCCATCGTCATGGTCACGCGCCACAGGTGCGCGTGCAGGCTGGCGGCCTCAACGTGGTAGTGCACCTCCCAGGGTGCTGCGGGTGCGCTGCGCATCAGCCTTTGGCGGCTTCGGCCAGCATTTGTTCGACCTTTTTGCTGTCTACCGCGCCGGGCACGCGGGCGCCGTTGGTAAACAGCAAGGTGGGCGTGCCGGTGATTTTGTACTTGTGGCCCATGTCCACATTGCGCTCCAGGGCGCCGGTGTCGCACTTGGCAGACGCGGCAGAGGCGCTTTGGTCGCGCAGCATCCAGTCTTGCCAGGCCAGCGCGCGGTCTTTGGCGCACCAGATGGCTTTGGATTTTTCGGTGGAGTCCGCCCCCAAGATGGGATACAAAAACAGGTAAATCGTGACGTTGTCCACCTTTTGCAAGTCGCGCTCAAAGCGCTTGCAGTAGCCGCAGTTGGGGTCTTCAAACACCGCAATTTTGCGCTCGCCGTTGCCGCGCACGATGGCGAAAGCGTCTTTAAGCGGCAGGCTCTCAAACTTGATGGCGGTGAGCTTTTCTACCCGCTCGTCCGTCAGGTTACGCCGGTTGCGGGTGTCGATCAGGTTGCCTTCAATCAGGTAGTTGCCCTGGGCGTCGGTGTAATAAATTTCGGTGCCGTTCACGCGCACTTCAAACAGGCCGGGCATATCGGTCTTGCGCACCTCGTCAATCGCCTTGAGCTGGGGCAGGCGCGTGGCGATGTTTTTGCGGATAGCGGCTTCTTGCGCCAGCGCGCCCAGGCTCAGGGTGGCGAGCAGCGCAAGCAGCAGGAATTTGAAAAGTTTTGGCATTACGGGTCGGGGTAGTAAATAAGGGAAAAGCTGGCGTCAGTGGCCGCGCAAGCCCATGGCGCGCTCGGCGACCCAGGCTTTGAGGGGGCCGCTGCGCTCAAACGCGCGCATGCCGGCGTTGCGCAGGCTGCGCGCCCAGGCGCTGTCGCGCGAAAAAAGCTGTTGCAGCGCGTCGCCCGCGCCGCCTATCAGGGCCAACTCGGCCTTGCGGGCGCGCTCGTAGGCGCGCAGCAGGCGCAAGTCGCCCACGCTGCGCCAGTAGGGGCGGGCTTCGAGCACGGCTGCGAGTTCGGCCACGTCGCCCAGGCCCAGGTTCAGGCCCTGACCGGCCAGCGGGTGCACCGCGTGCGCCGCGTCTCCGGCCAGCACCCAGGCGCCAGATCCGGTTTCTGCGCCTGCGCCGCACCAGTGCGCGGCTTGCGAATGCTGCAAGGGCCAAATCTGGCGCTCGCTCGTGAGTTGCATGTCGCCCAGGGCGTGGTGGCTGGCGGCTTGCAGTTGCAGGCAAAACTCTTGGGCGTCCAGCGCTTGCAGGGCCTGCGCGCGCTCGGGCGGTGCGGACCAGACCAGTGCGCATTGGTGGCCGTTGGCGCCACCGAGCGGCAGCAAGGCGACAATTTCGCCCTGGCCGTCGGGCTGCGAAAACCACTGGCGCGCCACTTGGCCATGTGCCACAGCGCAATCCACCCGCGCGGCCAGCGCCCACTGCAGGTAGGGCTGGGCGATGAACTCGACGCCAAATTCTTCGCGGGTGCGGCTGGCTTTGCCTTCGCACACCACGGTCAGCGGCGCGGCCTGCGGCGTGCTGACCACTTCAATCAGGCTCTGAAAACCCAGTGCCGCGCCCAGCAGCTTTTCCAGCTCGGGCACGTCCACGATCCAGTTCAGTGCTTCAGCCGACGAGTCCAGCGCGTCAAAACGGGTGCTGCCGCCGGCGTCACCAAACACTTCCATGGCCACCACCGGCGTGGCGTGCAGCGCGTCGGGCCAGCAGCGCAGGCCTTGTAGCAACTTGCGCGAGGCCGGGTTGAGCGCATAGGCGCGCACGTCGCTGTGGCCGTCCGGAGCCGGGGTAGACCCGCCCAGGCGATGGTCAACGAGGGCCACCTTCAGGCGCTGGGACGCCAGTTGCAGGGCCAGCGCGCGGCCCACAATGCCGGCGCCGCGGATACATACGTCAAAAGGTCGTGCCATGGCGGGCATTGTAGGAGCCGCCCCGCCGTTGCGCACTTGCGCCAGCGCAGAGCGCCGCCGATCTGGCCACAGGCCGCCCTGGGTGATTGGGCTTCTGGCACAGTAGACCTACCCGCCCACCACCCCCAGGAGAAAGCAATGTTCCGACGGTTCCCCCTTGCACTCACCCTGGCCTTTGGTTTGCTAATGACCCAAAGCGCCAGCGCCATGAGCCTGCGCGAGCTGCGTACGCTGGAAAAGAACGAAAAGCAAGGCGATGTGTACGCCCTCTACTACCTGGTGGGCGTGCTGGAAGGGAGCCTGGAGGCACAGGCCAAAGCCGTGCGCCAAGGGGCCAAACCCAGCATCTGCCCGCTCGGGCGCCGTCTGGAGCCGCGCATGGCGCGCGAGCTGTTTGACACCGAACTCAAACGCCACGCCGATCTGTATGAGGCCGACATGCCCGTACAACTGGTGCTGCTCAACGCACTGGCCACCGTCTACCCGTGCAATTAACCGGGAAATTAACCGCGATGGGCGTGGTCTTGCGTGGGCCGCGCCAAGCCCCGCTAGCATGCACGTTTCTACCAACGCAAAGGCCCCGGCAATGATTCACACAGAGCGCATGACGGCACGCATCGAAGGCGACTTTGTGCTGTTCTTGATCGGCATGCGCTTTAATCAGCCCTGGAAAGTGCACAAGTGGCTGCCCGTGGTGTCTTCCATGGGCCGTATGTTGCGCGAGTTGCAGTCGCAGCCTGACTTGGGGCTTTTGCACCAGGACATTTGGTTGTCACGCACCATCATGCAGGTGCAGTACTGGCGGTCCATGGACCATTTGCTGGCTTATGCCAAAAACCGCGATTCCCAGCACCTGCCCGCCTGGCGGGCGTTTAACAAAGCCATTGCAGGTAACGGCGCGGTGGGCATCTGGCACGAAACCTATGCCGTCACCGAAGGCAGCTACGAAAACATCTACGCTAATATGCCGCCCTTCGGCATGGGCCGGGCAGGCAAGCTGGAGCCGGTGCGCGGCAAGCACGAGACCGCGGCCGGGCGCATGGGGCGGTAGGCCCCAGGGGGCGCTGGGCTCGGCCTATCTACAATCGGCAGCTCGCTGGCCAAGCCAGCCCCCGCTGGGCGCGAATGCCCCATCTGCGGGCACACTGATCAATCCAAAAGGACAACTCCATGAAATGCGGCATCGTAGGCCTGCCCAACGTCGGTAAATCGACCCTGTTCAACGCGCTGACCAAAGCCGGCATTGCCGCAGAAAACTACCCCTTTTGCACCATCGAGCCCAATGTGGGCGTGGTCGAGGTGCCAGACCCACGACTGCAGCAGCTCGCCAAAATCATCGACCCCGAGCGCATCGTGCCGGCCATTGTGGAGTTTGTGGACATTGCCGGCCTGGTGGCCGGTGCCAGCACGGGCGAAGGCCTGGGCAACAAGTTTTTGGCCCACATCCGCGAAACCGACGCCACCATCAACGTAGTGCGCTGCTTCGAGGACGACAACGTGATCCACGTGGCCGGCCGGGTGGACCCGATTGCCGACATTGAAGTGATCCAGACCGAGCTCTGCCTGGCCGACCTGAGCGCAGTGGAAAAAGCCCTGCACCGCGTGACAAAACTGGCGCGCTCGGGTGACAAAGAGTCGATCAAGCTGGTGGCTATTTTGGAAAAATGCCAGGCCGCGCTCAACGAAGCCAAGCCTGTGCGCACGCTGGATTTCAGCAAAGAAGAGCAGCCGCTCTTGAAGCAGTTCTTCCTGATTACCGCCAAGCCCGCCATGTTTGTGGCCAATGTGGCCGAAGACGGGTTTGTGAACAACCCCATGCTTGACCGACTGACAGCCTTTGCCACCGCGCAAAACGCGCCGGTGGTGGCGATTTCCGCCAAGATGGAAGCCGAAATGAGCGAGATGAGCGACGAGGACCGCCAGATGTTTCTGGAAGAACTCGGCCAGACCGAGCCCGGCCTGAACCGCCTGGTGCGCTCCGCCTACAGCCTCTTGGGCTTGCAAACCTATTTCACGGCGGGTGTGAAAGAAGTGCGCGCCTGGACCATCCACGTGGGCGACACCGGGCCGCAGGCCGCAGGCGTCATCCATACCGATTTTGAAAAGGGCTACATTCGCGCCCAGACCATTGCATTTGAAGACTTCATCACCTTCAAGGGCGAACAAGGCGCCAAAGACGCGGGCAAGATGCGCGCAGAGGGCAAAGACTACGTCGTGAAAGACGGCGATGTGATGAATTTCTTGTTTAGCTCGTAATTTGCAATAACAACCAGGAGACAGCCATGACCGGACTGGTAAAAGAGATCGATCCCGACGGTTTGCTGGAGTTTTCGGTGGTCTACACCGACCGTGCGCTGAACCACATGTCGCAGCGCTTTCAGGGCGTCATGCGCGACATCTCGGGCATCCTGAAATCGGTGTACCACGCGCCTTCGAGCGTGCTGGTGCCCGGCAGCGGCACTTTTGGCATGGAAGCCGTGGCGCGCCAATTTGCCACCGGCAAAAAAGCGCTCGTCATCCGCAACGGCTGGTTTAGCTACCGCTGGACGCAGATTTTTGACATGGGCCACATCCCCGCCCAGTCCATCGTGCTCAAGGCGCGGCGCAAGTCTGACGCAGCGCAGTCGCCCTGGGTGCCCTGGGTGCCCTGCCCCATTGACGAAGTGGTCGCCACCATCCTGAAAGAGAAACCCGACGTGGTGTTTGCGCCCCACGTAGAAACATCGGCCGGCATGATCTTGCCCGACGACTACCTGCGCGCCGTGGCTGACGCGGTGCACCAGGTGGGCGGCTTGTTTGTGCTGGACTGCATTGCCTCGGGCACCATCTGGGTGGACATGGAAGCCACCGGCGTGGACGTGCTGGTGACGGCGCCGCAAAAAGGCTGGAGCGGATCACCCTGCTGCGCCATGGTGATGCTGAGCGAGCGCGCCCGCGCCGCCATTGACGGCACCACCAGCAGCAGCTTTGCCTGCGATCTGAAGAAGTGGCTGCAGGTGATGGAAGCCTATGAGGCCGGCACCCACATGTACCACACCACCATGCCCACCGACGCGCTCACACGCCTGCGCGAAGTGATGCTGGAAACGCAAGACTACGGATTTGAGAAAGTGCGCGCCGAACAACTTGAGTTGGGCCACAAGGTGCGCGCACTGATGGAAAGCCGTGGCCTGGTCAGCGTGGCGGCCGAGGGCTTTAAGGCGCCCGGCGTGGTGGTGAGCTACACCACCGACGCGGGCATGCACAACAGCAAAAAGTTTTTGGCCCTGGGCCTGCAAACCGCAGCCGGCGTGCCACTGCAATGCGACGAACCGGCCGACTTCATGACCTTTCGCATCGGCCTGTTTGGCCTGGAAAAACTGCACAACGTGGACCGCAGCGTGGGCCACCTGGCGGCGGCGCTAGACCAGATGGGGCTGGCGGCAAACTAAGCCCGCAGCCGAATTAGCGAATCGGCAAATACAGGCGCATGGGCGTGTCTGCGAAAGCGACAAACCCATAGCGCTCGTAAAACGGCTTGGCGCCCGCGTTCTTGGCATCCACCAACAGCGCGTAGGCGGCCACCGACAAGCGGGCCTTGCGGCAACGCTCAAGCGCCAGGCCCATCAGCACATCGCCCAGGCCTGCACCCCGGCTGCCCACATCGCGCGCCAAGCGGCCCAGCCTGAAACAGGGAATTGGGTAGCGCGGCAAGTTGGCCTGTTCGGCTGGGCTCAATTCGGCGGCTTCCACTTGCGCGGCACTCAGGGTATAAAAACCCAAAATCTTGCTGGGCTGCGCGTCGTCCACCAGCACAAACACCGAGGTCACGCCCCTGCTGCGCTGCTGGGATGCGTACTTGCGCAGAAACTCATCGAGCGCGGGCTTGCCGCTGTTGAAGCCCGCGCGGTCGTGCCGCTTGGGGTCAAAAAACTGCTCTTCCAGCACGCTTGACCTTGGCCGCCGCCTTGATCGCCTTTTGCAGCGCCGCGTTGGGCGCAAAGGCGCCAGCAATGGCTGCCTGAAACTCGGCAAAGTCGCGGTTAGACAGCGTGACTTGCGCATCCGCCATCAACAAAGACTGCGCCTTTTCCTTGGCCGCAATGCGCACAAAGCCCGCCATGGTGGTTCCCATCAAAGTCGCGGCGCGGGACAGCAAGTCTTTGTCGTCGGCGTCAAGCTTGAGGTCAAAACGGGCGGTGGTGGCCATGGCGGTGTCCTGGGTGGAAATTTATACGGCATTTTACCGTACCAGTTTTTAGTGGCTGAAGAGCGAAACGGCCACCCTCCAGTTAAACTAAGTGCTACATCTTTACCCTTCACGGGAGAAACCATGCTGACATCCACTCTGCGCGCCGCTGGCGGTTCGATTGCTGTGACCATTCCGCAGTCGCTGGCCAAGTCGTCGGGCTTGCAGGCGGGTGACAAGGTGAGCTTTGAGTTTGAAGCCGGGCGCCTGATCATTTCGCCGGTCACGCGGCGCAAATACAGCTTGCAAGAGCTGTTAGTCATGCAAGGCGATGCGCCCTTGCTGATTGATAAGGCGTGGGACGAGATGCCCGCTTCTGGTCAAGAGGTGCCCTTTTGAGCCGCCGGGTTTGGCAGCGCGGCGACATTGTGGTCGCCAGTTTTGACCCCACGCTGGGACATGAGCAGCAAGGGCGTAGACCCGGCATTGTGGTCACGCACGCAGACCTGAACCGGCTGGGCATGATTGGCGTTTGCCCCATCACGCAGGGCGGCATGGCCGCGCGCAATGCGGGTTTGTCGGTGAGCCTGATGGGCAGTGGCACACAAACCCAGGGGGTTGTGCTGGTGCACCAGTTTCGGATGATCGACCCGTCGCAGCGCGCTTTGACACTGATTGAGCAAGCGCCAGACGACATCGTGGAAGAAGTGCGTGCACGGGTGGCGGCCATGCTCGACTAAGGAGACGCTGGC
Organism: Comamonadaceae bacterium; assembly: GCA_947372865.1. Taxonomy (GTDB): domain Bacteria; phylum Pseudomonadota; class Gammaproteobacteria; order Burkholderiales; family Burkholderiaceae_C; genus Allorhodoferax. Next base: position 9,296 of record CANBVJ010000016.1, read on the forward strand.
GTGGCCTAGGGCAAAGGGCGCACCCTTGGTGCCAGAAAAATCCTCACAACCCTTTTTTTTTGCTAAGATTACCGAGCCGGCTGCCACCCAACCGGCGGACAAGAAATTGAAGGGCAAACCCGGCTAAAGCCGGTGACGCAAAGCCACCGAACTAAAGCGCTGCCACCCAGCGCAATGTCAGCGGGGCCGCCAGATTCGACGGACAAGATCGCCTTGTCTGCTCTTTCCTGTTGTTGCACACCGCAATGAGGAAGTCGATATGCGTCTGACATTTGCACCTTGCTGCGCCCGGCGCCCCGCCGCGCCTAACGCGGGCTTGCGCCCATGAGCGCGCAGGCAACACTGGCGGACGCGCCACCCCAGCTTGATGTGTCGCCGGGCAACCCCTGCCCTTTTTTGCGGGCCCTGGTGGCCGGCGGCTGGCTGAACGACGAGGTCGAACCCCTGGGCAAAGTGCGCGATACCATTGTGCAAGCCAGTGGCCGGCCCCTGCCCGGCGCGGTGATTGTGGCCATCGCCGTGATCGCCAACGGCCTGACACCCGCGCCGCTGCTGCGCAATGCGCGCAAAGGCCTGCGCTTAAGCGCCCTGCGCGGCGGGCCGCTAGACAAACGCGGCAGCGGCTCGCGCCTGATTAACGCCAACGGACAGTTTCAGGCGCCCGAGCTAGAGCGCCTGGCCAGCTTTGCCAGCCCCAAGCCCCTGCCCCTGGGCGGCAGCGAACTGGGCCTGAGCCTGCCCCAGATCACCGCCATGATGGACGCCAACTTTGCCCGCGCCCGCAGCACCCGCCGACGCGTGGACCGCGCCATGATGAACGCCGAGTGGCCCGTGTTGCTCAAGTTCATGGGCAAAGACGCGGCCGACGGCACGCGCTACTTGTGCGTGGAAGAGGTGCAGGTATTGGTTCGGGATCGGCGGTTGCCGGGAAGGGTTGTAGAGCGGTTGGGGGGTGGGCGTGCAGGGGTTTGAGGCGGCGCGCGGGACCCGACACGATTCAAACCGAATGGAAATGACCTCGACGTCTATCGCGTTTGACGCAAACCTAGGTCCAACGCGCCTCGCCAAGCTGTTGGTCTATGGCCGCAACATATGTCGCCGGATATTCGGTCGTCCAAATCGGGGATGCCAAGCTAGGCGGTCGGCCACATCACGTCAGGCCTCTCAAACGCCGACCGCGCCACTCGCAGCGTTCAACAACTCCCGTAGGAGCACTCAGATTGCTACTTCAACCCCTAGATCAGCTCAATGAGCAACTTCTCCAGAAGCTCTGTGATGACAGTTGCCCTGAATCGCAAACTTTGGAATTTAAGCGCGCGATTCCGGGGAGTGCTGAAAAGGATAAGCATGAGATCTGCAAGGACGTCGCCGCATTGGCGAACACCGACGGCGGCGACCTGGTTTACGGAATTGAAGAGCACGCCGGAACGGCAGGTGCAATCCAACCAATTACCGCCGAACCAGCGGACGCTGCAATGCGCAGGATCGCTCAAATCCTGGACGCCGGAATCGAGCCTCGGATTCAAGGCATCAAGATGCGCCACTTTGATGTCGGAGGTGGCTACGCGCTAGTACTCAGAGTGTCGGCGTCATTCGATGGCCCTCACTGCATCCGAACAAACAGCAGCAGGCGATTCGTAATGAGAAACGGAACAAGCACCACAGACATGTCCTTCGACCAATTGCGCGGCGCCTTTGATCGAACGGCCACACTTGCTGAGCGCGCACGTCACTTCATTGCCGATCGCCTTCAGCAAATCGCTGTGCGCAAGACAACGGCACCACTGATGGAGGGGCCGCAATGGATTGTTCACCTAGTTCCAGTAGCGGGATTGGCCGGGCGGAGAACAGTTGATCTGCGAAGCATCTACTCCAAGGCGTTCACTGAATTCCTGGGTACTGACTGGGGTGGTGGCAGCAGAACGTTCAACTTAGATGGTCTCCTTATCCATCCGAGCGGGAAGCAAAATGATGGCTTCTACGCCTACAACCACATCTTTCGAACTGGCGCACTTGAAGGTGCGCAGTTGGGTGGCGAGACGCGCGAAGTTTCTCCAGGCGTGAAGAAGTCAATCGTCTGGTCGCTAGATATGTCCAAGTTCTTCTACGTTACGGTGAAGCAGTACTTGAACTCAATGAAGGCGTGGGGTTTCGCTGGACCGGCAGTTTTGAGCGTTGCGATCCTAAACGTGAAGGGATTTGAATTGGGCACCGGTAATGTGTTCTATAGGCCTAACCGAACAACCGCTGACAGGCCACACCTGATCCCGCCAGAGCTCTGGATAGAAGACATTGACTCGATCAGCATTGATGAGGCTATGCGTCATCTTCTAGACAACTTGTGGCAGGGCTTTGGCGCCCAGAGCTGCCTCGACTTCGACGAGAAGACAGGAACGTTTGCACCAAGGGGTGGCCAGTGAGCGCTCGCGAGATGTGGCCTAACCCCTCGCTCAAGCGGAGCGCTGCCGGCAGGCCACCAGACCCGGGCCGGTGGTCCGCTGTACATTTTTACCGGCCTGGGCCTGGCGTCCTGCCGTTGTCGCCCGCTTAGCTCGAACTTTAGGCATCTCAAACACTGCCTATGCAACCGCGCTGTCAAATCTGCTGCAATTCGAAGCGGCGCGTCCGATTCCATACCGAACAACTGGCGATCTGTCAGTGGTGTGTGACTGAGCTATCTAACTCGGACAAATCTCCGGCGAAGATTGTCGATGAGCGACGCAGTTCAGCAACATTCGGGCATAGGGAGGCCGCCGAACAAGAGCTTGCCCGAATCCGCAGCCTCAAGACAATTCCGCCTCAGCTAGCCAGCGCTACCCTTGATTCCGTCAGCAATTACGCCGAGGTAGCCGTCAGGCGAAATGAAGGTATCTTCCAGTCGCTTTACAGATCAATGATTGACGACGCAAGGCGCCGTAAAGAGGTCGCAGCCGTTGCTGCTCTCCGCAAATCCGAAGTCTTGGCTGCACACAACGCGGTGATCGCCGTACACGCTCTTCAACAGCAAGAGCTTGATGCCAAGATTGCAGCGACCGAATCGAGTATCGGTCGAATATCAGAAATGGTCGAACAGGAGATACGGGAACTCTTTGATGACGCGAGTCTGGCCGAACCAACAAAGTCCAAGGAGCTAAGGCTATTGCGAGCCTTCTTGGTAGGTCTGATCGATTTCAAGAGAACTGAGCATACAAGGCCAGAACCACTAGCGTATGAGGAGCAAAAGAGACGAATCCGGGCTCGCGATAGCTACCGATGCGTTTGCTGCCTGCGCGGCTTTGCGCAGGGCGAGCTACACGTACACCACGTTCTCCCGCTATCGCGATTTGGAACCAACTTCGACTCTAACCTCGTTACTTTATGCCATCCATGCCACAACAAACAGCATCCGGGCTTTCAAGTAACTCGCACATTTCCAATTAAGCGCCGCCCTTCAACCTTCCAGTTCGTGGCTGTGGATATCGAAACCACAGGACTAACGAATGACGACGCAATTATTGAAATAGCTGCGGTGAAGTTTGTTGAAGGACGGGTTGAAGAGGTCTACTGTTCCCTGGTTCGCAGCAAGAAGGTCGTACCCGCAAACGTCACTCGAATCACAGGAATCACTCAAGCGATGATTGCGGAAGCGCCTCATCCCGAAGTAGTCATACGGGACTTCGTAGCATTCATAGCCAATCACCGTCTGGTCTTCCACAATGCTTCGTTCGACATGCGATTCATTGGTAAGTATCTGGAATACTTTAACCACCCTTTACCTCGCCGGATTATCGATACGCTTCCCATGGCACGAAGAAAACTGCCCGAACTTTCGAGCCATCGCCTAGTAACTCTTGTAGAACATCTTGGCCTCCCAGTAGCGCGGTCACACCGCGCGCAGGACGACAGCATTGCGACCGGCCATTTGTATTTGGCATTGCGCGAGATTACAGCTCCAATAGCTGCGAAGAAGCGAAGAAAGTCAACGGTCACCCCGTCGAAACAGAAAAGAAGCGCTTAAGCAGCGCACGAAGATGCCTAACCCCTCCTTCAACCTGGCTTACTACTGCAAGCGCTTTAAGCCAGGGCCTCAGCACATGGTGCATCATTTCAGCCCGCGCTTACTGCGCTTGCCGCGGCAGGCCGGTTATCTTGTACGTTAGGCGACAGATGCCCGACCTTGCTACTGCCCTAGAAGACCTAAAGGGTTCGCTCTGTCGCGAGATTGACGTTGGCGGACTCTTCACTCGTAACCCAATTGCCCACAAGTGGAAGGCGCACTGGCGTTCGCTCCTAATCCGGGAGTCTGTCGCATGGCGGCTACAGGACCTAATGGAGCAGTCGCTAGCACTTTCGAGAGATGGCCGTGTTCTCGGCGCCAGAATTCTGCTGAGGTCGGCGTTCGAGACCTTGGGAGTACTGATTTACCTGAACAGATCGATACGCAGTGTTGTTGCTGGGAATCTCAGCTTTCATGTCTTCTCTGCGAAGACCGCGCACCTGTTGCTTGGATCAAGGGACAAGTCAACCAGTCATACGCAGATCGGCGTCCTCACTATCTTGGATGGCGCAAACAAGCGTTACCCCGGATTATCAGATTGGTATGCATCCCTCTCCGAGAGTGCTCACCCGAACTACGAGGGAATGCTGTTTGGTTACTCCACCGCCAATCAGGCGAACCACGTCACCAACTTCAGGAATAGATGGAGTGAACTTTATGGCAGAACACATGAGGATGCGCTCGGCGCCTGCCTGGCGGTCTTTCTCAGTGAGTACAACGATGAATCGTCCGACGCGCTTAACGCTCTGGAGAAGTGGATTGAACTTCACGATGCCCAGCTTGAAGCAAACAAACCGGACGCGACGTGACGCCTAACCCTCGCTCAATCGCCGTCCGCAACAAGACGTTGACCTTGGTCTGCCGCCCTTTTCCGCTCGCTCGCAGACGAGCCAACACGTCAGCGTCCACCCGCATGGTGAGCAAGGGGCGCTTCATTACAGAAGACGGTCCGCCACGCGCGGGGCGCAGGCGGGCCAGTTCGGCGTCGCTCAGGGGTTGGGCGTCCGGGTCGCTCAGCGCGGCAGCATAAATCGCCGCGTCTTCCTCACTTGTGGGCAAGGCAATTTCGCGTCCAGCGCGTGTATTAATCATTCAACACCGTCCGCAGCACCATATCCACAATCAGCGCCTCCGCCGCCGCAAAGTCGGCCTCTTCCAGCGCGGGTTTGCCCAGCACCAGGCTGATCTGGCTGGCCCAGTCGGCGTAGACCTGGGTGGACGCCCAGAGCAAGACCATCAAGTGGCGGCCGTCCAGGGGGCGGCACAGGCCGCGTTCGGCCCAGCGGTTCAGGATGGCCACGTCGGCTTGCACCGCCGGTATCACGCGCGCGGCAATCTCGGCTGAAAAAATGGGGGCGCCAGACACCACTTCGTTGGCGTAGACGCGCGAATCGTCGGGGTGTTCGCGCGAGAAGCGCAGTTTGCCGGCAATGTATTCGCGCAGCGCTTGCTCGGGGTCGTCGGGGCGCTGGCTCAGGGCGTCCATGTACGACAGCCACACGTCCAGTACGCCGTGCAGCACGCGGCGGTACAGCTCTTCTTTGCTGGGAAAGTAGTACAGCAGGTTTTGCTTGGACGCGCCCACCTCGCGCGCAATGTGGTCCAACGACACGCCGCCAAACCCGCGCTGCGCAAACAGGCGCTTGGCGGCAGCCAAGATGTCGGCCTCTAGCAGCTTGCGGGCCTGGCTTACTTTCACCGCTTTGGGCTTGGCCCCCGTCGTCTCTGCCGCTTGGGGCTTGGCGGCCCTGGGTTTGGCTGCCTTGGGTTTGACGGAGGAAGGTGGCGCCGGGTTTTTCATTTTTCTGGTACGGGTTTTGCTAGCTTTGCGTCTAGGGTTTTTACCAATTGGTAAAACAATTTTTACTGGATTAAATAAACCTTGCAAACACGTCGGCATGCCAGTTGGGTGTGGCGTCTTGTTGAACTGGCCATTTTGATGCAAACCACGCGATTGGAAACTACACCATGCACGCAGACGCTTTGACGCCCGGGGTCCACGCCGGTCGGCTGCCCCCGGCGCAATACGCCAAGAACTTTTGCGACGCGCACCCGCCGCTCACCCTGGCGCAAGCCAAGATTGAGGCCGACCGCTGCTATTACTGCTTTGACGCGCCCTGCCAAACCGCCTGCCCCACGGGCATCGACGTACCCAGCTTTATCCACCGCATTGCCGACGACAACCCGCGCGGCGCGGCGCGCACCATTTTGGAATCCAACCCCTTGGGCGGCATGTGCGCCCGGGTGTGCCCCACCGAGGTGCTGTGCGAACAGGCCTGCGTGCGCAACACCCATGAGGACAAGCCAGTCGAAATTGGCCTGTTGCAGCGCTACGCCACCGACCACCTGATGGCCCACCCCGGCGCGCCCTTGTTTACCCGCGCGGCCGACACCGGGCGCCGCGTGGCGGTAGTGGGCGCCGGGCCCGCCGGGCTGGCTTGCGCCCATGGCCTGGCGCGCCTGGGCCACAGCGTGGTGCTGATGGACGCGAGCCCCAAGCTCGGCGGCCTGAATGAATACGGCATGGCCACTTACAAAACCACCGGCGGCTTTGCGCAAAAAGAGGTGGCCTGGCTGCTGTCGATTGGCGGCATTGAGGTGCGCCACGGCGTGGCGCTGGGGCGCGAGTTTCAGTTAGAGGCCCTGACAAAAGAGTATGACGCCGTGTTTCTGGGCCTGGGCTTGGCCGGCGTTAACAGCATTGGCATTGCCGAGCCCCAGGCCAGCGGCCTGCGCAACGCGGTGGACTTTATTGCCGAGCTGCGCCAGGCCAGCAACCCGGCCACGGTGCCGGTAGGCCGGCGCGTGGTGGTGATAGGCGGCGGCATGACGGCGGTGGACGCGGCCGTGCAGTCCAAAAAGTTGGGCGCAGAGTCTGTGACCATCGTGTACCGCCGTGGTGCATTCGAGATGGGCGCCTCGCACCACGAACAAGCATGGGCACTGGAAAACGGCGTGCACATCCACCACTGGGCCAGCCCGACGCAGTTGCTGGCCGACGGCGGCCAGATCAGCGGCGTGGAATTTGGCCGCATGCACATGGCAGACGGCAAGTTAGGCGCCACGGGCGAACACTTTGTACTAGAGGCCGACCTAGTGCTCAAGGCCATTGGCCAAACCCTGGTGGCCCAGCCCCTGGGCAGCGCGCTTGAGCTCAAAGGCGGGCGCATCGTCACCGACGCCGAAGGCCAGACTTCGCACGCCAAGGTGTGGGCTGGCGGCGACTGCCGCTTTGGCGGACGCGACCTGACGGTCGAAGCCGTGGAGCACGGCAAAGTGGCCGCCCATTCCATCCATTCCGCTCTCAGCGGCTTCACCGCCTGACCCCCGAAAGCACCCCATGGCTAACTTGCATTCCACCTTTGCCGGCATCCACAGCCCCAACCCCTTTTGGCTGGCATCCGCGCCGCCCACCGACAAGGCCTACAACGTCAACCGCGCTTTTGAAGCCGGTTGGGGCGGCGTGGTCTGGAAGACGCTGGGCGAAGCCGGCCCGCCCGTGGTCAACGTCAGCGGCCCGCGCTATGGCGCGCTGCTCACGCCCGACCGGCGGCTGATGGGCTTTAACAATATTGAGCTAATTACCGACCGCGACCTGGAAACAAATTTGCGCGAGATTGCCGAGGTCAAACGCCTGTGGCCGGACCGCGCCATGGTGGTGTCGCTGATGGTGCCTTGCGAAGAGGCGTCGTGGAAAGCCATCTTGCCGCGCGTGGAAGATACGGGCGCCGACGGCATCGAACTCAACTTTGGCTGCCCGCACGGCATGAGCGAGCGCGGCATGGGCGCGGCCGTGGGCCAGGTGCCCGAGTACATCCAGATGGTCACGCAGTGGTGCAAGCAGTACAGCAAGCTGCCGGTGATCGTGAAGCTCACGCCCAACATCACCGACATTCGCAACCCCGCGCGCGCTGCCAAAAACGGCGGGGCGGATGCGGTGTCGCTCATCAACACCATCAACTCCATCATGGGCGTGGACCCGTATTCGCTGACCATGAGCCCGTCCACCGGCGGCAAGGGTTCGCACGGCGGCTACTGCGGACCGGCGGTCAAGCCGATTGCGCTGAACATGGTGGCCGAGATTGCGCGTGACCCGCAAACGGCGGGCATCCCGATTTCGGGCATCGGCGGCGTGGGCACCTGGCGCGACGCGGTGGACTACCTGGCCCTGGGCGCGGGCAATGTGCAAGTCTGCACGGCTGCCATGGTCTACGGCTTCAAGATCGTGCAAGAGATGGCCGACGGCCTGTCGAACTACATGGACGAGATGGGTTTTGAATCCGTGAGTGACATTGTGGGCAAAGCGCTGCCCACGGTGTCCGACTGGCGCTACCTGAACCTCAACCACATCACCAAGGCGGTGATCAACCAGGACAGCTGCATCCAGTGCGGGCGCTGCCACATTGCCTGCGAAGACACCTCGCACCAGGCCATCACCGCCAGCAAAGACGGCAAGCGCCACTTTGAGGTGAAGAACGACGAGTGCGTGGGCTGCAACCTGTGCGTCACCGTCTGCCCCGTGCCCGAATGCATCACCCTGCGCGACCTGGCGCCTGGCGAGCTGGATGAGCGCACCGGCAAAACCGTGCAAGCCACCCACGCCGACTGGACCAGCCACCCCAACAACCCGATGCGGGTGGCGGCCTAAAACCCGTGCCGCCTCGGATGACACGCCCCGCCAACTGCCCTATTCTGTAAACCCCCATTGCCACAGGAACCTGCGCCCATGACCACACTTTTGATTCGCGGCGGCACCGTCGTCAACGCTGACCGGGCCTTCAAGGCCGATGTGATTACCCAGGACGGAAAAATCACCGCCGTGGGCGAAAACCTGGCCACGCCCGCAGGCGCCAACGTGGTGGACGCGGGCGGCCAATACGTGATGCCCGGCGGCATCGACCCGCACACGCACATGCAGCTGCCCTTTATGGGCACCACGACCATGGACGACTTTTACACCGGCACGGCGGCGGGCCTGGCCGGGGGCAACACCACCATCATCGACTTTGTGATTCCCAACCCCCAGCAAAGCCTGCTGGAGGCCTACCAAACCTGGCGCGGCTGGGCCGAAAAGTCCGCCAGCGACTACAGCTTTCACGTGGCCATTACCTGGTGGAGCGAGCAGGTGCGCCAAGAGATGGGTACGCTGGTCCAAAACGAGGGTGTGAACAGCTTCAAGCACTTCATGGCCTACAAAAACGCCATCATGTGCGACGACGAAACCCTGGTTAACAGCTTCAAGCGCAGCCTCGAACTCGGCGCCATGCCCACGGTGCATGCGGAGAACGGCGAACTGGTTTATTTGCTGCAAAAGCAAGTGGCCGAGATGGGCATCACCGGCCCCGAAGGCCACCCGCTGTCGCGCCCGCCCATGGTCGAAGGCGAAGCCGCCAACCGCGCCATTGCGATTGCCGAGGTGCTAAACGTGCCGATTTATGTGGTGCACGTGAGCTGCATCGAAGCGGCTGACGCCATTGCCCGCGCCCGTGCCCGCGGCCAGCGCGTCTACGGCGAAGTGCTGGCCGGCCACCTGGTGGTGGACGACAGCGTCTACCGCCACCCCGACTTTGCGACTGCCGCAGCCCACGTGATGAGCCCGCCCTTTCGCAGCAAGGAAAACCAGGAAGTGCTGTGGCGCGGCCTGCAAAGCGGCAATTTGCACACCACCGCCACCGACCACTGCACGTTTTGCGCAGCGCAAAAAGCCGTGGGCAAAGACGATTTCTCCAAAATTCCCAACGGCACCGGCGGTGTGGAAGAGCGCCTGGCGGTGATCTGGGACGCTGGCGTGAACACCGGGCGCCTGACGCCCTCAGAGTTTGTGGCGATTACTTCGGCCAATACGGCCAAGCTGTTCAATATTTACCCGCAAAAGGGCAGTGTGTCGGTGGGGGCGGATGCGGACTTGGTGGTGTGGGACCCTGCGGGGACCAAGACCTTGTCGGCGGCGACGCAGCACAGCAAGGGGGATTTCAATATTTTTGAGGGGCGGACTGTGCGCGGGATTCCTAGCCATACGGTGAGCCGGGGAGAGCTTGTGTTTGTACAGGGGGATTTGCGGGCGGTGCGGGGGGCGGGGCAGTACGTCAAACGCCCGGCGTTTAGTTCTAATTTTGAGGCTTCTCGGTTGCGGGCGGAGGCTTTGCGGGCTACTGCTGTTAGTCGATGAAATTTTGTTTTTCCCCCATCCCCCAGCCCCTTACCCCCAGTGGGGGTAAGGGGGGCTTTAACAGCCGATTTGGTGGTGGCGCTTCGACTCGGCTCCTACTTGGCGGTGCGGCTTTTTGGTCTGCGCAGACCTTGGCGGGCGGCGGCGCGCACCCGATGCGCGCCCTGCGTGGTGCGGGCGCTGCTGGTATTGGATTTTTGTATTGGCAGGCGCGATGTTTGCGTAAGCAAACGAGCGCCGGAGTTGGACTTGGATGTGCACGCCATTGGGGCCGTGCTGAGCAGCGCAGCGGGGGGCGGATCAGGGCGGGCGCATGTTTGAGCGTAGCGAGTTTGCGCACGACCCCGCCACACGCGAGCAGCGCAAGGGACCCCGCAGGGGCACGGTCTCTGGCTCGCCTTTCTTTTGCTTACTTTTCTTTGGCGAAGCAAAGAAAAGTGAGTCGGCCGCCGGGCCGAGACCCGGCTAGCCACGCAAGAAACAACCTTTAAGGAAACAAGCAATGACAACAGCAATAGACATCTCAACCATCCGCATCAACAGCGACCGCCTGTGGGCCTCCCTCATGGAACTCGCCCAAATCGGCGCCACCCAAAAAGGCGGCGTTTGCCGCCTCACCTTGACCGACCTGGACAAACAAGGCCGCGACCTGGTGACCCGCTTGGCGCGCGAAGCCGGCATGACGGTCACCATCGACAAAATCGGCAACGGCTTCATGCGCCGCGCCGGGCGCAACAACAGCCTGCCGCCCATCATGACAGGCAGCCACATCGACACCCAGCCCACGGGCGGCAAGTTCGACGGCAACTACGGCGTGCTGGCGGGCATCGAGGTGGTGCGCACTTTGAACGACTTGGGCATTGAGACCGAGGCGCCGATTGAGGTGGCGTTTTGGACCAACGAAGAAGGCTCGCGCTTTGTGCCGGTGATGATGGGCTCGGGCGTGTTTGCCAAGGCGTTTACCCTAGAGCACGCCTACGCCGCCACCGACACCGAGGGCAAAACCGTGGGCGCGGAGCTGGCGCGCATTGGCTATGTGGGCGAGCAGGAACCCGGCGACCACCCGATTGGCGCGTACTTTGAGACGCACATTGAGCAGGGGCCCGTGCTGGAGGACAACGACGTCACCATCGGCGTGGTGCAAGGCGTGCTGGGCATTCGCTGGTTTGACTGCACCGTGACCGGCATGGAAGCCCACGCCGGCCCCACGCCCATGGCGCTGCGCCGCGACGCCATGCAGGTGGCCACGCACATCATGCAAGAAACCGTGGCCGCCGCCCTGCGCCACGCGCCGCACGGGCGCGGCACGGTGGGCATGGTGCAAGTGCACCCCAACAGCCGCAACGTGATTCCCGGGCGCGTCAAGTTCAGCATTGACCTGCGCAACGCTACAGACGCGCTGGTAGACCAGATGGCCGACGAGGTGAAAGCCTTTGCCGCGCGCAAGGCCGCCGAGACCGGGCTGGATGTGAAGATCGAGCTGGTGTCGAGCTATTCGGCCATCGGCTTTCATGCGGATTGCATTGACGCGGTGGCTCGCGCGGCGGCCAAGCTGGGCTACTCGAACATGCCGGTGGTCTCGGGCGCCGGGCACGATGCGGTCTATATGGCCAAACTGGCGTCCAGCGGCATGATCTTTATTCCGTGCAAGGACGGCATCAGCCACAATGAGATTGAAGACGCGAAGCCGGAGCACATCGCCGCCGGTTGCAACGTGCTGCTACACGCTATGCTGGAACGCGCCCGCACCTGAAAAACAACAATGACAGAGAACCTTCCATGAGCCAGGATCCCGCAACGAAGCCCCCCCATTTGGCCGTAGAAGTCCGCGACGCCTCCCTGATTTACAACCCGCAAACCGCCCCGGTGCACGCGCTCTCGCACGTGGACCTGGCCATTGAGCCGGGCGAATTTGTATCCTTGATCGGCCCTTCGGGCTGCGGCAAGACCACGCTTTTGCGCGTGATTGCCGACCTGGAGCACATCACCAGCGGCCAAGTGCTGGTCAATGGCGTGTCCCCGCATAACGCGCGCTTGGCGCGGGCTTACGGCTATGTGTTTCAGGCCCCGGCGCTGTTTCCGTGGCGCACGGTGCTGGGCAACGTCAAGCTGCCGCTGCAAATCCAGGGCCGCCCGGCGGCCGAGTGCGAGGCGATTGCCCGCGAACAGCTCGCGCGCGTGGGACTCTCGGGCTTTGAGTCCAAATTCCCGTGGCAGCTCTCGGGCGGCATGCAGCAGCGCGCCTCCATTGCGCGCGCGCTGTCGTTTGAGCCACGCATTTTGATGATGGACGAGCCCTTTGGCGCGCTCGATGAAATTACCCGCGACCGCCTTAACGAGCAGTTGCAGCAGCTCTGGCAGCGCGAGCGGCGCACCGTGGTGTTTGTGACGCATTCGATTGCCGAGGCGGTGTATTTGTCCACCCGCATCGTAGTTATGTCGCCCCGGCCCGGGCGCATCGTGCGCACCATCACATCCACCCTGCCCGACGAGCGCCACCTGGGCCTGCGCGATTCGGTGGAATTCATGGAAATGGCGCATGCCGTACGCGAGGCGCTTGCCGATGGCCACCACGACTAGCCCCGCCGCCCCCAAAACAAGCTGGGCCGCACGCATGCAGGAACAGGGCCTGCCGGTGCTGGTGATCCTGGCCGCCATTTTGTTGGCCTGGTACGCACTCACGGTTTACCTCAACGCCCCCGGCGCCATTGAGCGCGTGCTTGAGCCCAAAGGCCCCTGGGGCTGGCGCGACTTGGTAAATGCCACCATGGCCATGCAGCGCCCGGTGCTGCCCGCGCCGCACCAGGTGGCGCTCGATTTGTACAGCAGCCTGACGGACTGGCCGCTCGATTCACCGCGCAACCTGCTGTTCCATGTGGCCGTAACCGGCGAAAGCACGCTGGTCGGTTTTGCCATGGGCACGGCGCTGGGGCTGGTGCTGTCGGTGTGCATCGTGCATTCGCGCACGCTGGACCGCGCACTCTTGCCTTGGATCGTGGCGTCTCAGTCGGTGCCGGTGCTGGCGATTGCACCCATCGTGCTGGTGATTTTGGGCAGCATGGGCTTTGCCGGCGTGGCACCCAAGGCGGTGATTGCCATGTATTTGTGCTTTTTCCCGGTGACCGTGGCCATGGTGCAAGGCTTGCGCTCGCCCCAGGTCATTGAGACCGAGATGATGCACACCTACGCCGCCACCCGCTGGCAGGCGCTGTGGATGCTGCGCTTGCCCGCCGCCCTGCCCTTTTTGTTTCCGGCACTGCGCGTGGGCATTGCCGCCGGGCTGGTGGGTGCCATGGTGGCCGAGTTGCCCACCGGTGCGCAAGCTGGCCTGGGCGCGCGGCTGCTTACCGGTTCTTACTACGGCCAAACCGTGCAAATCTGGTCGGCGCTGGTGATGTCGGCGCTGTTGGGCTTAACGCTCACCGCCGCCATGGCTGCGCTAGAAACCGCCGTACTTGGACCCCGGAGGCGGCCATGAGCGCGCACACACCCGCACACACCCAGCGCCCCGGGCTGGCCGGCGCCTGGAACATAGCCGCGCTGGGCTTGGCCCTGTACTTTTTGTTCTCCAGCCTGGCTGCGACCGACACGCCCAAAGACGCGCCCTTTTGGGCCGCCACCGGCACGCTGGCCGTGCTGGCGGTGCTGGGCATACAACGCTTGGCCGCGCTTGAAGGCAGCAAGTGGTACCCGCTGCTCACGGCGGCCGTGTTTGGCCTGTGGATCCTCTACTTTTGGCAACTGCTGACGGTGGCGCTGGACGTGCCGCGCGTGCTGCTGCCCGCGCCTTGGCTGATTGCCGTGTCGCTGCAAGAGCACCTGCCGGTGCTGGGCGGCGACTTTGTGCAAACCGTGGTCAAGGCGGTGGTGGTGGGCTGGCTGCTGGGCTGCGGCCTGGGGTTTGGCGTGGCGCTGGCCATTGACCGCATGCCGTTTTTGCAACGCGGCCTGCTGCCCATTGCGTCGCTGACGAGCACCATTCCGCTGGTGGGCGTGGCGCCGATTGCGGTGATGTGGTTTGGCTTTGACTGGCCGTCCAAGGCGGCGGTGGTGGTGCTGATGACGTTTTTTCCGATGCTGGTGTCCACGCTGGCGGGCCTGAAAGCCGCCGACCGGCTGGAGCGTGAACTGATGCACAGCTACGCCGCCAGCTATGGCCGCACGCTGTGGTCGCTGCGCTTGCCATCGGCCCTGCCCTTCATCTTTTCGGCGCTCAAGATCAACGCCACCCTGGCGCTGATTGGCGCCATCGTGGCCGAGTTTTTTGGCTCGCCCACTTCAGGCCTGGGCTTTCGCATTTCCACCGAGGCCACGCGCATGAACATGCCGCTGGTCTGGGCGGCGGTCACCGTCTCCGCCGTAACCGGCTCCGTGGCCTATGCGCTGCTGGCCGCATGGGAGCGGCGCGCCGCGTTTTGGCACCCGTCCATCCGGGGCAAAAAATAGGGTTTATGCCGTGTTTGCCCCCATTGCCATGTCTGTTTTCCCGGCTTACCCTTGCGGGTGGGCCTTTTGTTCCCTGCCTTTTCAACCCTAGGAGTTATCCATGATTCTGCGTTCCAAGTTAACCAAAACACTGCTGGCAAGCCTGCTGGCCGTGACCGGCTTTGCCGCCAGCGCACAGGAAAAAGTGACTGTGCAGCTCAAGTGGCTGCCGCAAGCCCAGTTTGCGGGCTACTACGTGGCGCAGGCCAAGGGCTACTACAAGGACGCAGGTCTGGACGTGACCATCAAGGCCGGTGGCCCCGACATTTCGCCCGTGCAAGTGATTGCAGGCAAAGCCGCTGACGTGGTGGTGAACTGGATGCCCGACGCCCTGGCCGCGCGCGAAGCCGGTGTGCCCCTGGTCAATATCGCCCAGGTGTTCAACCAGTCGGGCCTGATGCTGACCTGCAAAAAGTCCAGCGGCGTCAACAGCCCCAAAGACCTCAAGGGCAAGACCCTGGGCGTCTGGTACGGCGGCAACGAATACCCCTTCCTGAACTGGATGTCCAAGCTCGGCTACAAGCCTGACACCGACATCAAGATTCTCAAGCAAGGCTTTAACGTAGACCCGCTGCTGCAAAACCAGGCCGCCTGTATTTCGACCATGATTTACAACGAATACTGGCAAGTGGTGGACGCGGGCGTCAAAGAGAGCGACCTGATCACCTTCTTCTATGAAAAAGAAGGCGTGGCGTCTCTGGAAGACGGTCTGTATGTGCTCGAGTCCAACCTGAAAGACCCAGCCTTTGTGGCGCGCATGGCCAAGTTCCTCAAGGCCAGCTTCAAGGGCTGGAACGACGCAGTGAAAAACCCAGGTGAAGCCGCCAAGATCGTGGTCAAGGCCGACACTTCGGGCAGCGCCAACGAAGCGGTGCAAAAGCGCCAAATGGAAAACGTGGCCAAGCTGATCACCACCGCCAGCACCGCCAAGATGGGCTACCTGGAACCCGCCGCCTACGAGCGCACCGTCAAAGTGCTCTTGTCCAGCGGCAGCTCGCCTGTGATCAAGAAAGACCCGGGCAAGGCCGCTTACTCACACGCAGTGTGGGAAGCATCGACCAAGTAAGCGCCTATGCACTTGGTCTGTGGACGGCGCCTGCGGGCGCCTTCCACACAAAGGGTTCAGTTGCTGCGGCGGCTGGGCCCTTTTTTCTGGGCGCCGCACGGCGCCCTTGCGTATGATCGGCGACTTGCTTGATAACTCCGAGCCCCGAACATGCTGCGAATCACCGAACTCAAACTCCCCCTGACCGCCCTGCCGGTCGATGCCCGGCGCGCCGCCGACGCCCCCAGTGAAACCGACGAAGACCGCCGCCCCACGGCGCACCCGCTGCCCGCGCTCACCCGCATGGCCGCGCAGGCGCTGGGCGTAGATGTGGCTGATATCCAAAGCCTGCACGTCTTCAAACGCAGCTTTGACGCGCGCAAGGCCGATCTGCTGGCCGTGTTTATCGTGGACGTGGCGCTGGACGCAGCAACCGAGCAGCGCCTGCTGGCCCAGTTTGCCGAGCACCCGCACATCGGCGCCACGCCCGACATGGCCTACCACCCGGTACGCCAGGTCAGCACGCCCCTGGCGCTGCGCCCGGTGGTGGTGGGCTTTGGGCCCTGCGGCATGTTTGCCGCGCTGCTGCTGGCGCAAATGGGTTTCAAGCCCATCGTGCTGGAGCGCGGCCCGGCGGTGCGCCAGCGCACCAAAGACACCTGGGACCTGTGGCGCAAACACACGCTGCACCCCGAGAGCAATGTGCAGTTTGGCGAAGGCGGCGCCGGCACGTTCTCGGACGGCAAGCTCTGGAGCCAGATCAAAGACCCGCGCCACCTGGGGCGCAAGGTGATGCAGGAGTTTGTGGAGGCCGGTGCGCCGCCCGAGATATTGGTCGAGGCGCACCCGCACATCGGCACCTTCAAGCTGGTCAAGGTGGTGGAAAACCTGCGCGCGCGCATCATTGCCCTGGGCGGCGAAGTGCGCTTTGGCCAGCGTGTGACCGACATTCGCACCACCACCGACAAGACCATGGAAGGCGAAGTGCGCCGCATCAGCGGCCTGCAGGTGCTGGACCTGGCCAGCGGCACGCTGCAAGAGCTGGTCGCCGACCACGTGGTGATGGCCCTGGGCCACAGCGCGCGCGACACCTTTGCCATGCTCTGGGCGCAGGGCGTGGCGATGCAGGCCAAGCCCTTCTCGGTGGGTTTTCGCATTGAGCACCCGCAAGGCGTGATTGACCGCGCGCGCTGGGGCCGCCACGCCGGCCACCCGCTCTTGGGCGCGGCCGATTACAAGCTGGTGCACCATGCCAACAACGGCCGCAGCGTTTACAGCTTTTGCATGTGCCCCGGCGGCACGGTGGTGGCGGCCACGTCCGAGCCCGAACGGGTGGTGACCAACGGCATGAGCCAGTATTCGCGCAACGAACGCAACGCCAACGCGGGCATCGTGGTGGGCATTGACCCGGCCGACTACCCGCACGACGAAGCCAGCTTTGTGGCCGCCTTTGGCGCCACGGACGGCGCGCGCTACGCGGCGCAAGCGCGCGCGCTCTTGGATGGGCAAGCGCCCAGCGCCAGCCGCGCGCACCCGATGGCCGGCATCGCCATGCAGCGCAAGCTCGAATCAGCCGCCTATGTGCATGGCGGCGCCAGCTACGACGCGCCGGGGCAACTGGTGGGCGACTTTTTGGCGGCGCGCCCATCCACCGCCTTGGGTACGGTGCAGCCGTCTTACCAGCCGGGCGTGAAACTGGTGGATCTGGCCAGCAGCCTGCCGGCCTATGCGATTGAGGCGATCCGTGAAGCGCTGCCGGTGTTTGGCCGCAAGATCAAGGGCTTTGACATGCCAGACGCGGTGCTCACCGGCGTGGAAACCCGCACCTCAAGCCCGCTCAAGCTGCCGCGCGGCGACGACTTGCAAAGCACCAATCTGCGCGGCCTGTACCCGGCGGGCGAAGGCGCGAGTTATGCCGGAGGCATCTTGTCGGCGGGGGTGGACGGTATCAAGGTGGCCGAAGCGCTGGCTGCGGACTTGCTGCCTTGAGGCAATAACGCTGTTTGCAAACTGCACTTGATAAGGACTGAATTTAGACCTATATTCAGTTGCATCAGCACACAGGCCTCGCCATGTCATCCGTTACCAACATCAAATCCATCTCCTACCTGAAGAGCCACGTTGCCCAGATTTCCGAAGACCTGGCGCTGAATGGCAATCCGTTTTCATCACCCAAAATGGGGACGCCAGCATGGTGATTGGGGGCGTCAAGCAGTACCAGGAAAAGGAATCGCTCATCGCCGCCCTGAAGGTCATGGCCTTGGGTGAAAAAGACCGCGTGCAAGGCAAAGGCATTTCTGCTCTTGCGTCGCGGGCCCAGTTGCTGGCTGCCCGTCAAAGTCGCAAGTAATGGCGATCATCCTTCTTCCTGATGCGCAGGAAGACTTGATCTCGCTTCAAGAGTACATGCTTGACAAGTGGAGCGAGGCTGACTGGCTCAAGGCCGAGGACGAAATCTTCGACAAGCTGGCGTTCGTGGATACAGGTCTTTTAACCGGGGCACCCGTCCAAGAGCTTGCATCGGTGGGCATCTTTGAATACCAAAATGTATTTACCTCACACCACAAGCTGGTTTACCGGTGCGTCAACGCAGACGTTTATGTCTACGCCGTCGCGGCGCGCCGGCAGGATTTTTCGACGCTTCTGATGAAGCGTTTGTTGAAAATCCAATAAAAAAGCGGACCGCGCACAAAGGCGGGGCCCGCTTTACGCAACTTGCGCGACTGATTAGCTGTTTTGCAAAGCAGCAATGCGCTCTTCGAGCGGCGGGTGGGTGCTAAAGAGCTGGCCAATGCCGCCGGCAATGCCAAAGGCCGCCACGCTCTTGGGCAGCTCGGCGGTGTGCAGGCCACCCAGGCGTGCCAGCGCGTTGAGCATGGGCTGCTTGCGCCCCATCAACTGCGCTGCGCCCGCATCCGCGCGGAACTCGCGGTGGCGCGAAAACCAGGCCACCACCATGGCGGCGGCAAAGCCCAGCACGATATCGAGCACGATGGTGGTGATGTAGTAGCCCATGCCTGGGCCCGTGTCGCGGTCGTCGCCCTTGCGCAAAAAGCTGTCTACGGCGTAGCCGATCACCCGGCTCAAAAACACCACGAAAGTGTTCATCACGCCCTGGATCAGCGTCATGGTGACCATGTCGCCGTTGGCCACGTGGGCGATTTCGTGGCCGATGACGGCTTCCACCTCTTCGCGCGTCATGCCTTGCAGCAAGCCGGTAGACACCGCCACCAGCGCCGAGTTTTTAAAGGCGCCCGTGGCGAAGGCGTTGGCATCGCCCTCAAAAATACCGACCTCAGGCATGCCGATCTGCGCCTTGTCGGCAAACTTGCGCACCACGTCCAGAATCCAGGCCTCGTCGGCGTTTTGCGGCTGCTCGATCACGCGCACGCCCGAGCTCCACTTGGCCAGGGGCTTGCTGATCAGGAGCGAGATAAACGCGCCACCAAAGCCCATCACCAGCGCGTAGCCCAGCAAGGCGCCCAGGTTCAGGCCGTTGGCCGTGAGGTAGCGGTTAACACCCAGCAGGCTGGCCACGATGCCCAGCACCGCCACCACCAAGACGTTGGTCAACACAAACAACAAGATGCGTTTCATAAAAAAGCTTCCTACAAGAGACAAATGCGGTGCCTGCGCCGCAGGCCTATGGCGGGCATATTAGGGCCAGGCGCACCAAACGCAAGCGCAGCGCCGGTCATTGGGCCCAGAAACACTGCGGCTTTTAGGCGCTCGCGCCCTCAGACACGCGCGGCGCGCGAAATACGGCAGGGTCGTCATAAAAGCCGGGCTCGGCGTTGGCCGGCCACCAAGCGGGCACGCCCAGCACCGGCAAATGGGCAAAGGGTTTGGCGGCGAGCTTGTCGGCGCTCAGGTCGTGCGCCATCCAGGCGTCCAGGGCGGCCAGACCCGGCGCGCTGGCGTGCACGCGGTACACATGGGCGGTGATGCCTTTGCGCGGCGCCACCAGCTTTTCCAGCAGCGCGTGGCCAAACAAGACGAGTTCCGCTTGCGCCCACAGCGGGCGCAGGGTGCCGAACAGACGCGTCCAGTCTTTGGCCACCAGCGCGTCCCACAGGGCGTCGGGCGCTTGCAAAAAGGCGGCGTTTTCGTCAAACACGGTAATGCCGTCGCGCGCCGGGCCGCGCACGCTGTGGATGCCGCTGCGCGCAATCTGCTCGGCCTGCAGCGCATTGAGCCGCGTCTTGGTGTGGGGGAAATGCAGCCAGCACAGGCCGTTGAAAAAGTCGTGCAAGCCTTCGCGCGTGGGCACCTGGTGCGTTCTGTAGATAAAAGCTTCGTAAGCCTCGCCTTCGGGCAAGACCTGCTGGGGCACAAAACGCACCGGGCTATCGGCGCCGCAAGAGGCGTTAAGCGCCTGCGCGCAGGCGGCGCCCGCCAACACCGGTGCGGCCAGCGCCTGGCCTTGGGCGCACCAAGGCGAAAGCCAAGGCGCTGCCCAGTCGATGGCGTCTAGGCCAGGCGCCACTGCAGGGCTTCGCCGCCAGCCAGGGGCTTGAGCACCGCGTCACCAAAGGCGTAGCCCTCGGGCGGCGTCCAGCTTTCGCGGCGCAGGGTGATGCGGCTGGCGTTGCGGGGCAAGGCATAAAAGTCGGGGCCAAAAAAGCTGGCAAAGCCTTCCAGCCGGTCCAGCGCACCGGCAGCCTCAAAGGCCTGGGCATACAGCTCGATGGCGGCGTGCGCGGTGTAGCAGCCGGCGCAGCCGCTGGCGTGTTCTTTCAGGTGCGCGGCGTGGGGCGCGCTATCGGTGCCCAAGAAGAACTGGGGCGAGCCGCTGGTGGCGGCCTCAACCAGCGCCAGCCGGTGGGTTTCGCGCTTTAGCACCGGCAGGCAGTAGTAATGCGGGCGAATGCCACCTTTGAAAATCGCGTTGCGGTTGTACAGCAGGTGGTGCGCGGTGATCGTGGCCGCCGTGAGGGGACCGGCGCTTTGCACGTACTGCGCAGCCTCAGCCGTGGTGATGTGCTCAAACACGATTTTCAGGCCCGGAAAATCGCGGCGCAGCGGAATGAGCTGCTGGTCAATGAACACCGCCTCGCGGTCAAACAAATCCACTTCGCCGTCCGTCACCTCGCCGTGCACCAAGAGCGGCATGCCGGCGCGCTGCATGGCTTCCAGCGTGGGATAGGTGTGGCGCAAATCGGTCACCCCGGCGTCGCTGTTGGTGGTGGCGCCGGCCGGATAGAGCTTGACGGCCACCACACCGGCGTCTTTGGCGCGGGCAATCTCGTCGGGCGGCAGCTTGTCGGTCAGGTACAGCGTCATCAGCGGCTCAAACGCCACGCCCGCAGGCACGGCGGCCAGAATGCGCGCGCGGTAGGCCTGGGCCTGCTGCGCGGTGGTGACCGGCGGCTTGAGGTTGGGCATGACCACGGCGCGGCCAAACTGGGCGGCGGTGTGCGGCACCACGGTGGCCAGCGCCTGGCCGTCACGCAGGTGCACATGCCAGTCGTCAGGGCGGGTCAGGGTCAGGGTGGGGTCGGTGGTGGTCATAGCGTGGGGCAATGTCGGAAAAAGCGGGAGGACAAATTAAATGTCAGGCGCAGTTGCGCCAATGCAAGGGCTATTGTCCCAGAGCTTGCCCAAACGCGGTCAGGTGCCAAGTGTGGCGGGTGCGTGCGGCGCCCCCAGGCCCGTCAGGCCGCGCGGCTGGCCCGCAGGTAGTCCCACAGGGCCTGCGCGCTGTGCGGGGCGTCGCTGGCGGGCACGCGCTGGGGCGCGGCGCCGGCACGGTGCTGCTCGGTGATGTGGGGCCGCTCGCGGTAGGCGCGCACTTCCATGGTGATCTGCATGCTGGCCAGCTCGGGCGGCAAGGCGCTGACCAGCTTGTGCGCGAGCAGCTCGTTTTGCACCGCGCTGTGCGGCAAAAAGGCCACGCCATGGCCTTCAAGCGCCATGGCTTTGAGGCCTTCGGCCATGTCGGTCTCGTAAACCCTGTCCAGGTGGATGGCGGCGGGCGCGCCCTTCAGGATCAAATCGACCATCTGGCCCAGGTACGCGCCTTCGGCATAGGCCAGATACGGCAGCGGCTGGCCCGGTTTGCCAGGCAACTGGAACAGCGGCGCACCCTGGGCGTCGGGTTTGGCGTAGGGCGCCAGCACTTCCTGGCCCAGGCTGACCATGTCAAAACGGTCCGAGCCCAACTGGTAGGGCTGCGAGGGGTGGTGGTAGGCGATGAGCACGTCGCAATTGCCTTCGACCAAGCGGGTGACGGCGTCGTGCACATTGAGCGCGATCAGGCGGCTTTTGATGGGCCCGAAGTGCTCCCGCAGGCCCGAGACCCAGGCCGGAAAAAAGGTGAAAGCCAACGTGTGCGGCACGGCAAATTCCACCACGTCTTGCCCTGGCGCGGTGTGGCCGCGCAGCATGGCGCGCGTGGTTTGCAGGGCTTGCAGCACTTCAAGCGCCTGCTCATAAAGCGTGGCGCCCGCGGCGGTCAGGCGCGTGGGATAAGAGCTGCGGTCCACCAAGTCGACCCCCGCCCAGGCTTCGAGCGACTGGATGCGGCGCGAAAACGCCGGTTGTGTGACGTGGCGCAGTTGGGCGGAGCGGCTGAAACTGCGGGTTTCAGCCAGTGAGACAAAGTCTTCAAGCCATTTGGTTTCCATGGCCGAAATTATGGACGCTGGCGGGCGCGGACTTTGCGAGGCATGCGTGCCGTCTCAAACAACGTCAACGCGGGGGCTGTCTGGCTGCCGCGCAGGCGCCGAAGCGCGCGCAGCGGAGCCGCAAACCACCAGTGAACACAGCCGCGCCAACGCGGCGTGCTTGCTTGGCGAGTTGCCATTTACTTGACCGCAATCCGGTGCGAACTGCTACCGGCTTTTTTGGGCAAGTCCAGTGTCAACACACCGTCTTCGTACTTGGCCACGGCCTTGGTGTCGTCCACGTCGGTGGCCAGGGTAAAGGCACGCGACACCGCGCCGTAGTAGCGCTCGCTACGCCAGACCTTGCCGTCGGCGTCCCTGGTTTCCATCTCGTCGGCGGTCTGGGCGTCGATCTGCACCAGGTTGCCGTCCACGCGGACGTTGATGTTGTCTTTTTTCACGCCGGGCAGGTCAGCGCGCACCTTGAAGTGGCCGTCTTTTTCGGTGACATCGACCCGAATATCGAGTTCACTGCCCATGCGCTCGGACCGAAACGGCGCCATCATGCGGCGAAAAACGACGTCAAAAGGATCGCTCAGGTTGCTCTCAAACAGGCTCAGGTTGCTCATGGTATTTACTCCAAAAAATTGAAACACAGTGGACGGGAAACGCTGGCATTCGGGCTAAACACCCGCGCACCGGGGGCAACATTAATCGGGTGCGGCAGCGGGCGCGGTGCGAAAAATCAACATTTGGGTAGCAACGCGAAAGTGCCGAAAACTGTGATCTGGCGCACAGTTCTTTGGGGGCTGCAGGCGTAGATTGTTTCGGTAGAGCGTGCCCCGCAAAGTTGCGGTGTCAGTGCGGCCTACCCCTTGAATTGCAACGAAAAGGATTTGCCATGACCAGAACCTGGGTATTGATTGCCGACAGCCACCGTGGCCGCTTGTTTGAGCGCCAGCCGCGCGGGCATGCGTTGGTGGAGCTGGCCGACTTTGTCTATCCCAACGACAGCGCCCTGGGCAGCGGGCACCCGGAAAGCAAGCTGAGCAAGGGCCACGGCGCTACCGGCCACGCCGGCACCCAGTTTGAGCCCCACACCGACCCGCGCGCCAAAGACAGGCGCATGTTTTCGCAATTGTTGGCCGCGCACCTGAACGACGGTGTGGCCTCGCAGCAATGCGGTGCGCTGGTGCTGATTGCGCCCGGCCCCATGCTGGGCGACCTGCGCCCGCGCCTGAGCGTGAGCGCGGGCAATGCGCTTCGCTACAGCCTCAACAGCGACCTGACGCACTTTGACGGCCGCGAACTGCAGGAGCGGGTGGACCAGGCCTTGCAATTCGTGCACTAAGGCGCGCCACGCCCTGGCGTCTCAGGCGGCCGGGGCGAAGTGGGTCAGGTCATGGGTCAGCGCCAGGATGGCGGCCTCGTCCAGGGTTTCCTGCTCCAACAGCGCCTGGGCGCCACGCTCCAGCACAGCCCGGTTGACCGCCAGAATGTTGCAGGCACGCTGAAACCCGTCCATCACGATGCTGCGAATGGCGCTATCAATCTGGCGCAAGGTGTCTTGCGCCACGGCGGGCGCGCGGGGAACCAGAGCCTCGGGCAGGTCCAGCATGTGGGCGTGCAGCGGGTCAAAGGCGACATAGCCGAGGCCCTCGTCCATGCCGTAGCGCATGACCATGTCGCGCGCAATGTCGGTGGCCTTGGCCAGGTCGTCGGCTGCCCCCGTGGAAAGCGCACCTAGCACCAGCTTTTCTGCCGCACGCCCACCCAGCAGCACCGCAATTTTTTGCTCCAGCTCGGCGCGGGTGGTCAGGTAGCGGTCTTCGGTGGGCCGCTGGATGGTGTAGCCCAGTGCGCCAATGCCGCGTGCCACGATGGACACTTTGTGCACCGGGTCGGTGCCGCTTTGGGCAAGCGCCACCAGGGCGTGGCCCATTTCGTGGTGGGCTACGGCGCGGCGCTCCTTGGGATTGAGCACCCGGCTTTTGCGCTCCAGACCCGCCACGATGCGCTCCACCGCCGCTGTGAAGTCGGGCATGCTGACCTGCTCGGCCTTGCGCCGGGTGGCCACCAGCGTGGCCTCATTGACCAGATTGGCCAGGTCTGCGCCGCTAAAGCCCGGCGTGAGGGCGGCTACTTCTTCCAGGCGCAGCGCGGCGTCGAGCTTGACCTTGCGCACATGCACGCCCAGGATGTCGGTGCGGCCCTTGCGGTCAGGCCGGTCCACCAGCACCTGGCGGTCAAAGCGCCCGGCGCGCATGAGCGCCGGATCCAAAATCTCGGGGCGGTTGGTAGCGGACAAAATGATCAGCCCGACCGAGGAATCAAAGCCGTCCATCTCGGCGAGCAATTGGTTGAGCGTCTGCTCTTTTTCGTCATGGCCGCCCAGGCCAGGAAAGGCGCCCCGGGCGCGCCCCAAGGCGTCGAGTTCGTCAATAAAAATGATGGCAGGCGCCATGCGCCGCGCTTGCTCAAACAGGTCGCGCACGCGCGCCGCGCCCACGCCCACAAACATCTCGACAAACTCGCTGCCCGAGATCGAGAAAAACGGCACGCCGGCCTGGCCCGCCACCGCTTTGGCCAGCAGGGTTTTGCCGGTGCCCGGCGGCCCTACCAGCAGCACGCCTTTGGGAATATGGGCGCCCAGGCGGCCGTATTCCTGCGGGTGCTTGAGAAAATCCACCACCTCCTCCAACTCATGCTTGGCCTCGTCCACACCCGCCACGTCGGCAAAGGTAACGCCGGTGTTGGATTGCACATAGACCTTGGCGCGGCTTTTGCCAATAGCCAAAAAGCTGCCCATGCCCTGCTTGTCCACCAGGCGCCGGATCAGGAAATACCACAGGCCAAACAGAAACAGCGCGGGCACGATCCAGGACAAAATCTCGCGCAGCCAGGTGTTCTCAAACACCCGCAAGTAGGGCACGTTGAACTTTTCCAGGCGCGCGGCCACGTCGGGTTCGACGCGGGCGGCCACCAGTTGCAGCTTCTGGCCGTTGGCGGCCTTGAGGCGCCCGATCACGGTTTGCTCGGATACGGTGACTTCGGCAATGCGCCCCTCGGCCAGGGCTTTTTCAAACTCACTGTAAGGCACCACTTCGGACTGGTTGGCGGTTTGCCACAGGTTTTGCAAAAGCAGCAGCACCGCCACGGCAAAGACCCAATAGCCGATGTTCCAGGTTTGTTTTTTGTCCACAGTGCGTCTCCGCCAGATGCAAGCCATACAAGGCAGGCGGTGCGTGCTTGAGGGCGCGACCGACCTGCGACTTCGAAGCTAGGCGATCGCGCGCCGCGCCGCAATGCGCAAGCACGCGTGCAGCGACTGAATACGGCGCGCCAATGGAGTGGGCGTGATTTAGCGCAGTTTTGCTGCGGGCTTTTTGGGCGCCTTGGGTTTGGACTTCGGCTTGGGCGGCGGCAATGCGTCGAGCGTGGCGCGTACGATCTGGTGCAGCCCGTGGTGGTCATCCCAGTCGTCGGCGCACAGCAGCAAGTGCTGGCGAGCGCCGGGAAAGGGTGCGCCTTGGGTGGGCTGCTGCATCAGCGCGCGGCCCGCTTCCGTGTCTTTCAGGTAGAGCTGCTCGTTGCACACCAGGCCCACCGGGCGGCCTTGGTAGTAGAGGCAGTATTCGCCAAACATCTTGCGCGCGCTGCAGGCGCCGCCGCCCTGCTCCAGTTGGTCGAGCAGGTAGTCCATGGTGCTTTGCGATGTGGCCATGGCGGCGTCCTTTGCTGTGCCAGCTACTCGCCGCTTTGCTGCAAGGTCCACATCTGGGCGTAGCGGCCCTGGGCTTGCAGCAGTTCGGCGTGGCTGCCACGCTCGATGATGCGCCCGGCGTCCATCACCAAAATCATGTGCGCATCCACCACGGTGGACAGGCGGTGGGCAATCACCAGCGTGGTTTTGTTTTGCGCCACGCGGGCGAGTTCGGACTGGATGGCCCGCTCGTTGGCAGAGTCCAGGGCGCTGGTGGCTTCGTCAAAAATCAGGATGGGCGGGTTTTTGAGCAAGGTGCGGGCAATGGCCACGCGCTGCTTTTCTCCGCCCGACAGCTTGAGCCCGCGCTCGCCCACCATGGTGTCGTAACCGGCAGGCGTGCTGGCAATAAAAGCGTCGATGTGCGCGGCGCGCGCAGCGGCCTGCACTTCGGCCAGGCTGCTGCCGGGGCGGCCGTAGGCGATGTTGTACTGCACCGTGTCGTTGAACAGCACCGTGTCTTGCGGCACGATGCCAATGGCTGCGCGCAGGCTGGCCTGCGTCAAGGTGCGCAGGTCTTGGCCCGCCACCGCAATGCTGCCTTGCTGAACGTCGTAAAAGCGGTAGAGCAGGCGCGCGAGCGTGGACTTGCCTGAGCCAGAGGGCCCGACCACGGCCACGGTTTTGCCGGCCGGGATCTCAAAGCTGATGTCGTGCAGGATGGTGCGTGCCGGGTCGTAGGCAAAACCCACGTGTTCAAAGCGCACGCTGGCGCTCGCCGCGCCCTGGGGCAGTTGCAGTGCGTGGGCGTCGGGCGCGTCGGCAATTTCTTGCTCGCGCTCGAGCAGGGTGAACATTTTTTCCAGGTCTGCCAGGTTTTGCTTGAGCTCGCGGTAAATCGCGCCCAAGAAATTGAGCGGGATGTAGATCTGGATCATGAAGGCGTTGACCATCACCAGGTCGCCCAGCGTCATGCGACCATCGACCACGCCTTGGGTGGCGCGCCAGAGCATGGCCACCAGGCCGCTGGCGATGATGAGCTGCTGGCCGGCGTTCAAAATACTCAGGGTGCGCTGGCTTTTGAGCGCGGCTTGGCGGTAGCGCTCCAGGTTTTCGTCGTAGCGCAGGGCTTCAAACTCTTCGTTGTTGAAGTACTTGACCGTCTCAAAATTGAGCAGCGAATCAATGGCGCGGGTGTGGGCCTTGGAATCGAGCTCGTTCATGCGCTTGCGAAACTGGGTGCGCCAGTCGGTCATGGTGATGGTAAAGCTGATGTACAGCACCAGGGCGATCACCGTAATGCCGGCAAACCAGACGTCGAACTTGACCGCCAACAGCGTGAGCACCAGCCCCACCTCAATCAGCGTGGGAATGATGCTGTAAAGCGAATACGACACCAGCGAATGCACCGCACGCGTGCCGCGCTCAATGTCGCGCGTCATGCCGCCGGTCTGGCGGTCCAGGTGAAAGCGCAGGCTCATGGCGTGCAGGTGGCGAAACACGCCCAGCGAGATGCTGCGCGCCGCGCCCTCGGTGGCTTTGGCAAACACCAGGTCGCGCAATTCGGCAAACAGCGAGGTCGACAGACGCAGCGCCGCATACGCCACCAATAAGGCCACCGGCACCACCAACACGGCGGACACTTCGCCGGGCTTGGGGCTCATGGTGTCGACCAGCGTTTTGAGCAGAAGCGGCACGCCGACATTGGCCACTTTGGCGCCGATCATCAGCGAGAGCGCCGCCATCACCCGCCATTTGTAGGCCCACAAATAAGGAAACAGGCGCTGCAAGGTGCCCCAGTCGCTGGCCTTGAGGCTGCTGGGCGCAGCAGCTACAGCCCCTGAAGCGAGTGGTGCGTGGCGAGGAGAGTCGGCAGAAGGGCCAAAAGAGCGCATGGGGGACAATTCAAAACATCAAACTCCGATTGTGCCCATGTCCACCCTGCCCCACTCCACAACTGCTGCCGCGACGGTAGAGCTGCCCACCGACCAGGTGCTGGTGCTCAAAGTCATTCCCATGCCCGGCGACTGCAACGCCAACGGCGATATTTTTGGCGGCTGGGTGATGGCCCAGGTGGACCTGGCCGGCTCGGTGCTGCCCGCGCGCTACACCCAAGGCCGCATGGCCACGGTGGCGGTCAACGAGTTCATCTTCAAGCAGCCGGTGCGGGTGGGCGACATCTTGTCCTTCTTCTCCAAAGTGGCACGCATAGGGCGCACCTCGATTACCGTCAAAGTGGAAGTGTTTGCCGAACGCTTTCGCACCCAGGGTACTTACATCAAGGTGACCGAAGCACTTGTGACCTATGTGGCCATTGACGACCAAGGGCGCCCGCGCGAGATTCCCAAAACCTGAGCCTGCGTGCAAATGCAATGTGAAATATTGTCGCTAAGTCAGTAAGAACCCTATCAAGGATTTCGCACGAGCCCGCTATAACTGAGCTGCACAACACAGGGAGGTAAGGGTGCAGTTTTTTCAATTGCTGATCAGCGGCGTGGCGCAGGGCTGTATCTACGGCCTGATCGCCATGGGCTTTGTGCTCATTTACAAAGCCACCGAGACCGTGAGCTTCGCCCAAGGCGAGTTGATGATGCTGGGCGCCTTTGCCGGCTTGGTCGGTATGACCATGTTGGGTCTGCCGTATTGGCTGTCGGTGTTGGGCGCGGTGGTGGCCATGGCCTTGCTGGGCGCGCTGATTGAGTTCGCAGTCATCCGCCCCATTTTGGGCCAGCCCGCCTTTTCCATTGTCATGCTGACCATCGGCATTGGCTACGTGGCGCGCGGCCTGATCACCATGATTCCAGGGATGGGCACGGACACCCTGGCGCTGCCCGTGCCTTACAAAGACGAAATTTGGCGCGTGGCCGGTCTGATTCTCAACGTCGAGCAGATGGTGGTGATTGCCGCCACCGGCGTGCTGTGCCTTTTGCTGTTCGCGCTGTTTCGCTACAGCAAGCTGGGCATCGCCATGCAGGCAGCCTCGCAAAACCAATTGGCCGCTTATTACATGGGCATTCCGGTCAAGCGACTCAACGGCATTGCCTGGGGCCTGGCCGCCGCCGTGGCCTGCCTGGCTGGCTTGCTGCTCGCGCCCATTACTTTTGTCCACGCCAATATGGGCTTTATTGGCCTCAAGGCCTTCCCCGCAGCAGTGGTGGGCGGCTTTGGCAGCCTGCCCGGCGCGATTGTGGGCGGGGTGGTGATTGGGCTGGTGGAGTCTTTCTCGGGCTTTTATTTGCCCGACGGCTTTAAAGACACCGCCGCCTACATCGTGGTGCTGGTGATGCTGATGGTCAAACCCAACGGCCTGTTTGGCGAAAAACTGCGCAAAAAGGTCTGACATGCGTTTCATATTCAAAACCGATTACCGGCAAGACGTCGAACTTGCCAAACACGGCGGCCACCGCCTTTGGTACAGCGTGCTGGTGCTATTGCTGCTGGCCGCACCCTGGCTGTTTACCGAGTACTGGCTGGCGCAACTCACCTTTGTTCTGATCTACAGCATCGCGGCCTTGGGCATCATGCTGCTGGCGGGCTTTACCGGGCTGTTTTCGCTGGGGCACGCGGCCTTTTTGGGCGTGGGCGCCTACACCCAAGCGGTGCTGACCAATGCCGGTGTGCCTTTCCCCATTGCCCTGGCCGGGGCGGGCGCGCTGTCTGCCGCCGTGGGCTGGGTGGTGGGATTGCCGGCGCTGCGGGTCAAGGGGATTTACCTGGGCATGGCGACCTTGTCCTTTGGCTTTATCGTGGAAGAGGTGCTGGCGCGCTGGGAATCCATGACCGGCGGCAACGCCGGCATCCACATCAAAAAGCCCGACCTCTTTGGTTGGGTGCTGGAAACCGAAGTGCAGTTTTACTTCTTGTGCTTGGTAATTACCGTGGTGGCCACCCTGGGCATTTTGAACCTGCTGCGCGCCCCTACCGGTCGCGCTTTTGTGGCAATCCGTGATTCCGAAATTTCGGCACAAAGCATGGGCATTCACCTGGCGCGCTACAAGACCCTTTCTTTTGCCATCTCCGCCGGCCTGGCCGGGGTGGCCGGCGCTTTGTATGTGCACAAGCTGCAGTTCATCTCGCCCGACCAGTTCAACATCCTGCAGTCCATTGACCTGCTCTTGATGATCGTGATTGGCGGCCTGGGCTCGGTGCATGGCGCATTTTTGGGTGCGATTTTCCTGATCACCATGCCCCAGCTCATTGCCATGGTCAAAGACTACCTGCCGGCCGTGGTCGGCCAGGCGCCAGGCCTGCAGGGTCTGGTGTACGGCCTGGTGCTGATCGGTTTTGTGCTGTTTGAGCCCATGGGCCTGTACGGGCGCTGGCTCAAGGTGCGCACCTATTTTGAAATGTTTCCGTTCTACCGCAAGGGCATGTTCAAGCGGCAGAAATCCTTCCAAAAATCGGACCGCCTGAAATGACCGCCACCCTTCTATCGGCCAAAAATTTGAGCGTGCGCTTTGGCGGCGTGCTGGCCGTCAACAACGTGTCTTTCGACGTCAAACAGGGCGAGGTGTTCACCCTGATCGGACCCAACGGCGCAGGCAAGACTACGGTGTTCAACCTGATCAGCCGCATCTACACACCCACCGCTGGCGAGATTGACTACATGGGCACCCAGGGCTTGGTCAAACTCACGGACCAGGCGCCGCAAGACGTGGCCGCGCTCGGGATTGCACGCACCTTCCAGAACATTGAGCTTTTTGAGCACGCCTCCGTGCTGCACAACCTCTTGATTGGCCGCCACACGCACCGCCAGACCGGGTTTTGGCAAGACCTGTTCTTTACGCCCGCCGCGCGCGAGGCCGAGCTGCAGTCGCGCGAAAAAGCCGAAGAGGTGATTGATTTTCTGAACCTGCAGCACTACCGCGACACCTTTGTGGCTGGCCTGCCCTACGGCGTGCGCAAGGTGGTCGAAATGGCGCGCGCCCTGTGCACCGAACCCAAGCTGCTGCTCTTGGACGAGCCGTCCTCGGGCCTGAACGTGGAAGAAACCGACGACATGGCCTTTTGGATCCAAGACATTCAGCAAGAACTCGGCATCAGCGTACTGATGGTGGAGCACGACATGGGCCTGGTGTCCAAGGTGTCGGATCGGGTGCTGGCCATGAACCAGGGCGAGGTGCTGGCCATGGGCACGCCGCGCGAAGTGCAAAGCGACCCCGGCGTGATCGAAGCCTACCTGGGCTCGGTGGACGATGTGTCGTCCCTGCGCCGCCCCACCAGCGCCAGCCCGCGCGCCACTGCCGGAGGTGCCGTATGAGCAGCCTGCCACCCGCCATCAGCGACCTGCCGGTGCTCAAGCTCCTGAACGTGGAGAGTGCCTACGGCCCGATCAAGGCCATTCGCGGCGTGAGCCTGCAAGTGCGCCGGGGCGAAATTGCCGCAGTACTGGGCTCCAACGGCGCGGGCAAGACCACGATTTTGAAAACCATCTCGGGCATCATTGATCCGCGCAAGGGCTCGATCGAGTTCAAGGGTCAGGACATCACGGCCAAAGACCCGTCCTTCATCGTGCAGCAGGGCCTGAGCCATGTGCCCGAAGGGCGCGAGGTGTTTCCGCTCTTGAGCGTGCACGACAACCTGCTGATGGGCGCCTATACCCGCCAGGACCGCGACGGCGTGGCGCGCGACATCGAGACCGTGTTTGGCTACTTTCCTATTTTGCGGGAACGCAGCGCGCAAGACGCCGGCCTGCTTTCGGGCGGCCAGCAGCAAATGCTGGCAATTTCGCGCGCGCTGATGGCCAACCCCGACCTGATCTTGCTCGACGAACCCAGCCTGGGCCTGAGCCCCAAGCTGACCAAAGAGATTTTTGAGATCGTGGTGCGCATCAACCGCGAACGCGGCACCACGATTTTGTTGGTGGAACAAAACGCCAACATGGCGCTCAACGCATCCGACTACGGCTATGTGCTGGAGAACGGCCGCATCGTCATGGAAGACACCTGCGCCCACTTGCGCGAGAAAGACGACATCAAGGAGTTTTACCTCGGCCTCAAGGAAGCTGGCGTGCGCGACGAGCGGCGCTGGAAAAAGAAGAAAACCTGGCGCTAAGCCTGCGCCCCCTTATGCACATGCGCACCCCTTTCACCCCCTCAACCCGCCCCCTGTTACAGGCCGGCGCCACTGCGCGCTGGCAAGGACCCGTATGACGCAACTTTGGGACTTGAGCCACATCCAACCCCAGCACGAAGTCGTGCTGTCCGGGGAAACCATTCCCGCCCTGTTCTGGAACGCGGTCGCCCAGCGCGGCCCCAACGTCTGGATGCGCCAAAAGCACCTGGGCCTGTGGCGCACCTGGACCTGGAACCAGACGGCAACAGCGGTGCAAGAGATTGCCGGCGGCCTGCTCAGCCTGGGCTTTGCCAAAGGCGAATGCGCGTCCATTTTGGCCAATACGGTGGTGGAATGGGTTTGGGCAGACTTGGCGGTGCTGTCGGCCTGCGGCGTGTCCAACGGCATTTACCCCACCGACGCCAGCAGCCAGGTGCACTACCTGTGCGAAGACTCGCGCACTACCGTTTTGTTTGTCGAAGACGACGAGCAGCTCGACAAGGCGCTCGAAGTGCGCGCCCAGTTGCCGCTCTTGCG
This sequence comes from Comamonadaceae bacterium, assembly GCA_947372865.1. Lineage (GTDB taxonomy): Bacteria > Pseudomonadota > Gammaproteobacteria > Burkholderiales > Burkholderiaceae_C > Allorhodoferax. The sequence continues at coordinate 41,930 of CANBVJ010000016.1, forward strand.
CAAGATTGTGGTGTTTGACATGGAGGGCCTGCGCACCCTGGACGACTCGGCCATCATCAGCCTGGACGCCTTGCGCGCCTTGGGCAAAAGCTATCTGGCTGCGCACCCTGACGCCTTGGAGGCGCGACTGCGGCAATGCCAGCCCGAAGACCTGGCGATTTTGGTCTATACCTCCGGCACCACCGGCAAGCCCAAGGGCGCCATGCATTTGCAGCAGGGCCTGGTCTACACCGTGCGCGGCTACAACACCCTGGTCGCGCAAGACGAAACCGACGAGCGCATGTGCTTTTTGCCTCTGTGTCACATTGCCGAGCGCATGGGTGGCGAATACTTTGCGCTGTACACCGGCGCCAAGCTCAACTTCGTCGAAAACCCGGAAACCATCCCTGAGAACGTGCGCGAGATCGCGCCCACCGTGTTTACCGCCGTGCCGCGGGTCTGGGAAAAGTTTTACTCGGGCGTCATGATTTCGCTCAAAGAAGCCGGCGCACTGCAGCAGGCGGTCTATGCCTGGGGCATTGGCGTGGGCCAGCGCATTGCGGACTTGGTATTGGCGGGCAAGCCGGTAGGCCAGGGTTTGCGCATGCAGTTTCGGATTGCGCAGTGGCTGGCGCTCAACAATGTACGCAAGCTCATCGGCATCCACCGCGCGCGCTTTTTGGTCACGGGTGCGGCGCCCATTTCGCCCGAGCTGGTGCGCTGGTACCTGGCGCTGGGCGTGCCCATGCTCGAAGTCTGGGGCATGACCGAGACCTGCGGCGCTTCTACCGGCGTGCCGGCCACCGGCATGCGCCCGGGCTCCATCGGCCCGGCGGCCGGCTTTAACGAGGTGCGCCTGGACCCGGCCACCGGCGAAATCTTGGTGCGCGGCAAAAACGTCTTTGCCGGCTACCTGAACCTGCCCGAGAAAACCGCCGAGACCATCGACGCCGAAGGCTGGCTGCACACCGGCGATGTGGGCGTGCAAGACCCGGACGGCTATTTCCGCATTACCGACCGGATGAAGGACATCATCATTACGGCCGGGGGCAAGAACATCACGCCCAGCGAGTTGGAAAACGACCTCAAGTTCTCGCCCTACATCACCGATGCGGTGGTTATTGGCGATAAGCGCCCTTACTTGACCGTGATCATCATGATCGACCAGGAGAACGTGGAAAAATTTGCGCAAGACCAGGACGTGCCCTTTAGCAACTACGCCAGCCTGACCCGTGCGCCAGAAGTGCAGGCACTGATCCAGGCCGAATTGGAACGGGTGAACAAGAAGTTTGCCCGGGTCGAGCAGATCAAGAAATTCTTCCTGCTTGACACCCAGCTCAGCGCCGAAGACGAAGAGCTGACGCCCACCATGAAGCTCAAGCGCAAGCTGGTGGAAAAGAAGTACACACCGCAAATCGAAGCCATGTACCGCTGACCGATCCGTTTTTTTGTTTTTACCCTCGCCCCAACCTTTTCTTTGAGAGCCTGTATGCAACGCAAATTTTCCAAGCTGTCGTCCCTGAGCGCCCTCGCGCTGGGTCTTTTGGCCGGCAACGCCCTGCACGCGGCTGAACAACAAGGCGTGACCAAGACCGAGATCGTGGTCGGCACCATCCAAGACTTGTCCGGCCCGCTGGCGGGCTACGGCAAGCAGGCGCGCAACGGTATGCAACTGCGCATTGAAGAGCTCAATGAACAAGGCGGCGTGCATGGCCGCAAGATCAAGCTGCTGGTGGAAGACTCGGGCTACGACCCCAAGCGCGCCGTGCTGGCGGCGCAAAAACTGGTGAACCAGGACAAGATTTTCATCATGGCCGGCCACCTGGGCACCGCCCAGAACAACGCGGCCATGCCCATCCAATTTGAGAAAAAAGTGGTCAACTTCATGCCACTGACCGCCGCGCGTGAAATGTACGAAGCGCCCAACGAGCTGAAATACGCGCTCTTGAGCTCGTACTACGACCAAATGCGCCTGACCTTGCCCAAAATGGTGGCCGACAAGAATGCCAAAAAAGTCTGCATCATTTACCAAGACGACGAGTTTGGACTGGAAGTGCTGCGCGGCAGCGAGGCCGGCCTTAAAACCATCAACATGGAACTGACCGAGAAAACCTCGTTCAAACGCGGCGCCACCGATTTCTCCAGCCAAGTGGCCAAGATGAAGGCCTCGGCCTGCGACCTGGTGGTGTTGGGCACCATCATCCGCGAAACCATTGGCACCGTGGCCGAGGCGCGCAAGAATGGCTTTAACCCGGTGTTTTTCACCTCGGTGGCCGCCTATACCGACCTGATCCACAAACTCGGCGGCAAGGCCATGGACGGCATTTACGCCACCATGGTGGTGCAAAACCCCTACACCGACGAGGCCTCGCAGCCCATCCGTTTCTGGGCCAACAAGTACAAGACCAAGTTCAACGAAGACCCGGCCGTGTTCTCCGCCTATGGCTACACCATGATTGACATCATGATCCAGGCTGCGCAAAAGGCCGGCCCCCAGCTCACGACCGAGAGTTTTGTCAAAGCCATGAACGGCCTGACCGTGCCCAGCGACATTTTCGGCACGCCCAAGCTCACCTTCACCGCCACCAAGCGTTTGGGCAGCGAATTCTCTCGCCTGTCTCAAATCCAGGACGGCAAGTGGAAGCCGGTGGCTGACGGCAAATAAGCGCACCGCAAGCCCGGCGCAGCGTCTGCCGATGGCCGCTGCGCGTTTACCCCAGTTGCCAAGCGCGGTAGCGCCCTTGATAATTTTCCGCAACCCTAGGAGAAACCCATGACCTTGAAACCCCGATTTTTAGCGGCCGCCCTGGCGGCACTCGCCCTCACCAGCCCCCTGGCCATGGCCGAACAACAAGGCGTGAGCAAGGACGAAATCACCCTGGGTTCGATCCAGGATCTGTCGGGCCCCTTGGCCGGCTTTGGCAAGCAAGCACGCCTGGGCATGATGCTGGCCGTGGACGAAATCAACGAGCAAGGCGGGCTTAACGGCCGCAAGGTCAAGTTGCTGGTCGAAGACGACGGCTACGACCCCAAAAAATCGGTGCTGGCCGCGCAAAAGCTGGTGAACCAGGACAAAATTTTCATGATGGTCGGCCACATCGGTACCGCCCAGAACATGGCCGCCATGCCGGTGCAGTTTGAGAAGAACGTGATCAACTTCTTCCCCATCACCGCCGCGCGCGAGATGTACGAGCCCTTTCACCGCCTGAAGTATTCGTTTGCCGCCACCTACTTTGACCAGATGCGCATCGCCCTGCCCAGCTTGGTGAAAGAAAAAGGCGTCAAAAAAGTCTGCACGATTTACCAGGACGATGACTTTGGCCTGGAAGTGCTGCGCGGCGCCGAAGCCGGCCTCAAGACCCTGAATATGGAGTTTGCCGAGAAGACCTCTTACAAGCGTGGCGCCACCGACTTCTCGTCGCAAGTGTCCAAGCTGCAGTCCAGCGGCTGTGAAATGGTGGTGCTGGGCACCATCATCCGCGAGACCATTGGCACCATCGGCACGGCGCGCAAGCTGGGCTTTAGCCCGATCTTTCTGGGTTCCAGCGCCGCTTACACCGACCTGATCCACAAGATCGGCGGCAAAGCCATGGACGGCCTGTACGCCACCATGACGGTGCAAAACCCCTACCTCGACGAGGCCTCGCAGCCCATCCGCTTCTGGGCCAACAAGTACAAAACCAAGTTCAATGAAGACCCCACCGTCTTCTCGGTCTATGGCTACATCATCGTCAACACCTTTGCCAACGCGGCCAACAAGGCCGGCAAAAACCTGACCACTGACAGCTTCATCAAAGTCATGGACACCATGACGATTGAGCCGGACATTTTTGGCGCCGCGAAGTCTACTTTTTCGCCGACCAAGCGCTTGGGCAGCGATGCCTCGCGCCTGTCGCAAATCCAGGACGGCAAATGGGTGCCGGTGTCGGGCTATGTGAGCGCCAGCGCGGTTAAATAAGCTCTGTTCAAGTGCCCGGTAACGGGCCACTTGCGACGCACAGCGACGCACAAGGCAGCGTGGATTCGTTCCTGCTGCCTTTTTTTGCCACAAATTTCTCCATCGTAGTGCGCCACCAGGGTGAGCGCGCTACATTTGACCAATGGGCAAACCGCAAAATTCATTTCCGAAGGCCCCGCCGCCGAGCAAGAGCGCGTCTTCCGGCTTTAGTGGGCTGGTCGAGAAACTGGACTACCTCTCCGAGGCCGAGGTGGCGCAGGTGCGCCTGGCCTACCGTTTTGCCGACGAGGCGCATTTGGGCCAGTTGCGCAGCAGCGGTGAGCCCTATATCACCCACCCCGTTGCGGTGGCCTGCCAGTGTGCGGAATGGAAGCTTGACGCCCAGGCGCTGATGGCCGCCTTGATGCACGACGCCATGGAAGACTGCGGTGTCACCAAGGTCGAGCTGATCGAAAAATTCGGCTCCCCCGTGGCCGAGCTGGTGGACGGCCTGACCAAGCTCGACAAGCTGTCTTTCAACACCCGCGAAGAAAACCAGGCCGAGTCTTTCCGCAAGATGCTGCTGGCCATGGCCCGCGACGTGCGGGTGATTTTGATCAAGCTGGCCGACCGCACCCACAATATGCGCACCATGGGCGACATGCCGCGCGCCAAGTGGGGCCGTATCGCCCAGGAAACGCTGGACATCTACAGCCCCATCGCCCACCGCCTGGGTCTGAACCAGACCTACCGCGAGCTGCAAGACCTGGCCTTTCGTCACCTGCTGCCCTGGCGCTACACCGTCTTGTCCAAGGCGGTGGACAAGGCGCGCAGCAGCCGCCGGGATCTGCTGCAAAAGGTGAAAAAAGAAATGGAAGCCACCTTTGCGGCCCACGGCATGCCGGTGCGCATTGCCGGGCGCGAAAAGTCGCTCTATTCCATTTATCGCAAGATGCACGACAAACACCTGAGCTTTGCGCAGGTGACCGACGTCTACGGTTTTCGGGTGCTGGTGCCGCAAATCACCGACTGTTACACGGCGCTGGGCCTCTTGCACCAGTTGTACAAGCCGGTTCCGGGCAAGTTCAAGGACCACATCGCCATTGCCAAGGTCAACGGCTACCAGTCGCTGCACACCACGCTGGTGGGGCCAGCCGGCATCAACGTCGAATTCCAGATGCGCACCGAGTCCATGCACCTGGTGGCCGAGTCCGGCGTGGCCGCGCACTGGCTGTACAAGACCAATAACCCGCAGGACGGAGGCAACGAGCGTCTGGGCACGCAGTGGCTGCAGTCGCTGCTCGACATCCAGGACGAGACACGTGACGCCTCAGAGTTCTGGGAACACGTCAAGGTCGATCTGTTCCCAGACGCGGTCTATGTGTTCACACCCAAGAGCCAGATCATGGCCATGCCGCGCGGCGCCACGGTGGTGGACTTTGCCTACGCCATCCACAGCAATGTGGGCGACCGCACCATGGCCGCCCGCATCAACGGCGAACAGGTGCCGCTGCGCACCACCCTGAAAAATGGTGATGTGGTGGAAGTGGTGACCGCGCCCGGCGCCACGCCCAACCCGGCCTGGCTGAGTTTTGTGCGCACTGGGCGGGCGCGCTCCAAGATCCGCCACCACCTCAAAACCATGCAGCTCACCGAGTCCGAAGAACTCGGCAGCAAACTGCTGGCCCAGGCGCTGCGGGCCGAAGGCATCGAGAGCTTTCCCGATCCGCAAACCCACGCGCCGGTCTGGGACAAGCTGCTGCGCTTTACCGGCAGCAAGACGCGCCAAGAACTGCTCACCGACATTGGCCTGGGCAAACGCATTGCCAACATCGTGGCCAAGCGCCTGGTGATTTTGCTGGGCGACGTGGGCGAGCGCCCCGACGCCTTGCTGCTCACCCGCGAACGCTTTGGCGCGAGCAACGCCAACGGCATGGGCACGCTCACCCTGGACGGCAGCGAGAATGCCTCGGTCAAATTTGCGCTGTGCTGCCGCCCCATTCCGGGCGACTCGATTTTGGGCTACCTCGGCCGGGGCGAAGGCCTGGTAGTGCACGCCGCCGACTGCCCGGTGGCTAAGCGCCTGCAGCACAAGGACGGCGAACGCTTCATGGGCGTGGAATGGGCCGATGAGCTGACGCGCCCGTTTGAGGTCGATTTGGCGGTCACCGTGGCCAACGGCAAGGGCGTCATGGCCAAGGTCGCCTCAGCCCTGTCAACCGCCGAGGCCGACATCGTGCACATTGAGATGGCGCCCGACAGTGCCCAGGACGTCAAGGAGCTGCATTTCGTGATCGCGGTGCGCGACCGGGCCCATCTGGACGCGGTACTGGCCAAACTGCAGCGCTCGCCGGTAGTGATGCGCGCGCAGCGCAGCAAAAAGGCGGTTTAAAGCGGGGGTTGGTGCGGTTAGGGCGCAGCGCCCGGGGCTGGCGCCGCCGGGTATTCCACCTTTAGCACCTCAATCTCGGCCACCCGGTCGGGCATCACCAGGCGCAGCACGTCGCCCTCGCGCGCCTTGAGCAAGGTGCGCGCAATGGGCGAGACCCAGCTCACTTCGCCCAGCGCGCTATTGGCCTCGTCAATGCCCACGATTTTGACCGTGCGCTCCTGGTCGGTGTCGTCCACATAGGTGACCGTGGCGCCAAAGAAAATCTGGTCGTTGCCAAAGTGCAGGCTGGGTTCGGCGATCACCGCCATCTCCATGCGCTGGGTCAGAAAACGGATGCGCCGGTCGATCTCGCGCAGGCGCTTTTTGCCGTAAATATAGTCGCCGTTTTCCGAGCGGTCGCCGTTGCTAGCCGCCCAGTGCACGGTGTCCACCACCTTGGGCCGCTCCACGTCAATCAGGCCCAGAAGTTCGTTGCGCATCGCGGCATAGCCGGTGGGGGTGATGTAGTTTTTGCCACCGGGCGGTAACGCGGGCAACTGCAGCTCATCGTCGTCCGCGTCGTCGCTTTCCTTGGTAAAGGCCTTGCTCATGCCGCGCCCCTAGTTTGCGCCCAGCACCACCGTGGCCATGCTTTGCGGCTGCAGCGTGCGGGCAAAGGCCTGGCGGATGTCGCTGGTCGTGACGCGCTGCACTTGCTCCGTCCAAGTCGCCAAATAGTTCAGCGGCAAATCATTCCAGGCGATGTTGGCCACGTTGTCGAGCAGCTTGCGGTTGGTGTCAATGCGCAGTGCAAAGCCGCCAATCAGGTTGGCCTTGGCCGCTTGCAGCTCTTTCTCGGTGGGGCCGTCGGCCACAAACCGCTGCAACTCGGCACGCAGAATATCCAGGGCCTGCTGCGCCTGGTCGGGCCGGGTTTGCAGGCTGATGGTGAAAGCGCCCGCGTGCAGGCCCGGCGCAAAGCTGCTGTAAATGCCGTAGGTCAGGCCGCGCTTTTCGCGCACTTCTTCGGTCAGCCGCGCAGTAAAGCCGCCCCCGCCCAAAATATGGTTGCCCACCAGCAGCGCAAAGTAGTCGGGCGAGTCGCGCTTGATGCCGGGCTGCCCGACCAACACGTGGGCCTGCGCCGATTCAAAAGCAATGCGCTGCTCGGACGGGCCCGCCAGCGGCTGCACTTCATCCACCGGTGCCAGTGCCGGGCAGTTGCCCTGGGGCAGGCGCGACAGCAAAGTGGCTACCAACGCATCGGCCCGCGCCCGGTCTACGGCGCCCACCATGCTGATGCGCGCATAACAAGCGCGCACCGCCTGCGCGTGCAAGGCCTGCATGTCGGCGCTGCTGATGTTGCGCAAATCGGCTTCGGTGGTTTCGCGGCCATAGGGGTGGCTGCCGTACACCGCTTTGCCAAAGGCGCGCGCGGCCACCGTGGCCGGCCGGGTGTTGGCCTCTTTGATGCTGGCAATCATCTTGGGCCGGTCGCGCTGCCAGAGCTTGTCGGGAAACGCCGGTTCGCCCAACTGGCGCGCGGCCAGGGCGCTGGCCTGGGCCAGCACGTCGGGGTAGCTCAGGCTGCGCAGCGCAAAGGTCAGGCGGTCGCTGCCCGCGCTGGCCGAAAAAGACGCGCCCAGATCGGCCCAAGCCTCGCCCAAGGCGTTTTCGTCGAGCGCGCTCTGGCCCGCCGCCGCTTTGACACCATTGCGCGCAGCCGACGCCATCACCCCGGCCAGCCCGGTTTTTCCCACCGGGCTGCGCCGCTCGCCTGCATCGAAGTCGAGCTGCACATCCAGCATCGGGATCCCCGGGCTTTGCACCAGGTAGACCTGGGCGCCACTGGCGTGCGTCCAATGCTCTATGGGCAAGGCAGCCCAAGCGGCAGGGCCCAGCAGCAAGGCGAGGGAAAAAATACGCGTTTTAAGGTGCATGGTGTGTGCGTACCAGTTCAATGCCGGGCACCGGGCGATGGCGTGCGCGGTATGCGCTTCATGCCCAGCGGCTGGGGCAGCAAGATGGCCACGGTGAGTTCGTCGTCGCCAAAATAGCGCGCCGCCACCGCTTGCACCTGCGCCGGAGTCACGCTGCGCAAGCGCTCCAGCATGTCAGCCTCAAAACCCAGGGGCAGGCCCATGGTCCAGTTGGCGCCCAGCATGCGTGCCTGGTTGAAGACGCTGTCTTGCTGGTAGACCTCGCTGGCGGTCCACTGGTTCACCACGCGCTTGAGTTCTGCGGCGCTAATGCCCTCATCGGCCACGCGCCTGAGTTGCGCGCGCAAGGCTGCCTCTAATGCCGCGCTGCTCTTGCCGCTGGCGGGCACGCCCGACACCATAAAGGTCACCGGCCCGCGCGCCGTGGCGCCGTAGTGCGCACCCGCGCTGTCGGCCACATGGTCGTCGGATTGGGTCAGGGCGCGGTCCAGGCGGGCACCCTCGTAGCCGTCGAGTACCGCCGACAAGACGGTCAGCGCCAATGCGTCCTGCGCTTGCGCGTCCCACAAATCCGTGCCAGGTGCGCCGGCCCGGATGCCCGGCACCTTGAAGGCCAGCGCCACATAGGCCTGTTCGGCCGGCGCCTTGAAGTCGAGCCGGCGCAGGCCGTTTTGCACAGGTTCGCTGCGCGGCTTGCGCTCCGGCAGTGGCGCGCTGGCGATGCCGCCATAGTATTTTTCGGCCAGCGCTAACACCGCCTGCGACTCCACATCACCCGCCACCACAACCGCCGCGTTGACCGGCGTGTACCAGCGGCGGTAAAAGGCGCGCGCATCCTCGGGCACCATGGATTCCAGGTCGCTCATCCAGCCCACCACCGGGCGGCGGTAGGGCGAGGCCTGGTAGGTGGTGGCGGTCATGGCCTCGAACAATCGGGCGTGCGGGTTGTCTTCGGTGCGCAGGCGGCGCTCTTCCTTGACCACTTCGAGTTCCTTGCGAAAGTCCTCATCGCTCCACTGGTTGTGGGCAAAACGGTCTGCCTCCAGTTGCATCACGTCCGCCAGGCGCGTGGCCGGAATTTGCTGGTAGAAGCCGGTGTAATCCTTGTTGGTAAAGGCGTTTTCGCGCCCGCCCAAGGCCGCCACCCGGCGTGAAAAGTCCCCCGCCTTGACGGTGGGCGTGCCCTTGAACAGCATGTGTTCCAGCACATGGGCCACGCCCGAGGTGCCGTCCACCTCGTCCATCGAGCCCACACGCACCCAGAGCATGTGCACCGCCGTAGGGGCGCGGTGGTCGGGCTTGACGATCAGCGTCATGCCGTTGCGCAAGGTGAATTGCTGGGTCGGGTCAGATGCCGCCCCGACCGCTGGGCCGAACAGACCCGTTGCCACCAAGGCAGCGCACGCGCGTCCGGCAAACCGCGGGCGTAGGGCGGTAAAAATCAATTCGAATACGACCAGGATCGGAGTGAGGTGTTTCATAGAATGGTGCATTCTAAGAACGCACACCATGTTCAGCTTTTTCAAAAAAAACCCCCCTGTTGAAACGCCTGCCACGCCCAAGGTCCAGACCTCAACGCCCTTTGCAGCGGAGCCCGCCAGCACCAGCGTGAACCCGGCGGCGCCCGCTGGGCGCCAGAGCTGGCTGACCCGCCTGAAAGCGGGCCTGGGCAAGACCGCAGCGGGCATTTCATCCGTGTTTGGCGGCACGCGCATTGACGAGGCGCTGTTCGAAGACCTGGAAAGCGCGCTGCTCATGGCCGACGCGGGTGTGGCAGCCACCGAAACCCTGATTGCCGACCTGCGCCGCAAGGCCAAAGACACCAAGGCCGAAACCCCGGCGCAGCTCAAAGCCCTGCTTGTTGACGGTCTGACCCAGCTGCTCGCGCCGCTTGAAAAATCACTCATGCTCGGCCCGCAACTGCCCACGGTCATCATGGTCGCCGGGGTCAACGGCGCGGGCAAGACCACCTCGATTGGCAAACTCACCCACCGCCTGGCCGACGAAGGCGCCACCGTGCTGCTGGCCGCTGCCGACACCTTCCGCGCGGCCGCACGCGAGCAGCTCACCGTGTGGGCCGAGCGCAACACGGTAGAAATCGTCAGCCAAGAAGGCGGCGACCCGGCCGCTGTGAGCTATGACGCCGTCTGCGCCGGCAAGGCGCGCAAAAAAGACGTGGTGCTGATCGACACCGCCGGGCGCTTGCCCACGCAGTTGCACCTGATGGAAGAGCTCAAAAAGATGAAGCGGGTGGTTCAAAAGGCCGGCGAAGCCTCTGGGCTGGACGCTTGCCCGCAAGAGGTGCTACTGGTGATTGACGGCAACACTGGCCAAAACGCCTTGGCCCAGGTGCGCGCCTTTGACGACGCGCTGGGGCTGACGGGCCTCATCATCACCAAACTCGATGGCACGGCCAAAGGCGGCGTGCTCGCTGCGATTGCGCGCGAGCGGCCGGTGCCGGTCTACTTTATTGGGGTGGGCGAAAAATTGGAGGAACTTGAAACCTTCAACGCCCGCGAGTTCGCCCAAGCGCTGCTGGAATGAAACACCGCGCCAGCCGCAGTGCCGGTGCTTCAGGCGCAGCACCGACGCGCCGTATGGCGCTAGGCTGGCTGGCGGCTGCGGGCAGCGCTGCCAGCGGCGTGCTCCCGACGTCCGTCCAAGCGGACACCGCCGCCTGGACCCGGATCTTGGAACAAGCCCGGGGACAGACGGTTTACTTCAACGCCTGGGGCGGCGCGCCTACCATCAACGCCTATATCCAGTGGACGGGCGATCAGGTTTTCCAGCGTTATGGCATTCGACTGGTGCACGTCAAAGTCAGCGACGCCGCCGATGTCGTGAAGCGTGTGCGCAATGAAACAGCCGCCTCCAAGCGCGACGGCAGCGTTGACCTGGTTTGGATCAATGGCGAGAACTTTCTGACAATGAAGCGCGAAGGCCTGCTTTTCGGCCCCTTTGCAGAACAGTTGTCATCTTTTGCCTACGTAGACACCCTGGGCAAACCCACCACCCGGCTTGACTTTGCCGAACCCGTGGACGGCATGGAAGCGCCTTGGGGCATGGCGCAACTCACCTTTATGGCCGATGCCCAACGCGTGCCACAGCCTCCGCGTGACCTTGCGGCTTGGCTGGCATTCGCCGCCCAGAACCCGGGCCGTACCAGCTATCCGCAGCCGCCCGATTTCCACGGCACCACCTTTCTCAAACAAATGCTTCTGGATTTAACGCCGAAGTCCGAACACGGAGTTTTTTACCAAGCGGTGACGGTAGACCGATTTGCTCGGATGAGCGTCCCCCTGTGGCGTACCCTGGACGCCCTGCATCCGCAACTATGGCGCAAGGGCAAACAATTCCCCAGCAGCGCCGCTGCAATGAGGCAAATGATGGCCGACGGCGAGTTGCTGATGGCCCTGACCTTCAACCCCAACGAAGCCGCCAACGAGATCGCTGCCCACCGGCTCGCACCCAGCACCATGAGCTTCCAGTTCATCGGCGGCACCATTGGTAACACCCATTTTTTAGCCATCCCCATCAATGCCCGCGCCAGCGCCGGAGCGCAGGTGGTGGCCAACTTTCTTCTCAGCCCGCAGGCCCAGGCGCGCAAAGCCGACGTCGCCGTCTGGGGCGACCCCACCGTGCTCGATGTACAGCGCTTGCCCGTCGCAGAGCAAGTGTTCTTTCAGGCCAAACCGCAAGCGGGCGCACTTGCACAAAGCGCGCCCGCGCTGCCAGAACCGCACGGATCCTGGGTGCAACCACTGGAACAGGAGTGGACACGCCGCTACGGGGTATAAAGCGACAAACTACAGGAGACTCCATGAACAAGGCCCTTAAGGTCCTGGCACCCTTGCCACTAGTCGGATTGGCGTATCTTTTTTTGTGGCCGGTACCAATTGCGCCCGTGGCCTGGGTTGCACCGGTGGCACCCGGTTATGTAGGCGCCCATGCTGTAAACCAGAAACTATCTGGTCTACAACGCATCGATCTGCACGGTGAAGTCGGCCCCGAACACATTGCGTTCGGCCCAGACGGCAAGCTTTACACCACGGTAGCCAGCGGCAACATCCTGCGCATGAACGCAGACGGCAGTGGACAAGAGGTTTTCGCCAACACCACAGGTCGCGTGCTAGGCTTCGCGTTTGATTCGCAAGGCAACCTGATAGCGGCAGATGCCGTCAAAGGCTTGCTTTCCATCAGCCCGGATCGAAAAGTTAGCGTTCTCACGGACCATGTTAATGGTGACCCTATCCGCTACGCTGACGCTGTGGTCGTAGCCAAGACCGGCAAGATGTATTTCAGCGACGCGTCGACCCGCTTCGCGCCCAAAGACTGGGGTGGCACTTTTGAGGCCAGTATTCTGGATGTATTGGAGCAGTCCAGCACCGGTCGCGTGCTCGAATTTGATCCGGCAAGCAAAGTCACTCGCGTCGTCGCCCGTGGCCTGAGCTTTGCCAACGGGGTCGCACTCAGCCAGGACGAAGTCCATATTTTCGTGAACGAAACGGGAAAATACCGGGTTTGGAAAATCGCTGTTGCGGCGCAAAACGTCCAGGTTTCTGCCGACTCACCCTCTAACGATGCCAAAGTGTTGTTCGATAACCTGCCCGGCTACCCGGACAACCTGATGCGCGGACGCGATGGCAAGATCTGGCTCGGTTTTGCCAAGCCCCGCAACAGCACCATCGACAACTTCGCCGGGAAGCCGTGGTTGCGTTCGCTCACTCTGCGCCTGCCACGTGCCATGTGGCCCATTCCTAAAGCCTATGGCCACGTGATGGCATTCACTGTTGGCGCCGATTGAATCTTGACAGTGAGTGCCGATCCAATTTTGATAGGGGGCTTGGGATTACCAACAAACCCTAAAAACACGTGATAAATTTTTGACCAAAAAAAACGCCCCATCAGCTGATGGGGCGTTTTCTGGTTGAATAGCCTGACGATGACCTACTTTCACACGGGTATCCGCACTATCATCGGCGCAGAGTCGTTTCACTGTCCTGTTCGGGATGGGAAGGAGTGGTACCAACTCGCTATGGTCGTCAGGCATAACTTTTTGTCATCTTGGATCGGTCACTGGTGACCTGGTCAAGACAACCAATTTATAGAGCTAATCAGCTTTTTCGATTTCTCGACCTGCACAGCTCTCACTGTACAGGAATTTTGAATGCGTCAACTTGGCATAACTTCCTTGATTTCGCTCTTGGCACTTGCGTGCCTTTACGTATATCAAAGTTATAGGGTCAAGCCGCACGAGCAATTAGTATCAGTTAGCTTAACGCATTACTGCGCTTCCACACCTGACCTATCAACGTCCTGGTCTTGAACGACTCTTTAGGGGGCTCAAGGCCCCGGCAGATCTCATCTTGAAACGAGTTTC
>CANBVJ010000017.1 GCA_947372865.1 Comamonadaceae bacterium
GATGGATGCGCTGTCACCGGCCACCACCACGCGCGTGCCCGGCGCCATGCCTGAGAGCACCCGTTGCGCCACGCGCACCACCATGGGAATGCCGCCAATGTCGGCCAGCGGTTTGTTGGGCAGGCGGGTGGAAGCCAGCCGCGCCGGTATGAGTACCGTAGTGAGCACGGCGGTGTGCGCCGTAACGTGGGGGTTGGCCCCGCTCACGGCCCGAGCTCGGCGTCGCTTAAGGGGCGGGCCTCGTTTTCGAGCAGGATGGGAATGCCGTCGTGCACCGGATAGGCCAGGCGCGCGCTGCGCGACCACAGCTCCAGCTTGTCGGCACTCCATTCCAGGGGGCCTTTGGTGACCGGGCAAACGAGCAAAGAAAGCAGCTTAGTGTCCATGGCCAGATGATAAACGTCTGGCCGCCTGCGCCGCGCGGTGGGCGGCGATGTGCTGGTCAACTGCAGCAAAAAATGCGGGTTCGATGGTTTGCTCCAGCGCCACGGACAGGGCACTGGGCGCCACTTGCCAGAGCTTGGGTGCGTCTTTTTCGGTGCAAAGCAGTTGGACTGTGCCCCAAGCTGCAATGTTGGCCTGGCGAAAATCAAAGTGGTCAGGCAGGGCTTGCGTTTGGGCCAGCACCAGCCCAGTTTGGCGCAGCATGCTGAAAAACATGTCCGGGCGTGCAATACCGGCTACCGCCTGCACCGGTAAGCGCCCCGGCGCGTTCAGGTCCCGTAGGTGCGTGGTGGCGCCGTGGCGGTCTTGCGCTACGGTGGCCAGCGCGCGCTGCGCACTGAATTGCCCGGCTCCGCCCGCGCCACTGGTGTTGAGCAGCAGCAGCCGCGCGCCGCTTTGTCCGGCAGCGGCCACGCCCCGGCGCGGCCAGGGCTCGCGCAAGGGGCCGGCGGGCAGCAGCCAGCCGTTGCCGCAGCCCCGGTCGTCAAACACGCAGATGTCTAGATCACGAAACAGGCGGTAGTGCTGCAAACCGTCGTCGCAGACGATGACATCGGTCTGCGGGTGCTGGGCGAGCAGGGCGCTGGCGGCCTGATGGCGGTCGCGCGCTACAAATACCGGTGCCCCGGTGGCGCGCGCAATCAGCAAGGGCTCGTCGCCCACCTCTTGTGCGCTAGACGACGCGCTCACCGGCTGACACGCCTGCCCGTCGCGCCCAAACCCGCGCGACACCACGCCCACGCGCAGTCCCCGCGCTTGCAGGTGGCGTACCAGTGACATCACCGTAGGCGTTTTGCCCGCACCACCGGCCACCACATTGCCCACCACGATGACAAAAGCGTTTACGTGCTGGCTCTTGAGCAGGTGCCAGCGAAACAACTGGCGGCGCACAGCGGCCAAGGCGCCGTAGAGGGCGGCTATGGGCAGTAGCGCGCAGGCCAACGGCCTCTTGCCGGTCCAGGCGCGCAGCAAGGCGCTGGCAAGCGCGTCGCGCATGGCGCTTAGTCGCTGCCCGGCGTCGGGCTTTGCAGGGCGAAGGTGACTTGGGTGATGCCCACCAGGCGCGCGGCCTCGATCGCCGTCATCACCGACTGGTGGCTGGCGCTGGCGTCCGCGCTGACGATCAGCACCGGCGTGCCGCTGCCCCGCGCGCTGGCGCGCAGCGCGCTGGCCAGCGCGCGCAGCCCCCGGCCTTGCAGTGCCTCATTGCCCACGCTGTAGTCGCCGCTGGCGCTCACGCCCACATGCACTTCATGCGGAAACTCTTTTGGCGCCTCGGCGTTGGCCACCGGCAGGTTGATCTTGAGCTGGCTGTATTTGCTGTAAGTGGTGGAGAGCATCAAAAAGATCAGCACCACCAGCAGCACGTCAATGAAAGGAATCAGGTTGATCTCGGGCTCGTCGCGGCGGGGCGCACCAAAACCAAAGCCCGAGCCGCCAGAATCAGAGCCACCAAAGCGCATGCTCATGGCTTGATGTGCCCGCAGGCCTTCAGGTGGCGCAGCAACTGGTCGGCGCTGGTTTCCAGGGTCAGCAAATAGCCGTCCACCCGGGCGCGAAAGTAGCGCCAAAACACCAGCGCTGGAATCGCTACCAGCAGGCCAAAGGCGGTGTTGTACAAGGCCATGGAAATACCCTGTGCCAGTTGTGCCGGGTTGCCCGTGCCGCCTACCGGCCCCTGCGCCCCAAAAATCTCGATCATGCCGATCACCGTGCCCAGCAAACCCATCAGCGGCGCGGCCGACGCCACGGTGGCTAGGGCACTCAAATGTGCGTCTAATCGCTGGGCTGCGGCACGCCCGGCGTTTTGCACCACGGCGCGCAGGTCTTCTTCGCTGCATTGGGGCTTGTCGTTGAGCGCTTGCAGCGCGCTGCCTAGCACCTGCCCAAGCAGCGAATTGCTTTCAAGTTCTGCCACCGAGGCCGAGGCCGGAATGCGCTGCTGCGTTGCCGCCATGACCGCTTTGGTTAGGCCGGGGGGCGCAATTTTGGGCTCGGCCAGGCTGATAAAGCGCTCAAACACAATGGCCAGCGCCAGCACCGAGCTGGCAATCAGCGGCCAGATCGGCCATCCAGCTGCTTGTATGATGGAAAACAAGGCAAGGCCCCCTTTTGCTGTGACTAATGTTTGAATAAAAGGGCATTATCCGGGATTGTTTGGCGCCTGCGACCCGCTGTCCGCGCGGCCATGGTTTGCCCCACTTCTCCTGATTTTTGTCCGCCCGCCTTTTCCATTTGATGCCAGACGCCTTTTCCCCTGCCACGCCTCTTTCCCGCACGCCGCCGCGCGTATGGGGCGTGGGCGCGCTGTGCCACGCCATTGCCGATACGCTGGACGCGCGCTTTAACCCGGTGCGCGTGGCCGGTGAGATCAGCGGCTTTGTGCGCGCGGCCAGCGGCCACTGCTATTTTTCGCTCAAGGACGACAGCGGCCAGATCCGCTGCGCCATGTTCAAGCGCGCCGCTGGTGGCCTGGAATTTGCGCCGCGCGACGGCCAGCGGGTCGAGGTGTCGGGCCGCCTGGGCGTCTACGAGCCGCGCGGCGAGCTGCAATTGGTGGTGGAAAGCATGGCCCGCGCAGGCGAGGGCACCTTGTTTGAGCAATTTTTGCTGCTCAAAGCCAAGCTCGAAGCCCAAGGCCTGTTTGACCCCGCGCACAAACGCCCCCTGCCGCGCCGGGTGCGCGGTATTGGCCTGGTCACGTCGCTGGGGGCTGCGGCTTTGCACGACGTGGTCACCGCGCTGCAGCGCCGCGTGCCGCACATTCCAGTGGTGCTGGCCCCGGCCAGCGTGCAAGGGCAGGGCGCAGCCGCCGAGATTTGCCAGGCGCTGCAGCAGTTGTACGCGCTGGCGCTGCCTGCGCCCAACATGCCGCAGGCGGGCGCAGTGTCGATTGATGTGATTTTGCTGGTGCGTGGCGGCGGCGCCCTGGAAGACCTGTGGTCGTTCAACGACGAGACGCTGGCGCGCACCCTGTTTGACAGCCCGGTGCCGGTGGTGGCGGGCATTGGCCACGAGACCGATTTCACCATTGCCGACTTTGTGGCCGACCTGCGTGCCCCCACGCCCACGGCTGCAGCCGAACTTTGCGCCCCGGCGCGCCAAGAGGCCATGATTGGTGCCGCGCAGTTGCAAGACCGTTTGCAGACCGCCGCTTACCGGCTGTTGGACCGCCGCGCGCAGGCGCTGGACATGGCCACGGCGCGTCTGGGTCGCCCCTCGGCCACACTGGCGCGCAGGCAATTGGCCTTGGCCGACGCGGGCCAGCGCCTAAGCCACGCCTTGCCCCAGCGCCTGCAAGCGCGCGCGGTGGCTTTGCAGCGGGCGCAAGCGGCGCTCGCGGTGGCCGCGCAGCGCAGTTTGCAGGCGCAAACGCACCGTGTTGCGTCGCTGGAACTGCGCCTGGGCCTGCTCGATCCACGCCTGGTACTGGCGCGCGGCTACTCCTGGCTGACCGACGCGCAGGGCCAGGCGCTCACCCAGGCGGCGCAGTTGCACCCGGGCCAGGCGGTGCAAGCCACCCTTGCAGACGGTACGGCTGCTTTGCAAGTGCAATCCGTGGCCAGCAATTAGTTTCTACAATTCGCTTTTCACTTGACCAACCCAGAGGACACCATGGAACACACCCTGCCCGCACTTCCCTACGCCATTGACGCATTGGCCCCCGCTTATTCCCAGGAGACGCTGGAGTTTCACCACGGTAAGCACCACAACGCGTATGTGGTCAACCTCAACAACCTGCAAAAGGGCACGGAATTTGAGGCCATGGCCCTGGAAGAGATCATCAAAAAATCCAGCGGCGGCATCTACAACAACTCCGCACAAATCTGGAACCACACGTTTTTCTGGAACTGCATGAAGCCTAACGGCGGCGGCGAACCTACCGGCGCACTGGCTGCCGCCATCACCGCCAAGTGGGGCAGCTACGCGGCCTTTAAGGAAGCTTTCGTCAAGTCTGCCGTGGGCAACTTTGGCTCAGGCTGGACCTGGCTGGTCAAAAAGGCCGACGGATCGGTGGACATCGTCAACATGGGCGCCGCTGGCACCCCGCTAACCACCGCTGACAAAGCGCTCTTGACCGTGGACGTGTGGGAACACGCCTACTACATCGATTACCGCAATATGCGCCCCAAGTTCGTGGAAACCTTCCTCGATAAACTGGTGAACTGGGAATTTGCGCAAGCCAATTTCGCAGCCTAAGCCCCCAAGCCCACGCCCCGCAAGGGGTGGTGGAGTTAAAAAAAATGCCAGCCGGTGCAAACCGGGCTGGCATTTTTTATGGTCGTTTCGCGCAAGCCTATTTCAAACCCAGCACCCAGGCCACCAACCGTTTCGACTCCTCGGGCGTCACCTGCGCGTTGGCCGGCATGTAGACCACGCCCCAGACGCCGTTGCCGCCTTGGCGCACCTTGAGCGCCAGGCGCTCTGCGGCGAGCGGGTCTTGGCGGTATTTGTCCGCCACGGCCTTGAAGGCCGGGCCCACTACCTTTTTGTCGATGGCGTGGCAGGCCAGGCAGTTTTTGGACTTTGCAAATGCCGCATCCGTTGCAGCATCGGCCAGGGCCACGGGCCCGAGCAGCAGCGTGCCGCACAGGGCGGCTAGGCGCGCAGCAACTTGCTTTTTCGAGGTCAACTTAGTAGTTGTCCAGCACCGCGCCCTTGCTGGCGGTGGACGCATTAAAGGCAAATTTGGCTTGCACGCCGCGCGTGTAACGGGGCGCGGGCGCGGTCCAGGCGGCGCGGCGTTTGGCAATTTCGGCCTCATCCACATTGAGTTCCAGGATGAGCTGGTGCGCGTCGATGGTGATCGAGTCGCCCTCGTGGATGAGCGCAATCGTGCCCCCGGCAGCCGCCTCAGGCGCCACGTGGCCGACCACCATGCCCCAGGTGCCGCCCGAGAAGCGGCCATCGGTGATCAGGCCCACGCTTTCGCCCAGGCCCGCGCCGATCAGGGCGCCGGTGGGCGCCAGCATCTCAGGCATGCCGGGGCCGCCTTTGGGGCCCAGGTAGCGCAGCACCATCACGTCGCCGGCCACGATGCTGCCCGCCAAAATGGCTTTCAGGGCGGATTGTTCGTCTTCAAACACGCGGGCCGGGCCGGTCATGACGGGCTTTTTCAAGCCGGTGATCTTGGCCACGGCGCCTTCGGGCGACAGATTGCCTTTGAGGATCGCCAGGTGGCCTTGGGCGTACATGGGTTTGTCGATGGGGCGAATCACGTCCTGGTCGGCGCGCGGCACATCGGGCACGTCTTTGAGCACTTCGGCAATCGTCTGGCCGGTGATGGTGATGCAGTCGCCGTGCAGCAGGCCCGCAGCCAGCAGGGTTTTCATGACTTGGGGGATGCCGCCGGCCTGGTGCAGATCAACAGCCAGGTATTTGCCGCTGGGCTTCAAGTCGCATAAGACGGGGGTTTTGACGCGCACGCGCTCAAAGTCGTCAATCGTCCATTCCACTTCGGCGGCGTGGGCGATGGCCAAAAAGTGCAGCACCGCGTTGGTGGAGCCGCCGGTGGCCATGATCACAGCAACCGCGTTCTCAATCGACTTGCGGGTGACGATGTCGCGGGGCTTGAGGTCTTTTTTGATGGCTTCGATCAGCACTTTGGCCGATTCTTTGGCCGAATTCATTTTTTCGTCGTGCGGGTTGGCCATGGTGCTTGAATAGGCCAGTGACATGCCCAGAGCTTCAAATGCGCTGGACATGGTGTTGGCCGTGTACATGCCGCCACACGAGCCGGGGCCGGGAATGGCGCGCTGCTCGATTTCATGCAGGTCAAAGTCGCTAAGGTTGCCCGCAGCGTTTTGGCCCACGGCTTCAAACACGCTGACGATGTTCAGGTCTTGGCCCTGGTAGCGGCCTGGCAGGATGGTGCCGCCGTAAACATAAATGGCCGGCACATTGGCGCGCAACATGCCCATCATGCCGCCGGGCATGTTTTTGTCGCAGCCGCCGACCACCACCACGCCGTCCATCCACTGGCCTTGCACGCAGGTCTCGATGCAGTCCGAGATCACCTCGCGGCTCACCAGGCTGTATTTCATGCCTTCGGTGCCCATGGCCATGCCGTCCGAGATGGTGGGCGTGCCAAACACCTGGGCGTTGCCGCCGGCTTCTTCAATGCCGGCAATGGCCGCGTCCGCCAGCTTTTGCAGGCCGCTGTTGCAGGGCGTGATCGTGCTGTAGCCGTTGGCCACGCCGACCATGGGTTTTTTAAAGTCCGACTCTTCGTAGCCCATGGCGTAGTACATGGACCGGTTGGGCGCGCGCGACTTGCCTTCGGTGATGTTGGCGCTGCGGCGATTGATGTGCTGGATAGGGATGATTTTGTCGGACATGGTGGGTGAGGGTGGTTGCGGGCAAAAGCAAATTTTACGTCCGGGGGCGCTGCCTAGGGACGGCAAGAGGCTTGGACCTTATCGGGGCTGGGAAGCTGGTCTTCCAATGATGGTTTACTTCCCAAACGAATCCTTCAACCCCACCGCCAAATTAAACACCGGCTTGCCGCCTTGCCGGTGGTCAACGCGGTCGGCTACAAAGTAGCCAAGCCGTTCAAACTGAAACTTCTGGTCGGGCAGGGCGCTTGCCAGTGACGGCTCCACGATGGCGGTGACGATTTTCAGGCTGTGGGGGTTCAGGCCCTCCAGGAAGTCTTTGCCACCGGCGTCGGGTTGTTCGTCGCTGAACAGGCGGTCGTACATGCGCACTTCGGCGGCTACACCGTCATGGGCGCCCACCCAGGTGATCACGCCTTTGACCTTGACGCTGGACGAGCCGGGCGTGCCGCTCTTGGTGTCGGGGATCAGTGTGGCGTGCACTTCCGTGATTTGGCCGTTGGCGTCTTTTTGGGTGCCGGTGCATTCGATGATGTGGCCGTATTTGAGCCGCACCTTGTTGCCGGGGAACAGGCGAAAGAAGCCCGCTGGGGGCGTTTCTTCAAAGTCGCTGCGCTCAATCCACACCTCGCGCCCCATCACGAACTCTCTGTTGCCCAGTTCGGGGTGGTGCGGGTGCATGGGGGCGCTGCAGGCGTCTAGCGTGCCTGCGCCCATCACGGAGTCCCAGTTGGTCAGCACGAGTTTGACCGGGTCCAGCACCACCATGGCGCGCTGGGCCGAACCGTCCAGGTCTTCACGCAGGCAGCCCTCCAGGGTGGAATAGTCAATCCAGCTATCGCTCTTGGTCACGCCAATACGCTCGGCAAACAGGCGCAGGCTCTCTGGCGTGTAGCCCCGGCGGCGCAGGCCCACGATGGTGGGCATGCGCGGGTCGTCCCAGCCGCTTACTTTGTGTTCATTCACGAGCTGCGCCAGCTTGCGCTTGCTGGTGATCACATAGGTCAGGTTCAGGCGGGCAAATTCGTACTGCTTGGGCGGCGGGCTGGCCAAGAGGCCGGCCTCGATCAGCCGCTCCATCAGCCAGTCGTAAAACGGGCGCTGGTCTTCAAATTCGAGCGTGCAAATGCTGTGGGTGATTTGCTCCAGCGCGTCTTCAATCGGGTGCGCAAAGGTGTACATCGGGTAGATGCACCAGGTGTCACCCGTGTTGTGGTGCGTGGCGCGGCGGATGCGGTAGATGGCCGGGTCGCGCAGGTTGATGTTGGGGCTGGCCATGTCGATCTTGGCGCGCAGCACCATGGAGCCGTCTTCGTGCTGACCATCGCGCATTTCGCGAAAACGCGCCAGGTTCTCGGCGGGCGTGCGGCTTCTGAACGGGCTGTCCACGCCGGGTTTACCAAAGTCACCGCGGTTGACGCGCATTTGCTCGGGCGTTTGTTCGTCCACATAGGCGTGGCCGGCTTCTATCAGCGCTTCGGCGGCGCGGTACATGAAGGCGAAATAGTCGCTGGCCTGGTAGGGCTTGTCATTACCCGGCTGGCTCCAGTCAAAGCCCAGCCAGCGCACCGCGTCGATGATGCTGTTGACGTATTCGGTGTCTTCTTTTTCAGGATTGGTGTCGTCAAAGCGCAGGTGGCACACGCCGCCATAGTCACGCGCCAAGCCAAAGTTCAGGCAAATGCTCTTGGCGTGGCCCACGTGTAAGTAGCCGTTGGGCTCGGGCGGAAAGCGGGTGCGGATGCGCGCCAGGTCCAGCGAACCGGTGGCCTGGTGTGCTGCGTCGCCAGGGCTGCCCGCCCAACGGCGCGTGGCGTAGGTACCGGCTGCCAGGTCGTGCTCAATAATCTGTCGCAAGAAGTTGCTGGCTTTACCGGAATGTGTGGCTTCGGGCGTGGCGGCGGTTTTGGCGCCAGACTTTGCAGCAGGCTTGGCAGAAATGGGGTTACTCATGCGATTGATTTTAGACGGGGCCTTTTGCTGATGCGCCCGGCCTTTGTCCCCAGCGCGGGCCAGTTTTGGCTGCGGGTGGCGATGCTGCTGTTTTTTGCCGTCTGGTCGCAGCGGCTCCTGGGCCTGGACTACCGCACGGGCGAGATGGCTGGTTCGTTTTTGCATTCGCCCCTGATGGTGTTCCACGAGGCCGGGCACGCGATTTTTTCACCGTTCGGCAAGTGGCTGATGGTGGCCGGCGGCACGCTCCTGCAACTCATCATGCCCGCGCTGCTGTGTGGCGGCCTGTGGTTTACCAACCGGGATGCCTTTGGCGCCACGCTGGGGTCCTGGTTTTTTGGCGTGTCGCTGCTCGACGTTGCGCCCTACGTGTATGACGCGCTGCAACCCCGCTTGGCCTTGCTCAACGGCAAAGAAGGCACGGTGGATTCGCACGACTGGATGTTTTTGTTAAACAGCGGCGACTGGGTAGCGCAGGCGCACCGGCTGGGTCATGCGGTGTATTGGGCGGGCGCTGCGGTGGTGGTGGCGTCCTTGCTGGCCGGAGCGTGGGTGCTATGGACCCAGTACCGCAAGCACTTCCGGCTGGGGCGGCGAACCCGCATGGGTTAAAGCCAGCCCAACCACTGGTGCCAGATCAGCGTGCCCAAAAAGCGGTTGGGCAGCAGCGTAAAACCACCGGCCACCACGCAGGCACCCAGGTACAGCGACTGCATGGTTTTGCGGTGCCCTGCGATGTTTTTGTGCAGCAGGAAGCGAAAAGCGCCGAACAGGCTAAAAAGCGTAAACGGCACCAACAAATGAATAGGCGTGTAGCCGGCCAGATTGGGCAGCTCAAAGTCGCGGATAAAAATGGCCGAGAAGGCCGTCACCAGCATCAGTGTGACCCAGGCGTAGCCAAATGCGCGGTGCAGCATCGGGCGCTGGGTGCGGCCCTTGCGTGCCCACAAAGCCACAGGACCTATAGCGACAGCGCCCAAGGCGGCAGTCATGTGGACGGCGATCAAGGGGGTGAGTTGCATGGTGATGAAAGGTGTTGGCGGGTAGACGGCGTGAGCTTACAACAGCCCTTCAAGCGCCTCGCGCCTGCAACTCATGGAGGCGCTGCGCCATGGGTGAGAAAATACACGGCTTACTTGCGATAAACCACCAAGGATAAAACTGTGATCGATATTGTGCTGCTGGCCAAAGCCGCCCTGATGGGCATTGTGGAGGGCCTGACCGAGTTCTTGCCCATCTCGTCCACCGGGCATCTGATTTTGGCCGGGGCACTGCTCGGTTTTGACGACGAAAAAGCCAAGGTGTTTGACATCGCCATCCAAACCGGCGCTATTTTTGCAGTGGTGCTGGTGTACTGGGGCAAGATCAAATCCACCGTGTTGGGCTTGTCCACGCAGGCCCAGGCCCGCGCGCTGGTGCGCAATGTGCTGATTGCGTTTTTGCCTGCGGTGGTGCTGGGGCTGTTGTTTGGCAAGGCGGTCAAGGCGCATTTGTTCACGCCTGAGGTGGTGGCCAGCACCTTTATTTTGGGTGGCTTCATTATTTTGTGGGCTGAGCGGCGCCAAACGGCCGTCGAGGATGTGCAATTTGGCACCTTTGCCCGCGTGCAGACCGTGGAGCAAATGACGGCGATGGACGCCCTTAAAGTGGGGCTGGCCCAATGCTTAGCCCTGGTACCGGGCACCAGCCGCAGCGGTGCGACCATCATCGGCGGCATGTTGCTGGGCCTGTCGCGCCAGGTGGCCACCGAGTTCACCTTCTTTTTGGCTATTCCCACGCTCATTGGCGCGGGCGCCTACAGCCTGTTTAAGGAGCGCGCCTTGCTCAGTGTGGCCGACGTGCCGCTTTTTATGGTGGGGCTGGTGTTCTCTTTCATCAGCGCCTGGATGTGTGTGCGCTGGCTGCTGCGCTTTGTGTCCACCCACAGCTTTGTGGGTTTTGCCTACTACCGCATTGCCTTTGGCATTGTGGTGCTGGCCACCGCCTTTAGCGGCGCCGTGACCTGGGCGGCCTAAGCCGCTATTGACAGGGCAGGGCGCTCAGGCGCCCATATTGCGCAGTGATGCCTCAATGGCCGCTGCCGTGGCCAAGGGCTTTTCCATGGGGAAAAGGTGGCTGCCATCGAGCATCATGGTGCGGCCTTTGGTGAGCTGGTCGGTCATGGACATGCCGACCCTGCGCATCTCCACCGACTGGCGCCCGCCGATAAAGCTCACCGGGCATTTGAGCGGGTGGCGTTTGAACAGGCGGTCCAGGTTGTCGGGAATGGTGTTGTAGATTTGGGTCTCGATTTCGCGGTCAAAGGCCAGCACGCGCTTGCCGTCTTGCTCTACGGTTCCGTGGAAGATGTAGTCGTGAAGCACTTCCTCGTTCCAGTGGGCAAACGCCTTTTTGTGGCGAAAGTGTTCAAACGCGGCCTCGGCGCTGGGCCAGCTATTGCGCCGCTTGTGGCTCACTGCACCGGGCGACACGCTGCCCACCAGTTGTGCGCCCTTGATCATGCCAAGCGCCGTAGAGCGCCAGCCGCCCAAAATGGGCGAGTCCAGCAGCAGCACGCCGCGCGCCAGTTCCGGGTGTTTGGCTGCGGCCATCAGGCTCAAAATGCCGCCCAACGAATGCCCCACCATCCACACCGGCTGGCCCAGTTTGTCCACCTGGGTGTGGGTAAATTCGGCCACTTGCTCCACCAAGCCGCGCCAGTTGTTGTCCACCGGGTGGCGCGGGTCGTGGCCGAGCTTTTCGATGGCCTTGACGCTAAAGCCGCGCGCGCGCAATTGTTTGAAGAGCACCCGGTAGGTGCTGGCAGGAAAGCTGTTGCCGTGAAAGAAAATGATAGGAATCATGCGGTGGCGGGGCTCAGATCAGCTTTTCTTCGGGGGTGCTGATCTTTTTCAAGGGCAGGTTGCGTTGGGAATGCAGGCGCAGCGGCACCTCAGTGGGGCCGCCATTCCACATGGGGTCTTCAATGCTGTCAAAGACCTCGCGCAGTTTTTGCCCCCAACTGTTGTGCAACATTTTGAAATAGGGGTTGTTTTCGTCAATGCAGACGATTTTGTCGGTGCTAAAGCTGTTGGCCTCGTAGACCACCATGTCCAGCGGCAAGCCCACGGACAGATTGGACTTGAGGGTCGAATCCATGGACACCAGCGCGCATTTGGCCGCTTCTTCCAGGGGCGTGTGCGGGGTTATGACGCGGTCAAGCACCGGTTTGCCGTACTTGGATTCACCGATCTGAAAGTAGGGCGTCTCGGGCGTGGCTTCAATAAAGTTGCCGGCCGAATAGACCTGAAACAGGCGCATGCCCTCTCCGGCAATCTGGCCACCAAAAATAAGGGACACGTTGAATTCCATACCGGCTTGCTTGAGCGACTCGGCGTCGCGTTGGTAAACCCGGCGAATGGCCGCGCCCAGCACGCGGGCGGCGTCAAACATGCTCTTGGCGTTCCAGATCGTGGTGCCTGGAGCTTCGCCGTTTTCCTTGAGTTGCTCGACCTGCAAAATCTCGCGCACCGACTGCGCAATGCTCAGATTGCCCGCCGACAACAACACCATAAAGCGGTCGTCGGTCTTTTCGTAGACGATCATCTTGCGAAAGGTGTTGATCTGGTCCAGACCCGCATTGGTGCGCGAGTCTGAGAGAAAAACCAGGCCGGCGTTGAGTTTGATGGCGACGCAATAAGTCATGGGTAACGGGTATTTTTAGAAGCAGAGCCCAGGATTATCGGTGCACCCGCGCGCGCCACCCGGTAAGTGCGTGGCTAGAATCGGGCGACCGAAGGTTGGGGCCAAAGCAGGCGCTTTAAAGCGCCTTGATTGCCCTGGCCACTTTGCCACATACCCATCTTTTACCCCCCTACACCCTGTTTTCATGTCCGAAGGCCCCTTGAACCACCCCGATGCGCAGGCTGCCACGCCCGCTGCTGCAACGCCCATGACGCCCGCTGACGCGGCATGGGGGCTGGTGGATGCGGGCGACGCTGCGGGCGGTCGGGTGCACGCCCCGGCGCCCGCCTACCAGAACCTGGCCCAGCAAATGCAGGTGTTCCTGAACCGCACCGACCTGCAGCACGGGCGTAAAAACAAGTTTTTCCTGCAGCAGACGCTGGAGCTGCTGGTCGAACTCGACCAGCACACCGCGCGCGAAGCCCATCTGCAAACCGCCTTGCAAGACACCCAGGCGCAAATCGTGCGCCTCAAACAAAAGCTGGTTGACATGGCCGCCGATTCGGTGGACGCCGAACACGAGGCGCTGGCAATCGCCCAGGCGCGCGCACATTTGGCCGGCTTGTTGCACGACAAGCTGGTGCAAGAGTTCAAATAGGCGACTGCCAAAGCCATGTTTTTCATCGCCACCTTGTGGGCCGCCGTGCTCAATCTCTGTTTGCTGACGGCAGCCCTGGCCTGGACGCCCGCTTTTTGGATGGACGCCGCCTCTTGGCTGCAGACATTGCCTTGGCGCACCTTTGGCACCGAGCTGGGCGCTTTGCTGCAAATGCGCCCTGCAGACGCGGGCGCCGTGTGGGCGCTGTGGTTGTGCGTGAGCGCGGTCTTGCTGTTAGGCGCATTCGCCGCCTATGCGCTGCTCAAGCTGCGTGCCCCGACTGCGATCTTGGCGCCCCTGCCCACGCCCGAAGTTGCCGCCATGTTTGGCAATTTGTCCAGCAGCTTGCAGGGTTTGCAGGGCTTTGGCGATCTGGATGCACCAGCGGCCAAGGCGACGAGTCCCGCGCCTGTCTCCCCTGCAATTTCGGTGGCCCACGCCTCCTCTGCCGTTTCTGTTTCTACGGCGCAAGACACAGCCCCTGCCGCCATCGGCGCGTCACTGCAAGAAATTGACCCCGAACTGGGCTCCAGCTACGACGCGCTGCTGCGCGAACTGGGGTCGGCGCGACTCTTGAAGTAGCGCTACCGCGCCCCGCGCAGGACGCAGCTACTTTGCCGCCAGGGCCTTGAGCTGGTAAATCGCGTCCATGGCCTCGCGCGGGCTCATGGCGTCGGGGTTCAGGGCGGCGACGGCCGCTTCCACCGCGCTGGGGGCGGCCATCGCCTCCAGGGGTGGCGCGGCAAACAAATCCACTTGTGCGCGCGATTCGGTGGACTGGGCTTCCAGCGCGTCCAGGGTGCGCCGGGCCTGGTTGAGCACCGCCGCAGGCATGCCGGCTAGGCGCGCCACTTGCACGCCGTAGCTGCGGCTCGCGGGGCCGGGCTCAATGGCGTGCAAAAACACGATGTCGCGGCCCGATTCGGCGGCGCTTACGTGCACATTGACCGCGCCGTGGTGGCTGGCGGGAAACTCGGTCAGCTCAAAGTAATGCGTGGCAAACAGGCAAAAGGCCTGGGTTTTGTCGTGCAACTGGGTGGCAATGGCGCTGGCCAGGGCCAGGCCGTCAAAGGTGGACGTGCCCCGGCCAATCTCGTCCATCAGCACCAGCGACTGCGGTGTGGCGCTGTGCAAAATTTGTGCGGCTTCCACCATTTCCAGCATAAAGGTGGATTGCGCATTGGCCAGATCGTCGGCGGCGCCAATGCGGGTGTGGATGGCATCAATCGGTCCCAGGCGGCAGGCGCTGGCGGGCACATAGGAGCCCACGCTGGCCAGCAGCACGATCAGCGCCACTTGGCGCATATAGGTGGATTTGCCGCCCATATTGGGGCCCGTAATCACCTGCAGGCGCTGGCGGGGCCCGAGCTGCGTGTCGTTGGCAATGAAGTTGCCGCTGCTCAGTTCGGCCAGGCGCGACTCCACCACCGGGTGGCGGCCCTGGGATATTTCGATGCAGGGGTGATCCACAAACTGCGGCGCGCACCAGCCCAGGGTGAGCGAGCGCTCGGCCAAGGCGCACAGCGCGTCTAGCGCCGCGAGCGCGCGCGCCAGGCGCGTGAGCGGGCTCACAAAAGCCTGCAAAGCGTCAAGCACCTGCTCAAACAGCCATTTCTCGCGGGCCAGGGCGCGCTCTTGGGCGCTCAGGGCTTTGTCCTCGAAGGCTTTGAGTTCGGGGGTGATAAAGCGCTCGGCGTTTTTCAGGGTCTGGCGGCGCCGGTAGTCGTCGGGCACTTTGCTGGCCTGGCCCTGGGACACTTCAATATAAAAGCCGTGCACCTTGTTGAACTGCACGCGCAAATTGGCAATGCCGGTGCGCGTGCGTTCACGGGTTTCCAGGTCAAGCAAAAAAGCGTCGCAATTGGTCTGGATGGCGCGCAGCTCGTCCAGATCGGCGTCAAAGCCGCTGGCAATCACACCGCCGTCGCGCACCAGCGCGGCGGGCTCGGGCGCAATGGCGCGCAGCAGCAGGGCGGCGCAATCATTAGGCGGCAGCAGATCGGTGCCAATGCGTTCCAACAAGGTGCCGGCAGCGCCCAGGCCAGTGATTGATTCCTGGTCGGCCTGAAAACCGGCCAGCGCATGGGCCAGCGCCTCGCTGCGCGAGAGCGTCTGCACCAAACCGACCAGCTCGCGCGGGCGCACCTGGCGCAGGCTCAGGCGCGCGGTGATGCGTTCCACATCGGCGCTGCCCTTGATTTGGGTGCGCAGGGCGCTGCTCAGCGTGGTGCTATGGCGGGTGTCGGCACGCAGCGCGGCCAAGGCTTGCAGGCGCTCTTTGGCCTGGCGGCGGTCGCGCCGGGGTTGCAGCAGCCAGTTTTTGAGCTGGCGGCTGCCCATGCCGGTCATGCAGGTGTCGAGCAATGAGAACAGCGTGGGCGCATCTTCGCCGCGCAGGGTTTGTACGATTTCCAGGTTGCGCCGGGTGCTGGGTGGCAGGTCGATGAGTTCGCCATTGCGCTGCACTTCCAGGCCGCTGAGGTGCGCCAGCGCCCGGCCCTGCGTATGTTCGGCGTAGCCCAAGAGGGCGGCGGCGGCGGCGTGGGCCAGCGGCAGGTCTTGGGCGTTCCAACTGGCCAACGTGGCGGCTTGCAAGACTTCTTGCAGCTTGCGCTCGCCCAACGCGCTGTCAAACTGCCACTCGGGACGCGCCGTGAGCGACAGGCCGGTGCCATGGCGCAGGCGTTTCAAGCGGTCTTCAAAGGCGTTGCTGGCGCCCGCGCTGTAAATCAGTTCGCTGGGCGAAAGCCGCCCCACCCAGTCGGCTACTTCATCGGTGGCGCATTCGCCCAAATGCACCACGCCTTGGGTGACACTGAGCCAGGCCAGGCCGCAGCGGTTGCGCGCGCCCTGGTGCACGGCCAAGAGCAGCGATTCGGATTTTTCATTCAAGAGTTCGGCGTCCGTCAGCGTGCCGGGGGTGACTACCCGCACCACCTTGCGCTCGACCGGCCCTTTGCCGCCCACTTCGCCCACTTGCTCGCAAATCGCCACCGATTCGCCCTGGCGTATCAGTTTGGCCAAATAGCCTTCCATGGCATGAAAAGGCACGCCGGCCATGGGAATGGGCTGGCCTGCGCTCGTTCCCCTGTGGGTGAGGGTGATGTCGAGCAGGCGGGCGGCTTTTTCTGCATCGCCAAAAAACATCTCGTAAAAGTCGCCCATGCGGTAGAACAGCAGGGTCTCGGGATAGTCCGCTTTGAGACCCAGGTACTGCTGCATCATGGGGGTGTGCGGGGAGGCGGTATCTAGCATCGTGGGGAGTCTAGCAATTTCAAACAGCACGTTTTGCGCGGGCCAGAGGTGATTTCAGTTACATTTTTCGCTCTCGCAAGCCTTTTCACTTGCACTTTGTGACCGGCTTCCAATTTGACGGGCTGCTTTTGCAGTTTGCGCGCTCCAAACCATGCGAATTTCGAAACGCCAAGGCAGTTACAGCTGGGTTCTGGCTTGGGTATTTTTGCTGGCACTGGCTGCCGCCACGGGTATGGCCGGGGCGCAAGAGCGTACGCCGCAAAGGCTGCAGCGCCAAGACACCGAAGACCCGTCAAACGCCCGCGTCATCGTCAAATTCCGCGCAGATAGCGGCTTGCGCAAAGCATTGGCTGGGCGCGGCGGCAAGCCCCTGTTGATGGAGCCCCAACACGCGGCTGCCTTGGCGGCGCGCCTGAATATGCCTTTGTCCGATGGCCGGGTGCTGGGTGCGCACACCCAGCTCGTCAAGGGCGCGGGGATGTCGTCGGCGCAACTGGTGTGGCGCCTGTCCAGCCAGCCGGATGTGGAATGGGCCGTGGTGGACCAGCGCCGCTACATCCGATCCGCCCCGAACGACCCCTATTTCGCCGCAGGGCAAGCGGGTGTCTCGCCCGCCGCGGGCCAGTGGTATTTGCGCGCGCCGGACGACACGCTGGTGTCTGCCATCAACGCGCTGGGAGCCTGGAATATCAGCACGGGTTTGCCCCGGGTTACGGTGGCTGTTCTGGACACGGGCGTTCGTTACGAACATCCAGACCTGGCTGGAAAACTCCATCCGGGCTACGACTTTGTCTCTGACAGCGCCACTTCCAATGACGGCACAGCGCGTGACGCCGACGCCAGTGATCCGGGGGATTTCACACGCAGCGGCGAATGCGGCCTAGGCCAGGCGGCGACGGACAGTAGCTGGCACGGAACCCAGGTGGCGGGCATTGTGGGGGCGGCTACCAATAACGGCCTGGGAATCGCCGGCACAGGGCGCGATGTGATGGTCTTGCCGGTGCGCGTTTTGGGTGCGTGTGGCGGCACCGACTCCGACATCATTGCCGCCATGCGCTGGGCCGCTGGCCTGACGAGCAATGTCGGCGGGGGCACTAGCGTGGTCAACGCCCATCCGGCCAAGGTCATTAATCTGAGCTTGGGCAGCACGGGCGTGTGCGGCCCAGCCTATATCGAAGCCATGCAAGAGATGAACAACGCCGGCGTGACGGTGGTGGTGGCTGCGGGCAATGAGGCTGGGCTGGCCACCGACTCGCCCGCCAACTGCCCCGGCGCACTGGCCGTGGCGGCACTGCGCCATATTGGCACCAAAGTAGGTTTTTCCAGCATGGGGCCTGAGGTGGCGATATCGGCGCCCGGGGGCAACTGCGTCAACACCACTGGCGAGTGTCTGTACCCCATCGTCACCACCAGCAATGCGGGCCTGACGGGCCCAACCACCAGCACGTACACCAGCGGCGGCAGCGACGCCTCGGTGGGCACCAGCTTTTCTGCTCCGCAGGTCAGCGGCACCGTGGGGCTGATGCTGTCGCTTAACGCGAACCTGAGCCCAGCCGACATCCGCACTGCGCTGCAGACCACGGCGCGCGCTTTTCCCGTCAGCGGCGCGCAGGCGGGCGTTCTGCAGTGCCAGGCCCCCAGCGACACGGCGCAAGAGGAGTGTTATTGCACTACCAGCACCTGTGGCGCGGGCATGCTGGATGCGGCAGCTGCAGTCGCCTGGGTCAACCCGGCGCCCACGGCACGCATTGGGGTGGACACGTCTGCTTTGGTGTCGTCCAAAAGCATTTTTGTCAGCGCCGCCGCCTCTTTCGCTTCGGGAGGTCGAACCCTAGTGGGCTACCAATGGACCCTGCTCAGCGGCCAGCAATTTGCCTCTTTCTCTGGAAGTACCACGGCGGCCACTGCCACGGTGGTGTTTCTGGGTGACACGGGATTGGTGGACGTGCAACTGCGCGTGACCGACAGCAGCGGCGCCAGCAACACCGCCACCCAAACCCTGTCTGGGCAAACCGCTGTTGCAGCGCCGGTAGGTTCGTCTGGCGGTGGCGGCAGCGTAAGCGCCTGGTGGGTAGCCGCGCTTATGTTGGCCTGTGTCCTACTGTGGCGTCAGCGCCGGGCGGTCCGGCGCCTGGTGGATTGATGTCTAAGCCGCGTGGGCTGCGGCCGCTTTGGGGTTTCTGGACGTTTCTGTCGGCTTGGACTTGGCTCATTCTGGCGTGGGCACTGCTGTCTTTGGGCCTTTGGCTCAGCCAGCGGGCTGTTGGTGCCTTGGCCCAGGCGCCGCTGCTGGCGCTGCTGGATTGGCAGCCCGGCCTGTGGCATGCCCAGCCTTGGCGCTTGTGGACGGCTGCGCTGGTGCATTGGAGTGGCGCTCACGTACTGCTCAACCTGCTGGCCTGCGCTGCGCTGATTGCCTGGGGCAACGCCGCAGCACTGGGCGGGCGGCAAACGCTGGCCTGGCTGGCTGCCTGGCCCTTGACGCAGGTGCTGCTGGCCGCGTCGCCGTCTTTGCTGCACTACGGTGGTTTGTCCGGCGTGCTGCATGCGGGCGTGGCTATTGGCGTCTGGACCTTGCTGTGCTACGGGCGGGGCGCACGCCGCAAGGTCGGGGCTTTGGTGCTGGCGGGTTTGCTGCTCAAGCTGGTGCTGGAGGTGCCGCCTCTGGCACAGGCGCTTGGGTGGGACGCTGCGCAGCAACCGCTTGCCGGCGCCCCTGGTTTTGCAGTGGCCGGATACGCCCATTTGGCCGGTACGCTGGCTGGACTGGCCTGCGCCGTGGTGTTGGACGGGGCGACGGGAAGATGGCGCGCCAGACCTGTCAGACAGGCTAGCTAGGCCCAAGCTGGGATTTACGCGGACGGGCTGCGGCGACTGCGCTGGGGCTTGCGCCACAGCCATTTGACGCCCTCAAACCAGACGACGCCCGAGAGCCCGAGCAATGCCGCCATCAGGGCGTGGGGCGCCTGCAGGGGCGCAAAATAAAACAGATGCGCCAGGCCTGGCTGGTACACCGCCAGGCCCAAAAGCGCCAGCGTGCTGCCTGTCACCAGCCACAGCGCGCGGTTGGGCACCCGCAGGCCGGCCCAGAGCGACGCGGTCTGGCTGCGGTTGGAAAAAATCAGCGCCAGGTTGCCCATCACCAGCGTGGTGAATGCAAAGGCCCGCGCCGTGGGCTGGTCGAGCCACTGCATGCCCCAGGCGTAGGCGCCCAGCACGGCCACCAGCATGCCCAAGCCCTGTAGCAAGGCCAGCAGCACGGTGGTGCCGCCAAACAGGGGCGCCTTCGGATCGCGCGGGGGGCGCTGCATGACATCGGCCTCGGAAGGCTCGTTCTCAAACACCAAGGAACAGGCCGGGTCAATCACCAGCTCCATAAAGGCAATGTGCAGCGGAAACAGCAGCGTGGGCCAGCCCAGCAGCGCGGGCACCAGGGCGGCGCCCGCAATGGGCACGTGCATCGCCAGGATGTAGGACATGGACTTGCGCAAATTGTCAAAAATGCGCCGCCCCAGGCGCACTGCGCGTACGATGGAGGTAAAGTTGTCGTCCAGCAGCACCAGCGAGGCGGCCTCGCGCGCCACGTCGGTGCCACGCCCGCCCATGGCGATGCCTACATGTGCGGCCTTCAGGGCGGGCGCGTCGTTCACGCCGTCGCCGGTCATGGCCACGATTTCGCCCTTGGCCTTGAGGGCTTGCACGATGCGCAGCTTTTGC
Source organism: Comamonadaceae bacterium (assembly GCA_947372865.1). Taxonomy (GTDB): domain Bacteria; phylum Pseudomonadota; class Gammaproteobacteria; order Burkholderiales; family Burkholderiaceae_C; genus Allorhodoferax. Next base: position 20,026 of record CANBVJ010000017.1, read on the forward strand.
TCGGGTGAAATGCGCGCGCAGATGTGCACGCTGTGCATACGCTGCTGCAGCGCTGCGTCGCTCAGGCCCGACAGGCTGTCGCCCGTCAGGATGTCGTTGCCATGGCTGCCATCCATGTGCGCGGCCTGCGCAATGGCTTGGGCGGTTACGGGATAGTCGCCGGTAATCATCACCACGCGAATGCCTGCGCTGTGGCATTGCGCCATGGCCGCTGCTATTTCGGGGCGCAGCGGGTCTTCCAGCCCCAGAAGGCCGAGCAATTCAAATTCAAAACCATGCGCCGCAGCCGGCCAGGCGGTGCCGACAAAGCCTGCGCGGGCGACTGCCAGCACCCGCAGTCCGCGCGCCGCCATGGCGTCAACAGCGGCCAGCACGGGCGCGCGGGCGTCGGCGTCCAGGTGGCACAGGTCCAAAATAGCCTCGTGCGAACCTTTGGCGGCCACGCAATGTGTGTCGCTGCCGTCCGCACTGGGTGCCGCGTCGGTGCGCCATACCTGGGACATGGCGCGCAAGCCCGGCGACAAGCCATATTCCTGCACCAGTTGCCACTGCGGGTGCGAATGCCCGGTGTCTGGCGAAAACTGCTGCCCCAGCCGGTGAAAGGCTTTTTCCATCGGGTCTTGCGGCTTGGCTGCACTGGCCAAAATGGCGTACTCCACCAGTGAATGAAAGGCCGCAGGCAAGTCACCGTGGGCTAAAGCGCCAAGCGCCAGGGTCTGGCCCGGCGTCGGGCCACCGCCTGGCACATAAAGCGCGGCCACGGTCATGCGGTTTTCGGTCAGGGTGCCGGTTTTGTCGGCGCAGAGCACCGATGTGGCACCCAAGGTTTCCAGGGCCGCGATGCGCCGGGTCAACACCTGCTGGCGGGACAGGCGCCAGGCGCCCAGGGCCGGCAGCACGGTCAGCACCACGCTAAATTCTTCGGGCAGAAGGGACATCGTCAGCGCAATGCCGGCCAGCAGCGCCGCCATCCAGTGGCCGTGCGACAAGCCCAGAATCAGCACCAAGCCAGCACTGGCCAGCAGCCCCATGGTCGCCAGCACCCGCACCAGGCGGGCCATTTGCTTTTTAAGGGGCGACACCTCCAACTCCAGGCTGCCCAACGCGTTGCCGATGCGGCCCATTTCGCTGCGTGCGCCGGTGGCAGTGACGCGCGCCACGCCGTGGCCCCGCACGCACACGGTGCCGCAATACACCTGGGCCTGCGCGTCGCCGCCAGGGCGCGCTGGCGCCAGGGGCTCCACGCCAGTGGCCGGGAATTTGCTCACCGGCACGGCTTCGCCGGTGAGCAAGGATTCGTCAACCTGCAACTCGGTGCCGCTCAGCAGCAGGGCGTCGGCGGCAATGCGGTCGCCCTCGGACACCAGCAAGATGTCGCCCCGCACCAGGTCGCGCCCGGCAACGTGCTGTTGCACGCCGTCGCGCAGTACCCGGGCACGCGGGGCGCTGAGGCGGCGCAGGGCGGCCAAGGCGTTTTCAGTGCGGCCTTCCTGGTACAGCGTCAGGGCCAGTACCAGCAGCACCATGGCAAACATGACCGCACCTTCTTGCAGGTCGCCCAACACGAGGTAGAGCGTGCCTGCAGCGATCAGCAGCGCAAACATCGGGTCTTGCAGCGTCTCGCGAGAAATATCGCGCCACCGGCGCCCTTGCTCGCCGGGCAGCACGTTGGGGCCGTCTTGCGCCAACCGCCGGGCCGCCTCATCTGCGCTCAGGCCCGTGGCTGGGTCAGCGCCCATCAAGTGCTAGGGTGTCAAGACAAAGCTCTGGCTTGCCCCTGCGCCAGACACGTCCACATTCACCGTCTGGCTTTGGTAGCCGGTGGCGTACGCCCCGATGCTGTACTTGCCCGCGCTGCCCGTTTGCGCCACCAAGGCGATGGGCAGGGTGGCGCTGTACTGGCCCAGCACCGGCGCGGCGATAGGCAGGCTCAGGGAATACGCGCCGGGCGGTGTTGACGTGTCATCGGCAGCGACCCCGTTGACGTTGGCCACCGGCGTGGTGGTGCCCACGGTCTGCAGGGCTTGCACATAGGCTAGCTCGGTCAGGCTGGTGGGGTTCAGGGTGGCTGTGCCGCTGACGGTGTTGCTGGCTGATGTTGGCAAAACAAGGGGCACGCCGCTGGTGCTCAGTACCGACACGCTGGTTGTGCTGACCACGGGGACTGCCGCAATCACAGCGGTGGCGTGGCTACTGGCGGTGAGTACCACGTCATAGCTGCCAACCGGAAGGCGCGCCAGAAAGAACTCGCCAGTCGTGGCATTGGGCGTGGTGGCCCGGACAATGGCACCGTTTTGCTGCGCCGTCACGGTCACGCCGCTGCCCAGCAAAGCGGTATCGACAAAGCCGTCGATGCCGTTCAGGACAAAGGGAATGGTCTTGACCACGGGTTTGAGCGCGTAGCTGCCGTTGCCACGCTTGACAATCGATTTGCAGGCGTCGAAGTCGAGCAGCAAATCCACCCGCTGGCCCGCGGCCACCGTGAATTCATTGACCAGTTTGATGCCGCTTTGCACCGCGCTGGGCGTGATCAGCGCGGTTTCCGTGCCGCCCGTGGGCACGACCGAGTTGGCCAAGCCCGCCCCGGTGTTGGGGTCCAATACCAAACGCAGTTGCGTGTAGCTGCCGGCTGACAGCGGCACTTCGCCCAGCTTGTCGAGCACGCCGTTGCTCAGGTTGAGCAGGTTGATTTTCCGGTTAACGGCGATGTCGGTCCAGCCAGCGTCGTTGTCTGCGGCGCTGCTGCTGGCGTGCACCCGCACTTTGCTGACGGTGACGTTCACCGCGTCAAACCCGCAGGCGGGTGAATCGGTCAGCGACACCCCCAGCGTCCCGCTGGAGCTGCTGTTGTCCCCGCAACCGGCGCTGGCCAGTACGACGGCTGCACCCAAGACGGCGACGAGGCGCGTAGCCCACGGCGACCTGAAAAAACGGATATTTGTTGGCATGTGATGGCTCCTTTGAAGTTGCTTGTGGACATAAGTCCACAAAAACTCGGAAAGCGATCCTAGGTGCGGGGGGTGCAAACCAAGTGACGTGCATCAGTGCTGCCGTGAGTTTGCCGCAAATTCGTTTTGAGTGCACTGGGGCACAGGCCTTGGTGCCCGACCACGCCGCAAGCCGGCACAGGCAACACCCGCCCCGCCGCCATGGCGCTGTTGCCGGGTTCAGGGCAGCAAAACGGTAGCTCCCACCGTTTTGCGCGACTCCAGCGCGCGGTGCGCATCGGCCGCGTCTTCCAGGGCAAAAGTTTGCGACGCTTCGCTTTTGATCTTGCCTGCAAGCACCATGTCAAACACCTCTTGCGCCATGTCCAGCATGTGCGCGCGCGGCATGATGTAGTGCATCATGGCCGGACGGGTTAGCCACAACGAGCCCTTGGCCGCCAGTTGCATGGTGTCGATCACCACCGGGCCCGAGGACGTGCCGTTGCTCACCAGTGTGCCGCGGGCTTGCAGGCTGTTGAGCGAGGCGTCGAGCGTGTCTTTGCCCACCGAATCAAACACCACCGGCACGCCCTTGCCGCCGGTGATTTCCTTCACCCGTTGGGCGATGTCCTCGCGCCCGGTAACGATGGTGTGGGTGCAGCCGTTGGCCTTGGCCAGTGCCGCTTTTTCGTCGGTGCTGACGGTGCCAATCATGGTCACACCCAGTGCGCGGGCCCATTGGCAGGCGATCAGGCCCACGCCACCGGCGGCGGCATGGTAGAGGATGGTTTCGCCGCCCTTGAGGGGGAATACCTGGCGAAACAGGTACTGCGCGGTCATGCCCTTCATCATCAGGGTGGCGGCAGTGCTGTCCGAAATACCTTCGGGCAGTTGGATCAGCACGGCAGCGGGCATCAGGCGCACATCGGAATAGGCGCCTTGCGGGCCGATCAGGTAGCCCACGCGGTCGCCTACGGCGACTTCGCTCACACCTTCGCCCACCGCTTCGACCACGCCCACGGCGTCCGACCCCAAGCCGCTGGGCAGGGGCGCCGGGTAGCGGCCAGTGCGCACATAGATGTCAATAAAGTTGACCGCAATGCCGGTGTGGCGCACGCGCGCCTGGCCGGGGCCGGGTGCGCCCACTTCCACGGTTTCCAGGCGCAAGACCTCGGGGCCGCCGGTTTCATAAAAACGAATTGCTTTTGCCATGGTGTCAGGCCACCTTGCGCAAATAACCTTGGTGCCCGGATTTGGGGTTGGGGGCAAAGCCGTTTTGGGCCAGGGTTTCTTCTGTGGTGTCGTAAAAAACGCCAATCTTGCAGATCTTGCGCGCCTCTTTGCCGGTGGCAATGGGACGACCGAATTCGCGCGAGATGCGCACCAACTGCTCAATCTGGCGCACGGTGCTCATTTTGGACTGGTGGTCTTGCGTCCACAGGTTGTCTTCAATGCCGCAGCGCACATGCAGGCCCATGGCAATACCCATCATGTTGATGGGCAGCACGTTGCGCATGGAGCTTTCGACCGTGAGCATGGAGCCGTCGGGAATGGCGCGCAAAAAATTGGCCAGGTTGTAAATATTGGGTGCGTCCATGCCGCCGCTGATGGCGACCCAGTTCATGACCAGCGGGCCTTTGTAGACGCCGCGGCGCATCAGGCGCTCCACTGTTTCAAAGCTGTTGATGTTGTAGAACTGAAAAGCGCTCTGGATGCCCGCGGCGCTCAGGCGGCGGATGTGCTCTTCCACCCAGCCGGGGCCGGCCGGCACGATCATTTCGCGGTAGGCCTGGTAGATCTCGGGTTCGGCCATAGACGTGCCGGCGTAGTCGGCGATGTCCATGTGCTCGAGCACGTTCATCTGCGAGGTGTTGACCGTCACCGTCACCTGGTCGGGCTGGGGGTCGAGTTCGGCCAGCATGTGGCGGGTGTCGTCGGACAGCCACTTGGCTGCCGCGCCGTCGGTCTCAGGCGCAAAAGAGATGGAGCCGCCCACCTGGATCACCATGTCGGGCACGGCTTTGCGCACGCCGGCAATCAGTTCATTGAACTTGGACAGGCGTTTGCTGCCCTTGCCGTCCAATTCACGCACATGCAGGTGCAGCACGGTGGCGCCTGCGTTGTAGCAGTCCACCGCTTTTTGCACCTGCTCGGCCATGGAGACCGGAATGTCCTCTGGAAAATCCGAGGGAATCCACTCGGGGCCGTAAGGTGCGGCGGTGATGACCAAGGGGTCCTGGTTTTCGGGAAAAAGTGAGCCGTCGAGAAAGTTCATGCGAAATCCTGGTGGGTAAATGGGGGGGCGAAATGCGGGTGTCGCTTTAGTAAGGCGTATCGCCCATGATGCCGGCGCGTTCCATCTTGCGGTGGCAAGGCGGGTAGTCCATCACCGCATAGTGCTGGGTGCTGCGGTTGTCCCAGATGGCGACCGAGTTGGGCTTCCAGCGCCAGCGCACCTGGTATTCGGGGATATAGGCTTGCGATATCAAATAGCGCATCAGGTCGGCGGCGCCGGGTACCGCGTCCTGGCCAAAGCGCACATTGGCAGGCGTGTGGAAGTTGCTGAAATGGGTGGCAAACGCGTTGACGAAAAGCACTTTTTCGCCGGTTTCGGGGTGCGTGCGCACCACCGGGTGTTCGGCGTCCGGGAACTGGGCCTTGAGGGCCAGTCGCTTTTCAATCGGCATGGCCGCACCAAAACTGGCCTCAATGCTGTGGCGCGCACGCAGCTGCGCAATTTGAGCCTTCACGTGCGCGGGCAGGTTCTCAAAGGCCAGTGCCATATTGACCCACATGGTGTCGCCGCCTACCGGCGGGCATTCGATGCAGCGCAGCACGCAGCCCATAGGCGGCTTGTCGCGCCAGGTGGCGTCGGTGTGCCAGGCGTTCTCGTACCGGTCGGCGGGCGCGTCGGGTGATTTGTAAATGCGCACCAAACCGGGGTAATCGGGGTCGCTGCCTGCCACCGGGTGACCTTCGAGCTCGCCAAAGCGGCGCGCGAACGCCACGTGCTCGGCGCGGCTGATGTCCTGGTCGCGCAAAAACAGCACTTTGTGTTGCAGCAGCAAGGCCCGGATATCGGCAAACAAGCCGTCGTCGCGGGCGGCTGCGCCCAGATTCACACCGCTGATCTCTGCGCCGATGGCACAGGTCAGGGGTTCAACCCGCATGCGGGTGGCGGCAGTGAGAGCCATGTTGTTTCCTTTTCCTCGCGGAGGCGGGCAGGGTTTACTGGTTCAACTGAATGTCGAAGGTCTTGACAATGGTCGCGTTGCGGTCAAAGTCAGCCTTCACCGACTGTGCCAGTTGCGCCGAGCTCATGCTGGTGTTGGGCTCGAACCCGGCAGCGACCAGGCGCTCGTTGACCTTGGGTGCCGCAGCGGCTTTGAGCGTGGCGGCGTTGATTTTTTCCACCATGGCGGGGGAGACTCCAGAGGCTACGGCAGTGCCGACCCAGTTGCTGAAGTCAAGTTCACCATAGCCTTGTTCGGCCAGGGTGGGGACGTCGGGCAGGTGCGCCGAACGGGTCTTTGCAGCGACACCTATCGCTTTGAGTTTTCCACCTTTGATGTTGGGCAGTGAAGTCACCAAGCCGTCAAACATGACCGCGATATGACCACCCATCACCTGCACCAGCGCGGGCGGCGAACCGGGGAAGGGCACATGCTGCAGGTCCAGCCCTGCCTTTTGGTTAAGAATCATGCCCGCGTAGTGCGAGCTGGTGCCCGCACTGTAAGACGCGAAGCTGAGCTTGCCGGGATTGGCCTTGGCGTAGCTGATCAGGCTTTTGAGGTCATTTGCTGGAACAGTCGGTCCTACCACCAACACCATGGACGCGCGCGCCACGGTTGCCACTGGGCGCACGTCTTTGAGCGGGTCAAAGCCCGTCTTCATCACGTGGGGAATTTCGGTCAGGATGTTGCTGGCGGTGACCATGATGGTCTGTCCATCGGCCGGTGCGGCCATCAAGGCCTTGACGGCAATCGCGCCGCCCGCGCCGGGTTTGTTGTCCACCATCACCGGTTGGCCGATATCGGCGGCGATTTGGTCGGCCAAAATGCGCGCCACCACGTCCATGGTGCCGCCCGCAGGCGCTGGCACGATCATGCGCACGGGTTTGTCGGTCCAGGCCATGGCCGCAGTTGAGCACAGCAAGGCCAGGGCGGCCAGCGGCCGGATAAGTCGGGTTCGGATCATGGAAGCGTTTGTCATTGGGAGTCTCCTGTTGTTGTAGTGAGTGGCGCCGGGTCTGGGTCCCATGCGCCGCGTCAAGGGCTGAATGTACCGATGCAGAACCTTTGATGATGTATAAACTGGGACATTCCATTTATTAATTGGGACATTTGCATGGTCGCCGCCACCTCTGTTGTCCGAAGCGCCAGCCTGCACGGCTACCCGGAACTGGCCCGCCAGTTGGGACTTGACGCCAACGCACTCATGCGCAGCGTGGGCCTGAGCCCGCGTTGCCTGGACGACCCGGAAACCCCGATCAGCGCGGTCGCCGTGCGCGACTTGCTGGAGGCCAGTGCCCGCACCGCGCAGGCGGAAGACTTTGGGCTGCAGCTCGCGCGGGGCCGGCGTCTGGCCAATCTGGGGCCCATCAGCATTGTGCTTCGGGAAGAACCCACCGCGCGACAGGCGCTTGACACCTTGTCGCGCTACCTGCGTTTGCTCAACGCCTCGCTGCTCACGCGCATTGAAGATGCGCAAGACGTGGTCATTATTCGCGAGGAGTTTTTGCTCGACGGTGGGGTGCCGGTGCGCCAGTCGATTGAGCTTGCCGTGGGGGTGATGTTTCGTATTTTGCAAGAGCTTTTGGGGCCCCAATGGCGGCCGCGCCGGGTCTGCTTTTCGCACCGAGCGCCCGCCAATAGCAGCAGCCACCACGCCTTGTTTGGCGCGCACCTGGAATTCAACAGCAGCTTTAACGGCATCGTCTGCGCGGCGCGCGATCTGCAGTTGCGCCTGCCCACGGCAGACTCTGGCATGGCGCCTTACGCACGCCGTTTTTTGGACCAGACCCTGAGCCGCACCGGCAACAACACCGCCCAGGCCGCGAGGCAACTGGTGGCCGCCTTGCTGCCGGGCGGGCGCTGCACCGCAGACCAGGTGGCCCAGCACCTGGCCATGGACCGGCGCACCCTGCACCGCCATTTACAAGCGGATGGAGAAAGCTTCTCGTCGCTGATGCAAGCGGTGCGCTCAGAATTTGCGTTGCGGCAAATTATGGACGGCGACCACGCCATGGCCGAACTTGCCGAGCTGCTGGGTTTTAGTGGTGCCAGCGCATTTGCATTTTGGTTTCGGCGCCGCTTTGGGTGCACGGTATCGGCCTGGCGGAAAATCAGTCAAACACCCACGGTCCGCATTCCCCCCGTTGCCGGCCTGGCGCCTGACCAGAGCACTGCTTTTGGCCCGCAAACCTAGTCCGCAGCGCCGCTCGCCGCCCTAAAAAACGCCTGCATGTGAAACGCGTTTTGTGCGGGTGCTTGCGTGTAGTCCAAACCTACCGGACAAGCGCGCCGTGCAAGGCAGCCGCCGCCCAGGCAATCCTGGCCCGCAGGCCGCGCTAAATGACGGGCGCAGGCCGGCACGTCGTAGCCGCTGGTGCTAAACGCGCTCACCGGGCAGGCGGACAGGCAAGGCCGGTCGGCGCACGTGGCACAGGGGTTGGCGCTGGTTGATGGTGCGGGCAAAGGCACATCCGGGGCAATCAAGATGGCAGCGCGGTAGGCGTGCCAGAGGCCGTACTGCGGGTGAATCAGCAGCCCCAGCGGTGACGGAAATACCGCCTCGGCGCGCGCCGCCCAGAGCTGGAAGGGCCACACCGGCGTCGCGTCAAACGGGTACAAGGCGACACCGCCTGCGGCCTGGGCAATGGCGTCCACGTGCTGGCGCGTCCAGCGGTTCAGCGGGTGGGGCTGGCCATCTGTAGCCTGGGGCGAGGCCGAAAACGCGCGCCACATGGCAGGCCCGGCGTTGCCCACCATCAGCAGCGTACCGGCAGCATTTCCGCCCGGCAGCAAAGGCAAAGCATCGGCAGGTGCGGGCTTGAAGCCGCCGCGCAGCAGCAAGCCCAGCGTATGCAAGGCCTGGGTGGTTTGCGCAAGCGCAGCGTGGTTTTTGGCCTGGGGCGCGGTGGGAACAGGTTTGGGGTGCACGGCAAATTTCTGGAGGGCGGGGCGCCCATTGTGCCGCGAGGCGCATGCCATACCTGCCGTCAGGCGCAGGCCCTCCTGTATCCTGCCGTCTGTTCCGTGCTGCAGCCTAGGGCGCAGCCAACCCGACTCATCAACCGCACCCGACCTCCCGCCCGGAGCGCAAAAATTGCCATGCAAAAACCCTACGACATCATTGTTTTCGGCGCCACCGGCTTTACCGGCCATTTGGTCGCCCAGTATCTGGCCGGCTTGCCCGAGGGCCAAGCCCCGCGCTGGGCGCTGGGCGGGCGCGATCTGGCCAAACTCGAGCGCGTGCGCACCGAGCTGGCCCGCCCGGACCTGGCGCTGGTGCAAGCCGACGCCCAAGACCCGGCCGCCCTGCGTGCACTGGTGGCGCAAACCCAGGTGGTCATTTCTACGGTCGGCCCTTACCAGTTGCACGGCCAGGCGCTGGTCATGGCCTGCGCCGAAGTGGGTACCGACTATGTGGACCTGTGCGGCGAGCCGGTCTGGATGTCCAAGATGATTCCGCTCTTACAGGCCCCGGCCCAGGCCAGCGGCGCGCGCATTGTGTTTTCTTGCGGTTTTGACTCGATTCCGTTTGACCTGGGCGTCTGGTATTTGCAGCAAGAGGCGCTGCGCCTGAGCGGCCAACCGATTGCCACGGTGCACGGTCGGGTGCGGGTGATGAAGGGCAGCGCCTCGGGCGGCACCCTGGCCAGCGCCCTGGCCACCGTGGCCGACATGGGCAAAAACCGCTGCAGCCGAGACGCCATGTTCAACCCCTTTGCCTTGACGCCCGGTTTCCAGGGCCCGCGCCAGCCCGAGGGCGAAAGCGCAGCCTTCGATGACTTGGCCCAGTCCTGGACCGGGCCGTTTGTGATGGCGCCCATCAACACCAAAAACGTACACCGCAGCAACGCCTTGCTCGGCCACGCCTGGGGCCGCGACTTTTATTACAGCGAACGCATGCTGACCGGCCCCGGCGCCCGTGGCGAAAAACGCGCCAAGGCGCTCGCCCGCAGCACCCGTATCCAGGGCGCCTTGCTGGGTTTCACGCCCACGCGCAGGCTGTTGCAGTGGCTGGTGTTGCGCAAGCCAGGCCAAGGCCCTTCTTTGCAAGAACGCGAGGCCGGGCGCTACGAGCTGCTGTTCATGGGCCGCACCGCGCGCGGCCAGACGCTCAAGGCGGTGGTAACAGGCGACCGCGATCCGGGCTATGGCTCCACCTGCAAAATGATCGCCCAAAGCGCGCTGTGCCTGCTGCACGACGTGCCTCGCAGCAGCGCCACGGGCGGCGTCTGGACCCCCGGCGCGCTGATGGCCGCACCCCTGGTGGCGCGCTTGCAGCAGCACGCGGGCTTGACCTTTGGCATGGAGGCAGGCGGCGCCTGATTGCGCCGCCCGGCCGGCTTAGCCCCGCCGCTCCTGCCGATAAGGTGGCAGGCCGCTGAGCATGCGCCGTCCATAGGCTGTAGTGGTCAGGCGTTTGTCGTAGCAAATCACCTGGGCGCGGTCGTCTTCGGTGCGGATGGCCCGGCCCGTCCATTGCAAGAGCTTGATGCCGGTGGCCGGAATCACCAGCTCGTTAAACGGATCGCGCCCCACGCTCTTGAGCCATTCAGCGCGCGCTTCGTCCACCGGGTCGCTGGGCGGCGCAAACGGCAGCTTGGCGATAAACACCGTCTCGCACAGGGCGCCGGGTAAATCCAGGCCTTCGCCAAACGACTGCAGGCCAAACAGGATGGACGCAAAACCTGCTTCCACCCGCGCCATGTGCGTGGCCAAGAGCCGGGTGCGCGACATGCTGCCTTGCACCAGTACCGACTCGGCCAGCGCGCCGGGCAGGGCGCCCACTGCGCTGCGCATTTGGGCGCGCGAGGTGAACAAGACCAAGGCCCCGCGTTGCACCTGGGCCAAGTCGGTCATCAAATATTCCACCATCTCGGCGGTATAGGCCTCGGCGTTTTTGGGCTCGGCCAGGGTGTGCACCACGGTCAGGCTGCCTTGGGTGCTGTAGTCAAAGGGGCTGGAGACTTCGAGCGCCGTGACATAGGGCTTGTGGGACAGGCCGGCTTCGTTCAAAAAGTAGTCAAAACTGCCGCAACTGGTCAGCGAAGCGGATGTGACGACGGCGGCGCGCACCTGGCTCCACAAAAACTGGCGCAGCAAGTCGCCCGGCACGATGGGGCAGGCGTGGGCGCTGATGTTCAAAAAGCCGCTTTCGCTTTCCACCTGCAGCCATTTGGCCAGCGGCTGGGCGCCGTGCTCCAGCAGCAGCGTGGCGGTGCCCACTACGCTGGACAGGCGTGGCGCCAGGGCGCCGAGCTTGGTGTAAAGCTGCGCGCATTGCAGGGCCTGGGACGGGTCTTCTTTGGCCACAGACTTGACCTCGGCGCCCAAGGCTTCCAGGGCCTTGGACAGGCCGGCCGCTTGCGCGTGGATCAGCGCCACCGGCTCGGTCAGCGTCTCGGGCAGCACGCCGTTGGCAAAGCGCAGCGTGCCGTCTTTGCCCAGGGTACTGGTGTGCACCAAGTCCAGCGCCATTCGGGCGAGTTGTTGCAGTGCGCTTTTGAGCTGGCTGGCCACGGTGGCCACGTCTTCGGTCAGGCTGAGCTGCAGGCTGCGGCTTACTTCGGTCAGGATCTTGGGCAGTTTGTCGAGCCAGCGCAGGCTGCTCAGGTCCATGGCGCTGCTGAACTGGTCAAGTGCTACGGCTGGCAGGTGGTGGCCTTCGTCAAAAATTACCAGGCAGTTGTCGAGTTCGGGCAGGGTCTTCATGCCCAAAGACGCCAGCACCAGGTCGTGGTTGGCGACGATGACATTGGCCTCGGCCAGCTTGGTGCGCGCTTGGTAATAGCTGCATTCGCGGTAGCGCGGGCAGTGGCGCGCGGTGCAACTGTGGCGCTCGGCGGCCACGGTGGTCCAGTCGCCGGGCTCGGGGGCGTCGTTCAGGCTGTCGCGGTCGCCGTCCCAGCGGCCATTGGCCAGCAGATTGGCCATGTGGTCATAGAGGCGCAGGCGTCGCTCTTCTTGTGCCTCGTGGGCGGGGCCGCGCTGGGCGCTTTGTTCTTCTTCAAACAGGTCTTCGTCCACGCCGCCCACGCCCACCAGGCGCTCAAGCTTGAGCTTGCACACATAGCGGCCCCGGCCCTTGGCCAGCGCATAGGCAAAAGGCTGGTCCATGGCCGCAGCCAGCGCGGGCAGGTCTTTTTGCATGAGCTGCTCTTGCAACGCCACGGTGGCGGTAGAAATCAGCACCCGGGTCTTGCGCTCCAGCGCCATGGCGATTGCCGTGCTGGCGTAGGCGGCCGACTTGCCCACGCCGGTGCCGGCCTGGATGACGGCAATCGCCTTGGTCGGGTTGTCGCACTCGCCCAAGTCGGCGCGACTCAGGGTGTCGGCCACGCACTGCGCCATGGCGTACTGGCCGGGTCGCGCCCGAAAGCCCGAGGTGTGGCCCACCACGTGCTCAAAAGCGGCCAGGGCATGCTGGGCAAAAGGGGACAGGGCGGCTTCAGAAGTCAAACGGGGCGGTCTCGGTAAAACGGGGAGTGTGAGGCAGACAGTGGCCGCCCGGGGCAGGGCGAGGCTGCCAGGGGCGCGGGCCGGACGTTGAATATAACGGTTGTGGTCACGGACGCCCATGCCTCAGGCGTCCCACCCCGTGCCTAGAGCGCCTTGCGCGTCCGGGCGGCGATAATCAAGGCACCCCGCCTCGCAGCGATGCGACGGCGGGTTTTTTGTTTGCGCTACCCCGGGGCATCTTTTTATGCGCCGTACGCGCCGTTTAACCTATTCGGAGTTCTCTTTATGACCACCGTGTTTTCCAACGCGCCCGACGGCGCGCGCCGTCGTTTTCTTCAAACTGCGGCTGCCGCTTCGGCCTTGGCCACTTTTTCCCCGCTCGGTTTCGCGCAAACCGCTGTCGCTGAGCGCCAGTTCGCGCCGCAGGGCGGCACCTGGCGCACCTTTGACGTGACCACCCGCATTGAAATCGCAGCGCCCCAAGGTGCAACGCGCGTCTGGCTGCCCGTGCCCAGCATCAACAGCGACTGGCAAAAGTCGCTGGACTCCACCTTCACCAGCAACGGCAGTGCGCACATGGTTGCAGACGGCCACTACGGCGCGCGCCTGTTGTACGCCGAATTTGCCGCCGACAACGCCAAGCCCTTTGTTGAACTGACCAGCCGCATCCAGACCCAAAACCGCGCGCAAGACTGGTCCAAAAAAGGCGTGGCCGCTGAATCGGCCCAGTCGCTGGCGCAGTGGACGCAGGCCACGCACCTGATTCCGGTGGACGGCATCGTGCGCGATACCGCCAAAAAGGCCACTGAGGGCGCCAAGAGCGACGTCGAAAAAGCCCAAAAACTGTTTGATTGGATTGTGCAAAACACCTACCGCGAGCCCAAAGTGCGCGGCTGCGGCGAAGGCGACATTGCCGCCATGCTGGAAACGGGCAACCTGGGCGGCAAATGCGCCGACCTGAATGCCTTGTTCGTGGGTCTGTGCCGCTCGGTCGGCCTGCCCGCGCGTGACGTGTACGGCTTGCGCATTGCGCCCAGCGCCTTTGGCTACAAAGAGCTCGGGGGCATTCCTGCCAAGCTGCAAGGCGCGCAGCACTGCCGCGCCGAGGTGCATTTGTCTGGTTACGGCTGGGTGGCCATGGACCCGGCCGACGTGGCCAAGGTCATGCGCCAGGAAACTGCGCAGTGGATCAAAGACCCGAAAAACCCGGTGGTCTCCCCGGTCAACAAAGTGCTGTTTGGCGGCTGGGAAGGCAACTGGATGGCCTACAACAACGCCCACGACGTGGCGCTGCCCCATTCGACCGGCCCCAAGCTGGGCTTTTTGATGTACCCCCAAGCCGAAACCACCGCCGGCCGCCTGGACCCCTATGCGCCTGACGCGTTCAAGTACCAGATCAGCGCCAAGGAAATTGTGGGCTGATTGCAGGATCGGCCCTCAGGGGCCGGTTTCGCGCGCCAACTCCGCCAGCGGCCGCAAGGCCCGCTGGCTCTCAAAGCGCAGCGCCTGGCCGCTTACCGGGTCGGTAAAGGCGATGGACTTGGCCAGCAGTTGCAGCGGTTTGGCGTAGTCGGCGCTGCCCTCAGGCGTGAGCGTGGGGTAGATGCCGTCGCCCAGCAGCGGCAGGCCCAGGGCCGCCATATGCACGCGCAATTGGTGGCGCTGGCCGGTGATGGGCTCGAGTTGGTAGCGCGCCAGGGCGCCCAGGTTTTCTAGCGGTGTGATGTGGGTCAGCGCGTTGGGCGGGCCGTCTACTTCACATTGCTGCATGAAGTGCGCGTTCTCGGCAATGCGGCTTTCGCGGCGCAGGGGCCAGGGCAGCGCCGGGTTCCAGGGGGCAACTGCCTGGTAGGTTTTGGCTACCTGGTGATTGCGAAACAGGGCGTGGTAGGCGTTGCGCGTGGCCGGGTTAACCGAAAAAAGCACCAGCCCGGCGGTATCACGGTCTATGCGGTGGATGGGCACCAAGTCGTTCAGGCCTAGCTTGTTTTTTAGCCGCACCAGCACGGTTTCTTGCAGGTATTTGCCTGAGGGCATGACGGGCAAAAAATGCGGTTTGTCCACCACCAGCAGGTGCGCGTCTTGGTGCAGCAGCACTGCATCAAAAGGGATCTTGGGCTCGGGTGGCAGGGCGCGAAAGTAGTAGACGCGCAGACCAGCAACGTAAGGCGCGTCGCTGGCCAGGGTGTGGCCCAGGTCACAGCTCACGGCGCCAGACGCCATGCGCTGCAACCACTGCACGCGCGCCACGCCGGGAAAGCGCTCAACCAAAAAATCGAGCACCGTGGCCCAAGGGCCCAGGGGCAGCACCACGCTGCTGGGGCCCACGCCATCGCGCAGCGCCGGGGTGTGCGGAAACTTCATGGCGCGCGCTCAGTGACTTGGACGCGCCGTCGGGCACGCCCGGACGCTAAATGCGCTCAAACACCACATCCCACACGCCGTGGCCGAGCTTGATGCCCCGGTTCTCAAACTTGGTGAGCGGCCGGTAATGCGGCTTGGGCGCGTAGCCCAACAGCTCGGGGTGCGCAGCGGCGGCGCGGTTGGCCAGCGTGGGCTCAGCGCTCAGCACTTCCAAAATCTGCTCGGCGTAGGGCTGCCAATCGGTGGCGCAGTGCAGGTAGCCACCCACTTTCAGGCGCTGTGCCAGTTTGGCAATCAGCGGCGCCTGGATCAGGCGGCGTTTGTTGTGCTTGGTCTTGTGCCAGGGGTCGGGAAAGAAAATATGCACGCCGTCCAGGCTTTGCAGCGGCAGCATGTGGTCGATCACCTCGACTGCGTCATGGGCGCAAATGCGGATGTTGTGCAGGTCTTGTTCGCCAATGCGCTTGAGCAGCGCGCCCACGCCGGGCTCGTGCACCTCGCAGCACAAAAAGCGGGTCTCGGGCATGACGGCCGCAATATGCGCCGTGGCCTCGCCCATGCCAAAGCCGATTTCCAGCACCACCGGGTGCGCGCCGGCATCACCGGGCAAGGGCGGGAACACTGTCTTCAAGTCAATCAATTGGTCTTGGTATGGCAGCAAGAATTGCGGGCCCAGCGCATCCACAGCTTTGTTTTGCCCCGCCGTCATGCGCCCAGCGCGTTTGACAAAGCTTTTGATGCCGCGCATGTAGACGGTTGGCGCTTCGGTGGGCGTGGCTTCGGTGCCAGGGGGCAGGGGGGAGGATTCAGACGTCATAAAGGGGAGCGGGGCGCACAGTGTGTGCAAGCAGGAGGTGCCGGTGCGGCGGAGTGCACGATTTTAGGGGCTAGGGTGCAGCGTGCGGCCCGTCGGCGTCCCGTGCCTTAAAGCAACCAAGGCACAAAGCGCTTAGTGCGGGTCTGGTAGTCGGCGTAGTCGGGGTGTTGCTCGGTCATCCAGCGCTCTTCGAGCAGGGCCTTGGTCAGCAGCACCAAGCCCAGGGCCGCCAGCGCCAGCCACACCCAAAGTTGTTGCACTGCACAAGCGCAGGCCAGCCCGCACAGGGCGATGCTGCTGTACATGGGGTGGCGTATCCAGCGGTACGGGCCGCGCTGCACCACCTGCCCATCGGCGCGGGGCGTGGGGCGGATATTGAAGCTGCCCGGCGGATAGGCCCATAGCGCCCAGGCTGCCAGTGCCAGGCCCGCTGCCGCGAGCAGCGTCGCCGTTAGCGGCACCTGCCATGCAATGGCAATCGGCACCACGCTGGCGCCCAGCAGCAAGATCAGGCCAAATTGCAGGCCCACCAGCAGGCTGCCCAGGTGTTTGCGAAGTTGTTCGGGTTTCATGGTGGCTGTCATCGTGCCACAGGCGAACCACCGTGGGCAGCAACCATCGCAGTCCAGGCGGCCAGCGCCTCGGTCACGGTCCCGGTTTGCGCGGGCCAGCCCAGTACGGCGGCGGCCGCATTGAGCGCCTGCAACGGGTTGGACAAATCGAGGGGACGCGCGCCGTTTTGTTTGGACAACTTGGCACCATCTGCGCCCAGCACCAGCGGCGTGTGCAAATACTGGGGCGTGGTCAGGCCTAGGCCCAGGCAGCGCTGCAGCCAGATTTGGCGCGCGGTGTTGTCTGCCAGGTCCTGGCCGCGCACCACGTGGCTGATGCCTTGGGCTGCGTCGTCCACCACCACGGCAAGTTGGTACGTCCAGCAGCCGTCAGCCCGCTGCAGCACAAAGTCGCCCACGGCCTGCGCTACGTCTTGGGTCTGCAGCCCCAATCGGCGGTCCTGCCAAGTAATGTGCGCGCTGCCGCCGGGAGACTGTCCTTGGGGCGCCAGCAGCACGTCGGTGCGCAGGCGCCAGGCCTGGGCGCGGGCCAGCGGATGCAAGGGCCCTAGGCGGCAATTACCGGGATAAACCAACTCAGCATGGCGGGTGCGGGTGTGGCCTTGTGCCGCCAGCGTGATTTCAATGTCTTTGCGTGAGCAAGTGCAGACGTAGGCCAGGCCCTGGGCGACCAGTTGCTGCAGGGCGGCTTGGTAGAGCGCCGTACGCTGGCTTTGCCAGACCGGCGGCGCGTCCGGGTGCAGCCCGCAGGCGCCAAGTTGTTGCAAGATGGTGTGGTCGGCACCCGCCACAGTGCGAGGCGTGTCCACGTCTTCGATGCGCAGCAACCAGCGCCCTGCGTGGGCGCGGGCGTCAAGCCAACTGGCCAGCGCCGTCACCAACGAGCCCGCGTGCAGCGGCCCGGTGGGCGAAGGCGCAAAGCGCCCCACGTAGCCGCTGCCCGCCATCACACCACTTTGCGCATGCCGGGCCGCAAGACGGGTTTAGCCGACGGCGAGCGCCAGCTCCAGCCCGGAGACAAAGGCGTTTTCCACCCGGTGGCCCAGGCACCAGTCGCCGCACAGGCCCAGACCCGTTTTGGCGCTCCAGACGTGGCTTTGGCCCAGCGCCTGGCCGGTTTTGGCATACAGCCAGCGGTGCGATTCCACGTGGCTGGGTTCGGCGCGGATGCCGGTGACTTCGGAGAACGCTTTGATCAACTTGCCCTCGACCCGGGCTTTGGTGTCGGTCAAATGCTCTTGCGACCAGGCGGCACTGGCTTGCACCGTCCAGCGCTCAATGGTGCGGCGGCCCGGTTTGCTCGATTCGCGTGCCAGCCAGGCAATGCGGTGGTGCGTGCTGCGCGCGGCGTTCCACTGCGGGCCCAGGGTCGTAAGACCCGGTTGGACCGCTTGCGGGAAAGCGAGCATCAGCGTCCAGCAGGGGTCTACGGTGACCGCTGCGAGCTTTTTTTGGATGGCGGCGCTGGGGCGGCGTGATTTGGGCACGGTCTCCAGCAGCGCGATGGCCTGCGGGCTGGGCACCGCCAGCAGCACGGCGTCAAACCCGGCGTAGACGTGGACGCTGTCGTCGCTGCCCACGGTGCGCAGTTGCCACAGGGCTTTGTCCATGGCGTCGGTCTCGATGTGGGTGACGCGGGTGTCAAGCAGCATGGAGTCTTCCAGCGGCGCGGCCCAGGTTTTGACCAGGGCGCTCATGCCCGGCTTGGCCACCCAGTGCGGCTCGCGCGCGGGCAGGCCCGCGGCGGCCACGCGGCCGCGCTCGTCGAGCACTTGCACCATGTTGGCGCTCCAGGGGCGGCAGGTTTTGGGGCTAGTTTGCAGGGCTTCGACAAAACGTGGGTCGCGCACGGTGAAGTACTGCGCGCCGTGGTCAAAGGTGCCAAACGGGCTGTTGCGGGTGGACATGCGTCCGCCCACGCCCCGGCTTTTCTCAAAAATCGTCACGCTGTTGCCGGCTTGCACCAGGGTGCGGGCGCAGGTGATGGCGGCCAGGCCGCCTCCGACGATGGCGATGTTTTTTGGCACTGTTTGCATTTGTTCTCCTAAGGTCGGGTGTCGAAGCCACTGTACACGCTCTGGAGGCGCATCCGGCGTGGGTTTTACCCCAGTCGCTGCGCGTCCAGCAAGGCGGCACGGGTGGTCGCGCTGTCGAGTTGCTGCAGCCACCATTGCAGAGCGCGGCCCTGGGTGCTGCCCTTGCCCGCCCGCCAGGCGTAGTACACCGTGACTTGCTGGGCGGCGCGCTCGGTGCGTTTGGCCACCAGGCGTCCGCTGGCCAAATAGGGCGCAGCCATCGTGAGCGGTACATTGCCGCCGCCCAGGCCCCGCAGTTGGGCGTCAATCTTGGCTTGCATGCTGGCCACGGTAAACACGTCTTGGCCGTGCAGCAAACCAAAGGTCAGGCCCGCGCCGCGCTGCACCGAGTCGGCCACGGCGACGGCGCGGTGTGTTTGCATGGTGGCGTCGCTTAAGGGTTCGGTCGCCAAGGCCAATGGGTGGTGGGGCGCCACTGCATAGACAAAAGACACGGTTCCCAGCACCCGGGTTTGCACGCCCGCGTGGGCAGACGCGTCAGGCCCGACGCCAATGGCCAGATCGGCCTGGCCCGAGGTCAGCGCCTCCAGCGTGCCAGCCAGGGTCTCATCCCGCAGGCGTAGCCGGGTGGGTGGGGTTTGGGAAAAGAAGCCTTCGCACAGTTCTATCACCGTGGCCTTGGCGATGATGGTGTCCACGGCCACGGTAAATTGGGATTCCCATCCCGTGGCGACGCGCTTGACGCGGTTGGCTACGGCGTCAATCTCGGCCAGCAGGCGCTTGGCCTCGCGCAGCAGCTCGGCCCCGGCCTCAGTAGGTTTTGCTTGACGCGAATTGCGGTCATAGAGCAGCACGTCCAGCGCTTCTTCGATCTGGCGCACCCGGTAACTCAGAGTGCTGGGCACCAGGCTCAGGGCGCGCGCGGCGGCGGCAAAGCTGCCGGTGGCGTCAATCGTTTGCAGCATATAGAGCGCGTCTGGCGTCAAAATATCGCGAGAAAATTGCATCGTGGCTGTTTATAAGGTGAATATTATTGAATGATGCCATCAAATGGCTTGCGCCCGCGCCAACCCTGTGCGCACTACGATAGACGCCATGATCACACTACGCAAATCGTCTGAGCGCGGCTACGCCGACCACGGCTGGCTCAAGTCTTTCCACAGCTTTTCGTTTGCGGGGTACTACGACCCGGCGCACATGGGCTGGGGCAATTTGCGCGTCATCAACGAAGACCGCATCGCGCCGGGCATGGGCTTTGGCACGCACGGCCACCGCGACATGGAAATCATCAGTTACGTGATGTCGGGCAACCTGGCGCACAAAGACAGCATGGGCAACGTCAAAGGCATTCCGCCGGGCGACGTGCAGCGCATGAGCGCGGGCAGCGGCGTGCAGCACAGCGAGTTCAACCACGCACCCGACGCCACCACGCATTTCTTCCAGATCTGGATTGAGCCCAATGTGCGCGGCATTCCCCCCAGCTACGAGCAAAAAACCTTTGCCACCAGCGAAAAGCAGGGCGCGCTGCGCTTGGTGGCCTCGCCGGATGCGGCGCAGGGCTCGGTGCTGATCCACGCCGACGCCAAACTTTACAGCGGCCTGTTTGACGGCGCGCAGTCCGCCACGCTGGCACTTGACCCCGCGCGCAAAGCCTATGTGCAGGTGCTGCGCGGCAGTATCAGCGCCAACGGCCAGGCCTTGGCCACCGGTGACGCGGCGCTGTTGTCGGGCGAAAGCCAGCTCAAGCTGACTGAGGCCCACGACGCCGAAGTGCTGGTGTTTGACCTGAGCGCCTGAGGCGCGTAGCCGCTACAACCCGTTTCTTTTTTCCCCCGGTGTCCCTGTGTTGGGGTTGCCGTTTTTCTTGAACTTCTGGAGTTACCTTATGACCAAGACCGTTGTTATTTTTCATTCCGGCTACGGCCACACCCAGCGCGTTGCCCAGTTTGTGGCTGATGGCGCAGACGCGCAACTCGTCACGATTGATGGCGAAGGCAACATCACCGACGCTGAATGGGAAGCGCTGGACGCCGCCGACGCCATCATCATGGGCTCGCCCACCTACATGGGCATGGCGTCTTGGCAGTTCAAGAAATTTGCCGACGCCACCAGCAAAAAGTGGTTCACCGGCGCATGGAAAGACAAAGTGGCCGGCGGCTTTACCTGCTCTGCCAGCCCCAGCGGCGACAAACTGTCCACCATCCAGTACTTCATCACCCTGGCCATGCAGCAAGGCATGATTTGGGTTGGCCAGCCCGCCATGAACGATGGCACCATCAACCGCATCGGCTCCAACTCCGGCGTGATGGCCCAAGTCGGCCCCACCAGCCCGGCAGAAGACATTCCCCAGGGCGACCTGGACACCGCTAAAGCCTACGGCGCACGTGTGGCGCAGGTGGCTGCAAAGCTGCGCGGGTAATTTGCACTGCGCCCCTTGCGGGGTGTGGTAGCTGAAGGGGTGGCGTTGTCAAACGCTTCCCCTTTTTTTTTCGCGTTGGCGCACGCGAAGCACGGTGCCACCACCCCCGCATGATCGATTGGGCTTCCTATCCCGATGTTGAGCTGAACGCGTGAGCGGCGCCTGGGTGTTCCGTGGTGCGCGTGTGCCGGTATCGGCGCTTTTTGTAGACCTGGATGACGACGCCACGGTTCACGACTTCGTGGCCTGATTCCCGGCGGCCACCAGCGCACACGCTAGGCCTAGGCAGGCGGTTGCGGCGCGCAGCGCATCGAAAGGCGTTTGAGATCCTGTGGCACAGGTCTTCGAATCGGCAAAGGCTGGCAGCGATGACCACGTTCCACTTGCAGGCTCGCGTTGGGTCAATCGTTGGCGCTTTGCTAGTTCGTGGGTAGAGCGCAAGTTCGTGTAGCTGCGCGGGTCGAGCCCCTCATCCGAGCGGTGCAAGTATTCAGCGTTAGATTTCTCTTTAGGTAGCTGCTTTTAAATAAAAAAAACAATATGATTGCCAATTAATAAAATTCTGGCCCGCTGCGCACTTGGGCCTAGGCCCCGCCCCTACGCGACAACTTCTGTTCATGAGTCTGAACGCCACACTGGCCATCGACAAACCGCAAGCCAAGGGAGGCTACATCCACGGCGCACACCGCCCCAGCGGCAACGCCGTGCGTTGCCCCCAAACAGCGGCCGCCACCAGCGACGATGACTACCACTTCTTAGTCACCTATCGGAAAGCCATGTACGAGGCCCCCACCTTCGTCTGGTCGCCCTATGGTCCGTCCACGGCAGTGGGCGGCAGTGCCGGCACCCAAAAAGTCAATGTTGGCGGCAGACAAAACCTGGTATGGAACGTAGACACCCTGCTAGACGCCGCCCTGGCCATGCCCGAGAAAGACCGCCAGAGCAAACACCTTGTGTTGGCGGCAAATGCGGCGCAGAACATACCGGTCAACACTGGCAAGGACTATGTCACAGCGCCTACAGCTACCGCGACTTCACCCTGGCCACCGAGGCCGACGGCTCTGTGCTTTCGCGCAAAGCAGATTTGTCGAGCGCCAAGTTTGCCGACGAAGGGCGCCTGTACCTGGTGCCCAATCTTTCTGCAAACGACCTCGCTCGCCTGCGCAACGGCCAAACCTTGGGTGAAAAGTGGGCCACGGACATCTTGGTCAACTTCCGCCTGGACGCCACGGCGCGCAACATACTGGCAAAGCACCAGTCAGACTTGGCCGATACCTTGGCAACCGACGGCGGTTTTGCGCACATCAATTTGAATGTTGCAGCCAAAGACTTTGCGCAGACTGCGAATACTTTCTTTGGCGACCGGCCCCTGGATAACCCAGGGTATAGCGCGATGACCTTGAAGGGCGAAGTGAAGACGGGCAGTACGGACAGGCTCGATATCTTGAAGGTGGAGCAGCGGTTAAAGTATTTGGGTTACTACAAGTTTCGCCTTGGCGGCACAAATATTTCAGAAATAAAAGTTGATGGCGCGATGGATGCGGCGAACGTGCCGCGCTTATAAGTTTTTATGGCACAACGCACAACGATCCGGCGCTCTACACAACCCCAGGCTTACAAGGCTATCCTAAGTTTGAGGCTATCCCTGCAGCAGTAACCGTCAGTAACGTAGCCGCAACGGGCACTGCAACTGGTAATTTGGAATGGCTTAACGCCTACAACGCGCCGCACCTTATGAATGTGCTGCAGGCCATGCCTATACCCGGTGGACGCTTCGCTCACACAGACCCAGGGTCAGTAGGCAATCAAAACGAAGCATTCGCCAGCAGTTGGGTATTTGATACTTTGCGAGCTTGGCAACAGGTGCAAACCCGCTTGGCCGCAACACCCGGGGCCGACGCCACAGCGCTCTTGGTGCCGCAACTGGCTGTGAGCAGTTTGACAGCGCCCAATAGAACCGGCTCAGCTCCGCATGCCGCTGGTGGACATAGTTTGAATATGGCGGTGGATTTGACGATTCGAAGTTTTATTGAACCTGCAAATCAAAGCCGTTCCGATCTCAACAACGCCCAAGCGCCTGCCATGACTGGATCGGGCTGGTCGGTGGCCAATACCATCACCTGGACGGGACTACTCAATTCCGCACGCAACGACAAAGGTTTGTATAACTTACAAGCCGCCGCCCGCTACCTGCTCTCGCTCTACGCCCTGACCGTCAAGGACGACGTGGCCAATACGGGCGACTGGTCCGAGATTCAAATTGCCAGCGGGGTCAATGATGCAGCCCATGCCGACGACTCCAACTCTGGCGACAAGCTCAAAATAAAACAAGCCTTGTTTGGTGATGGGCAACAAGCCAATGCGCTGATTCAGCACCTGTGGTTTGGCATGGACGGGTTCAACACGTACCCGCAAGTTAAGGCGGTGTTGCAGCGCCTGGGCATTGCCGTAGCGCCGTCTGGTGGAAACCACCAAACCCACTACCACGTGGATTTCTGCCACCCGAATGGGCCTGTGGCCGTTGAGGCCGCGCAGCACCTCGACTCGGCTACCTCGGCATCCCAGCCAACGAGCGCTCTAGGCGCGAATGTTCTAGTCAACCAACAAGGAGAAGACATGCTCAAAACCCTATCGGCAGCGGCACTCGCTTTAGCCTTTGCAGGCACTACGGGTGCGGGTACACGGCCTCCGACTATTGAGCCGGATCAGGTGAATGCCAAGAATATTGGTATGTGTGAAATATATGACCCAAAATTTGATCCCAATGATCGCTACTCTGGTGTCAATGGCGTGAATCCAGCAGGTGCAATTGGGACCTATGTTGAGTCCTATCAGAAGGCTTACTTGACGGAGCTAAAGCCGACGGATTACTCCATTAAGTACATAGAACAGCCCACAGCATGGGGTCATCAAAATAATTGCAAATGAATATGCTGAACCGACAAAGACACGCATGGTTTATATACCCAATGCCGGTTACACAGGCAATGACCGCTACGTAGCCGAAGTCACCATCAAAGGCGTCAAGTTCCGCGTGGCCGGTTACCTCCGCCCCTCCAACGATGTCATGTCAAGCTACGACGAAATTTGTCGGCGCATGGGGCTACCCAGTTCCGCATGGAAAATCTCTGACGCAACAAACAGCAACACTGGTGACCGCCCTCCGACCATGCCCTCCTCCTTGGCTGTCGCACTGGGTGACCTGAACCTCGCTATGGCCGACCTAGCAGGCTCCGCCGTCGCCCAAACCACCGGAGAAGGTCCCACCGCCCAAATCACCCTAGACCCCACCGCCGCCGGTCACGGCTGGTACGTAGCCCCCACGCCGCTGGACAACACCGACGACTTCCTCCCCACCAGCAACCCCAACATCTGGCAAGCCAAAGCGGGCAGCGCGGCGGACGGCAAGATGGACATGCTCAGTGTGCTGCTGCACGAATACGGCCACGCCCTGGGCCTGGAGCACAGCGCCGACTCGCGCGACTTCATGGCAACCACCTTGCAGCCAGGTGAGCGCCGCTTGCCCATTCCCCTGTAAGTGTTTAAAGCAGATCTACACCGGCAGCAACGGCGGCGATTTTGAGTTGTTCGTCTTGTGTCGCCAGGGGCAGGCCATGCCGCATGGCCAGCTCTAGATAAGCGGCGTCATAGCTGCTCAGGTTAAAGCGCATTGCCAGCTCAAACAATGGGCGCTGGCCGGGCGACGCGCCAGTGTCAACTTCGATGGGCAGTTGTGCCAGCGCGTCCAGAATCTGGCGCGCTTGGGGGTGGCTCAGGCGGCCTTTGGTGCAGGCTGTTTTCAGGACGTTGGCCAGTTCTAGCTGCCACAAGGCGGGCACCAAGGCTTTGTCCACTTCCAGGCGGGTCGCAATGGCCTGGCTGTAATCGGTGGATTGGCCGGTCAAATACCAGCCTGAGACCACCGAGTTGTCGAGCACAAAAGCCATCAGTCACGCCCTTCTTGAATCGCTTGCGCAAGCGTGCAACCCAGCGCGCTGTCTGCGCCCAAGGCGCGCAGTTGCGCCATGGCGCTGTGCACCCGCTGGCGCTGCTCGGGTTTGACCGTATCATGCGCGCCAATGGCAACCAGGCGCGCCACCGGCGCACCGTGGCGCGTGATCGTGATTTCTTCGCCCTGCTCGACGGCGGCGATGATTTCCGAGAAACGGTTTTTGGCTTCGTAAACGGCAATAGCACGCATGGCGGGGACTCCAAGAAAATATGGCTAGCCTGATTTTGGCACGACTTGGATGAAGGCGCCAGCTCGCGAAACATCAAGGCGCTACATTCAGGCCACCAGCCAGCCACCCGAACTCCAAACCATGCCCACTCACGAGTCCGCCCCCAGCCAATTCGCCCTCCTGCGCCAGCGCCGCTTCGCGCCTTTTTTCTGGACGCAGTTTCTGGGGGCAGGCAACGACAACGTGTTCAAGTTCGCGTTTACGGTGATGGTCACCTACCAGCTCAGCGTAGGCTGGTTGCCGCCGGCCTTGGCGGGCTTGGTGATTGGGGCGCTGTTTATCCTGCCTTACGTCTTGTTTTCGGCCACCAGCGGGCAGCTGGCCGACCACTGGGAAAAGTCGCGCCTCATGCGCTTGGTCAAAAACCTGGAGATCGCCATCATGCTGTTGGCGGCCTATGGCTTTTGGGCGGGTAACGCAGGCGTTTTGCTGGGCTGCACTTTTTTGATGGGCTGCCATTCCACGTTGTTTGGGCCGGTCAAGTTTGCCTACATGCCGCAGGTGCTGCACGAGCACGAGCTGGTGGGAGGCAACGGCATGGTGGAGATGGGCACGTTTGTAGCGATCTTGCTGGGCAATATGCTGGGCGGCTTGCTGGTGGCGCTGCCGCAAATTGGCCACACCGCAGTGGCCGTGGCCTGCGTCTTGTTGGCGTTGGTGGGGCGCTGGGCGGCGGGCCGGGTGCCGCACACGCCCCGGCTGGGGCCGCCGCTGCAGATGAACTGGAACCCGCTCACCGAGACCGCGCGCAATCTGCGACTGGCCGCACAGGACCCGGTGGTGTTTCGTTCGCTGCTGGCGATTAGCTGGATGTGGTTTTTTGGCGCCGTGTTTTTGAGCCAATTTCCGTCGTTTGCCAAAGAGGTCTTGCACGGCGGCGAACAGGTGGCGTCCTTGCTGCTGGTGGTTTTTTCGGTGGGCATTGGCGCGGGCGCGCTTTTGTGCGAAGGCCTGAGCCGCCAAAAGGTGGAAATTGGCCTGGTGCCTTTGGGCGCCATCGGCATGAGCGCTTTTGCCGTGGATTTGTATTTTGCTTCGCGCGCGCTGCCACCCTCGGCGCTCATGGGTTTGCAGGATTTTGTGGCTGCCCCCGCGCACTGGCGGGTGATGGCGGACTTGGCCTCGTTGAGCTTGTTTACCGGCCTGTACAGCGTGCCCATGTACGCGCTCATCCAGCAACGCAGCCAGGCCAGCCACCGCGCGCGCATCATTGCGGCCAACAATATTTTGAACGCGCTGTTCATGGCTGCCAGCTCGCTGCTGGCCGGGGCGCTGCTCGCATCCGGCGCCACCGTACCCGAGGTGTTTTTACTCACCGGCATTGCCAACGCGGTGTTCTCGGTCTACGTGTTTGTGCGGGTGCCTGCGTATTGGCAGGGCTTTGTGGCTCTGGTGCGGGCGCGGTTGCGTTGATGAGAAGTTCCCCAAAATTGTTGTTCTTCAATCCCGCCTTAAACCTCCTCCCATGCTCCAAGACCTCAAAGCAATTCTTTGGATATAGACTGACAAGTCTTCGTGCCAATTGAAGAGTTCGCCAACTTGTGTTGCTGCAAAGCATCGGGGTTTAGTCAGTACTATTTTTCTTTGTTATGAATTTTTCCAAATTTTTCTCGCTCCTTGTTTGCAGCGTTTTGCTTTTAACGAGTGTCACCGTTTGCAGTGCCTGGGGACAGGCCGTCGTCCCCGCTGCGATGACCGACAGTAGTCCTTACGGCCTGGCCGCCCTGTGGAGCGGCTCCGACCTGGTGGCCAAAGCCGTGCTCGTGCTTTTGCTCATCATGAGCGCGGGTAGCTGGTACATCCTAGTGGTCAAAGTGCTCGAACAAGCCAAGATGGCCAAACAAGCCCGCGCCGCCCAGGCTTTTTGGAGCGCCAAGACCGTGGCCGAAGGCACCCTGGCGCTGGAGTCTGACAGCCCTTTTCGGTTCATGGCCGATGCTGCCAACAACGCCGTCCAAAAGCACGACGGCCTGATGGGCCACATTCCGGTCAACGATTGGCTGGCCATGGGCATACAGCGCGCGGTGGACCGCATCAACAGCAACGCCCAAGGCGGCTTGGCCTTCTTGGCCACTGTGGGCTCGATTTCCCCGTTTGTGGGCCTGTTTGGCACGGTCTGGGGCATCTACCACGCGCTCACTGCCATTGGCATCTCGGGTCAGGCGTCCATTGACAAGGTGGCCGGCCCCGTGGGCGAGGCGCTCATCATGACTGCCATCGGCCTGGCCGTGGCTGTGCCTGCGGTGCTGGCCTATAACTGGCTGGTGCGGCGCAACAAGGCCGTGATGGACGAGGTGCGCGCCTTTGGCAGCGACCTGCACGCCGTGGTGCTGGGCACCATCAAGGCCTGAAGCCTCGCCGGTAGCCACCATGTCCATGCAAGTAGGCCCCAGCGCCGAGGGCGACGACGCCGTCATGTCGGCCATCAACACCACGCCCCTGGTGGACGTGATGCTGGTGCTCTTGATCATCTTCCTGATCACGATCCCGGTGGTCACCACCTCCATTCCCGTGGTGCTGCCCAAAGAAAGGGTGGAAGTGCGCGAAACCAAGCCCGAGAACATCATCATCTCGGTGGACAAGGACAGCAAGGTGTTTTGGTATGACAGCCGTGTGGACAGCGTGGACGCTCTGGTTGAGAAACTCAAAAAAGTAGCAGCCTTAAAGCCCCAGCCCGAAGTCCAGGTGCGCGGCGACATGGCCGCGCGCTACGAGGGCGTGGGCAAAGTGCTGCTGGCCTGCCAGCGCGCAGGCATTGTCAAAGTCGCCTTCATTACCGAGCCCCCGGCGCTGAACTGAGCGCTGGCGCCCGAACAACAAAAACAAAATCCCCCATGGCCATCAAGCTAGGAAACAGCAGCGGCTCCGACGAGCCCGAGGTGATGATGGAGATCAACACCACGCCGCTGATCGACGTGATGCTGGTGCTCTTGGTCATGCTGATCATCACCATTCCCATCCAGTTGCATTCGGTGAACCTGGAAATGCCGGTGGGCGCGCCGCCGACCACGCAGGTCAAGCCGGAAAAAATCCAGATCGACATTGATGCGAGTAGCGTCGTCTATTGGCAGGGCGTGGTGGTGTCGCCCGAGGAGCTGGACGCCAAGATGAAGGCCATCAGCCAGCAAAGCAGCCAGAGCGAGGTGCATATTCGCCCCAACAAAGACGCGCGCTACGCCGTGTTCGCCAATGTGTTGTCTAGCAGCAGGCGCGTGGGCTTGACCAAGATCGCCGTAATTGGCGCGGAGCAGTTTGTCCAATGAACGCGGTTTTGGGCCCCACCACCTACGGCACGCACGATCCCAGCAGCCGCATTAAAGGCATCGTGGTCGTGGTGGCGCTCCATGTGCTGATTGGCTACGCACTGGTCTCGGGCATGGCGCGCAAGGGTCTGGACTTGGTCAAAAAGCCGCTCGAAGCGGTGGTGATTCAGGAAGTGATGATTCCGCCGCCTCCACCCCCACCACCGCCCAAAAAAGCCGAGCCGCCCAAGGATCTGCCCAAAGTGCAGGCGCCGCCACCGCCCTTTGTGCCGCCGCCGGATGTGGCGCCGCCTGTGACCAGCACCGCGCCCGCGATCATTGCAACACCAACACCAACACCAACTCCGCCTCCCGCGCCTGCCATGATTGCACCACCGCCGCCACCTGCAGCGCCCGCCGCTGCAGCGCCTGCGCCGGTGGCCGCTGGCCCCAAGCGTGCCTCAATCGGCGTGGCCTGTCCCACCCAGGTTGCACCCGAGATGCCACGCCGGGCCATCCAAGACGGCACCGAGGGCGTGGTCAAGGCGCAGATTCTGATCAAAAACGGGGTGGTGCAGGAAGTCACCATCCTGTCGGGGCCGCGTGTGTTTCATGCGGCGGTCAAGAGCGCGATTGCGCAGTACAAATGCGTGGCCGACGGGCCAGAGGTGCTGGCCACGCAAGAGTTCAGCTTCAAGCTGGACTGAACCCCCACCCGGCGCATTGCGCGCCGGGGAGCTTGGCGCTACGCGCTTATTCCTGTTCGAGAAAGCGCTGTGCGTCCAGCGCCGCCATGCAGCCGGTGCCTGCGCTGGTGATGGCTTGGCGGTACACGTGGTCTTGCACGTCGCCTGCGGCAAACACGCCGGGCACGCTGGTCTGGGTGGCAAAGCCTTTGAGGCCGCCCTGGGTGACGATGTAGCCGTTGTCCATGGCCAACTGGCCCTGGAAAATCTCGGTATTGGGCGCGTGGCCGATGGCGATAAAGCAGCCTTGGAGCGTGATGTCTTCCAGCGCGCCGGTGGTCGTGCTTTTCAGGCGGATGCCGGTCACGCCGCTGGCGTCGCCCAGCACTTCTTCCAGGGTTTGGAAGGTTTTGAGTTCAATCTTGCCTGCAGCCACTTTTTCCATCAGCTTGTCCACAAGAATAGGCTCGGCCTTGAACTTGTCGCGGCGGTGCACCAGGTACACCTTGCTCGCGATGTTGGACAGGTAAAGCGCTTCTTCCACGGCGGTGTTGCCACCGCCGACCACGCAGCACACCTGGTCGCGGTAGAAAAAGCCGTCGCAGGTAGCGCAACCCGACACGCCACGCCCCATAAATGCCGTCTCGGATGGCAAACCCAGGTACTTGGCCGAGGCGCCAGTGGCCAAAATCAGCGCGTCGCAGGTGTAGGTGGTGTCGTCGCCCTTGAGGGTGAAGGGGCGTTTGCTCAGGTCCACGGTGTTGACGTGGTCAAAAATGATCTGTGTCTTGAAGCGCTCGGCGTGCTCCAAAAAGCGCTGCATCAGCTCGGGGCCTTGCACCCCGTTCACGTCGGCGGGCCAGTTGTCCACTTCGGTGGTGGTCATCAATTGGCCGCCCTGGGCCATGCCGGTGACCAACACCGGGTTGAGGTTGGCGCGTGCGGCGTAGACCGCTGCGGTGTAGCCGGCAGGGCCAGAGCCCAGAATCAGGACGCGGGCATGTTGTGTTTTGGACATAAAAACCTTTGAAAAAAATCACATGGGGCCGAATGCCAGGCATTCGGTGCAATAGGGCTGGGGCTGCTGGTGCTTTTGAAAAGACCCAAGCAAGAGGCGCCTCGGGAATCCGTTGGTGCTATTTTAAGAAGGCCGCGCATCCCATTTTGCCCTCAGGTGTTTGCGCTGCCCTGCCGGGGCGGCAGGGGCTGGGGGCGCCTGGGCCTGGGGTGCGGTAAGCTTCCACCCCATCGGGCGTCTGGCTCTGCCCAGAAGCCGCTGCACTTTACGACATGACCTATTCGCTGCACACCCTCCACGCCAAAACCTTTGAGCCGCCCCCCGCCCCCACAGGCTGGGCCCGGTTTGCCACTGAAATTGCCATCGTTGTCGGGTTTGTTGCCCTGGCTTTTGCGATGCTGGCGCTGACCAGCTATTCCAGCCAAGACGCGGCCTGGACCACCTCGGGCACGGGCGCTGCGCCCCTGAACCATGCGGGCCGCGCGGGTGCCTTGTTGGCCGATTTGGCGTATTTTTTCTTGGGCTACTCGGTCTGGTGGTTGTTGGCGGTGGCGCTGCGGGCCTGGGGGGCACTGGTGGCGCTGCGCTGGGGTACACCTGAGGTGGCGCCCGGCGTGCAAGACGCCGACGCACCCCAGACCAACCCACGGCCTTACCAGCGCGCTTTGTTTTGGATAGGTTTGCTGGTGCTGCTGTGCGCAAGTGCCACGCTGGAATGGACCCGCTTGTACCGCATGGAAGCGCACATGCCTGGCCACAGCGGCGGCGTGCTGGGCTATTTGCTGGGCGCCAGCAGCGTGCGTTGGCTGGGCTTTTCGGGCTCGGGTCTGATTGCCATTGCGCTCGGGCTTTTGGGTGCGGGCTGGGCATTTCGCTTTTCCTGGCTGCGCGCGGCCGAAGGCGTGGGTGCCTGGATTGATGGGCGCTGGGAACGTTTGCGCGCGCGCCGCGAAATCGCGCAAGACATGGAGTTGGGCCAACAAGCCGTGCGCGAGCGCGAGGTGGTGTTTGCCGAGCCGCTGATGGACGTGGCGCCCGGCGAGGTGGCCGAGGCACCATTCACTCCTTTGACGCCGTCTTCGCCATCAACGCAGTTCGCTCCCTACGTGCCACAGGAGCCGCGCGTGGTGATTGAGCCGCACGTCGTGGAAGTGCAGCCCAGCACCCGCGTGGTCAAAGAGCGGCAAAAGCCGTTGTTCTCGGAAATGCCCGACAGCAAGCTGCCCCAGGTGGCGCTGCTGGACGAGGCGCTGTTGCGGCAAGAAACCGTGTCGCCCGAGACGCTGGAGATGACCAGCCGCATGATCGAGAAAAAGCTCAAGGACTTTGGCGTGGAAGTGCGCGTGGTGCTGGCCCAGCCCGGCCCGGTGATTACGCGCTACGAGATTGAGCCGGCCACCGGCGTCAAGGGGTCACAGATTGTGGGCCTGGCCAAGGATTTGGCGCGTAGTTTGAGCTTGGTTTCCATTCGCGTGGTGGAGACTATTCCCGGCAAAAACTACATGGCGCTGGAGTTGCCCAACGCCAAGCGCCAGTCGATCCGCCTGTCCGAGATTTTGGGCTCGCAGGTCTACCACGACGCCAAGTCCATGCTGACCATGGGCCTGGGCAAGGACATTATTGGTAACCCCATCGTGGCCGATCTGGCCAAGATGCCCCACGTGCTGGTGGCGGGTACCACCGGTTCGGGCAAGTCGGTGGGTATCAATGCCATGATTTTGAGCCTTTTGTACAAGGCCGAGGCGCGCGATGTACGGCTGCTGATGATCGACCCCAAGATGCTGGAAATGAGCGTCTACGAAGGCATTCCGCACCTGCTGGCCCCCGTGGTGACCGACATGCGCCAGGCCGCCCACGGCCTGAACTGGTGCGTGGCCGAGATGGAAAAGCGCTACAAGCTGATGAGCAAAATGGGTGTGCGCAATCTGGCAGGCTTTAACGCCAAGCTCGACGAGGCAACGGCCAACGGCACCTTTATCTACAACCCCTTTAGCCTGACGCCCGAAGACCCCGAGCCGCTGCAGCGCCTGCCGCACATCGTGGTGGTGATTGACGAGCTGGCCGATTTGATGATGGTGGTGGGCAAAAAGATCGAAGAGCTGATCGCCCGCCTGGCCCAAAAAGCCCGCGCCGCCGGTATCCACCTGATCTTGGCCACCCAGCGCCCCAGCGTGGACGTGATTACCGGCCTGATCAAGGCCAATATCCCTACGCGTATTGCCTTTCAGGTGAGCAGCAAGATTGACAGCCGCACCATCCTCGACCAAATGGGCGCCGAGGCGCTCTTGGGCATGGGCGACATGTTGTACATGCCCAGTGGCACCGGCCTGCCGATCCGCGTGCACGGCGCTTTTGTGAGCGACGAAGAAGTGCACCGGGTGGTGAAATATCTGAAAGAGCAGGGCGGCGAACCCAATTACGTCGAAGGCCTGTTGGAGGGCGGCACCGTGGACGGTGACGACGGCGACGGCACCTTTGGCGACACCGGTGGCGAAAAAGACGCGCTCTACGACCAGGCGGTAGAAGTGGTGCTGAAAAACCGCAAGGCCAGCATCTCGCTGGTGCAGCGCCACCTGAAAATTGGCTACAACCGCGCCGCGCGCCTGGTGGAAGACATGGAAAAAGCCGGCTTGGTCAGCGCCATGAGCGGCAGCGGCCAGCGCGACATCCTGGTGCCCGCGCGCGCCGAATGATGCGCATGAGCCTTATTTCCCTCAAAACAGCTTGGGCCTTGGCTGCTGCGGTGCTGGCCAGCGTGGCGCAGGCCGGTGGCCTGGACAGCCTGGACGCCTTTGTCAAAAACGTCAAAAGCGGCCGCGCCAGCTTTACCCAAACCGTGAACGCCCCGGCCAAAGACGGCCAGGCGGTGCGCGCCAAGGTCTCAAGCGGCAGCTTTGAGTTTGCCCGGCCCAACCGCTTCAAATTCATTTACAAAAAGCCATTTGAGCAAAGCATCGTAGCCGACGGCCAAACCCTGTGGCTCTACGACGTGGACCTGGCCCAGGTGACAGCGCGCAACCAGGCCGCCGCTTTGGGTTCGACCCCGGCCGCCTTGATTGCCGCCGCGCCTGACCTCAAGGCCCTGCAAGCCGAATACGAACTGCGCGACGTGCCCAGCGCCGACGGCCAGGAATGGCTACAGGCCAAACCGCGCTCCAAAGACGGCAGCCTGCAAAGCGTGCGCGTCGGCTTTAAAGGCGGCATGTTGGCCACGCTGGAAATTTTGGACAGCTTTGGCCAGCGCTCGGTCTTGCAGTTCAGTGCCTTTGAGCCCAATGCCGCGCTGGACGCGGGCAGCTTTGCGTTCAAGCCGCCCGTCGGCGTGGACGTGGTCCGGCAATAAAACACCGGTTTATGCTGCGCCGATTCGCCCAGTGCCTGGCCATTTTTGGCCTTTTGTGGGCGTGGGCCGGTGGCGCTGTGGCCGAACCACCGTCCACCGCCATCATCGCCTTGCATGGCAAATGGGGCAGGCCCCCGGGGCCGCTGGCAGCCGAATTGCAGGCTGCGGGCTACCAGGTGGTGTCGCCCGCCATGGCCTGGGGGCGCGACCGTTCGTACGACGTGGATTACCCGAAGGCCTTGTTGGAGATTCGTGACGAGGTGGCCCGCCTGCGCGCCCAGGGTTTCGCCCATGTAGTCCTGGCCGGTCACAGTCTGGGCGCCAACGCGGCGCTGGCCTACGCCGCGACCCATGGCGATGTCGATGCTCTGATGATCTATGCCCCCGGCCATGTGCCCGAATATCTGTTTCGCAATGGGGGCACGGCCACTACGGTACACAAGGCCCGCACGCTGGTGCAAGCCGGGCAGGGCGATGCGCGGGACTTCGAGTTCACCGACTTCAACAGCGGCAACCGCCGTCGCCAACTGGTGGTCACGCCCTCGGTTTACTTGTCGTATTACGAGCCCGAGGGCTTGGCCAATATGTCCGCGTCAGCCAAACGCGTGCGCAAGGCAATACCGGTGTTTTATGCCGGCACCACCCAAGACGCAATTACCCGCTGGGGCAATGGCGCCGAGTATGTGTTTGCCCAGTTACCGCCCCACCCGCAAAGCGTGTACTTCGAGAGCCGGGCTTCGCATATGGAGGTGCCGCAGGACACGGCAGCGCGTAGCCTGGAGTTTTTGAAAGCGCTGGCGCTGCCCTGATGGGGCAGGCCTGCACGCTAGCCCACGCCCGGCGCCCCCTACACTGAGGCACCTTATTTCCCGCCCACTGCATGTCCGACCTTTTTCAGTCCAAACCCACGCCACCCTTGGCCGAAGCGCTGCGCCCGAAAACGCTGGCCGAGGTAATAGGCCAAAGCGACTTGCTAGGCCCAGGCAAGCCGCTGCAGCTCGCCTTCGCCTCAGGCAAGCCGCATTCCATGATCTTGTGGGGCCCGCCGGGCGTAGGTAAAACCACGCTAGCGCGGCTGACGGCGCAAAGCTTTGACTGCCAGTTCATCGCCCTGTCGGCGGTGTTCTCCGGCGTCAAAGACATCCGCGCAGCCATGGAACAGGCGCAGGCCCATCTGGCGCAGGGCCAGCACACGATTTTGTTTGTGGACGAGATCCACCGCTTTAACAAGTCACAGCAAGACGCGCTCTTGCCCTATGCCGAGTCGGGCTTGGTCACGCTGATTGGCGCCACCACCGAGAACCCGTCGTTTGAGGTCAACTCCGCGCTCTTGTCGCGCGCGCAGGTCTATGTGCTCAAGTCGCTTACCGACGACGAACTGCGCCTGCTGCTGGCGCGTGCGCAAGACAAAGTGCTGGGGCATTTGCAGTTTGACGAACGCGCTATCTCTACCCTGGTGGGTTACGCCGACGGCGACGCCCGGCGCCTGCTCAACCTGCTGGAGCAGTGCAACACGGCAGCGGGCGCGGCGGGCGTCAGCCACATTGACGCGGCCTTTATCGAAAACGCCCTGGCCATCAACGCCAAGCGCTTTGACAAAGGCGGCGACAACTTTTACGACCAGATTTCGGCCCTGC
>CANBVJ010000018.1 GCA_947372865.1 Comamonadaceae bacterium
ATGGAGTCGTCCGGCAGGCCCTCGGGGTGCACCTTGGTCACTGCGCCCGAGAGCATGGCGCCCACCGAGCGGTTGACGTTGCGCGCCACTTCCATGAACTGCACACGTTCACCTTTGTCTATGGCAGCGCGGCTCTTGGCGATCAGCACGTTGTCCAGGGCTTTTTCCAGACCGTGTTCCTGCTCCTCAACCTGAAAGCGTGGCACGTCAGCGGGCACCTGGGGCTGGGCGAACAGGCGGCTGAAATCCAGACCGCTGGCTTTCCAGTGTTCAATGCCCTTGCGCATGTCGAGCAGGTCGGCGCGGCCAATCAGGTCGTCAAACTTGCGGATGCCGAGCTGGGCCATGATGTGCCGCACTTCTTCGGCGATGAAGAAGAAGTAATTGACCACGTGCTCGGGCTTGCCCGAGAACTTCTTGCGCAACGTTGGGTCTTGCGTGGCCACGCCCACCGGACAGGTGTTGAGGTGGCATTTGCGCATCATGATGCAGCCTTCCACCACCAGCGGTGCGGTGGCAAAGCCAAATTCATCGGCCCCCAAGAGCGCGCCAATGGCCACGTCGCGGCCGGTCTTCATTTGGCCGTCGGCCTGCACGCGGATGCGGCTGCGCAGGCGGTTCAGCACCAAGGTTTGCTGGGTTTCGGCCAGGCCGATTTCCCAGGGGCTGCCGCAATGCTTGATGGACGACCAGGGCGACGCGCCCGTGCCGCCGTCGTGCCCGGCGATGACCACGTGGTCGGCCTTGCACTTGGCCACACCGGCGGCAATCGTGCCCACGCCGATCTCAGACACCAGCTTGACGCTGATGCCCGAATGCGGCGCCACGTTTTTCAGGTCATGGATGAGCTGCGCCAGATCCTCGATGGAGTAAATATCGTGGTGCGGCGGAGGCGAAATCAGGCCCACGCCCGGCACCGAGTGGCGCAGGCGACCGATGTAGTCTGACACCTTGCTGCCGGGCAGCTGTCCGCCCTCGCCGGGCTTGGCGCCTTGCGCCATCTTGATCTGGATCTGGTCGGCGCTGCTCAGGTATTCGGCGGTAACACCAAAACGGCCCGAGGCGACTTGCTTGATCTTGCTGCGCATGGAGTCGCCCGCGTTGAGCGCGTAATCGACCTCGAAAATCTCTTTGCCCAACAGGTCCGACATGGTCTGGCCTTGCTGGATCGGGATGCCTTTGAGTTCGTTGCGGTAGCGCAGCGGGTCTTCGCCGCCTTCGCCGGTGTTGCTTTTGCCGCCGATGCGGTTCATGGCAATGGCCAGCGTGGCGTGGGCCTCGGTGGAAATCGAACCCAGCGACATGGCGCCGGTGGCAAAACGCTTGACGATTTCTTTGGCCGGCTCGACCTCGTCCACCGAAATGGCCTTGGCCGGGTCAATCTTGAACTCGAACAGGCCGCGCAAGGTCAGGTGGCGACGGCTCTGGTCGTTGATGAGTTCGGCGTATTCCTTGTAGGTGTTCCAGTTGTTGGCGCGCGTGCTGTGCTGCAGTTTGGCAATCGCATCCGGCGTCCACATGTGCTCTTCGCCGCGGGCGCGCCAGGCGTATTCGCCACCAGCGTCCAGCGCGTTGGCCAGCACCGGGTCGCTGCCAAAAGCGGCCTTGTGGGTGCGGATGGCTTCTTCGGCGATCTCAAAGACGCCGATGCCCTCGACCCGGCTGGGCGTGCCGGTGAAGTACTTGGAAACGGTCTCGCTGGACAGGCCAATGGCCTCAAACAGCTGCGCGCCGCAATAGCTCATGTAGGTGCTCACGCCCATCTTGGACATGATCTTCGACAGGCCCTTGCCCACGGCTTTGACGTAGTTGTAAATCGCCTTGTCCGCGCTCAGGGCGCCGGGCAAGCCGTCGCTCATGGCGGTCAGGGTTTCCATCGCCAAGTAGGGGTGAACGGCCTCCGCGCCGTAACCGGCGAGCACCGCAAAGTGGTGCACTTCGCGCGCGGTGCCGGTCTCGACCACCAGGCCCGCCGTGGTACGCAAGCCGCCCAACACCAGATGCTGGTGAATGGCGGACAAGGCCAGCAGCGCCGGAATGGCCACTTGCGTGGCGTTCATGGCGCGGTCGCTGATGATCAGGATGTTGTTGCCGCTCTTGATCGCGTCCACCGCTTCGGCGCACAGCGAGGCCAATTTGGCTTCCACACCGTCGTGGCCCCAGGCCAGCGGGTAGGTGATGTCCAGCGTGTAGCTGCGGAATTTGCCGTTGGTGTGGCGCTCAATGTTGCGCAGCTTGGCCATGTCGGCAAAGTTGAGCACGGGCTGCGCCACTTCCAGACGCATGGGCGGGTTGACCTGGTTGATGTCAAGCAGGTTGGGCTTGGGGCCGACAAAGGACACCAGGCTCATGACGATGGCCTCGCGGATCGGGTCGATCGGCGGGTTGGTCACCTGGGCGAACAACTGCTTGAAGTAGTTGTACAGCGGCTTATTTTTGTCGGACAACACGGCCAGCGGGCTGTCGTTGCCCATGGAGCCCAAGGCCTCTTCGCCATTAGCGGCCATGGGAGCGATCAGGAACTTGATGTCTTCTTGGGTGAAGCCAAAGGCCTGCTGACGGTCGAGTAATGTGGCCCCCACGCTCGCCACTTCGTGTGCTTCGCTGCCCCCCGAGGGGGCCTTCGCGCCTTGGGACGGCCCGGCGGCGCTCACCACGTCACTCGTCACGTCATCGAGCTTGATACGCAGGTTCTCGATCCACTGCTTGTAGGGCTTGCTGTTGGCCAGGCCCGATTTGAGCTCTTCGTCGTCAATCATGCGGCCCTGTTCCAGGTCGATCAGGAACATCTTGCCGGGCTGCAGCCGCCATTTGCGCACAATTTTGTTTTCGGGCACCGGCAGCACGCCGGATTCCGAGCCCATGATCACCAGGTCGTCGTCGGTGATGCAGTAGCGCGAGGGGCGCAGGCCGTTGCGGTCCAGCGTGGCGCCAATCTGGCGGCCGTCGGTGAACACGATCGACGCCGGGCCATCCCAGGGCTCGAGCATGGCGGCGTGGTACTCGTAGAAGGCCTTGCGGCGCTCGTCCATGGTGGTGTGGTTTTCCCAGGGCTCGGGAATCATCATCATCATGGCCTGGCTGATGGGGTAGCCCGCCATCGTCAGCAGTTCCAGGCAATTGTCAAAAGTAGCGGTGTCGGACTGGTCGGCAAAGCTGATGGGGTAGAGCTTTTGCAGGTCCGCGGCCAGCACGGGCGAAGACATCACGCCTTCGCGCGCCTTCATCCAGTTGTAATTGCCCTTGACGGTGTTGATCTCGCCGTTGTGCGCCACATAGCGGTAGGGGTGGGCCAGGGGCCACTCGGGGAAGGTGTTGGTCGAAAAACGCTGGTGCACCAGGCCCAGGGCGGACACGCAACGCGGATCTTGCAGGTCGTAAAAATACGTGCCCACCTGGTCGGCCAGCAGCAAGCCCTTGTAAATCACCGTGCGGCTGGACATGCTCGGAACGTAGTATTCCTTGCTGTGTTTGAGGTTGAGGTGCTGAATAGCGGCGCTGGCGGTCTTGCGAATCACATACAACTTGCGCTCCAGCGCGTCTTGCACGATCACGTCATTGCCGCGACCAATAAAGACCTGGCGGATGATGGGTTCTTTTTGCCGCACCGTGGGCGACATGGGCATGTCCAGGTTCACCGGCACATCGCGCCAGCCCAGCAAAACCTGGCCTTCGGCTTTGATGGCGCGTTCCATCTCTTGTTCGCAGGCCAGGCGCGAGGCGTGCTCTTTGGGCAAAAAGATCATGCCCACGCCGTACTCACCCGCGGCGGGCAATTGCACGCCTTGCAAGGCCATTTCTTCACGGTAGAGCGCGTCCGGCAGCTGGATCAAGATGCCGGCGCCGTCGCCCATGAGCTTGTCCGCGCCCACCGCACCCCGGTGGTCCAGGTTTTCGAGAATCTTGAGCGCGTTGGCCACGATGCTGTGGCTCTTCTCACCCCGGATATGGGCCACAAAGCCAACGCCGCAGGCATCGTGCTCCTGGCTGGAAGCATACAAACCGTGGTCCTGAAGGTGCTTGATTTCGGCTGCCGTAGACATGGCGCACTCCTGAAAAATAACAAAGGAAAAAGAGGATACCGCACTGCAACAAAAGTGCCAAGCAATTTAATTGGGGTCAGATTCCAATTAAATCCCTCGATTTACGCAACAGCACAAATTAGGGACAG
This sequence comes from Comamonadaceae bacterium, assembly GCA_947372865.1. Classification (GTDB taxonomy): domain Bacteria; phylum Pseudomonadota; class Gammaproteobacteria; order Burkholderiales; family Burkholderiaceae_C; genus Allorhodoferax. Next base: position 4,172 of record CANBVJ010000018.1, read on the forward strand.
GTTAATTTCAGCGCAATACAGGCGAAAAAACGCCGTATTCCGCCCACTTCACCCCTATTTCGCCGCCAAAGGCGGTCGTCCTGCCGTGGTTTTGCTGACACGGCGCACGGTGCGTTTTTGTAAATCTGCAACAAATTCGGGCTCGCCCAAGGCCCAGCCGCGCAAGGTGGCGTCCGTCAATGCCGCCTGTTGCACCGAAGCAATGCCCGCCTGCACCAAATTGGCATAGGCGATTTCGCGCGCAAACGGGGTGTTGCCCAACTCCCAGTACAGCGGATGGGGCGTGAGCCAAGGCTCCAAGCGCTGGCCGGTGTGGTGAGCGTAGCTCGACCAACGGTAGTCGCCGGGCTGCGCCACCATGCCTGCGCGCAAAGGGTTGAGGTCGATATAGACCATGCAGGCCAGCAAATAGCGCTCGCTCTGGATGAGGCTCGACTTAAAACGCCCTTCCCACAGCGTGCCGGTGCGCTTTTGCCGGTCGTTGAAATAGCGCACATAGCGCCGCCCGACCGCCTGCATCATCTGCGCCAGTCCTTGGGCCGTGGCAGGCGTGGCCAGCAGATGAAAGTGGTTGTCCATCAGCACATAGGCGTGCACCGCTACCTCGCATTGCCGGGCGTGCTCGGTCAGCAAATCGAGCAGAAACTGGCGATCGGCATCGCTGGCAAAGATGGCTTGCCGGTTGTTGCCGCGCTGGATCAGGTGGTGGGCGTAGCCCGGAACGGTAAGTCGGGGAAGGCGGGCCATAGGCGCTTTGAAGCTGGGCCCGCCAGTTTAATTGCGATCTGTCCCCGATTTATTAACCCCAATGAATTCAATTAATTGGGTGCGCGGGACACGCGGACTTTGCCGCCGGTGGTGACCAAAATCACCTTGTCGCCTGCCAGCAACGTTTCACCGCCCTTAGCCTGGACGATGGCGCGGCGGTCGCCATTTTTGAGCTGGACGATGATTTCCACCGCTTCTTCTTTAGTGCTCATGCGCTCCACCGCGTTGCCCGCAGCGGCACCTGCCACGGCGCCCAGCAAACCGAGCACGTTTTGTTCACGCTGCACGCCGCTGCCGGCCGATCCGGCAATCGCACCCACCACGCCGCCGACCACGCCACCCACGCCGCTTTGGCTGCCGTCCACCGTGACAGTGCGCACCGAGAGGATGACGCCGTCCTGCACGGCGGACATGGTTTGCGTGTCGCTGCGGCGGATCATGTCGGGGTTGCTATTGGCACAAGCGGCCAACGTGGCAATGGCGGCAACAGTCAGGGTGAGCGAGATTAGTTTTTTCATGGGAATTCCTCCTTGGGGTACAAATCAAATACAAAGGCTACAACGCGCCAGACTCAGTTTTGGTTGTCGCCCGCATTGTCCGGCGGCAATGTAAACCGCGTTTGAAGCAAGGCCTCCAAGCCAAATTCTTGCAAGACCGCCCGCAAGCGCTCGGCGGCGGCGCGTTTTTTGTGGCCGGTGTAGCGCGCCAGAATGAGTTCGTTTTTCATGCTGTGTTCCCAGCCCACGAGCTCGGTCACGGTGACTTGGTAGCCCATGGCTTCCAGGTACAGGCAGCGCAAGACGTTGGTGAGTTGGCTGCCGAGTTCGCGCGCGTGCAGGGGGTGGCGCCAAAGTTCGGCCAGAGGCGTGCGCGCCAGCATCAGGGCGCGGCTGCCGCCCAGGTGGCGCGCTACTTCGGCCTGGCAGCAGGGCACCAGCGCAAAGGCGCGGGCGCGTTTGGCCAGGCCAAAGGCAATCGCGTCGTCGGTGGCGGTGTCGCAGGCGTGCAACGCGGTCACCAGGTCAATCTGCGCGGGCAAGGCTGCCGAAGTGGTGGACTCCAACACGCTGAGGTTCAAAAACGTCATGCGGTCAAAACCCAGGGCAAGTGCAAGCTGCTGCGATTTTTCGACCAGCTCGGCGCGGGTTTCGATGCCGTAAATATGGCCGCTGCCCAGCGCCTTGAAAAACAGGTCGTACAGGATGAAACCCAGGTAAGACTTACCCGCGCCGTGGTCGGCGACCGTCAGGCCCAGCGGCGCGCCATCTGCGCCGGTGCGCGCGGGCAGCTCCAGCAGCAGTTTTTCGATAAATTGGTACAGGTGGTAAACCTGCTTGAGCTTGCGCCGCGAGTCTTGGTTGAGCCGGCCGTCGGCGGTCAGGATGTGCAGCTCTTGCAAGAGCGCCACCGACTGGCCGGGGCGGATGGCGTTGCGTACGTCTTCGCTCAAAGTGGCGGCGCCGCGCACGGCGGGGGGCATGTTGCGCTTTTTGGCGCCGGCGGGAGGCGCCGTTGGGAGTCGAGAGTTCATGGCGCAGTATCGCCCTTCACGGGGTGCGCCGGGCATGGTTTGGCCGGCCCCACATCAAGCGCCTGCCACCCGGCAGCGCCCAGCGCACGCAGGGTTTCCATGTTTTTCTCAAATATCAGGGCGGCGTCGGGAAACGCCTCAACGGCACGGTCAATGCTTTCCTCGCGCAGCAGGTGCAGTATGGGATAGGGCGCGCGGTTGGTGTAGTGGCTGATGTCATGCGCATCCGCGTCGGCAAACTGGAACTTCGGATGAAAGCTGGCAATCTGGTAGTCGCCGTCCAGGCGCATTTTGCGCAGCAGGCGGTCGGCGCGGTCCAAAAAATCGTTGAAGTCTAAAAAGTCAGGAAACGCTAGCGGCGCAATCAAGAGCGTGGTGTCACGCTGCGCCGGGTCGCTATTGTGCAAATCTTGCAATTGCTGCTTCAGGTCGATCAGCAGCGCCGGCGCGTCGTCGGCCTGGCTTACTGTGTAGTGCACCTGGCCCTTGGACTGCACGCCTTTGGCAAACGGGCACAGGTTCAGGCCGATCACGGCGCGTTCGACCCAGCGCTGGGTGGCCGCGATGACGGCTTCGGGCGAGGCGGCGCTTTGCGTCATGCCAGCAGGCGCAGGCCGGTCAGGCGCTCGTGTTCGCGCGCGGCAAAGCGGTCGGTCATGCCGGCAATGTAATCGGCCACGCGGCGCGCCAAATCGGGCGCATCTGCGCTGCCCGGGCGCGGGGTGCCAGTGGTTTGCATGGCCTGCGGATCGCTCAGATAGGCGGCAAACAGATGGCGCACCACCTGTTTGGCGCGGTCCATGGTGTCCACCACCTGCGGGTGGCGGTAAAGCCGGGCCAGCAAAAACGCCTTGAGCGCCTGGGTGCCTGCGCGCATCTCGGGGCTAAAGCGCAGCAGCTCGGGGCACAGGCGCACCGCTTGCGCGCTGTCGGGCAGGTGCTGGGCCAGTGCGGTCTGCGTGGCGTCAATCAGGTCATAGACCTGGCTGCTGAGCATCAGGCGAATAGCCTCGTACAGCCAGCGCCGCGCATTGTGGGCTTCGGCCAGGGCCGGGTGGGCGTCCAGCGCCTGGGCCGCAAAGTCGGCAAACAAGGGCACCTCTTGGACTTGGGCAAAGCTGATGAGCCCCGAGCGCACACCGTCGTCAATGTCATGGGCGTTGTAGGCAATCTCATCGGCCAGGTTGCAGAGTTGCGCCTCCAGGCTGGGCTGCTGGCGCAGCAAAAAGCGCGCGCCCACGCCACCTTGCCCGTCGGCATAGGCGGGCTCGCTGCGCTCGAGCGCGGCGGCGTTGTGGCGCGAGCAGTGTTTCAAAATGCCCTCACGCGTCTCAAAGCACAGGTTCAGGCCGTCAAAGTCGGGGTAGCGTTCCTCCAGGTGATCGACCATGCGCAGGCTTTGCAGGTTGTGCTCGAAGCCGCCAAAGTCGGCCATGCAGGCGTGCAAGGCGTCTTGCCCGGCGTGGCCAAACGGCGTGTGGCCCAGGTCGTGCGCAAGGGCAATGGCTTCGACCAGGTCTTCGTTGAGTTGCAGCGAGCGCGCGATGGAGCGGCCCAGTTGCGCCACCTCCAACGAGTGGGTGAGGCGCGTACGAAACAGATCACCCTCGTGGTTCAGAAAAACCTGGGTTTTGTAGACCAGGCGCCGAAACGCGGTGCAATGCACGATACGGTCGCGGTCACGCTGAAACTCGGTGCGCGTGGGTGCCGGGGTTTGCGCAAAGCGCCGCCCGCGCGTGTGCGCCGGGTCGCTGGCGTAGGGCGCGAGCATCAGGCTGCGCAGCAGGCGTCAATCACCGCGCGCACCAAGGCGTCGGGCGCGCCGTGCACGCAAGCCCGGCCCGGGCCGTCGATCAGCACGAAGCGGATTTCGCCGCCTTCGGCTTTTTTGTCCACCCGCATCAGGTTCAAGTACCGCCCGGCGTTGTCTTGGGCGTCAAGCACCGGCCCCACCGTGGGCAGGCCCGCACCGTCCACCAAGCGCGTGATGCGCTGTACAAAAGCTGCATCCACCAGCCCCAGGCGCTGCGACAAGTGCGCCGCCATCACCATGCCGCAGCCCACGGCCTCGCCGTGCAGCCACTGGCCGTAGCCCAGACCGGCCTCCATGGCGTGGCCAAAGGTATGGCCGAAATTGAGAATGGTGCGCAAACCGCCCTCGCGCTCGTCTTGCGCCACCACATGGGCCTTGATTTCGCAACTGCGCCGCACCGCGTGCGCCAGCGCAGGCACGTCACAGGCGCGCAAGGCGCCAAGATTCGCCTCAATCCAGTCCAGAAACACCATGTCGGCAATTGGGCCGTACTTGATGATTTCGGCCAACCCAGCGCTGATTTCGCGCGCGGGCAAGGTTTTGAGCGTGGACAGGTCGCACACCACGCGCTGCGGCTGGTAAAAGGCACCCACCATGTTTTTGCCCAGCGGGTGGTTGATGCCGGTTTTGCCGCCCACCGAGGAATCCACCTGCGCCAGCAAGGTGGTGGGCACCTGCACAAACGGCACGCCGCGCATATAGCTGGCTGCGGCAAAACCGGTCATATCGCCCACCACGCCGCCGCCCAGCGCAAACAGCACGGTCTTGCGGTCGCAGCTGTTTTGTAGCAGCGCGTCAAAAATCAGGTTCAGGGTTTGCCAGGTTTTGAACGCTTCGCCGTCGGGCAAAACCACCAAATGCACCGCCTTGTAATGCGGGGCCAAAGCCGCCTGCAGCGTGGCGGCATAAAGGGGCGCTACGGTGGTGTTGGTGACCACCAGTGCGGCAGACGCCTTGGGCAGACCGGCGAAGGTGGCTGCATGGGCGATCAAATCGGCGCCAATGGCGATGGAATAGCTGCGGTCTTGCAGGTCAATGGACACTGCGTGCATAGGGATGGAGGCGCTCATAGCCCCGAGTTTAGAGGGGCGGCGGGGTCCAATTCGAGCTGCATCACGATCATATTGACCAGCGTGGCCACCGAAGGACGCCCGGTTTCGACCACAAAGTGCGCGGTTTGGCGGTACAGCGGGTCGCGCGTGGCAAACAATTCGCGCAATTTGGCCATGGGGTCGGCCACCTGCAGCAAGGGCCGGTTGATGTCGTGGCGCAGGCGGCGAATCAGCTCTTCGGGATGCGACTTGAGGTAAATCACCCGACCCCGCGCACGCAAATGCGCGCGGTTTTCAGGCCGCAGCACCGCGCCGCCACCGGTAGACAACACGCCGGCGCCCTGCTGCGTGAGCGCATCAATCACCTCGGACTCGATCTCGCGAAAGCGCGCCTCGCCCTCACACTCAAAAAATTCACGGATCGGGCAACCCAGGCGCGCCTCAATCGCCTGGTCGGAATCGACAAAAGGCAATTGCAAGCGCCGGGCAAGTTGGCGGCCCACGGTGGATTTACCGGAGCCGGGGAGGCCTATGAGGGAGATCAAAGTCAGGTTTGAATTGAAGGGAACGCTGAATACGGCCAGATTAAAAGAGGCACATCGTCTCCGACATGCCTCTTAATTTTACGTTCACGCGACATGCGACCGTGCTTTAAGGCACAGTGAGTGAGTAGGTGGTCGCTAAACCCGAGGGCGATTTACCGGTAACTTTGACTGTTGTCCCTTTACATGTCTTGCCTGTTGCTGGCGTCAGCAACACTTCATGCAATGTACCGAGTTGCTCGTTAAGGTTGCTGGTGGGAGCAATGCTTGGCAACGGGCTGCCCGATACAGAACCAGCCGTACACGCCGTCGGATCAGTAGTCGTCGCAGTGAAAGTGGTGCCGGCAGCCAAAGGCAAGCACAAGGTGTCATCATTGCATTTCGTCGTGCTGTTGGCACGGAAGGTAAGCGCAGATGACGACTCTGATGTATTGGTCAACACCCCACTACTAGTAGCCATTAACAACACGGTTTGGCTTCGTACTGTCGTTGCCGCAGTACTGCTATCGCAGGTATCGGCGCGGCTTGGCGTGCCCCAGACGCTTGTCGGGCAAGCACTGTCTCCACCACGTTGAAGCAAGAACTCTCCAGGATCGTAGACTCCATTTTCATTGTCGTCCCGGTAGGCGTCACCCATATTAGTCAAGTAATCTGATGTGCTTTCAAAAGTATTGTTGTAATTAATGTCGGAGAAGGTTTTTATGCCTTCAGCAAAGGCCAGCACTGGGATACGTCCATTCGGCGGCCTGTATGACTGACTAGAGAAAGTAACCGAACAACCAGAGATCCCATTGGTGCGTGAAGTGGCACAACTGGGCTGCACCTGCCCACCGCTGGAGGTGAAGTTGATGACTGTGCCGTCGGGCACGGCATTACCTTGGCGATCGGCCGCGCTTATCGTCAATGTAGTCGTGATGCGGTCAATATTTTGCCCTTCGATGTTGAAGGTTCCAACCGAAAGGCTGAACCGCTCCTGCGCGGGCGGACCAGATTGAACTGTTATGTTGTTTGAATACGCATAGGCCGTGTCACTTAAACTCACCTTGACTTGAACCGGCCCTGGTAGGGTTCCCGAATAAATCGAGAAATTTACGTAACCATTACCGTCGCTCTGCCTACTGAGCGTTGATGTTGAATTGACGGCGCCAAGCCCCACACCGCCTGGGTTGGTGGTAATCGCAGCGGTCACGGTGGCGTTGGCGTACGGTCTCCCAGTGCCATCGAGCACCCGAAAACTCAAACTCGACTGTGTGGCGGCGCCTGAGCCAGCCACAGAGATTTGCGAGGGGGTTGCAGATACAAAATTAACCGCACTCGCTGTGGGCGAAGCCACGTTAAGCGTGCTGTTGGTGGTATTTCCCGATGCCGCTGCATAAATTTTGATGTCACCGCTGCAAGAGCTGCCATCGGCCTTCACTGCCGAATAGCTTGAAGTCGCTTTACCGCTGCCGTTGGACTGGTTTGTGGGTGGGGTTAACGTGCCGCAATCTGCCGTGAATGCCACCAAGATGCCAGAGGCGAGCGTGCCGTTTGCCGAGGCCAGCACATCGACGCTGGTGGTACCACTGGCGGCCAAAGTTGTGCTTCCAAGTGAGGGACTACCGATGGTGACTGTACTGCCCGAAATAGAAAAATCGACGGTAGAGGTGGCCTTGCCTGCCGTAGCAGAAACGGTCGCAGCGCCTGATGTAGTGGCGGTGGCGGGCGATATGGGGTCGTAAGCGATGCCACTGTCGTTGGTGGTGACGTAGGCATAAGCCAAGGCTGCCGCGCTGACATTCGTTGATACAGAAAAACTGACCAAGGTCTGTTTCACCGGGTTTCCATAGGCATCCGTGTAGGTGGCGCGTATTTTCTGACCGCCGCCGTAAGTAATGCCGTTCACCACGTTATTGTTGGCATCCACCACGGCCAAAACCAAGCTGTATGTGGCTGTTGTAGCCGTTGTAGAGGTTTTGGAACTTGCCTCGCCTCCCCCTCCACCGCAACCCACAACAAAAACCGCAATAAATAACAATAAACAAAATTTTAATAGTTTAGGCACAACTTTCCCCTGATTAGCATTTTCTTTTTTAGCGCACCACCGCCCGCTCCGACACGAGCTTGGGCGTAATGAACACCAGCATTTCTTTCTTTTTCGAAGTGCGATTGGTGCTTTTAAACAGCACGCCGACAAAGGGCAGATCACCCAACAGTGGCACTTTGGTTTCGTCTTCCTGTTCTTCCAGGGTAAAAATGCCGCCAATCACCACGGTGCCGCCGTTTTCCACCAGCACTTGCGTCTTGACACGCTTGGTGTTGATCGATATGCCGCCGGGCGTGGTCACGCCCAGGCTGTCTTTGTTGACTTCAAGATCCAGGTTGACACTGCCTTCGGGGGTGATTTGCGGCGTCACGTCCAGGCGCAGGGTAGCTTTGCGAAATGCGATGGAGGTGGCGCCGCTGCTGGTGGCGGTTTGGTAGGGGATTTCCACGCCCTGTTCAATCACGGCCTTGGCCTGGTCGGCGGTAATTACGCGGGGGCTGGAGACCACTTTGCCTTTGCCGTCGAACTCAAGCGCCGAGATTTCCAGCCCCATCATGCGATTGGAAGCGGCGCTGAACAAGGTCACGGCAAACGAAGCCGGGTTGTAGCCATTCTGTCCCAAGGCCGGTAAATTGACGAAATTGGAGGTGACGTCGTTGGTGCCGCCAAAGCCGCTGGCGCCCACGGCGTTGGAATAGCTGGTGCCAAAGGCCACCCGGTTTTCGCCGCTGACCTGGTAGCCCCCGTCGCCGCCCTTGGACGCTCGCACGTCCGCACCGCCGAGCTTGACGCCTAACGATTTTCCAAAGCTGTCGTCGGCTTCTACGATGCGCGCCTCAATCACGATTTGGCGCACCGGAATGTCGACTTTGGCGATCAACTGCGCCACCTGGTCGAGCTTGCTGGGGATGTCGGTTACAAAAAGTTGGTTGGTGCGGACTTCTGCGATGACGCTGCCGCGCAGGCTCAAGATGCGGGCGCTGCTAACGGCCGCAACGCCAGTAGCGCCTGGTGCCGCCGGAGCACTGCTACCACCGCCGGCCGTAAGCTGCGGCGCAATATCAACCGCCTTGGCATAGTTGAGCTGAAAGGACTGGGTGCGCAGGGGCTCTAAGTTTTCGGACGAGAGTTTGGACTCAAATTCGAGCTTTTCCTTGGAGGCAATTTCTTCCTTGGGCGCAATCCAGAGCACATTGCCATTCTTGCGCACGCCCAGGCCTTTGCTCTGCAAAATAATCTCCAGCGCTTGATCCCAGGGCACGTCCTGCAAGCGCAGGGTCACTGTGCCGGTAACCGAGTCCGAAGTGACCACATTGAAGCCGGTAAAGTCTGCAATGACCTGCAGCACCTGGCGCACATCAATGCTCTGAAAATTGAGTGACAGCTTTTGACCGTTGTAGCCAGCACCCTGGGTCAGCTTTTTCAGGTCTTGCTTGAGGGGCTTGACGTCAATCACCAGCTCATTTTCGGTTTGGTAGGCGGTGTGTTCCCACTCGCCCTGCGGTGCGATCACCATACGCACGCGGTCGCCCACCTCGCTAGTCGTGACGGTTTGCACAGGTGTGCCAAAGTCGTTCACATCAAGACGCCGACGCAGGCGCTCGGGCAGGCTGACGTTGGACAGCTCCACCACCAGGTTGCTACCCAATTGCTGGATGTCGGCCACCACTTTGCTGCTGGGCAGCGCAATGCGCACACGTCCGGCACCCTCGGCACTGCGCCGAAAATCAATGGCGCCCAAGGGTTCGTCACTGCGGCGCGCTGCCGTGACGCGGGCTGGTGCGGCGTCTCGCTGCGGCGCCATAGTTTGGGGCTCCAGTGTCACCAGCAAGGCGCGGCCCTCCATTTGCAGAGTGTAGGACGAGGGCCGCTTCAAACTCAGCACCACACGACTGCGCTCGTCGGTCTGCACCATGTTGGCCGACTGGACGTTGGCCTGGTTGATTTCCACGCTAGAGCGCCCCACGCCGCCAGCGACGCCCGCAAAATCCAGTGCAATGCGCGCCGGATTCTGGGTGACGAAAGCGGTGGGCAAGGCGTTCAAGACTTGGGAAAACTCAATGCGCACCGTCTCCACCTCGCCCACGGCAGAACCGGTCACCGCCACAATCGAATTCTGGGCAAAGGCTACAAGACTGCTCCAGCCCAGCCAAGCAGCCAGAAAGGCCCTGACCACTGTCGAAGACGCCCGTAATGTTGTTGTCATTTAGACATCTCCTGCAATTTCAGCATGTTGCTGCGCACCGCCCACTCACCCAGATCGTCCTGCACCAGTTCGCGCAAGGTGATGCGCGTGCCATCGATCTTGGTGACTTTCCCCAGGTTTTGCCCCAGGTAGTTGCCCGCCACGACCTGGTGCAACTTGTTGTCGGCGCGCACCAGGGCCACGTTTTGTCCGTCCTTGGAAATCACCCCTACCAGCGCCATAGTGTCCAGGGCAAACGCCTCCAGTGGCTCCCGTACGCGTGCCAACTCTGGCGTCGCCATGCTCGGTTTGGCTGCTTTGGCCGGCCCGACCATGGATTGCACAAACGATTGCTTACTAAACGGATCGGGTTTACCGCCCTCGTCATAGACCGCAGCCTCAAAGGGCTTGGGCGACGGTATGGCTTTGGACACTGGGCGCAAGGCAGCACGCTCGGCGTCAACAAAGCCGCGCAGTTCTTGCTCGGTGGTGTAACCGCAGGCGCTCAAGACGGCGACCAGCGCTACTGGCAGCAAGCGCCGCAGACCGTACCGCAAGAGGCTCATTTCTTGACCTCCGCTGCGGGTTTGCGCTGCGCTGCTGCTTCATCACTGTCGAGATAGCGGTAGGTTTTCAAGGTGGCATCAAAGGCCATACTGGACTCGGTCTTGGCCGCAATACTGATGTTTCCCAAGGTCGCAATGCGCGGCAAAAACGCCACGTCTGAGGCAAAACGGCCAAAGTCGTGGTACGTGCCTATCACCCGAATGCTGACGGGTAGCTCGGCGTAATAAGGTTTAACCACCACCTGGCCCGGACGGAAAAGTTCAAACTGCAGATTGCGCTTTTGGCCCAGTTGGTTGATGCTGAAAAGCAGCGCCGACATTTCGGCACGGCTGGGCAACTGGCTTTCGAGTTGCTTCACGTAGGCCTCAACCTCGTCACGCTGCTTTTTCAAGAACGCCAGGTTGGCCGCCTGGGTCAGCTTGGTTTTGAAATCGTTTCTGAGCTGCAACTCCCGGGCGGAGGTTTGCTCCAGCTCGGCCGCATAGTCACTCACCCAAAAGAACCACAGGCCACCCACCACCAGGCAGGTCACCGCCAGCAGGGCCAGTGCCCGTGGCAAAGGGGGCCAGCGCGCCGGGTCGTTCGGGTCCAGGTCTTCAAACTGCACCACGATGCGTTCTTGCAGCGCAGTAAAGTCAAAGGAAGGGCGTCGGGTTCTGGCCATATTGCGTCGGTCTGGGTAAGGGCTACTGCTGCGCACTCGCGCCGATCGCCGGTGCAGAAGCGACGGCGCCAGGTAGCACGGCAGCATCGGGTGCACGCATCAACACCGCCCGCAGGCTGAAGTTGAAGAGCGCGCGCTGCTCCCTGGTCGGAAGGGCCATGGTTGCTGCCACCGATTCCAGCAACTCCGGCTTGGAAAACCAGGTGCTGCCGCTGGCCAGGTTGCGCAGCAGGTCCGAAACCTGTTCATTGGACTGCGCGGTGCCGTTGATCAGCACCAACTGGTCGGTTTGGCTCACCTTGGTCAACAAAATGCCGGGCGGTAGTTGTTGCGCGAGCTCGGTCAGCAAGTGCACGGACTGGTTGCGGTCCGCCTGAACGTCTTCCACCGTGCGCTGGCGCGCCTGCAAGGCCTCAATTTGGGATTCCAGGCCTTTGATGTCCTTGATTTGCTGGTCCAGGTTAAGAATCTCGGTATCAAGCATCGCGTTAATGGCGCGCTGGTTATGGATAGCCGCTTGGTACCAGCTAAACGCCATCAGGGAAATACCCATGCCCACCAGAGCGGCCAGGACCACGGCCGCAACAAACTGCTCGCGCTTTTTCTTGCGCGCAGCCTCGCGGTGCGGCAACAGGTTGAGCAAAATCAATTCAAGAACCTCCGCAAGGCCAAACCACAAGCGCCAAGGTAGGCGGGCGCCTCTTGCAAAACGTGGGCGCGATCCAGCTTAGGTCCCAAGGCCATGCCTTCAAAGGGATTGACCACGCTGCAAGGCACCTGCACCTGGCTGGCTACCGCCAAGGCCAGCCCGGGTAGCAGCGCACTGCCGCCCGCCAAAAGCACCTGATTGACCTTGTTGTACTGCGTGCTGTTAAAGAAAAACTGCAGCGCCCGGGCCAGTTCCTGCACCAGGCCGTCTACATAGGGAATCAGAATGCGCGCCTCGTAGTCATGCGCCAGGCTGCCTTTGCATTTTTTGCTTTCCGCCTCGGTCAACGAGAGCCCGTAATAGTGGGCAATTTTTCGGGTCAATTGGCCGCCGCCTACCGACTGTTCGCGCTCGTAGACCAGATCCTGGCCGCGCAGCACTTGCATGGTGGTGGTGCTGGCGCCAAGCCTGAACAACACCGACAGCGTGCCCGGGGTTGTTTTGGCCTGTATGTCAATCACACGCCCCAGCGCCAGGCGTGTGGCGTAGGAGTTGACATCCACCACCACCGGCTTCAGGCCCGCGGCCTCCAGCATCTCCTGCATGCCCTCGACCCGCTCGCGCCGCGCCGCGGCAATCAACACGTCCACGCTGCCAGGCGTGTCGGCGCTCGGGCCGATTTCAAAGAAATCGAGGCTGACATCCTCCAAGGGAAAGGGGATGTATTGTTTGGCCTCCATTTCCACTTGGTCTTCCATCTCCATCTCCGGCAGATCAGCCGGAATGGTGAGCGTCTTGGTAATCACGGCGGACGAAGGCAACGCCAAAGCTACATTTTTGGTCCGGGCGCCCGATTGTTTGACCAAACGACGCAGCGCCATAGACAGTTCATCCGGTTTTTCGATGGCCCCATCGACGATGACGCCTTCGGGCAAAGCGTCCTTGGCGCAATACTCCAGCATAGGCGTGTCCGTCGACCCGCCCAAGCCCACGAGCTTGATGGCGGACGCGCTGATGTCAATGCCAAGAATTTCTTCTGGCCTGCGGCGCAGCAGTGACGCAATATCTATCAAAAAATCAACTCCCATCACGTATTTTTATCTTTTACCGCCTGCGGGTAATGTTGCCAATACTATCAGCAAACCAGTAGCCAAATCACCCAATGGGAACGTAAGGGGCGTTACCGTCCTAGAATTAAGGCTTAAGCAACCGCTTGCCAAGCGTCGCTCCTTTTTTACCGCCTTGGGCCCAGCCCACCGCCCCCTGTGGGGGGTGGCAATGCCCTTTGGAACTTTCCATGCCCCACCCTGTGCCTCCCGCCACCCCGCCATCGGCGCCATCCACGCATCCGCGTACACCAGGCGCCTGGTTGCTGCGCGTCCTGGCCATCGTGTTTGGTCTGGGCGTGGCAGGTTTGGTTTCGCTGCTGATCCTGATCGCCATCACCATGGCGCTGGCCTACCCCAATCTGCCCGATATTTCTGACCTGGAGGACTACCACCCCAAGCTGCCGCTGCGGGTGTATTCGGTCGAGGGCGACCTGATTGGCGAATTTGGCGAAGAGCACCGCACGCTCACGCCGATTGCCGAAATCCCGGAAGTCATGAAAAACGCGATTCTGGCGATTGAGGACGCACGCTTTTTCCAGCACGGTGGAATTGACTACATCGGCATGGTGCGCGCGGCGCTGGCCAATGTGGGACGCTCCAAGAGCCAGGGCGCGTCCACCATCACCATGCAAGTGGCGCGCAATGTGTATTTGTCGTCGGAAAAGACCTTTACACGCAAGATTTATGAGGTCTTGCTGACCTTCAAGCTGGAGCACACGCTCAGCAAAGACCAGATTCTGGAAATCTACATGAACCAGATTTACCTGGGCAATCGGGCTTATGGCTTTGCCGCCGCGTGCGAGACCTATTTTGGCAAGCCGCTCAAGGACATCACGGTGGCTGAGGCCGCCATGCTGGCCGGCCTGCCCAAGGCGCCTTCCGCTTACAACCCCATTAAAAACCCCAAGCGCGCGCGCGTGCGCCAGCAGTACATCATTGAGCGCATGCTGGACAACGGTTTTATTAGCGCCGCGCAGGCCGATGCGGCCAAAAGTGAAGTGCTGCATGTCAAAACTGCCGCCACCCGCACCCAGGTGCACGCCGAATACGTAGCCGAAATGGTGCGCCAGGCCATGTTTGCGCAGTACGGCGCCGAGACCTACACGCGTGGCCTGGACGTGCGCACCACCGTGGTCAGCGCCCAGCAAGAAGCGGCGTACAAGGCGCTGCGCCGCGGCATCATGGACTTTGAGCGTCGCCAGGTGTACCGGGGCCCCGAGAAATTCATCACCCTGCCCCAAGACCAGCAAGAGCTCGAGGACGCGGTGGACGAAGTGCTCGACGAGCACCCGGACAACGGCGATGTGCAATCCGCCGTGGTGATCGAAGCCGACGCCAAACACCTGCGCGCCATGCGCCAAGGCGGCGAAATGCTGGAAATTACCGGCGAAGGCCTCAAGCCAGCCCAATCAGGCCTGTCCGACAAGGCCGCGCCCAACATCCGGCTTCGCCCCGGTGCGGTGATCCGCGTGGCCAAAACGGCCAAAGGCAGCTGGGAAATCACCCAACTGCCCGAAGTGGAAGGCGCATTTTTGGCGCTGGACCCACGCGACGGCGCCATCAAGGCACTGGTGGGCGGCTTTGACTTCAACAAAAACAAATTCAACCACGTCACCCAAGCCTGGCGCCAGCCGGGTTCGAGCTTCAAGCCCTTTATCTATTCGGCGGCACTGGAAAAAGGCTTTACCGCATCGACGGTGGTCAATGACGCGCCCCTGTTCTTTGATGCCGGTGTGACCGGTGGCCAACCCTGGGAGCCGAAAAACTACGACGGCACCTTTGAAGGCCCAATGACGCTGCGCAAGGGCCTGGCCAAATCCAAGAACATGATCTCCATCCAGATCCTGCAGTCGATTGGCACCAATTACGCACAAGAATGGATCGGAAAATTCGGCTTTGACCCGGAAAAGCACCCGCCCTACCTGACCATGGCGCTGGGCGCCGGTTCGGTCACACCCATGCAAATGGCGGTGGGCTACTCGGTGTTTGCCAATGGCGGCATCCGCATCAACCCCTGGCTGGTGGCCAAAGTCAGCGAGCAGCGCGGCAAGGTGCTGGTGGAAACCGCCACGCCCGAACTGAGCGAAGACAACCGGGCCATCGAGCCACGCAACGCCTTCATGATGACCAGCCTGCTGCAGGAAGTAACCCGCTCGGGCACCGCCGCACGCGCGCAAGCCACCCTCAAGCGCCCGGACGTCTACGGCAAAACCGGCACCACCAACGACTCCATGGACGCCTGGTTTGCCGGCTACCAGCCCACGCTGGCCGCAGTCACCTGGATTGGCTACGACACGCCGCGCAAACTCGGCGACCGCGAGACCGGTGGGGGCTTAAGCCTGCCGGTGTGGATCAGCTTTATGGAAACCGCGCTCAAAAACGTGCCGGTAATGGAGCCCGAGCCGCCTGAAGGCATCGTGCGCCTGAACAACGAGTGGTATTTCGACGAGTTCGCCAAAAATGGTGGCGTGGGCGCGGTCGGCGCTGCAGGCGCAGGCTCACACCAGCCGCTGCCCGCCGCTGATGAGAAGAAATCGATCCTCGACCTGTTTCGCAACTGATACCGGACGGCGCGGCGCAAAACCTCAGGGCATGAAGTTCAGCGTCTGCCCCGATTGGGCGCTGGCGTCACGGCTCAGCGCTGCAAAAAATTCGCCCTGGCCCTTGGTGTCTTGCCAGTGGCCATCCACAAAGCGGTAGTGGTAGCCGCCCGAACGCGCCGCCATCCACACCTCTTGCAGGGGTTTTTGCAAATTCACGATGATCTGGCTGCGGTTGGCAAAAGTGAGTGTCACCATGCCGCCGGTGCGCTGGTTGTCGATGTCGACTTCGCTTTGCTCGTTCAGTTGGTCGCAGCGCGCCTCCAGCGCTTGGAGCAGGGATTCGGCGTGGTCCAGAAACTCAAGGTCGGTCATTACAATTTCACCATGTTGAAAACAAAAAATAGTCGGGCCAGCATATGTGTCGCCTTGGTCGGTGTGCTGAATCTAGCAGGCTGCGGCCAAACCGGCCCCTTGTACCTGCCGCCCAAGATGGCGCAAGCCGCCGCACCTGCAACCGCTGCGCCACTCCCCATCATCGCCCAAACCCGCGTTTCCTGAAAAGTCCCCCATGCATTCCACCCTTCCCGGCCAGCCTTTTTTCCATTACCAGCACGCGCAACTCCAGGTGGAAGGCTGCGACTTGGGCGCCCTGGCGCAGCAACACGGCACGCCGCTGTTCGTCTATTCCAAAGCCGCCATGCTGGCAGCGCTGGGCGCTTACCAACGCGGCTTTGCTGGGCGCCACGCACAAATCTGCTACGCCATGAAGGCCAATTCGACCCTGGCCGTGCTGCAAGTCTTTGCCCAGGCGGGCTGCGGCTTTGACATTGTGTCCGCCGGCGAACTGGCCCGGGTGCAGGCCGCAGGCGGCGACGTGGCCAAAGTGATTTTTTCGGGCGTGGGCAAAACCCGCGCCGAGATGCGCCAGGCGCTGGCCGCGGGCATTGGCTGCTTTAACGTCGAGAGCGAGGCCGAAATCGAAGTACTCAACGCCGTGGCGCTGGAGATGCAAATGCGCGCGCCCATCAGCATCCGCGTCAACCCCAACGTCGACCCCAAGACCCACCCGTATATTTCCACCGGCCTCAAAGGCAACAAATTTGGCATCGCCCACGAGCGCACGTTGGCGGTCTACCAGTACGCTGCCACCCTGCCGGGCCTGAAAATCGTGGGCATTGACTGCCACATCGGCTCGCAAATTACCGACGCCACGCCCTACCTGGACGCCATGGATCGCATGCTGGACCTGGTGCAAAGCATTGAAGCCAGCGGCATTGCCATTGAACACATCGACTTTGGCGGCGGCCTGGGCATCAACTACCAAGGCGACGCGCCGCCGCAGGCCGACGCGCTGTGGGCGCAGTTGCTGGCCAAGTTGGATGCGCGCGGCTTTGGCCAGCGCAAACTCATGATCGAACCCGGCCGCTCGCTGGTGGGCAACGCCGGCGTGTGCGTGACCGAGGTGCTGTTTATGAAGCCCGGCGAGCAAAAGAACTTCTGCATTGTTGACGCCGCCATGAACGACCTGCCGCGCCCGGCGATGTACCAGGCCTACCACGCCATCGTGCCGCTGGACGCCACGCCCAAGGCAACGCCAGCCCTGGTGTGCGACGTGGTGGGGCCGGTATGCGAAAGCGGCGACTGGATTGGCCGCGACCGCAGCCTGCAGGTAGAAGCCGGGGACCAGGTGGCGGTGATGTCGGCCGGCGCGTATTGCATGAGCATGGCCAGCAACTACAACTCCCGGGGCCGCGCTGCCGAAGTGCTGGTGGACGGCAGCCGCGCCACCCTGGTGCGCGCGCGCGAGCCGGTCAGCGCGCTGTTTGCGGGCGAATCACTGGTCGGCTAAACCGGCGCCAAACGCGCCAGCCTAGCAAGACCGCCAGAATGGCGGCGTACACCGCCACCTCGGCAAAATTGCGTTTGCCCGCGCGCATCCAAAAGAAATGCAGCACGGCCAGCACCGCCACGCCGTGCACCAGCCGGTGCAGCAGCAACCAGCGCCGCGCGCCCAGGGCGCGGATGGCGCCGTTCCATGAGGTAAGCGCCAGCGGTGTGAGCAGCGCCAGCGCCGCAAAGCCCACCAAAATAAAGGGCCGCTTGGCAATATCAGTGGCGATGTCTGCCACGTCCAGCCCCATATCCAGCCAGCCGTAGGCAAGAAAGTGCAGCAGCACGTAGAAATACACAAACAGCCCGAGCATGCGGCGCAGTCGGGCCAGCGCAGGCAGGCTCGCCATCACCCGCAGCGGCGTGACCAGCAAGACCAGACACAGGGTGCGCAGCGTCCAGTCGCCGGTGGCGCGCACCAGCGCCTCGGCCGGGTTGGCGCCCAAGCGTTCAAACAAAGCGGCGTACACCAGCCATGCGAAAGGAAGCAGCCAAACCGCAAATACCAGCGGTTTGGCCAGCGGCCCGAGCAGCCAGCGGTGGACTGCGGCGCGCAGCATGGGCAGCCGGCGCAGGCTAGAAATTGGCCTTGAGGTCCATGCCAGCGTAAAGCTGGCCGACCTGGGCCTCATATCCGTTGAACATCAGGGTCTTGCGCTTCTTGGCAAACAGCCCGTCTTCGCCAATGCGCCGCTCGCTGGCCTGACTCCAGCGCGGGTGGTCTACCAGCGGGTTGACGTTGGAATAAAAGCCGTATTCATTGGCTGCGGCCTTGTTCCAGGCGGTGGCGGGTTGTTTTTCGGTGAACCGGATCTTGACGATGCTTTTGGCGCTTTTAAAGCCGTATTTCCAAGGCACCACCAGACGCACCGGCGCGCCATTTTGCTTGGGCAGTACTTCGCCATACATGCCAAAGGCCAAAAGGGTGAGTGGATGCAGGGCCTCGTCCAGGCGCAGCGCCTCCACATAAGGCCAGTCCAGCGTCCGGCTGCCGACGAACGGCATGGTCTTGGGGTCGGCCAGCGACACAAATTCGACGTACTTGGCGCTGCCCAGCGGCTGCACTTTGGCGATCAACTGCGCCAGTGAATAGCCCACCCACGGAATCACCATGGACCAGCCTTCCACGCAGCGCAGCCGGTAAATGCGCTCTTCCATGGGGCTGAGCTTGAGCAAGTCTTCCAGGGCAAATTTGCCCGGCTTTTGCACCAGGCCTTCCACTTCTACTGACCACGGGGTGGTTTTGAGGGTGTGGGCGTTGGCCGCCGGGTCGGACTTGTCGGTGCCGAATTCGTAGAAATTGTTGTAGCCGCTGGCGTCTTTGTAGGCGGTGGGCTTTTCCAGCACCAGCGCGCCGGGCACTTTGCTGGACACATTGGCCAGGCGGGGCAGCTTGCCGGGCTTCTCGGTGCCTGCGGGCGTTTGGGCCAGGGCCTGGCGCGAGGCCCAGCTTGCGGCGGCCAGTCCGGCCACGCCGCTGGCCGCACGTTGCAGCCACAGGCGGCGGTTTTCAAGCAGGTGGCGGTCGGTGATTTCGCTGGCAAGGGGCGCATCGGCCCCGGTCAGCATTCTGTTTTTGTGCATCTCAACACTCCCCGGCAAAGTGACAAAGCAACTTGCCGGGGGCGGTTTTAACGCAGGCCGGCGACGTAATCGGCGAGGGCTTTGATCTCGCGGTCGTTCAATTTTGCAGCGACTTGGGACATTACGCTGCTGTTCTTGCGAATGCCATCACGGAACGATGTCAATTGCGCAGCGGCGTATTCCGCGTGTTGGCCGCTCAGGCGGGGGTATTGCGAGGGGATGCCTGCGCCATTGGGGCTGTGGCAGCCAGCGCAAGCAGGCACCTGGCGGTCTGCAATGCCACCGCGGTAGATGCGCTCGCCCAGGGCCACGGTGTCCTTGTCTTTGGCAAAGCCAGGCTTGGCGGTCTTGCTGGTCAGCCAGTAAGCGATGTTGCGCATGTCGTCTTCCGACAGCGCTGCTGCCATGCCGCTCATGATGGCGTTGGCGCGCTTGCCCGACTTGAATTCCTGCAATTGCTTGACCAGGTATTCAGGGTGTTGCTGGGCCAGTTTGGGGTTGGCAGGGGTGCCGGAGTTGCCGTCCGCACCGTGGCAAGCGGCGCATACCGCGCCAAAGCTGGCCTCACCTTTGGCCAAGTCGGGCTTGGCGACTTTGGCTGGCGCCTCGGGGGCCGGGGTATTCGCGGATACCGCGAAGGAGCCTGCAGCCAGCGCTGCGACGAGAAACAGTTGTGCGATCGACTTCATAGGGCAGTGGTGGTTCTGGGTGGGCAAAAAACATCGGCATTCTACAATGCAGCCTTGGGTTTACCCGCTACAACAACCATTACAAGCATGACCGCCACACCAAACCCCAAACCCCAAGCCCCACCCAAGCCCCCAGCAGCCTCCGGCGAAAAGTCGCCCGGCGCCATCGCCATGGGCTGGTTGCACACCGCCAAATTTCTGACCACCGCGCCGCAACTGCACTTTTTGCCCGCGCTCGATGTGCCCGAAATCGCCTTTGTGGGCCGCTCCAATGCCGGTAAATCCACCTGCATCAACACGCTGACGCAGCAAAAGCAGCTGGCCTTTGCCTCCAAGCGCCCCGGCCGCACGCAGCACATCAACTTGTTTTCGCTCGGCAAACAAGGCGTGATGGACGCGGTGCTGACCGACTTGCCCGGCTACGGCTACGCGGCCGTCCCCAAGCAAGACAAGATCCGCTGGCAGCAGGTGATGGCCAATTATTTGGTCAGCCGCGAAAACCTCAAGGCCATTGTGCTGATGTGCGACCCGCGCCACGGCATGACCGAGCTCGACGAGGTGCTGCTCGACGTAATCCGGCCCCGGGTGCAAGAAGGGCTGAAGTTTCTGGTGGTACTGACCAAAGCCGACAAACTGACCCGTGCTGAATCCACTAAAGCACTGTCGATTGCCAAGCTGCAAGCCGGTGGCGGCGAAGTGCGGCTGTTTTCCGCGCCCAAGCGCATTGGCGTGGAAGAAGTGGCAACCTTGCTTTGGGACTGGGCCCATCCGAAAGGCGCGGTAATTACGCCCCTGGCCGCACCCGCAGCCGCGCCCCTGGCACATGAGGCCGACGAGCCCGAGTCACTCGACGAGCCAGACGCGGCCTGAACCACTAATACGGCGGCGCCACACCCTCGGGCTGGTCCTTGAAGCGCTTGTGCACCCAGTAATACTGGGCGGGCATGGTCTGGATATAGGCTTCAAGTCGCTGGTTCATCAGCACCGTGTCGGCATACAACTCGCCGCTGGGCACATCGGGCCAGGCCGGCAACACTTCCACCTCGTAGCCCTGGCGCGTCATGCGCGTGAGCACCGGCACAATTTTGGCCCGCGCCAGCCGCGCAAAGCGCGACAGCGACGGCACGGTGGCCGCCGTGTTGCCAAAAAAGGGCACGAACAAGGAGTCTTTGGGGTCAAAGTTCATGTCCGGCAGCAGGTACAGGGGTTCCCCCGCCTTGAGCCGGGCAATCACCGGCCGGGCGCCATCGAGCTGGGCGACCAGGTGGCAAGGGCCAAAACGCTGGCGCCCCTGGCGAATCCAGGCGTCAGCCACCGGGTTGGCCTGGCGGGTGTAGATGGTGGTAAAGCCGCGCGCCAGTTGCTGGGTGAGCGCCGTCCAGCCCGCGTCCAGCCCGACAAAGTGCGGCGCAAAGATGACGGTGGGCGCGGTGCCGGCCAGTTCCCCGACCGCGCCGGTCATGCGCAGGCGTTTGAGCAAGGTCTTGGGCCGCCCGTGCCACAGCCAGCCCCGGTCTAGCCAGGCCTGGGCGAAGTACACAAAGCAGGCAAAAGTCTGCCGCCGCCGCTCCCGCTTTGACCACGCCGGAAAGCACAGGCGCAAATTGGTGTCCACCACCCGCCGCCGCGGCCCGACCAAGACGTACAGCAGCGCGCCCAGCAGCCAGCCCACGCCCCGCAGCGCAGGCAGTGGCAGCACGGCCAGGGCACGGGTCAGCAGAATGGGGATGTGGCTCATCATGTCAGGCGCCCGCCTCGGCACGAGGCGCCTTGTAGCGCGCGTAGCCCCAGAGGTACTGGTCGGGGTGCTCGCGCACCAGCGCTTCGAGCGCCTGGTTGAGTTGGGTGATCGCCGCCTCGCCCGGGGCCTGCGGTGCGCTGGCAAAAGGCAGCACATGCACCACGTAGCCGCGCCCCCAAGGCAGTCGCTCGCCCCAGGCCAGCAGGGTGGCCGCGCCAGTTTGCTGCGCCAGCCGCGCCGAGAGCGTCATGGTGTAGGCCGGTTTGCCAAAGAAAGGCGCCCAAACGCCCTGGTGCAGCGGCGGCACCTGGTCGGGCAGCAGACCGACGCAGTGGCCCTGTTTGAGCGCCTTGAGCATTTGCTTAACGCCCGCAAGCGTGGTGGGCGCGGTGTGCAAGCCGGGGCGCGCACGCACACGGCCCTCCAGGCCAGCCAGCCAGGGCTGGCGCGCCGGGCGGTACAAGGCGGTCATCGGGTGGGCTTGCCCAAAGCGTTCGCCATAGGCCTGCGCGGTAATTTCAAAGCAACCCAGGTGCGGCGTGATAAATACGACGCCCCGACCTTGCGCCAGCGCCGCCTCTACGAGTTCCGCGCCCTGCCAGCGCACCGGCACCGGGCGGCCCAGCCACAGGCGGGGAAGTTCCAGCGTCAGGCGCCCGGCGGCGGCCACGGCGGGTCGCCATTGCGCGGCGGGCAGGCCAGATTGGGCTGCGTTGTCCAGAAATCGGTGGCGGTAGGTGGGGGAGAGCCAAAACACCAGCCACCCCAGCGCCGCGCCCGCGCCATGCAGCAGCCACAGGGGCCGGCGTGCGAGCAGGTGAAAAACAAGAAGCATGGGTGCAGTAAGATCGCGTCGGTCGCTGAGTTATGAACTACTTGCAGGGCGACCACCACAATGGCGGGCCGCAAACGCCGCGCCATTGTGCCTTGTCCTACCGGGCAAATCTGCTAAAGCGTTCGCTGAAGGCTCCAAAGCCCAAGCAACGCAAATTGTTGTTTTTATTTGGAGTAACACACATGGCGAACGATTTTCTATTTACATCCGAGTCCGTATCAGAAGGCCACCCCGACAAGGTAGCCGACCAGATTTCTGACGCAATCCTCGACGCGATTTTCAAGCAAGACCCCAAGTCGCGCGTAGCGGCTGAAACGCTGTGCAACACCGGTCTGGTCGTGCTGGCTGGTGAAATCACCACCAACGCGCACGTGGACTACATCCAGGTGGCGCGCGACACCATCAAACGCATCGGCTACGACAACACCGACTACGGCATCGACTACAAGGGCTGCGCGGTGCTGGTGGCCTATGACAAGCAATCGAACGACATCGCCCAGGGCGTGGACCACGCCAGTGACGACCACCTGAACACCGGCGCCGGTGACCAGGGCCTGATGTTTGGCTACGCCTGCGACGAGACGCCCGAGCTGATGCCCGCGCCCATCTACTACGCACACCGACTGATGGAGCGCCAGGCCCAGTTGCGCAAGGACGGCCGCCTGCCCTTTTTGCGCCCGGACGCCAAGAGCCAAGTCACCATGCGCTATGTGGACGGAAAGCCCCACAGCATTGACACCGTGGTGCTGTCCACCCAGCACAGCCCGGACCAGTCGCACGACCAGCACAGCATGAAGGCCAGCTTTACGGAGGCCATCATTGAAGAGCTGATCAAGCCCGTGTTGCCCAAGGAATGGCTGCAAAACACCCGTTACCTGGTCAACCCCACCGGTCGTTTCGTCATCGGCGGCCCGCAAGGCGACTGCGGTTTGACCGGTCGCAAGATCATTGTGGACACCTATGGCGGCGCCTGCCCGCACGGCGGCGGCGCTTTTTCGGGTAAAGACCCGTCCAAAGTGGACCGCTCGGCGGCTTACGCGGCCCGTTATGTCGCCAAGAATGTTGTGGCGGCCGGTTTGGCCAAGCAATGCCAGGTGCAAGTGGCCTACGCCATTGGCGTAGCCCAGCCCATGAATATCACGGTCTACACCGAAGGCACCGGCGTCATGCCCGACGACAAGCTCTCGGCTTTGGTGGCAGAGCACTTTGACCTGCGCCCCAAAGGCATCATCCAAATGCTCGACTTACTGCGCCCGATTTATGAGAAGACCGCAGCCTACGGCCACTTTGGTCGCGAAGAGCCCGAGTTCACTTGGGAACGTACTGACAAAGCAGCGACGCTGCGTGCAGCGGCGGGCCTGTGACCCAAACGCGCTGAACCCATGAAACTCCAGACACAACGCTTCATTGACCGCTGGGTAGGCCAGCTGCTGTGCGCCGGGGTGTCGGGGTGGGTTCGTTTGACTTCGGGAAATAAGCCCGCGCCCATGATCGCCAAGGATGCCAAAAACATCCTGGTGATCTTGCTCTCCGAGATGGGCAGCATCGTGCTGGCCGGCCCCATGTTTGCGCAACTGCGCCGCCAGTACCCGCAGGCCAAGATCCACATCCTGCAGCTCAAGAAAAACCAGGAAGTCTCCAAACTCCTGCAACTGACCGAGCCTGAGAACATGCACAGCCTGGACGACAGTTCGGGCGGCGCACTGATCGGCGACATCGCCAAAGTCAGTTTGGCGATGCGCAAATTGCGCCTGGACGCGGTGATTGACTGCGAGCTGTTCTCGCGCGTGAGCGCCCTGCTCTCGTTTACCACCGGCGCACCGGTGCGCGTGGGCTACACGCCGCACACGCAAGAAGGCCTGTACCGTGGCAGCTTCATCAACCACGCCATTCCCTACAACCCCTACCAGCACATCAGCAAGCAGTTTTTGTCGCTGGTGGATGCGCTGGACAGCGCAGGCAGCAAGCCGCGCAACAAGGCTGCGGCCATTCGCGACTTGCCCACTGACACCGAGTTGTCGGTGCGCTTTACCGACGCCGAGCTGGCCGCTTACAAAAGCAAGGTCCACACCGACCATCCGGTCACCGCAGGCCGCAAGCTGGTGCTGCTGTACGCAGGCGGCGGCATTCTGCCCGAGCGCGCCTGGCCTGCCGCGCACTATGCGCGCGTGGCGCAAGGCCTGTGCGCAGCAGGCTTTGCCGTGGGCCTGATCGGTCTGAAAGACGACGCGCAACTGGCCAAAGACCTTATGGCGCAAATCAAGAGCGACGCCTGTATTGACCTGACCGGCTATACCCGCAGCATCCGCGAGCTGCTGATGCTGTTCCACGCGTCCAGCCTGCTGATCACCAACGACGGCGGCCCCGGCCACTTTGCCACGCTCACGCCCATCCAGACCATGGTGTTCTTCGGCCCCGAGACCGGCAAGCTGTACGGCCCCTTGGGCTCGCGCAACACCATTTTGGAAAGCGGCATTGCCTGCTCGCCCTGCCTCTCAGCCTACAACCACCGCCTGACCTTTTGCGATGGCGACAACCAGTGCCTCAAGCGCATTGCACCCGACCCGGTGCTCTCCAGCGCCCTGCGTTATTTGCAGGCGGATGCAGCGCCTGCTGTGGGCGCCAGCGCATGAGCGCAGCCCACGACTGGAGGGCCCGCGCCCTGCACACCGTAGCCGGGCTCACGCGTTTTCGTTACCTGAAGTTTGGTCTGGTTGGGGCCAGCGGTACGGTGGTCAACATTGCGGTGCTTTACCTCGGGCACGAATACCTGTTCCAGGCGATTGAAGGCCCGCAGGGCAAGCCCTGGGCCTCGCTGGCGCTGGCCATTGCGGTAGCCACCGCCAACAACTTCACCTGGAACCGCCTGTGGACCTGGGCCGACCGGGTGCAGGCGCAGCGCGCAGCCGCCGTGGTGTCTGACGACGTGCGAGCACCCCATCTTGGCACGCAGCTGCTGAAATACGCGCTGGCCTCGTGGTTTGGCATTGCGCTGCAATACGCACTAACGCTGTGGCTGGCGCACCTGATGCACTACATGCTGGCCAATGTGATTGCCATCGTGATTGCCAGCGTGAGCAACTTTTTGGCCAATGACCGCTGGACTTTTCGCAAGTCTTAAGCACCAGCCATGACGGGCCCCTCCATCGCCCCGACCCCAGAGCGCGCGGACGCTGATTCCAAGGCGCTGTGGCCATGGCTTGCGCTGCTGGCCCTGGCAGTGGCCCTGTATTTTTTTGGCTTGGGCAGCTTTTACGCCCCCACCAACGGCGACGAGATGGTCTACATCCACATCGCCCGCCTCACGGCCGAGGCCAGCCACTGGCTGCCCCTGGTGTCGGACCTGGACCACATGCGCAACACCAAGCCGCCGCTGCTGTTTTGGCAGGCGCTGGTGGCGGGCGACTGGGGCGCGCACTGGACGCTGTTTGCCCTGCGCCTGCCCAGTGTGGTCTACACGCTGCTCACGGCGGCGGCCGTGGCCTGGTTCACGCAGCGCCTGCGCGGTAACTGGCGCACGGGCTTGTTGGCTGCGGTGGTGTACCTGGCATTTTTTTCCAGCTTTCGCTACGGGCGGGTGTACCTGACGTCGGCGCCAGAGACTTTTTGGCTGGCGCTGCCGATGTGGGCGCTGCTGTGGAGCCAGTTGCGCCCGCCACGCCAAGCGGGCAGCGCCTGGGCGCCGACCTGGCTGGCCCGCGCCAGCGGCTGGAGCCCTGTGCCCGTGCTGCTCTGGTTCGGTCTGTTTGGCCTGTGCATGGGCCTGGGCCTGTTGTACAAATCCTTTGCGTTGGTGGCGCCGGCCGCTGCCACGCTGTGGTGTGCGCTGCTGGCGGGCCAGCCCCCTGGCCTGCGCCACGCTCTGCGCAGCAGTGTGGCGGTAGCTTGGAGCGCGCTGCTGGCGCTGGCCGTATTTGCGCTGTGGTTTGCGCTGGACCCGGACCCGGCCGCCGTGTGGCAGGAGTTTGTGCTGGGCGAAAACGCCGGCAAGATGGCGGGCAGCCAGGGCTATTGGTACGCCGCCCTGTGGGGCGACTACCCGCTGTGGACGCAGCTGCTGGCGTACCTGGAAAACGCCGGGCTCTTGTGGTTTGTGGTGATGGGCCTGGCCTGGGCCGGAGCCAAGGAATTGCTCAAAGGCAAACGCTGGGGACACATCCCGACGCCTGAACGCACGCTGTGGCTGTGGCTGCTGGTGTGGCTGGTGATTTTCAGCATTCCCAGCCAGCGCTCGGCGCGCTACGTGATTCCGGCCATGCCTGCGCTGGCCATGGTGGTGGCGCTGCACTGGGGGCGGGTGGCGCGCTTTTGGTTTTTGCTGACGCTGGCCATCACCAGCACGGCGGTGGTGCTGCTCGGGCGCATTGCTTGGGTGATGGGCGACATGGACGTCGGCACATCAGGCGTGCGCTGGGCCGCCATGCTGGCCGTGGCGGTGGGCCTGGCGGCTGCACTGGCCGCCTGCCTGCGACGCGACTGGAGTCGCAACGCCACGCTGCTGGCCTGCCTGGGCGTCTACGCCAGCTTTGGCCTGATGGTCGCACCCCTAGATAGTGCGCAAGCCCAATACAGCCCTGCCGCCCTGGCGCAATTGCAAGGCAAACGGGTGGCCGTGCCCAATGGCTTTACCGGCCAGTACGAACGCTTTCACTTCTTTATGCCGCACAGCACGCTGGTGCCGTTTGACGTGGCGGGCCGCAACACCGGCGCGCTGCACCCCGAAATGCCGCCGACCGAGCGTCTGGCATTTTTACTTGCGTCGTTTGACGCTGTGGTCTGGCTCGACGACGATGCCCAGGCCACCGCGCCCAGTTGCGCGCCAGCGTGCACCGTACTGGGCTACCGCTGGCACGTCAAAAGCCGCCACAAGAGTGGCGAAGTCACCCTGGCCAATGTCTGGTACCCGCAGCAGTGGCTGTTTGGGCGGGAATGGCTGCTGCTGCCCGGCACAGCTCCCTAAAACGACAAGGCGGGATTGGCCCATCGCGCTTGCGCAGCCGCCGCTTACGACCGGCGACCTCAGTACCGCGCTGCGGCGCGCAGCGCATAGCCGTTAAGCACGAACCACAGCCACGGGTCGAGCAGGGCATCCCACACATTGCCACTGGGCCAGCGCCACAGGCCAAACAAGGCCACCGCAGCGCCCAGCTGCCAAACGCCACGCGCGCGCCAGGCCACCGCGCCCACCAGCACCCAAGGCAGCAAGGCCAGAGCGCAGACTAGCGCAAACGCGCCCGGCTGAAAACCCCAGGCGTAGACCGACACCGGCAACAGGGCAATCGTATCGAGCAACAAGACCCAGCCCAGCACCACGCCTGCGCCCAGGTAGAGCGCCGCCCAAGCGCCAAGCCTGTCCTCTGGCTGTGCCGCGACCGCCGGGCCGGGCGCCTGCAAGCCCCCGCGCACCGGCCAAACGCGCCGTAACACGCCCAACACCCACGCGTCCCGCGCCACCACAGACAGCGCCAGCAGGCCCGCCACCAGGCTAGGCGTTTGAAACGCCAAACGCAGCCAATACGCCAGACCCCAGACCCCGGGCACCCAGGCCCAGGCCGCCACCAGCAGCGCCAGCCACCAGACGCGCGCGCTGGCACCCGGCCGGCCGCCCTGGCGCAGGGTGCCCAGCAACAAGACCAAGGCCACCAACACCAGGCTCCAAACGGTGTGACGCAGCCACGGCAGGCTGTTCGGAGCGGGTAACAAAGGCGCACTGTGGGCGGCAAGCGCGTCCCAAGCCGCAAAAAAAGAAAAAGGGGTCATGGCACGGCCTTGCTTGCGTCAGAAGCGGGCGCGGGCTGGGTGCGCACTGGTGCACCCTGGGCAGCATCCGCCAGCCAGTGCAGCCTTTGCCAGGCGATGCTTTTGCGCTGATCGGTGTAACTTACCCACAGGTCTTGGTCGGTCCAGGCCAAGGCCGGATAAGAGAACTCCTGGCCCGGCGCGCCGGTCTCCAGATCCCGCGCCGTAGTCCAGTGCGTGCCGTCGCCAGAAGCGGCCAGACGCAGGCTTTGTCGGCTTGAGGTGGAGGGGTTGAACGCCAGCAGGTGTTGGTCGCCCACGCTCAGGGTGGCAATGCCGGCGTCGGGGTTGTCCAGCGGCAGATCGGGCGCATCCTGCCAGCTTTGGCCAGCGTCGTGCGTCTGGGAGACCCGGATTTTTCCGTCGGGCCGGGTGTCGCGCATCAGCGCCAGCCAATCCGTGGGCGAGGTGGTCAAGAGCGCCGGTTGCAACACATCGGTCCGCCGGGAAATACGCACCATGCCCATGAACTGGCCGTCACCGTCAAAGCGCAGCGCGACCGGGATTTTGAGCCCCAGCTCAAAATAAGCGGGCAAGACCATGCCACCGTCTGCCAAAGGCAAAGGGGCGGTGCGTACCAGATAGCTTAGGTTCCACAGCCACGACAGGGGCAGCACGCGCAGCGGCTCAAACTGCAATTCGGACGCGCTGCTGCCTGCTGCCTGCTGCAAATGCAGCACGCGCGAAGCCGCCCAGCCGCCCCAGCCGGTGGCCACCACAAACAAGTGCATGCGCCCGTGCGCGTCGATCCAGGCCACCGGGTTGCCCAAGCGGCGCAGGCCAAAACCCAGATGTGCGCCCGCAGCATGGCGATTGAGCACAATCTGCGCCGGGCCCCAGGCCTGGCGGGCGCGGTCAAAGCGGGACGCGGCAATCTGCACATTGGGCGCGCTCTCGCGGTCGCCGGCAAACCAGAAGGCGGTGAGCGCTGCCGGATCGCCCGCCGGCATGGCCACCAAGGCACTGGCATGCGCCGAAGGCACGCCCACCGGCATGGGAATCGTGCCGCGAGCGACAGGCACCCAGTGCCCAGGCGCCGGGTCCCCAACCAAGCCTGGCGCGCGCGCCGCTGCCGCCGCGCCCATGGTGGCGGGCCGCTGGGCGGTCTCCAGCGACCAGGCGGCAGCCAGCAAAATCAGCGCACCGCCTGCGCGCAGCAAAAAACCAGGATTAAAAAACATGGCCGGATCTTATCGGGCTGCCCGGCGTGTGCCGTCGTGGTGCGAAGGTTTCCCGAATGTGGCCCAATACCCGCTTCGTATTCTTCCAACCCTTGGAGCAGTGCCATGGCCCCCAACAGCAGCATCCTCAGCATCACGCCTTTGTCCGCGCCACCCTGGCCCACCATTGATCCGTTTTTGTTTTGCGTCCACCACTTGGACGCCTACCCGCGCGGCAACGCCGCCATGGGGCCCGACGCGAGCCTGGACGGGCGCAATCTGGGCCAGGACTTTGCCGGCAAGGACGGCTGGAGCATGTACCACGGCAAGACCATTCCCGGTTTTCCGGCCCACCCGCACCGCGGCTTTGAGACGGTCACCATCGTGCGCCAAGGCCACATCGACCACTCCGACTCGCTGGGTGCCACCGCCCGCTTTGGCCCGGGCGACGTGCAGTGGCTGACCGCAGGCAAGGGCATCGTGCACTGCGAAATGTTTCCGCTGCGCAAGGCGGATGCGCCCAATCCGGCCGAGCTTTTCCAAATCTGGCTCAACCTGCCGGCCAAAAGCAAAATGGCCGAGCCGCACTTCACCATGTTCTGGGGCGAAGACGTGCAAACCCTGCACCACGAAGACGCCCAAGGACGCGCGACCGAAGTGATGGTGGCTGCTGGCGCGCTAGAGGGCGCCCAAGGCCTGCCGCCGCCACCCGATTCCTGGGCTAGCGAGCCCGACTCCGATCTGGCCATCTTCACCATCCGCATGGCGCCTGGCGCGCGCTGGACGCTGCCCGGCGCCCGGCACGCAGGCACGCGGCGCCAGCTCTATTTTTTCAAGGGCCAGACGCTGGCCCTGGGCGGCCAGACCATGGACGTGCAGTCGGTTGCAGAAGTACGGGCCCAGGACGCGCTGGAGTTGGTCAACGGCGACCAAGAAAGCGAGCTGCTGATGCTGCAGGGCCGCCCGATTGGCGAACCGGTGGCGCAGTACGGCCCGTTTGTGATGAACACCCAGGCCGAAATCCACCAGGCTTTTGCCGACTACCGGCGCACCGAGTTTGGCGGCTGGCCCTGGGGCGCGAGCGACCCGGTGCACCCGCGTGACACAGGCCGGTTTGCCCGGCACGCCGACGGGCAGGTGGAAGAGCGCTAAGGCGAGAAGTGTGAAGGCGCTTTAGCGCAAAAAGCGCTGCACCGTGCGCCACACCGTCCACGCGCGGCCCAGTTTGGACAAAGCGTTGCGCGGCTTGATGGCCACGACCACGGCCACCAAGGCCGCCAGATACACCGGGTGGCGGCGCAGCCAGAGCAGCCCGCCCTTGACGCGGTCAGCCTGCGCAAAAGGCGCGACCAGCACCTCGCTTTGGACGATCAGTTCGCCGCGCAACTGGGCGCTGCGCCAAATGGCGCGCTCCTGACGCAGGCGTAACTCAAGGTCTTGGGCGCTCATGGGCGAATTTGGCCTTGCGCCGAACCGCTACGAGCCACCATCATTGCTGGCCCCGATCACGCGCCAACTCTTTGGCGCTGGCGTGGAACATGCCCAGCGGATTGTGCAGGCGGCGCCGCGCCAGCCCCAGCAAGCCCATGCCCCCGGCCAAAAACAGCAGCGCCAAGCCGCCCGCCGCCGCAAAGCGCAAGTGGTCGGGGAACATCAGCACCACGGTGCCGCACAGCAGCACCAAGCCCAGCGCCAGACACACCAGCGCCACCGCCGCAAACACCAGCGCGTCGAGCACGCGGCGTTTTTCGGCCTCTAGTTCGGTGCCCAGCAACTCCAGGCGCACCTGCGCCGTCTCCAGCAGCGTGAACAGCAACTGGCGCAAAGACGCCAGCAAGCCGCCCTGCGCGGACGCGCGGCTGCGGAAAGGGTTATTGGAGGATTCGTTTTTCGGGGATTCGCTCATGGCGCGCCGGCGCCGGAGTTAGCGCCGACCGACGAGCAGTCCGACCACCAAGCCAATGCCCGCGGCGATGCCGATCGACTTCCAGGGGTTTTCGTGCACAAACTCATCGGTGGCGTGGCCTGCAGCCTTGGCCCGCAGCACAGCCGACTCTTGCAGTTGCTTGAGGTCGCGGGTGGCCTCGGCCAGACGCGCTTCCACGCGGGCACGCACGCCCACCGCACTGTCACCCACCTGGTCGGCCGTCATGCGCAGCACCTCTTGGGCGTCATCAATCACGACGCGCAGGTCGTGCATCAGTTTGGCTTTGTGCTCGGCATCGATTGAAATCATGAAAAAGCTCCAAGGGTTATGAATGGTGCAACTGTAGACCACGGCCGCTTAAACGCGTTGACCCATGTCAAAAAAGCAATCTTATATTTCCGGGCTTGGCCTGGCGAGCCGCCCATCCGTCGGCAGGCTGCGAAAATAAGCCAAACACCACTTAGAACGGAACATTTCCATGGCACTCATCCCCGCCACCATCCTTACCGGCTTTTTAGGCGCGGGCAAGACCACTGTGCTCAAACGCATCCTGACCGAAGCCCACGGCCAAAAAATCGCGGTCATTGAAAACGAGTTTGGCGAAGAAAACATCGACAGCGACATTCTGGTGTCCGACACCACCGAGCAAATCATCCAGATGAGCAACGGCTGCATCTGCTGCACCATCCGCGAAGACCTGCGCGCCACGCTGCAAGACCTGGCCGAGAAAAAGCGCAAAGGCGAACTCGACTTTGACCGCGTGGTCATCGAAACCACCGGCCTGGCCGACCCCGGCCCGGTGGCGCAGACCTTTTTCATGGACGACGAGGTGGCCGAGTCTTATCTGCTAGACGCGATTTTGACGCTGGTGGACGCCAAACACGCGCCCGACCAGCTCAACGATCGCCAGGAAGCGCGCCGCCAGGTGGGTTTTGCCGACCAGATCTTCATCAGCAAGTCCGAACTGGTCTCGCCCGAAGCGCTAGAGTCGCTGCAACACCGCTTGAAGCACATGAACCCGCGCGCGCCGCAGCACACGGTGCACTTTGGCAATGTGGCGATCAAGGACTTTTTTGACCTGCGCGGCTTCAACCTGAACGCCAAGCTCGACATCGACCCCGATTTCCTGAACGCGGACACGCATGACCATGATCACGACCATGCCCACGGGCACGACGAGCACGACGAGCACGAACACGGTGAGGCCTGCAACCACCCCTCGCACGCACAGGCCGACCACAGCGGCCACCACCACCACGTGGACGACGACGTCAAAAGCTTCGTCTTCAAGTCCGAGCGCCCGTTTGACCCGGCCAAGCTGGAAGACTTTTTGGGCGCGGTGGTCAACATCTATGGCCCGCGCATGCTGCGCTACAAAGGCGTTCTTTATATGCAGGGCAGCGAGCGCAAGGTGATTTTCCAGGGCGTGCACCAGCTCATGGGCAGCGACCTGGGGCCCGCCTGGGCGCCAGACGAGGTCAAGAACAGCAAACTGGTATTTATTGGCATCGACCTGCCCAAAGACATTTTGTTGCAGGGCATGGAGCAGGCATTGGTGTAATTTTCGACGACAATCGGCGCATTGCTGCAGCGCAGCAATTCCACCGCCAAAGCTTTCTCCATTTTTCTGGATGCCGTATGTTGGTCGCACTTTTGCAAATGATGGGGATTCCCATGGGTAAGCCTGTACACTCCCGCGCCGAAGGGGCTGGCAGCCTGCCCGCGTCCCGTGCCGGGGAACCAGACACCCGGATCCCCGACCATCGCGTTTCTGTTAGGAGACAAGAAGTGAAAGCCAACAAAGCAAGCCCCAGCAAAGCAAGCGCGGGATCCACTGCATCTGCCAAGACCAGCAAAACGGCCAAACCTGTGGAAAAACCTGCTGCTGTGCCCGCCAAAGCCAAAGCTGCGCCAGCCGCCTCCGCCAAGCCTGCGGCCGCAGCGACGACCAAAAAGCCTGCTCCTTCAAAAAAGCCTGCTGCTCCAGCCGCACCCGCCAAAAAAGCACCGGCATCGGAAAAAACCGCCGCCAATGCGCTCGGCAAGCCACTTGCAGCACCCGCCGCTAAGAAAACTGTGGCGGCAAAAGCTCCCGCAGTAAAAGCCGCCCCCGCCAAGCCCAGTACAAAAACCACCATGTCAGCCAAACCGACGGCTCCCAGTAAGCCGGTCGCCGCAGCTGTTGTGGCGAAAACCCCTTCCAAAGAAACCAAAGCCAAGACGCCTGCCGTCGTGGTCGAACCCAAAGCCAAGCCTCCTGTGAATGCCATTGCCCCCAAACCTGCCGCCCCTGTTTCCGTTCCTGGCGTCGTGAGCTCCGTTCCCACCAAATCTGGCCGTCCGTCCTCGCGCCTGGCCCAGTTGACCGTTCCCTCAATGGCACAGTCGGTTGCCTCGACTGCGGCCAAATCCAGCTTCAACCCGTCGAGCAATGCGCCTTTTGCGGCTCCGGTGATTCCCGCTATCGTCAAAAAAGACAGCAAGCTGGCCAACAACTGGAAAACCACGCCGGTCGAGCGCCTGACCGACGCCGAGCTGCTGGCCATGCCCGACTCCGAGTACATGAACGACGTGCAACTCGCCGCCTTCAAACTCAAACTCAGCATTCTTAAGCGCGACATTCTGAGCAACGCGGGTGAAACTACCGAGCATTTGCGCGAAGACACCTCGGTCGTCCCAGACCCGGCAGACCGCGCCACCATCGAAGAAGAACACGCGCTGGAACTGCGCACCCGCGACCGCGAGCGCAAGTTGCTCAAGAAAATTGAACAGTCCATCGCACGCATCGACGCGGGCGACTACGGCTACTGCGACGAAACTGGTGAAGCCATTGGCGTAGGTCGCTTGCTGGCGCGCCCCACCGCCACCCTGTCCCTGGAAGCACAACAGCGCCGCGAGCTGAAGCAGAAAATGTTTGGTGACTAAACGGCTGCCACGCACCCGTCTTTGACTGTGATGGACACCCATCCCGCCCCGGGTTCCGGCAAAAACGTGGCAGCGGCAGGCGACAAAAACGCGCTGTCGCCATCGGTTCGGGCGCAATGGATGCGCCAGGTCAACCTGGTGCGCAAGCAGGAATTTGCCTACCTGCGCAGCGTGCAACAGCGCGCCGGCGGCGAAGCCTCCGACGCCACGCTGGCGGGTATTCCCGCCCGTACAGCTGCGACCGGAACAGTGCGGGGCGACACGCTCAAAAAAATCGACGAAATCGAAGCGCAGCTTGACCTGCTATGGGTGGCGAGCCGCAGCAAACGCAGCGACTCGGATTTCAGCCTGCGCTCCACGCTGGGCGAGGCCTCGGCGCTGACCACCGCCCAACTGGCATCGACTTTGCACGCGGCGCCGGGCGTGCTAACGCAAACCATGCACCACAGTGACATGCCCAGTTCGGTGCTGCTGGTACCAGCCATAGAACATGTTGCGCCGCCGCCTGCCCCGATGGCACCCGGCGTGCATCCCGCGCTGCATCCGGCACCCGCTGCGACGCCCAACCCCCACCCCCCCCTGCCGCACGATGCGGTGCTGTCCACCGCAGCGGCCCTGTTTGCCTGCGCGGAATACGACCTGGCCACGCACCACCTACTGCGCGCCCTGCGTGGCAAGGACGAGCGCAATCGACAAACCTTGCACCGCCTGCTGGCCTTGCTGGAAATTTACCGCGCTACCGGCAACCAGGCCCAGTTTGACTGGTCGGTGCTGGAGTATTTTGACCACTGGGGCGGCGGCACCCCACAGTGGCGCACATCGCACAGGAGCCGCGACACCGGGCCCGACGCAGGCCCGACCTCCCTCGCCGCTAAGGCACGATCTGCCGCCTCGGTGCCCGGCGCTGCCCAAACCTGGCACTGCCCCACCGTGCTCAACCGCGCGGCTGCGCGCGAATTGCGTGCGCACTGGCTGGCCCACCGCCAGTGTGCGATGGACTGGACCTCCTTGAGCGTGCTGGATGCCGACGCCGCCAGCGATCTCACGGCGTTCCTCGCGACTGACCAGGGCGCGCCCACGCGGCTGGTTTTCACGGACACGCCCAACCTGCTTTATGTGCTGGAACAGGCCACACCTCAAGGCCAAGCGGGGGTGGCGCGCAGCCTGTGGGAGTTGCGCTTTTGCCTGCTGCGGCTGATGCGCATGCGAGCGGCCTTTGAGGTGGCAAGCACCGACTTTTGCATGACCTACCTTGAGCAGCCCCCCGTCTGGCAGGAAGGAAGCGCTGAATTTGCGGGCGATGCCTTGGTGCCCGCACCGGTCGGCACGAGCGCCCCAAGCGACACACCCTGGCGCCTGCACGGCCACGTGGTGGGGCAACAGGGCCTGGGTTTGCCCGCGCTCGCCACCAAACTGCCGTCAGCCCCCATCTACATTGCTTGCGCGGCGCTGGTACGTATGGACCCCGACGCCTGCACGCAGTTGTTGCAATGGCTGCGCAGCGCCACGGCGCAGAAGGCTGAGGTGCAATTTTCCGAGGTCAGCCTGCTGGTGGGCGCTGCTTGGGCGGCAGCCGGCATTGAGGCGTACGCACAGGTCCATCTGCGCAATTTGCCGTAATTGGGCCACCGGCCCCTGTGCTGGCCTTGGTGCCGCCTGGCCAAGGAACGCCGCTTGCGCTGATTGGGCGGCGTGCACTTCTCCATTTGAACCAATACTTTCATTAGAGAGCCTAAGTGCTTAATCTAGAACGTTTTTTCGCCTATTTCCCGATGAAAGAACGCTTCTAAGTCTTTGATTTCATTGGAAAAAATTGATCTAGCGCTGTCGCAGACCCCAAATTTACTGGTAAAGTGCAAAAAAGTGCAATTTAGTGGTAAATCTGGCAGCGCAAGGCCATTGAGCCACGCGCGTTGGAAAAGAGGGTCTCTGTGGTGTTTCAAGGTGCTTCGTCACTCACGCTGGATGCAAAGGGGCGGCTGTCTGTGCCGACCCGGCACCGTGACGTGCTCAGCGCCGTGGCCGCCGGCCTGTTGACCATCACCAAACACCCCCACGGCTGCCTGATGGTCTTTCCCCGCCCCGAGTGGGATTTGTTTCGCGACCGCATTGCCGCCCTGCCCATGTCGGCCCAGTGGTGGAAACGCATCTTTTTGGGCAACGCCATGGACGTGGAGCTTGACGGCACCGGGCGCATCCTGATTTCTCCTGAACTGCGCACCAGCGCGGGCATCAGCAAAGACACCGTGCTCTTGGGCATGGGCAACCACTTCGAACTGTGGGACAAAGCCACTTACGAGGCCCAAGAGGCCAAGGCCATGCAAGAGCAGATGCCTGACGTGTTCAAAGACTTTTCCTTTTGAGCGCCGCTGTGGACGCCAACCTTGAGCACACCACGGTCTTGCTGCAAGAGGCAGTGGACGCGCTACTAGAGAACACCCCCGAAAGCTCCAGCCCCGCCGAAGACGGCGTGTACGTGGACGCCACTTTTGGGCGCGGCGGACACTCCCGGCGCATTTTGTCGCGCCTCTCGGCCCACGGCCGCCTGATTGCCTATGACCGCGACTTGGAGGCTGTAGCCCGAGCCAGCGACATCACCGACCCACGCTTCTCTATTCGGCAGACGAGTTTTTCGCATTTGGGTGAACTGCCGCCAGCCAGCGTGTCGGGCATTTTGATGGACCTGGGCGTGAGTTCGCCCCAGATTGACAGCCCGGCGCGCGGATTCAGCTTTCGCTTTGAAGGCCCGCTGGACATGCGCATGGACACCACGCGCGGCATCAGTGTGGCCCAGTGGCTGGCCGATGCGGACGTTGAACACATTATGGAGGTGATACGTGACTACGGCGAAGAACGGTTTGCTAGCGGCATTGCAAAGGCGATTGTCGCGCGCCGACAGGAGCACGGGCCCCTTGCAACCACCACCGAACTGGCCCAACTCGTGGCTGACACGGTCAAAACCCGCGAGCCGGGCCAGAACCCTGCAACGCGCACATTTCAGGCTTTTCGGATTTTCATCAATGCCGAGCTTGAAGAGTTACAGCAGGCGCTAGACGCCGCCCTGGAAGTGCTGCAACCCGGCGCGCGCCTGGTGGTGATCAGCTTTCATTCGCTGGAAGACCGCATCGTCAAGCAGTTCATTGCCAAGCATTCCAAGGATGAATACGACCGGCGCACGCCCTTTGCCGCGCCCAAACCCATGCGATTGCGCGCACTGGGCCGCAGCCGCCCCAGCGCCGCCGAGGTAGCGGGAAACCCGCGTTCGCGCAGCGCCATCATGCGGGTGGCCGTGCGCACCGCCACCGCCCCGGGTACACGCGCATGACCCGCATCAACATCTTGTTGGTGCTGGCAACGCTGGGCAGCGCCATGTACCTGGTGGGCGTGCAATACGAGTCGCGCCGCCTGTTTACTGAGCTCGAAAAAGCCCACCGCGAAGCGCGCCGCCTGGACACCGAGCTGGAGCGCTTGCAGGTCGAAAAGCGCAGCCAGGCCACGCCCGCGCGTGTCGAACGCGTGGCGCGCGAAAAGCTGCAGATGCGCCAGGTCACCCCCGGCATCACCATGTACCTGGGCCGGGGCGACGCGCCCGAGGCACAACCATGAGCCGCAGCATCCAGTACACCGCCAGCCCCTTGCTGACCAGCCGAACGCCGGTGTGGCGCAGCAAGTTTGTGGTGGGTGCGGTGGCCCTGGGCTTTGTGGGCTTGGCCGCACGTGCGGCCTATATCCAGGTGTTCAACAACGAATTTTTCCAGCGCCAGGGCGAGGTGCGCTACAACCGCACGCTCGAACTGCCCGCCAACCGCGGCCGCATTCTGGACCGCAATGGCCTGATTCTGGCGTCCAGCGTACCGGCGCCCAGCATTTGGGCGATTCCGGAGGACGTGTCGCTGGACGCTGCCGAGCGCAAGCAACTGGCCCACCTGCTGGAAATGCCCGAGGCCGATCTGACCAAAAAGCTGGCCGACGAAGACAAGAGCTTTGTCTGGCTCAAGCGCCAGATCGACCCGGACAATGCCAAGAAGATTGCCGAGTTGAACTTCAAAGGCATTTACCAGCGCACCGAATACCGCCGCCAGTACCCTGAAGGCGAAGCCGCCGCGCACGTGGTGGGATTCACCAACGTGGAAGACAACGGCCAGGAAGGCGTGGAGCTGCTGTTCAACAGCGCGCTCTTGGGCCGCGCGGGCAGCCGCCACGTGATCAAGGACCGCCTGGGCCGCGCCGTGGAACAGGTGGGCGAGACCGTGCCGCCCGAAGCCGGCAAAGACCTGCAACTCAGCATCGACACCAAGGTGCAGTTTTTTGCCTACCAAAAACTGCGCGACGCGGTGCTGGCCAACCGGGCCCAGGCCGGCAGCATCGTGGTGCTCGACGCCCTAACCGGCGAAGTGCTGGCCCTGGCCAACTACCCCAGCTACAACCCGGAAAAGCGCGTCAACCTGAGCGGCGCGCAACTGCGCAACCGCGCGCTGACCGACACCTTTGAGCCTGGCTCGGTGATGAAGCCTTTCACCATTGGCCTGGCGCTCAATACCGGGCGCGTCAAGACGTCCACCATCATCGACACCTCGCCGGGCTCGGTGACGATTACTGGCGCCACCATCCGCGACGCGCACCCGCACGGCGCTTTGACGGTGGAGCAAGTCATCCAGGTCTCGAGCAACGTGGGCACGACCAAAATCGCCATGCAGATGCCTGCCAGCGAAATGTGGGAAACCTTCTCGGGCGCGGGCTTTGGGCAAAAACCCCAGGTGGAGTTTCCCGGCGTGGTCTCAGGCCGCTTGCGTCCAGCCAAGAGCTGGCGCCCGATCGAGCAGGCCACGGCCTCCTACGGCTACGGCCTGTCAGCCTCGTTGTTTCAGATGGTGCGCTCGTACACCGTGTTTTCGCACGACGGCCAAATCATCCGCGCCACCTTGCTCAAAAACAGCGAGCCCGCCGTAGGCGTGCCGGTGTTTACCGCTGACACCGCCGCCAAGGTGCGCAAGATGCTGCAAATGGCCGCAGGCCCCGGCGGCACCGGCCCCAAGGCGCAGACTGCGGGCTACTCGGTGGGCGGCAAATCGGGCACCGCTTACAAGCAACAAGGCAAGGGCTACGGCAGCGATGGCAACCGCAAATACCGCAGTTGGTTTGTCGGCATGGCGCCCATTGACCAGCCGCGCATCGTGGTCGGCGTGATGCTCGACGAGCCCACCGCAGGCAAATACTTTGGCGGCGAAGTGGCCGCCCCCGTGTTCAGCGAAACCGTGCAGCAAACCCTGCGCGTGATGGGCGTACAACCCGACATCGCCATCAAGCCGCAAATCGTGGCCAATGCAGTGCAGGAAAGTTTCTGATGGCCGCAGCACTCGCTACGCCCCAGCAAGCCGCCCAGTGGCTGCGCGCGCACGTCACTGGTACGCTGGGCAGCGACAGCCGCAGTCTGGGCGCGGGGGACGGCTTTGTCGCCACGCCCGGCGCGGTGGTGGACGGACGCCAGTTTGTGCCCCAAGCCCTGCGCCAAGGCGTGAGCGGCTGCTTGGTGGAAGCCGACGGCCTGCCAGCCTTTGGCCTGACCGATGGCCGCGTGGCTGCGTACACCGGCCTGAAGGCCGACGCCGGCGCGATTGCCGATGCGTTTTTTGACCACCCGTCGCAGAAACTCTCGGTGATTGCCGTTACCGGCACCAATGGCAAAACATCGACCGCCTGGTGGCTGGCGCAGGCCCTGGGCGCCTTGCCCGGCGCACTGGCGCAGCCCTGCGCAGTAGTTGGCACGCTGGGCGTGGGCCAGCCGCCGCACGCCACTGCGCAGTCCGATGGTGCAGCAGCCCACCCCTTGGCCGCGCTGCGCGCCACCGGTATGACCACGCCAGACGCCGTCTCCTTGCACGCGCACCTGCAGCAGTTTGTGAAAGACGGCTTGCGCGCCTGCGCGCTAGAGGCCTCGTCCATCGGCATCGAAGAAGGCCGCATCAACGGC
This sequence comes from Comamonadaceae bacterium, assembly GCA_947372865.1. GTDB lineage: Bacteria > Pseudomonadota > Gammaproteobacteria > Burkholderiales > Burkholderiaceae_C > Allorhodoferax. The sequence goes on from CANBVJ010000018.1 coordinate 44,142, forward strand.
CTGAATATTCGGGTGGCGGTGTTCACCAACTTTACGCAAGACCACCTCGACTACCACGGCAGCATGCAAGCCTATTGGGACGCCAAGCGCCGCCTGTTTGCCTGGCCGGGTCTGCAAAGCGCTGTGCTCAACATCGACGACGCCAAGGGCGCGGCCCTGGCCGACGCGCTACGCCAGAGCCAACCCGCGCTGGACTTGTGGACCACGTCTTGCAGCAGTACCAGCGCCCGCCTGCATGCGCAAAACATGGCCCTCACCCCTACCGGACTGCGCTTTGACGTGGTCGAGGGCGATCAGGTACTGGCTTTGCAAAGCCAGGTGATTGGCGGCTACAACGTGGCCAATCTGCTGGGCGTGATTGCCAGCCTGCGCGCCCTGGGCGTGGACTTGGGCGCTGCGGTGGCGGCCTGCGCGCAGTTGCGCGCCGTACCCGGCCGCCTGGAATGTGTAGGCGGCCTGGGAGCGCCGCTGGTGGTGGTGGACTACGCCCACACGCCCGACGCCCTGGCCCAAACCCTGGACGCTTTGCGCCCACTGGCGCAGCAGCGCGCGGGCCAGTTGTGGTGCGTGTTTGGCTGCGGCGGCGACCGCGACGCCGCCAAGCGCCCGCTGATGGGTGCGATTGCCGCTGCAAAGGCCGACCAGATCGTGATTACCAGCGACAACCCGCGCAGCGAAAAGCCCGCCGCCATCGTCTCACACATCCTGGCCGGACTGGCCGGCCAGCCGCAGCCCGAAGTGCAAGTAGACCGGGGCGCGGCCATTGCCAACGCCATCGCCCGCGCCCAAGTGGCCGACGTGATTTTGGTCGCAGGCAAAGGCCACGAAGAAACACAAGACATTGGCGGCATCAAAACGGCATTTTCGGACCGCGCACACGCACTGCAGGCGCTCAGCGCCCGCCTGGAGGCCCACGCATGAGCACCGCGCTGATGACCCTGGGCCAGGTGGCGCAGTGGCTCGCCCACAGTGGCGACGCCGCCAGCCAGCCCCAATCCGTGCACGGTGACGCCAACACGCCGATTGCCCGCGTACACACCGATACGCGCAGTATTGCCAGCGGCGATCTGTTTATTGCATTGCAAGGCGATACGTTTGACGCCAATGCCTTGCTGCACGAGGCGCAGGCCAAGGGCGCGGTAGCCATTATTTGCCGCAGCGGGCTGGCCGCCGCACAGATTCCTGCCGACCTGCCGCGCATTGAAGTGGCGGACACCAAGGCCGCGCTGGGCCAACTGGCCCGCGCCTGGCGCGCGCAGTTTGACCTGCCGCTGATTGCCGTGACCGGCAGCAACGGCAAAACCACGGTGACGCAAATGATCGCGTCCATCCTGCAAGCCCATGCACCCGGCGACGCCAGCCTGGCCACCCAGGGCAATCTGAACAACGACATTGGCGTGCCGCTCACGCTACTGCGCCTGCGCGCGCACCACCGCATTGCCGTGGTCGAGCTGGGCATGAACCACCCCGGCGAAATTGCCGCACTGGCCGCACTGGCACAGCCCACAGTGGCCTTGGTGAACAACGCGCAGCGCGAGCACCTGGAATTCATGCACACGGTGGACGCCGTGGCGGTAGAAAACGGCGCGGTGCTGGCCGCGCTCTCAAACACCGGCTGCGCGGTGTTTCCGCTAGACGACGCTTACACCGGCCTGTGGCGAAAAATAGCCGGCGCACGCCGCACCCTGGGCTTTGGCACCAGCGCCGCCGGCGACGCCGTGGTCGGCCGCAGCGCGCAGTGGCTGGACGGCGCCTGGACGGTAGACGCACAAGCCACCGTGGCAGGACAGGCCGTAGCGCTGCACTACCGCCTCGCCATTGCCGGGCAACACAATGTGCGCAACGCCTGGGCCGCGGCCGCCTGCGCGCTGGCCGCTGGCGTGCCCGGCGCAACCGTAGAACGCGGCCTGCAGGCCTTTGTACCGGTCAAGGGCCGCTCGCGCGCCATTGCGCTGGCGCTGGCCGGTCGCAGCATCACCGTGGTGGACGACACCTACAACGCCAACCCCGACTCGGTACGCGCTGCCATTGAAGTGCTGCGCGATCTGCCCGGCCCGCGCCTCTTGGTGCTGGGCGACATGGGCGAAGTCGGCAGCCAGGGCCCGCAATTCCACGCGGAGGCGGGTGCCTATGCGCAGCAACTGGGCATTGAACGCCTGCTGGCCGTGGGTGACTTGAGCCAGTCGGCCATGGCCGCCTTTAACGCCGCGGGCGGCACCGCGCAGCATTTTGCAGACATGGACGCGCTGTGCGCTGCGCTGGTACCCGCACTGGCCACGGCGGCCAGCGTGCTGGTCAAGGGTTCGCGCTTTATGCGCATGGAGCGCGCTGTGGCCGCCCTGCAAACCATTGCCGCCGGGCCCGTCGCAGCTGTGGCCCCGCCCGCACAAGGAGAAACCGCATGTTGCTAAGTCTGGCGCAGTGGCTGCAGGCGCAAAACCCCGAGTGGGGATTTTTGCGCGTGTTCCAGTACCTGACCTTTCGCGCCGTCATGGCCGCACTGACCGCGCTGCTGATTGGCCTGGCCGCCGGCCCGGCCGTGATCCGGCGCCTGCGCGCGCTCAAAATCGGCCAGCCGATCCGTGGCTACGGCATGGAAAGCCACCTGGCCAAAAGCGGCACGCCCACCATGGGAGGCGTGCTGATCCTGATCTCGATTGCCAGCGCCACGCTGCTCTGGTCGGACATTTCCAACCGCTTTGTCTGGATCGTGCTGCTGGTGACGCTGGCTTTTGGCGCCATTGGCTGGGTAGACGACTGGCGCAAGGTGGTCCACAAAGACCCCGAAGGCATGCGCTCGCGCGAGAAGTATTTCTGGCAGTCGCTCATTGGCGTGCTGGCCGCGCTCTATTTGGTGTTCAGCATTTCCGAGATCTCGAACGCGCGCGTGCTGGAGCTGTTTTACAACTGGGTGCGCTCGGGTTTTGACGTCAACCTGCCGCCCAAGGCCGGTTTGCTCTTGCCCTTCTTCAAGGAAATCAGCTACCCCCTGGGCGTGCTGGGTTTTGTGGTGCTGACCTACCTGGTGATCGTGGGTTCGAGCAACGCAGTCAACCTGACCGACGGCCTGGACGGCCTGGCCATCATGCCGGTGGTGATGGTCAGCTCGGCGCTGGGCGTGTTTGCCTATGTGACGGGCAGCGTGGTGTTTTCCAAGTACCTGTTTTTGCCCCATATTCCGGGCGCCGGCGAGTTGCTGGTGTTTTGCGCGGCCATGGCCGGTGCCGGTCTGGCGTTCTTGTGGTTCAACACCCACCCGGCGCAAGTGTTCATGGGCGACGTGGGCGCGCTGGCACTCGGTGCGGCGCTGGGCACGGTGGCCATCATCGTGCGCCAGGAGATTGTGCTGGCCATCATGGGCGGCGTGTTTGTGGTTGAAGCGCTGTCGGTGATGGCGCAGGTGATGTATTTCAAATACACGCGCAAGCGTTTCGGCGAAGGCCGTCGCCTGCTGAAGATGGCGCCCTTGCACCACCACTTTGAGAAGCTGGGTTGGAAAGAAACGCAGGTGGTCGTGCGTTTCTGGATCATCACCATGCTGTTGTGCCTGGTCGGCCTGTCAACCTTGAAGCTGCGCTGATGGAACACACGCTGCACGGTCAACACATCCTGGTTCTGGGCCTGGGCGCCTCGGGCCTGGCCATGGCGCGCTGGTGTGCGGGCCAGGGCGCGCAAGTGACCGTGCTGGACAACCGCGCCGCGCCGCCCCAAGCCGCCGCACTGGCCGCTTCCGTGCCCGCCGCCCGCCTGGTGCATGGCGAATTTGACGCCACCTGGATTGAAGGCAGCGACGTGCGCGCCGTGTTTGCCAGCCCGGGCCTGGCACCGCACCAGACCGCGCCCCTGCTGGACGCAGCGCGCGCACTAGGCCTGTGGGTGGGTGGCGAACTCAGCCTGTTTGCCCATGCGCTCAAAGCGCTGGAGACCAGCCAAAATTACCACCCCGCCGTGCTGGCCGTGACCGGCACCAACGGCAAAACCACCGTAACCGCCCTGACCGGCGAGCTGGTGCGCGCTGCGGGCAAAACCGTGGCGGTGGCCGGCAATATCGGCCCCACGCTGCTCGATATGCTGGCGCACGCCATTGCCGACGCCGCCCTGCCCCAAGTCTGGGTGCTCGAGCTGTCGAGCTTCCAGCTCAGCGCCGCCGAGGGCTTTGCGCCCACTGCCGCCACCGTGCTCAACATCAGCCAAGACCACCTGGACTGGCACCCGGACCTGGCGCATTACGCCGCCGCCAAGGCCCGCATTTTTGGCCCGGACACGCTGCTGGTGCTCAACCGCGACGACGCGGCGGTGATGGCCATGTTGCCCGCACCCGTGCGCGTCAAGCAGCGCCTGGTGGAGCGCGCACATGTCACCTTTGGCCTGACCCAGCCGCAGCGCCCGGGCGACTACGGGCTGGAGGACGCAGGGGGTATGGTTTGGCTGGTGCGCGCGCAAGACGCGGACGAGACCCTCAAACCGCGCCGCCTCGCCGCCGGGCCACCCCAAGGCGCGGCAGCCCCCTCGGGGGGCAGCGCAGCACACGCAGTGGCAAGCGTGGGGGCAACTATTTACGAAGTACCTGAACTGCACATCCAGCGCCTGCTGCCGATGGAGGCGCTGCGTATTCGTGGCCGCCACAACGCCAGCAATGCACAAGCGGCCCTGGCCCTGGCCAGCGCTGCCGATTGCGCGCTGGGCCCCATGCTGTTTGGCCTGCGCGAATACCGGGGCGAGCCGCACCGCGTGCAGCACATCGGCACCTTGAATGGCGTGGAATTTTTTGACGACAGCAAAGGCACCAATGTGGGCGCCACCGTGGCTGCCCTCAACGGCCTGGGTGAAGACCGCCGCCTGGTGCTGATTCTGGGCGGCGAAGGCAAGGGCCAAGACTTCCGGCCGCTGGCCGCACCCGTGCGCCGCTGTGTGCGCGCCGTGGTGCTGATCGGCCGCGACGCCCCGCTGATCCGTACGGCTTTGACGGATACCGGTGTGACGCTGTTGGACGCTGAATCCATGGAGCGCGCCGTGGCCCTGGCCAACGCGCAAGCGCACGCGGGTGATGCGGTGCTGATGTCGCCGGCCTGCGCCAGCTTTGACATGTTTCGCGACTACGCCCACCGCGCCCAGGTGTTTTGCGATGCCGTGGCCGAACTTGCGCTGGCCCAAGGCACCGTGATGGAGTTGTCCGCATGAGCGCCGCGCAAGCCCTGTGGAGCCGCTGGTTCAGGCCGTCTGCTGCCGAGAGTGACGCGCTACCGGTGCGCCTAGGCCGGCGCGCGAGCTACCAAACCGCCGCCAGCGCCAGCCAGGCCAGCAGCTTTGACCACTCCCTGCTAAGCGTGGTTTTGATCCTGGTGGTCTGGGGCGCGGTGATGGTGTATTCCGCCACCATCGCCATGCCGGACAACCCGCGCTTTGCCAACTACACGCACAACTACTTCTTGGTGCGCCACGTGGCGTCGATTGCGGCGGCGGTGATTGCGGCGGTGATTGCGTTTCAGGTGCCGCTGGAAAAATGGGAACGCATTGCGCCCATGCTGTTCATCGCGGCGCTGGTCTTGCTGCTGGCGGTGCTGCTGCCTTTTATTGGCAAGGGTGTGAATGGCGCCAAGCGCTGGATCTCGCTGGGCGTGACCAACTTCCAGCCCTCCGAGCTGGCCAAGTTTTCGGCCGTGTTGTATGCGGCTGGTTACATGGTGCGCAAGATTGAGCTCAAAGAAGATTTCGTCAAAGCCGTCTGGCCCATGGCTGCGGCCGTGGGCATCATGGGCAGCTTGCTGCTGGCCGAGCCGGACATGGGCGCCTTCATGGTGATTGCCGTGATTGCCATGGGCATCTTGTTTTTGGGTGGCGTGAACGCCCGCATGTTCTTTTTGATCTCTGGCGTGCTGGTAGGCGCGTTTGCGCTCATGATCGCCTTCAACGACTACCGCCGCGCGCGCATTTTTGCCTACCTCGACCCCTGGACCGAGCACAACGCGCTGGGCAAGGGCTACCAGCTCACGCACTCGCTGATCGCCATCGGCCGGGGCGAGATCTTTGGTGTCGGCCTGGGCGGCAGCGTGGAAAAACTCCACTGGCTGCCCGAAGCCCACACCGACTTTTTGCTGGCCGTGATTGGCGAAGAATTTGGCTTGGTCGGCGTGCTGCTGCTCTTAGGCCTGTTTTTGTGGCTCACCCGCCGCCTAATCCACATCGGCCGCCAGGCCGTGGCGCTGGACCGGGTGTTTGCCGGGCTGGTGGCGCAGGGCGTGGGCATCTGGATGGGCTTTCAGGCCTTTATCAACATGGGGGTGAACCTGGGCGCACTGCCGACCAAAGGCCTGACCCTGCCACTCATGAGCTACGGCGGGTCTGCCATTCTTATCAATCTGGTGGCTTTGGCGGTCGTGCTGCGCATTGATTTTGAGAGCCGACAACTCATGCATGGGGGGCGACTATGAGCAAGTGCGCACTCATCATGGCGGGCGGCACCGGCGGGCACATCTTCCCCGGCCTGGCGGTGGCGCAAGCGCTGCGTGAACGCGGTTGGCGCGTGCATTGGCTGGGCGCGTCCGGCAGCGCAGACAAACCCAGCATGGAAAGCCAGCTTGTGCCGCCGCAAGGGTTTGCCTTTGAAACGATTGATTTCTCCGGCGTGCGCGGCAAGGGCTACCTCACGCTGGCCTTGCTGCCACTGCGTCTGCTCAAGGCCTTCGCCCAGAGCATCGCAGTGTTGCGCCGTGTGCGGCCCGACGTGGTGGTGGGCTTGGGCGGCTACATCACGTTTCCAGCGGGCCTGATGAGCGTGTTGCTGGGCAAGCCACTGGTGCTGCACGAGCAAAATTCGGTGGCGGGCATGGCCAATCGCGTGCTGGCGCTGGTGGCGGATCGGGTGTTCACGGCTTTCCCGAACGTGCTGAAAAAAGGCCAATGGGTGGGTAACCCTTTGCGTCAAGCTTTCTTGCAGCAACCCGACCCCGCCACGCGCTTTGCAGACCGCACCGGCCCGTTGCGGGTGCTGGTGTTGGGCGGCAGCCTGGGGGCCAAGGCACTGAATGAAGTACTGCCGCGTGCCTTGGCGCTGATCCCAACACCACAGCGTCCGCAAGTCACCCACCAAAGCGGGGTCTTGCAGATCGACGCGCTACGCGCCAACTACGCTGCTGCGGGCGTGCAGGCCGAACTGACACCCTTCATCACCGACACCGCCCAAGCCATGGCCCAGGCCGACCTGCTGATCTGTCGCGCCGGGGCCAGCACGGTGACGGAAATTGCCACCGTCGGGGTGGCCGCTGTGTTTGTGCCCTTCCCCTCTGCGGTGGACGACCACCAGACCCGCAATGCGCGTTTCCTGAGTGATCAAGGTGCGGCTTGGTTGCTGCCGCAAACCGAATTGACCCCTGAAAAACTATCCGAAATGCTACAAAAAACAGAGCGTCTTACGCTTGTCAGAAGAGCGCTACAGGCCAAAACACTGCAAAAATCAGAGGCCACAGCGCAAGTGGTGACTGCTTGTGAGGAGTTGACACAATGAAGCACGCCATCAAGCACATTCACTTCGTTGGTGTCGGCGGCTCGGGCATGTCCGGCATCGCCGAGGTGCTGCTCAATTTGGGCTACCAGATTTCTGGCTCGGACCTGAGCGACAGCGCCACCCTCAAGCGCTTGGCGGGTCTGGGTATCAAGACTTGCGTGGGTCATGCAGCATCGAATGTGGCTAACGCTGATTGTGTGGTTACTTCCACTGCTGTGCAGACTGACAATCCTGAGGTTCTGGCAGCGCGCGCGCGCCATATTCCCATCGTGCCACGTGCACTGATGCTGGCCGAACTCATGCGTCTTAAGCAGGGCATTGCCATTGCAGGCACGCACGGCAAGACCACCACCACCAGCCTGGTGGCCAGTGTGCTAGGTGAGGCGGGGCTGGACCCCACCTTTGTCATCGGCGGTCGCCTCAACAGCGCCGGGGCCAATGCACGGCTTGGCAGTGGCGACTACATCGTGGTGGAGGCCGACGAGTCCGACGCGTCCTTCCTCAACCTGCTGCCGGTGATGGCCGTGGTGACCAATATCGACGCCGACCACATGGAGACCTACGGCCACGACTTTGCGCGGCTCAAGGGTGCGTTTGTCGATTTTCTGCACCGCATGCCGTTTTACGGCACGGCCATTTTGTGCACTGACGACGCTGCCGTGCGCGAGATCGTGTCGCAAGTCACCTGCCCCATCACCAGCTACGGTTTTGAAGAAGGTGCCCAGGTACGCGCCGTGGACGTGCGTGCAGTGGGTGGGCAGATGCACTTTACCGTGCAGCGGCGCAACGGCGTCACGCTGGCGGATTTACCAGTAGTGCTGAACTTACCGGGTCGTCACAACGTGCTCAATGCCTTGGCGGCCATTGCAGTGGCTATTGAGCTGGACGTGAGCGACAGCGCTGTGCAAAAAGCGCTGGCCGAATTCAGAGGCGTGGGTCGGCGCTTTCAGCGTTATGGTGATTTGCCGGTGCAAGAAAACGCAAGCGCCGCGAAAGGCGGCGGCAGCTTCACCTTGATTGATGACTACGGCCACCATCCGGTGGAGATGGCCGCCACTTTAAGCGCCGCGCGCGGGGCCTTCCCCGAGCGCCGCTTGGTGCTGGCTTTTCAGCCGCACCGCTACACCCGAACGCGCGATTGTTTTGAAGACTTCGTCAAGGTCATTGGCCAAGCCGACGCCGTGCTGCTAGGCGAGGTCTATGCCGCTGGTGAAGCACCCATCGTAGCTGCCGATGGCCGCGCCCTTGCGCGTGCCTTGCGTGTGGCGGGCAAGGTCGAACCCGTGTTTGTGGACGACATCGCCGCCATGCCTCAAGCGATTGTGGACAACGCGCGCGTGGGCGATGTGGTGATCTGCATGGGTGCGGGCTCCATGGGCGCGGTGCCGGGCAAGGTGCTGGACTTGCTGCAAATTTCAGAACTGCTGGCGCATGAGGGGAAAGGGCTATGAGCGTAATGGATCTAGGAAAAGTGGCGGTACTGATGGGCGGCGCGTCCGCCGAGCGCGACATCTCCATCATGTCGGGAACCGGCGTGCTCCAGGCTTTGCAGTCGCGCGGTGTCGATGCCCATCCCTTTGACCCCTCACAGCGTGAGCTGAGCAAACTCAAACGCGAGGGCTTTGTGCGTTGCTTCATCGCCTTGCATGGCCGCTTTGGTGAAGACGGCACGGTGCAAGGTGCGCTGGAGTTGCTGGGCATCCCCTACACCGGCTCGGGCGTAATGGCCTCCAGCATTGCCATCGACAAAGTCATGACTAAGCGCATTTGGCTGTCTGAAGGCTTGCCCACACCGGGTTGGCAACAGGTCAGCAGCGTGGCCGATTGTGAAGTGGCTTTTGCGCAACTGGGCGCGCCTATGATCGTCAAGCCCGCGCGTGAGGGCTCCTCCATCGGGCTGACCAAGGTCTTGCAGCGGCAAGACTGCGCCGCCGCTTTCGCGCTGGCGTCGCAGGACGACACGCTGGTGCTGTGCGAGCAGTTCATCAGCGGTGACGAGGTAACGGTGCCGGTGCTGGGCAGCGGCACGCAAGTCCGCGCCCTGCCGGTGATCCGCATCAAAGCCCCCGAGGGCAACTACGACTACAACAACAAGTACTTCACCGACGACACCCAGTACCTCGTGCCCTGCGGCCTGCCCGCCGGTGAAGAGGCCGCCATTCAGGCGCTGGTGCTCAAAGCCTACGCGGTGCTGGGGTGCCGGGGTTGGGCCCGGGCCGACGTGATGATCGACGCGCGCACGCGCAAACCCTATTTGTTGGAGATCAACACCTCGCCCGGCATGACGGGTCATTCACTGGTGCCGATGTCCGCGCGGGCGGCAGGCATCAGCTATGAAGATCTTTGTGTGCTGTTGCTTGAATCGGCGACGCGGGATTACGCAGAGCCATCGGTATGACCACAAGCCTCGACATCAAGCTCATGAACTTCACAGCAAGTCTCTTGTTGTGTAGTTTTGGCTTGCTGTCGCTGGGTACTTTGGCCTCATGGGTTTTTCAACACCCGGTATTTGCCCTACGTGGTATCACGGTCAGCGGTGACGTCAGTCACAACAACGCACTCACCCTGCGCGCCAATGTGGCGCCGCGTTTGAGTGGCACTTTTCTCTCGCTGGATATGGCAGCGGCGCGTCGGGCGTTTGAGTCCGTGCCTTGGGTGCGAAGCGCCCTGGTGCGGCGTGAGTTTCCCAATCGACTTCAAGTCACTCTGCAAGAGCATCAGGCAGTGGCTTATTGGGGTGCAGAGGGAGACTCCACCTTAGTCAACAGTTTTGGCGAGGTGTTTGAGGCCAATACGGGTGAAGTTGAACAAGACAGCTTGCCACGTCTGAGTGGACCACCTGAGCAGGCGGCGAACTTGCTGAGCATGTACCGCGTACTTCAGCCGTTGTTCGAGCACCTGGACTTGAGCGTTGACCAACTCGAGCTCACGGGTCGGGGCAGTTGGCGTGCTGAGCTGGACAGTGGGGCCGTAATGGAGTTCGGACGCGGTAGTGAAGACGA
>CANBVJ010000019.1 GCA_947372865.1 Comamonadaceae bacterium
AAGGGCGGTGCCAACTTCATGGGCCTGTGCCCCTTTCACGGCGAGAAATCGCCCTCGTTCTCGGTCAGCCCGACCAAGCAGTTTTACCACTGCTTTGGTTGCGGCAAGAACGGCAACGCCATCAGCTTTTTGATGGACCACGCCGGCATGACCTTCATCGAGGCGGTGAAAGACCTGGCCCAGCAATACGGCATGCAGGTGCCCGAAGAAGAAGGCACGCCGCAGGACCGTGCCCGCGCCCAGGAGCAGCGCGAGAAACAGCACACCCTCACCAGCGTGCTGGAGCAGGCTGGCGACGCCTACCGCAAGGCACTTAAGGACTCACCACGCGCCATTGCCTACTTCAAGGGCCGCGGCCTCTCCGGCGAGGTGGCAAAACAATTTGGCCTGGGTTATGCCCCCGAAGGCTGGCGTAGCCTGGCCAGCATTTTCCCGCATTACGACGATCCGCTGCTTGTCGAAAGCGGCCTTGTTATCAGCAACCTGACCCCCAGCCCTGGCTCCACCAGGCCCCCCGAGGGGGTGCAGCCGTCCTTGGGGCGGCCCGGCGGACGACTGGCCGAAGAAGACGGCGCTGAGGAAAAACGCTACGACCGTTTCCGTGACCGCGTCATGTTCCCCATACGCAATATCAAGGGCGAATGCATCGGATTTGGTGGACGCGTGCTGGGCGACGATAAGCCCAAATATTTGAACTCTCCTGAAACGCCGGTGTTCAGCAAAGGGCGCGAACTCTATGGCCTGTTTGAGGCCCGCTCCGCTTTGCGCGAACAAGGCTATGTGCTGGTCACCGAAGGCTACATGGACGTGGTGGCATTGGCGCAGTTGGGCTTCCCCAATGCAGTGGCCACGCTGGGTACCGCCTGCACCACGGAGCATGTGCAGAAATTATTTCGCTTCACGGATTCGGTGGTGTTCAGCTTTGATGGCGATGCCGCCGGGCGGCGCGCGGCGCGCAAGGCGCTCGACGGTGCCCTGCCCTATGCAACGGATGTGCGCAGCATCAAGTTTTTGTTCCTGCCCGCAGAACACGACCCGGACAGCTTTATCCGCGCCAATGGCCGCGAGGCCTTTGCCCGCTATGTGTCCGAGGCCACGCCCTTGAGCCGCTTCCTGATCGAGTCGGCACGCGAAGGGCTGGATCTGAACAGCGCAGAAGGCCGCGCCCACCTTTCCAGCAACGCCAAACCACTGTGGTCCGCCATGCCCGATGGCGCGCTGAAGATGCAGTTGTTGGGGGAAATCGCCGACTTGGTGCAACTGACCGGACGCGAACTCTCCGCTTTGTGGAATCCGGCCCTGCCCAAGACGGCGCGCGAGGGAGGCTGGAAAGGCAGCACCGGCAACTTTGGCAAGAGCGATTCAGGCGCATGGAACAACAACCCGGGCAGCGGCTATGCGCAGGGACGCAGCATCGCTCGTCCTGGCAAGCGGTCGCAACCTGCCAGCAGAGCCGATCATGCGACCCGTATTCTGCTCAGTCAGTCCGCCTTGTGGGACTTGCTCAGCAACGAGGACCACGCCCTTTTGTGCGCGCTGCCGGAACCCCATGGCCCATTGCTGTCCTGGCTGGAAGGGCAAATGCACGAGCACGGCGCATTGCCCTGGGAGGCCCTTCGCGAAGCCTTGACGGGCCAGTTCGGTGAAGAACTCGCGCTGCGTCTGATGTCCGGCCCGAGGATTCCGGTTGAGCCGGTGAGCGAATCGGAGCCTGAACTGCGCGACCTGCTCAACCGGATGTTGATTGACCGTCTGAAACAGCAAGAGACTGAGGCCATCGAAGCCTCCAAGGCCAATCCCGAGGCGCTCCAGCGATATCGGGAATTGCAGGAACGCCGCAAACTACTGGAAAAGTCCCAAACTGACGGTATACTATCGGGTTGATTCGGCAAGAGCGACAGCAACACCTCCGGGCCAGGCCAACAGATGACGATGTCCACTACATCGCTACGGGCCACCTTACCGCAAGGATTGCATTCCAAATGTTCGCCCTCACATCTTGCCGTGGGATCTTTGTTCCCGTCCCTGCCACCTGTGGCGCCTCGTGCGACCTGGTTGGCGTTTGACCCGTCTGCACGAATTGTTTTGATGTCCTGAGGTTTTCGCATGCCCGTTCAAAAATCAGCCAAGCCAGCATCCAACGCCGCCAAGTCCGCAAGCAAAGCGCCGACCAAGACCGACAAGAAAGCCAAACCTGTGACCCCAACCAAAGCCGCCGTCAAAGCTGCCGCTGATGAACTCTTGACCAAAAAGAAGCCGGGCCGTCCACCCAAAGCTGCAGCTGCTGCCGCAGAAAGCAGCGCTCCGGCCACCGGTGCCAAGCGCGGTCGCAAGCCCAAGGTCGCAGCGCCAGTGGCCAAAGGTGGCGAAAGTGAAGACATGGACATGTCCGACATTGAAGCGGACCTGGTCGGGGAACCGGAAGTTGCGACCACCGCCAACGGTGAAAAGGTCAAGCCGCTGCGCATGAAGATCAGCAAGGCCAAAGAACGGGCCTTGATGAAAGAGTTCGGTCTGGACGAGACCGTGCTGTCAGAAGAAGACATGGCCAAGCGCCGCGCGCGCCTGAAGGCCCTGATTACGTTGGGCAAAACCCGTGGCTACCTGACGCACGGCGAAATTTCCGATCACTTGCCGGACAAGCTGGTTGATGCAGAAACGCTGGAAGTCGTGATCTCCATGTTGAACGACATGGGCGTGGCAGTCTACGAACAGACGCCGGACGCGGAAACCCTGTTGCTCAACAACAATGTGTCGACCGCCGCCACCGTCGAAGAAGCCGAAGAAGAAGCCGAAGCGGCACTGTCCACCGTGGACAGCGAGTTTGGTCGCACCACCGACCCAGTCCGCATGTACATGCGCGAAATGGGCACGGTCGAGTTGCTGACCCGCGAAGGTGAAATCGAAATCGCCAAGCGCATCGAAGGCGGCCTGATGGCCATGATGGAAGCCATCAGCAAGTCTCCCGCCACCATCGCCGAAATTCTGCGCCTGGGCGAAGAAATCCGCGAAGGCAAGGTGGTCATCACCACCATCGTTGACGGCTTCTCCAACCCCAATGAGGCCGACGACTATGTGGCCGAAGAAGACTTCGACGAATTCGACGAAAACGACGATGACGACGGCAAGGGCGGTTCCAAGGCGCTGACCAAAAAGCTCGAGGAGCTGAAGAAACAAGCGCTGGAACGCTTCGACAAGCTGCGCGAACTGTTCGAAAAAATCCACAAGATTTATGACAAGGAAGGCTACGGAACCCCCGCCTACGTCAAGACCCAGAATGCGCTCAGCGAAGAGCTGATGACCATCCGCTTCACCGCCAAGGCGATTGAAAAGCTGTGCGACATGGTGCGCGGCCAGGTCGACGATGTGCGCAAGATGGAACGCGAACTGCGCCGCATCATCGTCGACAAATGCGGTTATTCGCAGGAACTGTTCATTGCCGAATTCAGCGGCCGTGACAAAAACAACCAGCCGGTCGCCAGCAATCTGCTGAACCTCAAATGGATTGAAAAGCAGGCCGCTGCCGGCAAGCCCTGGTCCGCCGTGATGGGCCGCAACATTCCGCCGGTGCAGGACCTGCAGCAAAAACTGACCGACTTGCAGTCGCGCGTGGTTGTGCCCCTGACACAGCTCAAGGACATCAACAAACGCATGAATTCTGGCGAGTCGTCATCACGCGCCGCCAAGAAGGAGATGATCGAGGCCAACTTGCGCCTGGTGATCTCGATTGCCAAGAAATACACCAACCGTGGGCTGCAATTCCTGGATCTGATCCAGGAAGGCAACATCGGTTTGATGAAGGCCGTGGACAAGTTTGAATACCGTCGCGGCTACAAGTTCTCCACCTATGCAACCTGGTGGATTCGCCAGGCCATCACCCGCTCCATCGCCGACCAGGCACGCACCATCCGTATTCCGGTGCACATGATCGAAACCATCAACAAGATGAACCGCATCAGCCGCCAGCACCTGCAGGAGTTCGGTTTCGAGCCCGATGCGTCGGTTCTGGCCGAGAAGATGGAGATCCCGGAAGACAAGATCCGCAAGATCATGAAGATCGCCAAAGAGCCGATTTCCATGGAAACGCCAATTGGTGACGATGACGACAGCCACCTCGGTGACTTCATCGAGGACGGTGCCAACACCGCGCCAATGGAAGCCGCCATGCAGGCCGGTCTGCGCGATGTGGTCAAGGACATTCTCGACAGCTTGACGCCCCGCGAAGCCAAGGTGCTGCGCATGCGCTTCGGTATTGAGATGACCAGCGACCACACGCTGGAAGAAGTCGGCAAACAGTTTGACGTCACGCGCGAGCGAATTCGCCAGATCGAAGCCAAGGCATTGCGCAAACTGAAACATCCAAGTCGCTCTGACAAGCTACGCAGCTTCACCGATACGCTGTAATCAAAAACAAAGTGGGCAGTTGGCCCACTTTGTTTTTCACCGCCGGGCCAGCCCAAGGTGGAACGCGCTCCATAGGGGGCAGCGAACCACGCGCAGCGGGGAGCATGGGGGTCCACGATTCACCGCCGGGCCGCCCCAAGGTGGAACGCGCCCCCTCGGGGGGCAGCGAACCACGCGCAGCGGGGAGCATGGGGGTCCACGGTTATAGGGGTTTGAATTGGATGACGTCTTTGTTCTGTTGGACGACTGCCACGCAACTCCGGCGGAGCCGACCAGCAGGTTGTACAGCGGCTTTGTGCGCGAACACCGCTGCACCGACCCACAGGCGCTTGCCGCCGTGTGGCGTGCCGTCGAGACCGACCAGCTAACGGGTCTGCACGCGGTGGTCCTCGCCGACTACGAATGGGGCGCCAAGTTGCAGCAGGCCGGACTGACGCACGTCTACACAGGTGACAGCAGGGCGTTGCGGGTCTTGCTGTTCCATACGTTGAAGCGGCTACCGGTTGAGGCTGTCGGCGCATGGCTGGCACAACAGGACGGGGACGCTGCGCCCTCACCTGCCGGCATTTGCGATCTCCAGCCCAGCGAGTATCAACAGCGCTTTGAAGCCCAAATCGCGCGCATCCATGCGCTGATTCGCAGCGGCGAAACCTACCAGGTCAACTACACCTTGCGTATGACCGGTTCGCAATACGGCAACCCTGTGGCCTTGTACCGCAGGCTGCGTGCTGCGCAACCTGTGTCTGTTGGGGTCCTGGCGAAACTGCCGCCCGTGTCAGAAGAAACCAGCCACGCAGAGGCCGACCCAACCAGTTGGGTGCTGTCGAGTTCACCGGAACTATTTGTGCGCAACAGCGCCAACCAACTTCTCACCCGCCCGATGAAGGGCACTGCGGCGCGGCACACCGAGGTCGCTGAGGACAACGCGCGGGCGCACTGGTTGGCAACTGACGCCAAGAACCGCGCTGAAAACGTCATGATCGTCGATCTGTTGCGCAATGACCTGGGGCGCATTGCTGAAACGGGCAGTGTCAAGGTACCCCAACT
This sequence comes from Comamonadaceae bacterium, assembly GCA_947372865.1. Classification (GTDB taxonomy): domain Bacteria; phylum Pseudomonadota; class Gammaproteobacteria; order Burkholderiales; family Burkholderiaceae_C; genus Allorhodoferax. The sequence continues at coordinate 5,452 of CANBVJ010000019.1, forward strand.
GTTCACTGTGGAGAGCTACAAAACGGTCCACCAGATGACGTCCACTGTCACCGCGACCCTGCGCCGGGACGTCAGATTCCCCGAAGTTCTGCAAGCGCTTTTTCCCTGCGGCTCAATTACCGGCGCCCCCAAGCTGCACACCATGGACTTGATCTCCAATCTGGAAGGCGGTCCACGCGGACTCTACTGCGGTGCCATCGGCTGGATCGATGCACCAACACCCCGATCCCCCACGGGCGATTTTTGTCTGTCGGTTGCCATTCGCACCGTCGTGTTGGGCGCCGAACAGGCGGGGCGTCGCCCAGCCGTGGTCGGTGTGGGCAACGGCATCGTGATGGACTCCAACCCGCAAGAGGAGTTTGCCGAGGTTCGGACCAAGCTGCGTTACCTGACGACCATGGACCCCGGCTTCACACTTTTTGAAACCATGCGGGTCAGCCTTGGCAAGCTGCGCAATCTGAAGCAGCACCTGCAACGTCTTCGCGCCAGCGCATCGGCGTTGGGCTTTACGCTCGATGAAGGCGCTTTGCGCCAAGCCATGGAAGAGCAATTGCAGAGGCTCGATGCCAGCCAGTCATACCGCCTGCGTATGGACCTGTTCCATGATGGACGCGTAGGCTTTCAATCCAGCCCATTGGTACCACTGGCATCCGCTCCAGCCCGACTGCTGCTGGCAAACAACCCGGTTCCCAGCCATGAAGCAGCTCTGTTGAACCACAAGACTTCGCTGCGCAGCACCTATGACAGCGCGATTCGCATAGCGACTGCGCTCCAGGCTTTTGACGTTATTTTTCTGAACCCACTGGCTGAAGTGACCGAAGGTGCGCGTAGCACGCTGTTCGCAAAAATCGACGGTTGTTGGTATACACCTCCGCTGTCCAGCGGCGTGCTGGCTGGCGTCATGCGCCAGCGCCTGATGCAGCGCTTCCCGCAAATTCGCGAACGCGTGTTGCGACTGGACGACGTGCTGTTGGCCGATCAAATCGCGGTGTGCAGCGCGCTGCGCGGGTTACAAACCGCGGAATGGGTGAAAGACGCTAAGGGTGAGCTGCTACGGGTTTAGGCCCGTCGAGCACCAACGCCTTCCACTAGCGCATCGATCGGGCGTTACGCTCCATCACAAAGGCAAAAGAGAACTTCAACACTTCGTCGAGTGAGTGGTCCATCGCCTGGCGTTCCGGCTCGGTCAGATAAAACATCATGTCCACATCGTGGCGCACATACCGTGCAGGCAAGCGATTCAGCGCAAGGCAAGCCACATCGGCCAACATGTCTGCGGTGTATCCCGTGTAGGCGGGCTGCTGTGCACGGCGGGCCACCTCCTCAAACACCAGACGTTCAAAGTAATTGTGGACCTGGTCAAAGTTGTATTCCATGAATCTCCTCCGCGACACGCGTATCAGACGCCATATTTCATATGCGGCCAACCTTAGCACCTCGTCCAGGCCCTGACAAGACTTACCCGAAGTCACAGCTATGAATCTTGTAGCATGCCGCGAATTGAGATAAGCTGAAAAAAATACAGCCAGAAAACAGAGGAGGTCCGCATGAGTGGAAAAGAATTGCTTGCCATGGGCCAGTTGCTAGCCTTGCTTGAGGCGCGCTATGCCATGCGGGTGATCTGGGCACTCAAGGACGGACGCGGACAAACTTTTCGGCTGTTGCAGGACAGCGTGGGCGGAATTACCCCCAATACGTTGAATACGCGCATCAAAGAATTGCGTGATGCCGGGCTGCTAACCCATGTGCAAGAGGGTTACAGCCTGACCCCGGCCGGTGTCGAATTGGCCAAACGCATCGGCGATTTATCCGCCTTTGCCACCAAATGGGCCTCAAGCCAATCAAAACCGGTCAAATAGGGCGGCATAATTTAAGGTTTTCTGCACACGCATAGCGCGGCAATCGCGACAAGCGCACAAACCAAGGAATATTCATGCAAACCACTGCAAGCGGACTTCAATATCTGGACACGGTCGAGGGCACGGGAGCTGAAGCTGTCGCCGGCAATCGCGTCAAGGTGCACTACACCGGTTGGCTCTACAACGACGATACGCAAGGTGCCAAGTTTGACTCCAGCAAGGATCGTGGAGATCCGTTTGCGTTCAGCCTGGGCGCTGGCATGGTTATCAAGGGTTGGGATGAAGGCGTCGCAGGCATGAAGGTTGGTGGTGCGCGCACCCTGATCATCCCGGCTGCGCTGGGTTATGGCGCACGGGGCGCCGGTGGCGTCATTCCGCCCAATGCCACGCTGAAGTTTGACGTGGAACTGCTTGGCGTCTAAATCGTCGCAAGCCCCCCGGGATTGCCCTTATCAAAAGCAAGGGCTCTTGAAACCCGTTTGATTGCCCCCATCTGCGGGGCATCGTTTTATTTGCAATTTTCTTTGCGACTCCACCAGCATGTCTGAACCAACCCAAACCACCGCCCCCACGCAAGACCAGGCATTCGGCCAACCCAGTGCCGAAGAACTGGTCGCAGCCATGAATGCGGCAGAGGCCGATGCACTGCCCAAGCTGCAGGCTGAGTTTGCCGCTTTGCAGGCCAAAAGTGCCGAATTGGCTGACCAATACCTGCGCGCCAAAGCGGATGCCGAGAATGCCCGGCGCCGAGCCGAAGAGGAAATATCCAAAGCCCGCAAATTTGCGGTCGAAGGCTTTGCCGAAAGTCTGCTGCCGGTCGCTGACAGCCTGGAAGCCGGCCTGATCATCAAGGACGCGACCGCCGACCAGATCCGCGAAGGTGCGCAAGCCACTCTGCGCCAACTGATTGCCGCCCTGGAGCGCAATAAGGTGATTGCCATCAACCCGGCGGCAGGCACCAAATTTGACCCGCATCAGCACCAGGCGATCAGCGTGGTGCCTTCCGAACAGGAAGCCAACACAGTCGTCAGCGTGCTGCAAAAGGGCTATTCCATTGTCGAACGTGTACTGCGCCCGGCACTGGTCACGGTGGCAGCGCCGAAATAACTGCGGATGGCTTTGCCGCGCACCGAGTTGCATGCAAAAGCCCTATCCAGTGGGTCTTGAAAGCAGAAAAGTAGCCCACACCTTATCCACATCTGAATTTTTGAATCAAGCAGGAGTAAATTATGGGAAGAATCATCGGAATTGACCTTGGCACCACCAACAGCTGTGTCGCCATCATGGAGGGCAACACCCCCAAGGTTATTGAGAACGCGGAAGGCGCGCGCACCACACCCAGCATCATTGCGTACCAGGAAGATGGCGAAGTGCTGGTGGGCGCATCCGCAAAGCGCCAGTCCGTTACCAATCCCAAGAACACCCTGTATGCAGTGAAGCGCCTGATTGGACGCAAGTTCACTGAAAAAGAAGTGCAAAAGGACATCGACCTGATGCCCTACAAGATTGCTGCTGCCGACAACGGCGACGCCTGGGTCGAAGTGCGTGGCAACCGCCTGGCACCCCAGCAGGTGAGTGCTGACATTCTGCGCAAGATGAAGAAAACCGCCGAAGACTACCTCGGCGAAGAAGTGACCGAAGCGGTGATCACCGTTCCCGCCTACTTCAACGACGCACAGCGCCAGGCCACCAAAGACGCGGGCCGCATTGCCGGTTTGGACGTCAAGCGCATCATCAACGAGCCCACCGCCGCAGCATTGGCCTTTGGCCTGGACAAAAACGAAAAAGGCGACCGCAAGATTGCGGTGTATGACTTGGGTGGCGGCACGTTTGACGTGTCCATCATCGAAATCGCCGACGTCGATGGCGAAAAGCAGTTTGAAGTGCTGTCCACCAACGGCGACACCTTCCTGGGCGGCGAAGACTTTGACCAACGCATCATCGACTTCATCATTACCGAGTTCAAGAAAGAGTCTGGCGTTGATTTGGCCAAAGACGTGCTGGCCCTGCAACGCCTGAAAGAAGCCGCCGAGAAAGCCAAGATTGAACTCTCCAGCAGCTCGCAAACCGACATCAACCTGCCTTACGTCACGGCTGACGCCACCGGCCCGAAACACCTGAACATCAAGCTCACCCGCGCCAAGCTGGAAAGCCTGGTTGAAGAGCTGATCGAGCGCACCATTGCCCCTTGCCGCACCGCCATCAAGGACGCTGGCGTGAACGTGGCCGACATCCATGACGTGATTTTGGTCGGCGGCATGACCCGCATGCCCAAGGTGCAAGAAAAGGTCAAGGAACTGTTTGGCAAAGAGCCACGCAAAGACGTGAACCCCGACGAAGCCGTGGCCGTGGGCGCTGCGATTCAAGGCCAGGTCTTGTCCGGCGACCGCAAGGACGTGCTGCTGCTCGACGTCACCCCTCTGTCTTTGGGGATCGAAACCCTGGGCGGCGTGATGACCAAGATGATCACCAAGAACACGACCATCCCGACCAAGTTTGCCCAAACCTTCTCCACCGCCGACGACAACCAGCCGGCCGTGACGATCAAGGTCTACCAGGGTGAGCGCGAAATGGCGTCTGCCAACAAGTCGCTGGGTGAGTTCAACCTCGAAGGTATTGCGCCAGCCGCACGCGGTACGCCGCAAATTGAAGTGTCGTTTGACATTGACGCCAACGGCATCCTGCACGTAGGCGCCAAAGACAAGGGCACGGGCAAGGAAAACAAGATCACCATCAAGGCCAACTCAGGTCTGACGGAAGCTGAAATCCAGCAAATGGTCAAGGACGCCGAGCTCAACGCCGCCGACGACAAGAAAAAGCTCGAACTGATCCAGACCAAGAACGAAGCTGACGCCAATGTGCACAGCGTCAAGAAGAGCCTGGCCGAATACGGCGACAAGCTCGACGCGGGCGAAAAGGAAAAGATCGAAGCCGCCATCAAGGATCTGGAAGCCGTCATCAAGAGCGACGACAAAGACAGCATCGCTGCCAAGAGCGCCGCGCTGATGACTGCCAGCCAAAAGCTGGGTGAAAAGGTCTACGCCGACATGCAAGCCAAAGAGGCCGCCCAAGGTGGCGCTGCTGCCGGCCCCGCCGAAGGCGCACAAGCTGCGGACGACAACGTGGTCGACGCGGAAGTCAAGGAAGTCAAAAAGGGCTAAGCCCCGGGCAGCCTGGGCTGCTTGAAAACCTGCCGCGCTGAACGCCACTCGGAGTTAAGCGCGGCTTTTCTGTTGCTACGGAGCACCTATTTATTCGCCATGGCCAAAAGAGATTTTTACGAGATTCTGGGCGTGCCCAAGAACGCGTCAGACGAGGAAATTAAAAAGTCCTACCGCAAGCTGGCAATGAAGTTCCACCCCGACCGCAACCAGGGTGAAGCGTCCAAAGAGGCCGAAGGCAAGTTCAAAGAGGCCAAAGAGGCCTACGAGATGCTGTCGGACCCGCAAAAGCGCGCCGCCTATGACCAGCACGGCCACGCCGGGGTAGACCCCAACATGCGCGGCGGCCCCGGTGGAGGTGAAGGCTTTGGCGGATTTGCCGAAGCGTTTGGCGACATTTTTGGCGATATGTTTGGCCAGCAGCGCGGACGCGCGGGCGGTGGACGCCAGGTGTTTCGCGGCGGCGACCTGAGCTACGCCATGGAGCTGACGCTCGAAGAAGCGGCCAACGGCAAGGACGCGCAAATCCGCATCCCGACCCAAGAAAACTGCGAAGTCTGCGCCGGTTCGGGCGCCAAGCCCGGCACCCAGATCAAGCCTTGCGGCACCTGCGGCGGCGCCGGTGTGGTGCAAATGCGCCAAGGATTCTTCAGCGTGCAACAACCCTGCCCCACCTGCCGTGGCGTGGGCAAGATCATTCCCGACCCCTGCACCGCGTGTTCGGGCCAGGGCAAGATCAAGCGCCAGAAAACTCTGGAAGTCAAAATTCCGGCCGGTATCGACGCGGGCATGCGCATCCGCAGCGCGGGCAACGGCGAGGCGGGCACCAACGGTGGCCCGGCGGGCGACCTGTACATCGAGATCCGCCTGAAAAAGCACGACATCTTTGAGCGCGATGGCGACGACTTGCATTGCACCGTGCCCGTGGGCATGGTCACCGCCGCGCTGGGCGGCGAAATTGACGTACCCACGCTGCAAGGCAAGGCGGCCATCGACCTGCCCGAAGGCACTCAAACCGGCAAGCAGTTTCGCCTGCGCGGCAAGGGCATCAAGGGTGTGCGTTCGAGCTACCCCGGCGACCTGTATTGCCACATCACGGTGGAGACGCCGGTCAAGCTCAACGAAGCCCAGCGCAAGCTGCTGCGCGAGTTGGAAGACTCGTTCAAAAAAGGCGGTAGCAAGCATTCGCCTTCGGGCGATAGCTGGAAAGACAAGCTCAAGGGCTTTTTTAGTTGATCCAAGCCAAAGCCTAGCGCGATAGCGCTGCGCGCTCAAGCCGCCCGGTCTATAAAGGACCTGGCGGCTTTTTTGTGCTCCGTGGGCGGGCCGGGTTTGCCGACAAGGAGCACTATGGGCGTGCAAATCAGTTTTCTGGGCGGCGCGGACACGGTCACCGGCTCCAAGTTTTTGCTGTCGCACCAGGGCGTCAACGTGCTGGTGGACTGTGGCTTGTTTCAGGGCTACAAGCAACTGCGACTGCGCAACCGCAGCCCGCTGCCGGTGGCGCCCGGCGACATCCACGCCGTGCTGCTGACGCATGCGCACCTGGACCACAGCGGCTACCTGCCGCTGCTGGCCAAGAGCGGCTTTCGCGGCCCGGTGTATGCCAGCGCCGGCACGCGCGACCTGTGTGCGATTTTGTTGCCCGACAGCGGTCACCTGCAAGAAGAAGACGCGGCCTTTGCCAACCGCCACGGCTTTTCCAAACACGCGCCGGCCTTGCCGCTGTACACCCGCCAGGACGCGCTGGATTGCCTGCCGCTGATCAAGGCCACACCCCAGCGCCAGGCCTTCACACCCCTGCCCGGTTGGAAAATCACCTTTCAGCCGGCCGGGCATATCGTCGGCGCCTCGGGCATCTTGGTAGAAGTGGCGGGGCGGCGCCTGTTTTTCTCGGGCGACGTGGGGCGCCCCAACGACGCGGTGATGCTGCCGCCCGACCCCCTGCCCGCCGCCGACACGCTGGTGGTGGAATCCACCTACGGCGACCGCATTCACCCGCAAGAAAACCTGCTGGCCGAACTGGGCCCCGCGCTGGCGCGCCTGGTGGCGCGCGGTGGCAAGGCGGTGGTGCCGGTGTTTGCCGTGGGCCGCGCCCAGGCGGTCTTGCACGCCATTGCCCAACTCAAGGCCCAGGGTGTGATTCCCCACGGCTTGCCGATTTTTCTGGACAGCCCCATGGCAGTGCACGCCACCCGCTCTTTTGCCCAGCACCTGGGCGAATACCGCCTGAGCCGCGAGGAAGTGCGCGCTATGGCGCACTGCGCCACCATGGTTTCGACCCCGGAAGAATCCAAAGCCCTGTCCGCACGCCACGGCCCGATGGTGATCTTGTCGGCCAGCGGCATGGCCACGGGTGGACGCGTGCTTCACCATCTGGAGCAGCACGTGGGCGACCACCGCAATATGGTGATCCTGACGGGCTACCAGGCGCCCGGCACGCGCGGCGCCACCCTGGCCAGCGGCGCGCGCAGCGTGCGCATCCATGGCCACGACGTGGAAGTGCGGGCCGAAGTGGTGCAACTCGAATCAGCGTCCGCCCATGCAGACGCGCAGCAACTGATGGACTGGATGCGCACCTGCCCGCAGCCGCCCGACCAGGTGTACGTGGTGCACGGCGAACTGGCAGCGTCAGACGCGCTGCGCATCCGCATTGAGCGCGAACTCAAATGGCGCGCGCTGGTGCCTGAGCACGGATCGACCTGGCCTTGCTGATCCGCTTTGCGGCACTGCGCGCGCAAGCCTTCCAAACCGGCATACTCATGCCTCCTATCCCTCTGCCCCTCATGACACAGCCCATGCCCGCCGCGCGCTACCTGACTGCTGCCTTCTACCTTTTTGTGGACTTGCCCGACTACGCCGAGCGCCGCGCGCCCTTGCTGGACTTCTGCCTGCAACGCCAAGTCAAAGGCATGGTTTTGCTGGCCCGCGAGGGCATCAACAGCACGATTGCCGGGGCGCCCGACGATGTGCGCGCGGTGCTGGCCTATCTGCGCGCAGACCCGGCGTTTGCCACACTGGTGCACAAAGAGTCGTGGTCGGACATGGCGCCCTTTCACCGCATGAAGGTGCGGCTGAAAAAAGAGATCGTGACCATGGGCGTGCCCGGCATCAGCCCCACCACGGGCGCGGGCACTTACGTATTGCCGCAAGACTGGAACGCCCTGATCAGCGACCCCGAGGTGGTGCTGGTGGACACGCGCAACGACTACGAAGTGGACATTGGCACTTTTGCCGGGGCGCTGGATCCGCGCATCAAGACATTCTCTGAATTACCCGCCTGGGTAGAACAAGCCATAGCGCTGCAGGCGCGCGATGGCAAAAAACCCAAAGTCGCCATGTTTTGCACCGGCGGCATCCGCTGCGAAAAGTCCACCGCCTTGCTGCGCGCCCAGGGCTTTGACGAGGTGTTTCACCTGCAAGGCGGCATCCTGAAATACCTGGAAACCGTGCCTGAAGCGCAAAGCCTGTGGCGGGGCGAATGCTTTGTGTTTGACGAACGCGTCTCGGTCGGCCACGGCCTGCACCCCGGCGCCCACCAACTCTGCCGCTGCTGCCGCCAGCCCCTGCCAGAAGGCGCACTCGACTCGCCTGAGTTTGAGCTGGGCGTGAGCTGCCCGCGCTGCTTTGCCACCAGCACCGCCACCCAAAAAGACAGCGCTCGGGAGCGGCAGCGCCAATGGCTGCTGGCCAAGGGCCGGGCGCAGACGCATATTGGGCGGGTGGCGGAGGATGGGCTTGCGCAAGAACCGTGACTACGGCTGCGATTTAGGTCGTAGTGGGGAAGACACTCGGCAGGCCTCGGTTTGACCAACTAAGCTTTGGGGCCGGATTGGACCAAAAGCGGTAACACGATCTGACTGAGTCGGTGTCGCAACGGCTCCATGCGCCACCTCAAGGATATGGGTAAGCCAGATCTTTACCCATGATTTAAAGGTGGCAGCGGGTGGCGCCAAAAGTCCACTTGTTGCGCTCACTGGACTCACAAGTTAAAAGACCGCTATCGCTGCATCACCGCCACGCCAGTCAGCGCTGCGCCCGACCGCAATGGCTCGCCGCCCCCCTTCTAATTCCCCTCACCCACCCCCATACAACCAAGGCACATCCAGCAGTCGCTGCCCCAGCAGCTGCATGGCGGCGTCGCGGCCCCAGCGTTGCACGCCGGTGGCGTGGAAGATTTCGCCATTGCGCTGGGCGCGCGCTTGCACGCGGGCGTTGCGGCGCCAACGGGTCTGGGCGTAGCGCTCCAGCGCGGCCACGTCGCCCAGCACCGGGGTGGACAAAACATCGGCCAAGGCGGCAGCGTCTTCTATGGCCATGCCTGCGCCTTGGGCCAAGTAGGGCAGCATGGGGTGGGCGGCATCTCCCATCAAGGCAATGCGGCCGAATGCCAGTTCTTTGGCGCTGCGAACGTGGGGTAGTCCGTTCAGCGGCCACAGGCGCCAGGCCTTGATGGCTGCTACTAGGTCTTGCAGCGCGCTGGCGGCGCCGTCCAAGTGCGCGCGCAGGTCGTCTGCGTTGGCATCGTGGTCCCATTGGTGCATGTCTTCGGGCGCAGCGCCTTGCACGATCACCACCACGTTCAGCCACTCGCCGCCATGCACCGGGTAGTGCACCGCATGAAAGCGCGGCCCCAGCCAGGCGGTGATCACATCGCTGCGCAGGCCTTGCGGCAAAGCCGCCTGGGGCACCATGGCCCGGTAAGCAAGGTGGCCGCTAAAGCGGGGCTGGGCGTCGGTGCGCACAAAGTCGCGCACATGGCTCCACAAGCCGTCGGCGCCGATCACCACATGGGCGCGGCGCTGGTGGCCGTCAGCCGTGGTTACTTGCACCGCGTTGGCGTCTTGGCTGATGAACTGCAGGGCGTTGTCCAGCAATAACTGCGTGCTGCCCTGGGACTGCACGGCGCCAAGCAACAAAGCGTGCAAATCGGCCCGCGCAATGGTGGCGTAGCGCGCGCCGTAGCGTTGCACCGCACGCGCACCCAGCGCGAGCTGCCCCAACACCGCGCCCGACTGCGCGCTGCGCACTTGCAGCAAAGACGGAAAACAAGCCACAGCGTCCAGGCCGCTGCTCAGTCCCCAGCCCTCCAGCAGGCGCACCACGTTAGGGCTGAGCTGGATGCCCGCGCCCACTTCCGAGAACACCGGCTTTTTCTCTATCAACTGCACGGGCAAGCCACGCGCACCACAGGCCAAAGCGGTAGTCAAACCACCAATGCCACCGCCGACAACGAGTATCTTTTTCTGCATGTTCGCCATTGTCACCGCAGTGCGGCTTTGCCTATTCCGACCGTGCAATGGATTGGGGCTTAAAACCCAAATCCGCCGCCTTGCCCTTGCGCCCACGCGGCGCGCGCGCATTATTCAGGCTGCGGATTTCCAATGTTTCTTCGCGTTCCTTGCCGCCGCGCCCAATGCCAGCGATATGGACGCTGCGGGTGTAAGCGGCAGCACCGGCCAAGGTGTCTTTGTCTTCGAGCGCCAGCAGCATCAGGCCGCGACCGCCTTTTTCCATGGTCTTGAGCTCGGACAGTTTGAAAGTCAAGATGCGGCCCAAGGTGGAAGCGCACGCCACGTCGGTGGCCGGAGCCACCAGCGTGCGGGTGGTGTTGGACACCTCGCCTGGCGACGTTGACGCCAGCCCTTGCGGCAGACTGGCGCCCGCCACCAAGGACGGCGCGCATACGGTTTCACCGGGGTTGCAGGTGATAAAGGCCTTGCCTGCCTTTTGCCTTGAGATCATGTTGTCCACCGACGCCACAAAACCGTAGCCTCCGTTACCGGACAACAGCAACTGCGCGCTGGCCGGTCCGGCAAAGTAATGCAGCACCTGGCTGCCCGACTCCAGCTCGATCAGACTCGTCAAGGGCTGGCCGTCGCCGCGCCCGCCGGGCAGCAAGGACACCGCCACCGAATACACCCGCCCGTTCGAGCCAAAGGCCAGCAGCGTGTCCACGCTGCGGCACTCAAAGGTGGCGTAAAGCGCATCACCCGCCTTGAAGGCAAAGCTGCTGGCCTCGTGGCCATGGCCGCTGCGCGCCCGCACCCAGCCTTTGTCGCTGACCACCACCGTCACCGGCTCGTCCACGATTTTGACTTCAGCGACCGCCTTTTTCTCTTCCAAAATCAAAGTGCGGCGGGGGTCGGCAAAGGTCTTGGCGTCCGCTTCAATCTCTTTAACCATCAGGCGGCGCAGCGCAGAGGGGTTGCCCAAAATGTCTTCCAGCTTTTGCTGCTCGGAGCGCAGCTCAGACAGCTCTTGCTCGATCTTGATCGCCTCCAACCGGGCCAACTGGCGCAGGCGGATTTCCAGAATGTCTTCGGCCTGGCGGTCACTCAAATGAAAGCGCGCAATCAGCGCCGCCTTGGGCTCGTCGCTCTGGCGAATGATGGCGATCACCTCGTCGATATTGAGCAGCACCGTTTGCCGCCCCTCCAGAATATGGATACGGTCGAGCACCTTGCCCAGGCGGTGGCGCGAGCGCTTCTCGATCGTGGTCTGGCGAAACGCGATCCACTCGGTGAGCATTTGCCGAAACGACTTTTGCGTAGGCCGTCCGTCCAGGCCCACCATGGTGAGGTTGATGGGGCTGGACGACTCCAGGCTGGTGTGCGCCAGCAGCGCGGTGATGAGTTCTTGCTGCTCAATGCGGCTGGTCTTGGGCTCAAACACCAGGCGCACTGCGTTTTCTTTACCCGACTCGTCGCGCACCACATCCAGCACCGCCAACATACTGGCCTTGAGCTGCGTCTGGTCCAAGGACAGCGCTTTTTTGCCGGCCTTGACCTTGGGGTTGGTCAGCTCTTCAATTTCTTCGAGCACGCGCTGGCTGCTCACGCCGGGCGGCAGTTCGGTCACCACCAGCTGCCACTGGCCGCGCGCCAGGTCTTCAATCTTCCAGCGCGCGCGCACTTTCAAGGAACCGCGCCCGGTGCGATACGCCTCGGCAATGTCTGCAGCAGGGCTGATGATCTGCGCGCCGCCGGGGTAGTCCGGCCCGGGCACCAGCGCGTACAAATCGGCGTCACTCAGGGCGGGCGTCTTGACCAGCGCCACGCAGGCATCGGCGATTTCGCGCAGGTTGTGGCTGGGAATCTCGGTGGCAAGTCCCACGGCAATGCCGCTGGCGCCATTGAGCAGCGCAAAGGGCAAGCGCGCGGGCAACTGGCGCGGCTCTTCGGTCGATCCGTCGTAGTTGGGTTGAAAGTCCACCGTGCCCTGGTCGATTTCGTCGAGCAGCAAGCTGGTAATTTTTGCCAAGCGCGCCTCGGTGTAACGCATGGCTGCCGCGCCGTCGCCATCGCGCGAACCAAAGTTACCCTGGCCGTCGATCAGCGGGTAGCGCTGCGAAAAATCCTGCGCCATGCGCACCAGCGCGTCATACGCCGCCTGGTCGCCATGCGGGTGAAAGCGGCCCAGCACATCGCCCACCACGCGCGCACTTTTGACCGGTTTGGCCCCGGTGTTGCCATTGGCCCCACCAAAGCCCAGGCCCATGCGCGACATGCTGTACAAAATCCGCCGCTGCACCGGCTTTTGGCCGTCGCACACATCGGGCAGCGCGCGACCTTTGACGACGCTGAGCGCGTATTCCAGATAGGCGCGCTGGGCGTAGGTGGCCAGGTTGAGCTGGTCGTCGCCTTCGGGCGCGGGGGCAAGGTCAAGGGTGGGTTGGTCGGTCATTGCTGTATTTCTTGCTTTGAATCAAGTGGTTGGGCGCTTGTTTTTGTTGGAGTTGCAACGCTTCAGTTTCTTCTATCGCTGCGGAGCGCAGGGCATGGGCGGCTTCCTCATGGTGGGGTACCACAAATCGTCAGCCGCCCATGCCCTGCGCTCCGCGGGAGTTGGTGAGTGGTGCAATTTAAAACGCCCCGCGCACCCAGGCTGGCGCAGGATGGGGTGCCGGCGGGGGCCGATTTGTGGTACCCCACCATGAGGCACCCGCCGGCACCCCATCCTGCGCCCGAAAGAAGTAACAGCATCTGGCGATACAGCCAAAAGTCAGACATCAATCTCAACCGAATCCCCGTGGATTTCCATCAGTTCGCGCCGGGCAGCAGCCTCGCCCTTGCCCATGAGCTTGGTGATCAGCGCTTCGGTCTGGCCGAAATCGATGGCGCCCAGCATCACGGGCATCAGGCGCCGGGTGTCGGGGTTCAGGGTGGTGTCCCACAACTGCTCGGCGTTCATCTCGCCCAGGCCTTTGAAGCGGCTGATGCTCCAGGCGCCTTCGCGCACGCCCTCTTTGCGCAGCTTGTCCAAAATGGCGGTCAGTTCGCCGTCGTCCAGGGCATAGGCCTTGGACGCCGGCTTTTTGCCACGCGCCGGTGCGTCCACCCGAAACAGCGGGGGGCGCGCCACAAACACGTGGCCGGTTTCGATGAGCTTCGGGAAATGCCTAAAAAACAGCGTCAGCAGCAGCACCTGGATGTGCGAGCCGTCCACGTCCGCGTCGCTCAGGATGCAGACCTTGCCGTAGCGCAGGCCGCTCATGTCGGGCGTGTCGTTGGGGCCGTGCGGATCCACGCCAATGGCCACCGAAATATCGTGGATTTCGGTGTTGGCAAACAGGCGGTCGCGGTCCACTTCCCAGGTGTTAAGCACCTTGCCGCGCAGGGGCAAGACGGCCTGGCTTTCCTTGTCGCGGCCCATCTTGGCGCTGCCGCCGGCCGAATCGCCCTCCACCAGAAACACCTCGTTGTAGGCCAGGTCACGGCTCTCGCAGTCGGTGAGCTTGCCGGGCAGCACCGCCACGCCTGAGCTCTTGCGCTTCTCGACCTTTTGCCCAGCCCGCTGGCGCGTCTGCGCAGCCTTGATGGCCAGTTCGGCCAGCTTTTTGCCGTAGTCCACGTGCTCGTTCAACCACAGCTCGAGCGCCGGGCGCACAAAACTGGACACCAGGCGCACCGCGTCGCGTGAATTGAGCCGCTCCTTGATCTGGCCCTGAAACTGCGGATCCAGCACCTTGGCCGAGAGCACATAGCTGGCCCGGGCAAACACATCCTCGGGCATGAGCTTGACGCCCTTGGGCAGCAGGCTGTGCATGTCAATAAAGCTTTTAACCGCCGTAAACAGTCCATCGCGCAGGCCGCTTTCGTGCGTGCCCCCGGCGTTGGTGGGAATCAGGTTGACGTAGCTTTCGCGCACATTGGCGCCGTCTTCGGTAAAGGCCACGCACCACATGGCGCCCTCGCCTTCGGCAAAACTGTCGTGCTGGTTGTCCGCAAAGCCTTCGCCGTTAAGAAGCGGAATCACCGGCTCGCCTTGCAGCGACTGCATCAGGTAGTCGCCCAGGCCGCCTTTGTAGAGCCAGGTTTGGGTGTCTTTGGTTTTCTCGTTCCACAGCGACACGCTCACACCGGGCATCAGCACCGCCTTGCTGCGCAGCAGGTGGGTGAGTTCGGCCATGGGCAGCGCGGCGGATTCAAAGTATTTGGGGTCGGGCCACACACGCACGGAAGTGCCAGATTTGCGGTCGCCCTCACCGGCCTTGCGCACTTGCAGGGCCTCGGTCACGTCGCCGCCTTCAAACACGATGCGCGCCACCGAGCCTTCGCGGTAGCTGGTGGCTTCTAGGCGCTTGCCCAGGGCGTTGGTGACGCTCACGCCCACGCCGTGCAGGCCGCCCGAGAAGCTGTAGGCGCCGCCCTTGCCCTTGTCAAACTTGCCCCCGGCGTGCAAGCGGGTGAACACCAGCTCAATCACCGGTGCGTGTTCTTCGGGGTGCATGCCGAAGGGAATGCCGCGGCCGTCGTCGTCAATGGTGACCGAGCCGTCGGCGTGGAGTGCGACCTTGATTTTTTTGCCATGACCGGCCAGCGCCTCATCGGCAGCGTTGTCCAGCACTTCCTGGATCACGTGCAGCGGGTTGTCGGTGCGGGTGTACATGCCAGGGCGCTGCTTGACGGGCTCCAGCCCCTTCAGGACACGGATGGACGCCTCGGAATATCCAACAGGCGCGGCGGAGGCAGAAGTAGATTTAACAGACATAGCGAACGATTGTAGACGCGAAGGCCTCAAATAACTGTATGAAAAAACAGCTTTCGGTTCAAGCCCAAGGCATGGAAAGCGACGATCAGCACTTGGCGCCCTGCACCAAGCGGGCGCCTGCGGGCGGCAATCCGATGCCGTTTTGAAGTCTATTACGCCAAGGCGACGGGGCGTACTTCCCGCAGTAGCTATATTTGGGAGATGCAAACATTCCATCCTGACCGTCCACCCCTTTCTGTTTTTCAGGTTCTGGCCTGCGGCGCCGCCATCGTTACCTTGTCCATGGGCATTCGCCACGGCTTTGGCCTGTGGATGCAGCCGCTCACCCAAACCCGGGGCTGGCCGCGCGAGACGTACGCCCTGGCTATCGCCATCCAAAACATCTCTTGGGGCGTTGCCGGCATTTTTGCTGGCATGGCGTCAGACCGGTTTGGTGCTTTCCGGGTGCTGGTGCTGGGCGCGCTCATTTACGCCTTGGGCCTGGTGGGCATGGCGCACGCAGACACGCCGCTGCTTTTGATGCTGTCCACCGGCGTGATGTTGGGGGTGGCGCAGGCCGGTACGACTTACGCTGTCGTGTATGGCGTGGTCGGGCGCAATGTGCCGGCCGAGCGCCGGTCTTGGGCCATGGGCATGACGGCGGCGGCCGGCTCCTTCGGTCAATTTTTGATGGTGCCGCTAGAAGGCCACCTGATCAGTTCGCTGGGCTGGCAAGAGGCGCTGGGCGTATTGGGATTGGGCGCCTTGCTGATCGCACCCTTGGCCTGGGGATTGCGTGAACCGCATCTGGCCAGCAACCAGGCCAGCGCGCCGCGCGAACAAAGCATTTTTCACGCCCTCAAAGAAGCCTTTGGCTACCGCAGCTTTCAGTTGCTGATGGCGGGCTACTTTGTCTGCGGCTTCCAGGTGGTGTTTATTGGCGTGCACATGCCCAGTTACCTCAAAGACCACGGCCTGTCGCCGCAAGTGGCCAGTTATGCGCTGGCCTTGATCGGCCTGTTCAATGTGTTTGGCACCTATATTTCTGGCTCCATGGGCCAGCGCATGGAAAAGCGCTACATCCTGGCCTTTATTTACTTTGCCCGCGCCGTGGTGATCGGCATCTTCATCTGGGCGCCGCTGTCACCGATAAGCGTCTACCTGTTCTCGGCGGTGATGGGTTTTCTGTGGCTCTCCACCGTACCGCCCACCAACGCGGCCATTGCGCAGATCTTTGGCGTAGCACACCTGTCCATGCTCAGCGGCTTTGTGTTCTTGAGCCACCAGATTGGCTCGTTTTTGGGCGTCTGGCTGGGCGGCTTTATGTACGACCGCACCGGCAGCTACGACCTGGTCTGGTACATCGCCATCGCGCTAGGCGTGTTTGCGGGGCTGATCAACCTGCCGGTCAAGGAAGCGGCCATCGAACGTGGCCCCCGGCTTTCGCCTGCGGCTGCCTAAACGCCTGATGCGCCAGCCCCCCCCGCTCTGGGTCCGCAAGCTGCGCATGGGCGCAGCGCTGGCGCTGGCCGCCGCCGTGCTGGCGCTGGTGTTTGGCCTGTATGCCCGTCCCGACTTCATGCTGCAAATGGCCAACCAGCTTTGGTCCTGTTTTTAACGTTTTTACAAGGTTCTTGTCCATGAGCATCACTGCGTCTCCCTCCCAAGTCATCGTTATCACTGGCGCCTCCGACGGCATTGGTGCCGAAATGGCACGCCAACTCGCCCGCCAACATGGCTCCAGTCTGGGGCTGGTACTGGCCGCGCGCACCGCCAGCACCTTGCAAACTGTGGCCGCCCAATGCGAAGCGCTGGGCGCGCAGTGTCTGGTGGTGACCACCGACGTGTCGGTGCAGGCGCAATGCCAGGCGCTGATCGCCAGCGCCGTGGAGCGCTTTGGCCGCATTGACGGCCTGATCAACAACGCCGGCATTTCTGCCCAGGCGCTGTTTGCCCAGGTGCGCGCCGAAGACCTGGGCTGGTACGAGCAGCTCATGCGCATCAACCTGTGGGGCAGCGTCTGGTGCACCCACGCCGCCCTGCCCCATCTGCAGAAAAGCCGGGGCCGCATCGTGGCCGTGTCGTCCTTGGCTGGTCTGATTGGCGTGCCGGGGCGCACCGCCTACAGCGCATCCAAATTTGCCATGACCGGATTTTTTGAAGCCCTGCGCGCCGAACTGGTGGGCGCGGGCGTGAGTGTGACTACCGCCTACCCCGGCGTAGTGCTCACCAATATCCGCGGCCACGGCCTGAACGCCGCAGGCCAAGCCGCAGGGTCAAGCGGCCTCAAAGAAGACAATGCCATGGGCGTAGAAGAATGCGCCTCGCTCATCCTGCGCGGCATGCAGCAGCGCCAGCGCGAAGTGGTCATGACGGCGCCGGGCAAGATCGGCCGCTTCCTCAAACTGCTGTGGCCCGCTGCGGTCGAACGCATGGCGCTCAACGCCCTGAAAGACGATGTCAAACCCCGCTAACCCTGCCAACGCTGAAAAAGCGGCTGACCGCGCGCACGCCAACTACCCAGATGCGCCCTCGCCCTGGGTGGTGCGCTGGTCGCACTTGGCCGCGCCCGGCGCCAGCGTGCTGGACATCGCCTGTGGCGGCGGACGCCACCTGGCCTGGTTTGCCCAGCGCGGCCACCCGGTCACCGGCGTGGACCGCGACACGGCAGCTGCGCGCGCGCGCCTGCCCGCCGCAGAACTCATCACGGCAGATATTGAAGCCGGCCCGTGGCCGCTGACTTTGGCCGAAGGCGCCCCCGCAGCGCGCCAGTATGGGCTGGTGGTGGTGACCAATTACCTCTGGCGCCCCTTGTGGCCCCACATTTTGGACAGCGTGGCGCCTGGCGGCGTGCTGATTTATGAAACCTTTGCCGCAGGCAACGAAACCGTGGGCCGCCCCAGCCGGCCTGATTTCTTGCTGCAGCCCGGTGAACTGCTGCGCGTCTGTGCCGATTGGCAGGTGGTGGCCTATGAAAACGGCACCCTGGCCGCGCCCGCGCGCTTTGTGCAACGCATTGCCGCCGTACGCAAAGCAAGCGTAAAGCCACTTGATGCGCCCAACCCAAGCTACCCACTCTAGGTAAAATCGCCTTTTTAACCAAGCACCGCCGTCCCATGACCCAAACACTCAAGCCCATTCGGGGCAGCATCGTCGCACTGGTGACCCCCATGCTGGACGACGGCGCCGTGGATTACCCCGCCCTGCGCCGCCTGATTGACTGGCACATCGCCGAGGGCACCGACTGCATTGGCGTGGTCGGCACCACGGGCGAATCGCCCACGGTCAGCGTGGACGAACACTGCGAAATCATCCGCGTGTCCGTCGAACAGTGCGCAGGCCGCGTTCCCGTGATGGCCGGCTGCGGTGCCAATTCCACCAAAGAAGCCATTGAGCTGGCCCACTTTGCCAAAAAAGTCGGAGCCGACTGCCAGTTGCAAGTGGTGCCCTACTACAACAAACCCACGCAAGAAGGCCAGTACCAGCATTTCAAGGCAATCGCCGAATCGGTTGATTTGCCCGTGGTGCTGTACAACGTGCCAGGACGCTCGGTGGCCGATATGGCCCACGACACCGTGATCCGCCTGGCCCACGTGCCGGGCATCGTCGGCATCAAGGAAGCCACTGGCAATATTGAACGCGCCCAGTGGCTGATCAAGGAAGCCCCGGCCGGTTTTTCTATTTACTCAGGCGACGACCCCACCGCTGTGGCGCTCATGCTGTGCGGCGGCCACGGCAACGTCAGCGTTACCGCCAATGTGGCGCCCCGGCTGATGCATGAACTCTGCATGGCCGCCATTGCCGGCGACGTGCGCCGCGCCATGGACATCCAGTTCAAGCTGCTGCCCCTGCACAAAGGCCTGTTTGTCGAGTCCAACCCCATTCCGGTGAAATGGGCTGTAGCGCGCATGGGCCTGTGCGGCCATGCGCTGCGCCTGCCTCTCACACCCCTGACCGAGGCCAACCAACCGGCACTCGAGCGCCTGCTGCAAAGCACTGGTTTAATTTAATCCCCATGCAAAGGTACTTTGTGAATTCCTCCTTTAAGTTGACCGTGCTGGCTGCCGCAGTGGCACTGAGCGCCTGTTCGGTGCTCGATGGCGAAAAAGTCGACTACAAATCCAGCACCAAAGCGCCTTCGCTGGCGGTCCCACCCGACCTGACCCAGCTGTCCAAGGACACACGCTATTCGGTGGTCAACGGCGGCGTGTCGGCGGCTAGCTCCAAGGCAGCAGTGGCGGCCCAAGTCAGCAAAGACCCTGTGGCGGTCAGCGCAATTTCAGACATCCGGGTCGAGCGCCAGGGTAACCAGCGCTGGCTGGTGGTCAAGCGCAGCCCCGAGAGCCTGTGGGCGCCTTTGAAGGACTTCTGGCAAGAAAGCGGCTTCACCCTGAGCTTGGAGCAAAGCAACCTGGGCATCATGGAAACCGAGTGGAACGAAAACCGGGCCAACATCCCGCAAGACTTCATCCGGCGTTCGCTGGGCAAGGTCTTGGACAGCCTGTATTCCACCTCGCTGCGCGACAAATACCGCACGCGCCTGGAAAGCCGTGCTGATGGCGGCACCGAAATCTTCATCAGCCACCGTGGCATGCAAGAGGTGTACGCCACCGAAGACAAAAACCGCACCGTCTGGCAACCCCGCGCCGCTGACCCAGAGTTGGAAGCCGAATTTTTGCGCCGCCTGATGCTCAAACTCGGTGCCAGCCCAGAGCAGGCATCGCAAGTGGGCGCTGTGGCACCCGCCAAACCCATGGCCAGCGCTGCCACCGCAGACGGTCGGCCCGTGCTAGAACTGTCCGATGGCTTTGACCGCGCTTGGCGCCGTGTTGGCCTGTCCCTGGACCGCACCGGCTTTACCGTAGAAGACCGGGACCGCAACAAGGGCCTGTATTACGTGCGCTACGTGGCTTCTGGCGAGCAAGCCGCCGACGAGGGCTTCTTCAAGAAGCTGTTTGGCGGATCGACCAAGGGTGCCGCAGCAGCCAAATACCAGATCTCGGTGCGCAGCGTAGGAGACAAAACCACGGTGTCCGTGCTCAACGACCTGGGTTCACCCGAAATGTCTGAAACCGCCCAAAAAATCGTCCACGTGCTGGCCGACGATTTGAAATAAAGCGCCTGCGCCGCCTGGCGCACAGAAGGCAGACGAAAAAAAACCACCTTACGGTGGTTTTTTTTCTAGCGTTGAAGCTATTACTTCGATGCTTCTGGTGCAGCAGGAGCGGCAGCAGGTGCAGCGGATGCGTCAGCAGCAGGAGCAGCGGCGGCAGGAGCGGCAGCGGGAGCAGCAGCTTCTTCTTTTTTACCGCAAGCAGCCAGGGCAGCAGCAGCGATAACAGCTGCCAAGATGAGAGTTTTGTTCATGATTGAAAAAATAGATTGAGTTAACGAAACAATTTCCGGAAATTGCCTGGGCGGCAGGCCACCCAAACCCCGACAAAAAGCATTCGACGTCTTTTCGCCAGAGCCACTAAGTATACAAGACGGTGCACGCTTATACCGGGTAAACCCTGAATTTTCGAAAAATGGCACCGAAAAAGTGCTGTTAAGTCATGACTTTGTTGATTTTTTGCCTCATGCACCGGTCTCACGCAGGTCTGGCTGCAACCATCCGTCTTCCACCCACTGCGCTAGCAATTCCAGGGCGCCCGCACCCAGGCGCTTGACATCGGCGGCACTTAAGTGGTGCTGATCGGCCAAAAGTCGCATCAGAGTCGCATCTCGCCCCGACGCACGAAAACTCTCGCCGTTAATAAAAATATGGGCGCTGTCGTACAACATTTGCGTACGCCGGTCCAGGCACACGCCCTGGCTGGGGTCGAATTCATCCTCGGAGCTTTGAAACCAGACTTGGGGCTTGGGCTCGCTCAGGTATTCGCCCAAGGCGCGCTGCATGGCCAAGGGGTCGTGCAAGGCTTTTTCCAGCGCTTCTTGCGCAAAGCGGGTCAAGTCGGCGGGAATTTGAGCGCACTGGGCTTGCGCAACTTGGTTGGGGTCGCGGTAGAGCGCATCGCCCACTTCGTCGCAGGCCTGTTCGGCCAGGCGTTGCAGAATTTCTTGCGCCAGTTCGCCCGCACCCGGAGCACGAAAGCCAATCGAATAGGTCATGCATTCGCCCAGCGCCACGCCGTCGTGGGCATAGCGCGGGGGCAGATACAACATGTCGCCGGCCTCAAGCACAAATTCCTGCTCGGGTTCAAAGTTGGCCAAAATCTTCAGCGGCATGCCGGGCTGCAAATCCAGATTTTTTTGCCGCCCAATGCGCCAGCGGCGCTGGCCGTGGGCTTGCAATAAGAACACGTCGTAGCTGTCAAAGTGCGGCCCCACACCGCCGCCGTCGCTGGCGTAGCTCACCATCACGTCGTCCAGGCGCGCATCCGGCACAAAACGGAATTGATCGCGCAGCTCACGCACCCGGGCATCAAACAAGTCCACGCTTTGCACCAGCAGCGTCCAGCCGGGCTGTTTGAGCGCGGGCAAGGCCTTGCGGCCAAACGGGCCCTGCTTGAGGCGCCAGGGCTTGTCGGCCACGTCGGGCGTCTGGATCACCAGGCGCGACTGCACGTCGTCTTGCGCGGCCAGGTCAAACAATTCAGCGCGGTCCAGCGGCGCACGCAGGCCCGGAATCGCCTGGCGGATGACCAGGGGCTTTTTCTGCCAGTGGCGCTTCATGAAGGTGGCGGGCGACAGGCCGCCCAGGAGTTGAAGAGGCTGGTCAATGTTCATAAAGCGGGCATCCTGGGGCTAAAAAATGGGGAAGATGAAACTGCGACAATTGTGCGATGGAAATTTATGACAACTGCGTGGTCGCGCTGACCTGGGTCCTTCAAGACACTTTGGGGGAAGAATTGGACGTTCTCGACGAGCCAGTCGAGTTCTTGCTGGGGGGCAAAGATTTGCTACCCGCCATTGAGGCCGCCCTGCAAGGCCACCGCGTGGGCGCCAAGCTGCAACTGCAAATTGAGCCCGAAGAGGCCTTTGGCGACTTCAACGACCAGCTGCTGTTTCTGGAGCCGCGCGCCTTGTTTCCGGCTGAACTGCAAGTTGGGCTCACGTTGGAAGGTTCGGCACTGCCCGCTGGCTGCAACCCGGCAGCGCCCAAAGACGCGCTGTTTACCGTGACCGACATTTACCCCGAACACGTGGTGCTCGACGCCAACCACCCGCTCGCCGGCATTGCTATTCGCATCAGCCTGCGCGTGGAAGGCGTGCGCGAGGCCACCGAAGAAGAGTTGGAGCGCGGCTCCACCGGCACCGGCTTTTTCCGCATTGAGGCGCTGCCCGCCTCGGACCGTGGCGACGCGCCACTGCACTAAAACGTCCCGAGCGCCACAAATCAGGGCGCTTGCCAGCAACCGGCGATGCTTCAGGCCTTGCCGGTCGAGCCGTAGCCGCCCTCGCCGCGCTCTGACGCGGCAAATTCATGGACGACGTTGAACTGCGCTTGCACCACCGGCACGATCACCAGTTGGGCAATGCGTTCCATGGGCTCGATGGTGAAAGCTACCGTGCTTCGGTTCCAGGCGCTGACCATGAGCTGCCCTTGGTAGTCGCTGTCAATCAAGCCCACTAAATTGCCCAGCACGATGCCGTGCTTGTGGCCCAGGCCCGAGCGCGGCAAGATCAGGGCGGCAAAGTTGGGATCTTGCAAATAAATTGCCATGCCC
Organism: Comamonadaceae bacterium; assembly: GCA_947372865.1. Classification (GTDB taxonomy): domain Bacteria; phylum Pseudomonadota; class Gammaproteobacteria; order Burkholderiales; family Burkholderiaceae_C; genus Allorhodoferax. The sequence continues at coordinate 28,114 of CANBVJ010000019.1, forward strand.
GTGGGCACGAGCTGCCAGGCGTTGGGCTGCAAAGTGAGCGGTGCGTCCAGGCAGGCGCGCAAGTCCAACCCGGCGCTGCCCGGCGTGGCGTAAGCCGGCATTTGATCCACTAGGCGGGAATCGAGAATTTTGACGTCGAGTTTCATATAGGTTCACAGAAAAATTCAAAGGGCTGTGCCGGGCAGGCGCTGGGCGATTTCGCGCACCAAAATGCGCGCAAGGCTCAATTTGCTGGCGCGGGGAATATCGACCGCGCCCTGCGCGTCCACCAGCAGCAAGGCGTTGTCGTCCTGGCCAAAAGTGGCAGGACCAATATTGCCCACCAGCAAAGGCACGCCCTTGCGCTGGCGCTTGGCGGTGGCATGCGCCAGCAAATCGTGGCTTTCCGCCGCAAAGCCGACGCAAAACAACGCGCCGCTTTGCGCCCGCTTTGATTGCGCCAGCGTGGCCAGAATGTCCGGGTTTTCCTGCAGGGCCAGATGCGGCACCTGGCCGGAGCCGTCTTTTTTGATTTTTTGGTCGGTGCTGGCCACAGGCCGCCAGTCCGCCACTGCCGCCGTGGCAATAAAAATGCTGGCCTGGTCCGCCTGCGACAGGCAAGCCTGCAACATGTCCTGGGCCGATTGCACGTCCAGGCGGCGCACGCCCTGGGGCGTGGCCAGCGCCACCGGGCCAGCCACGAGCGTGACGTCGGCACCGGCCTCATGGGCTGCGCGCGCCAGAGCAAAACCCATCTTGCCGCTGGAGCGGTTGGTAATGCCGCGCACCGGGTCAATCGCCTCAAAGGTGGGCCCGGCGGTAATCAAGACGCGCTGCCCGGCTAGTAATTTGGGCTGAAAAAACGCGATCACGTCCGCGAGCAACTCCTGCGGCTCGCGCATGCGGCCGTCGCCGGTTTCGCCACAGGCCTGGTCGCCCGCGCCCACACCCAGCACCGTGGCGCCGTCCGCGCGCAATTGGGCCACATTGCGCACGGTGGCCGGATGCGCCCACATTTCGCGGTTCATGGCCGGGGCCAGCAGCAGCGGCACCGACTCTAGGGGGCGGGCCAGGCACATCAGGCTGAGCAAATCGTCAGCGCGCCCGTGCAGCAGTTTGGCCATGAAATCTGCGCTGCAGGGCGCTATCAGAATGGCGTCGGCCGCGCGGCTGAGGTTGATGTGGGCCATATTGTTGGCCTCGCGCGCATCCCACTGCGAGGTGTAGACGCTGCGCTGGCTCAGGGCCTGCAGGGTGACCGGGGTGATGAACTGGGCTGCGGCCTCGGTCATCACCACCTGCACGGTGGCGCCTTCCTTGATGAGCGCGCGGCAGAGTTCGGCGGCCTTGTAGCACGCAATGCCGCCGCTGAGTCCCAAAACAATGTGTTTACCGCTTAATTCCATCCGCCAGGCCCTGCTTTAAATACTGCTGCGGGGCCGAAATGGACCCAAAGCGCAATGTAGCAGACACCTATAATCTCGCATTACCAGCTTCCCGAGCCCCAGGGTTCGTACACTGACATGACCAAATTTGTCTTCGTCACCGGTGGCGTGGTCTCTTCCCTGGGTAAGGGAATTGCATCCGCCTCACTCGCCGCGCTCTTGGAATCGCGGGGTCTGACAGTCACCCTGATCAAACTCGATCCCTACCTCAACGTCGATCCGGGCACCATGTCGCCCCTGCAGCACGGCGAGGTGTTCGTCACCGACGACGGCGCCGAGACCGACCTCGACCTGGGCCACTACGAGCGCTTTGTGGAAACCCGCATGCGCAAGGCCAACAATTTCACCACCGGCCAAATCTACAAAAGCGTGCTCGACAAAGAGCGCCGGGGCGACTATTTGGGCAAGACGGTGCAGGTCATTCCGCACGTCACCAACGAAATCCAGGAATTCGTCAAGCGCGGCGCCCGCCTGGGCGAGCCCGATGCGGTGGACGTGGCTATTGTGGAAATTGGCGGCACCGTGGGCGACATCGAGTCCTTGCCCTTCTTGGAAGCCGTGCGCCAAATGAGCCTGCAAATGGGCCCGAACAACACCGCTTTTGTGCACCTGAGCTACGTGCCCTGGATTGCCGCAGCAGGCGAACTCAAGACCAAACCCACCCAGCACACCGCCAAGCAGTTGCGCGAAATCGGCATCCAGGCCGACGCCCTGGTTTGCCGCGCTGATCGTCCGATTCCAGACGAAGAGCGGCAAAAAATCTCGTTGTTCTCCAACGTGCCAGTGTGGGGCGTGATCTCCATGTGGGACGTGGACACCATCTACAAAGTGCCGCGCATGCTGCACGAGCAGGGGCTCGACGGCTTGATTTGCGACAAGCTGCGCCTGAACACGCCCCCGGCCAAACTCAAGCGCTGGGACGACCTGGTGTACGAGACCGAACACCCGGCAGGCGAAGTGACGATTGCCATGGTCGGAAAATACGTCGATTTGTCCGACAGCTACAAGTCGCTCAACGAGGCGCTGCGCCACGCTGGCATGAAAAACCATGTCAAGGTCAAGATCAGCTACATCGACTCTGAAACCATCACGCCCGAGACAGTCCAGCAGCTCGCCAAGTTTGACGCGGTGCTGGTGCCCGGCGGTTTTGGCAAGCGCGGCATTGAAGGAAAAATCACCGCCGCCCGTTTTGCGCGCGAAAACAAGGTGCCTTACCTGGGCATTTGCTTAGGCATGCAAGTGGCGACCATCGAATTTGCCCGCCACGTGGCCGGCCTGGTGGACGCCAATAGCACCGAATTTGAAGCCGATACGCCCCACCCCGTGATCGCACTGATCACCGAGTGGAAAGACAGCGACGGCACCATCAACACCCGCGACAAAAACTCTGACCTCGGCGGCACCATGCGCCTGGGCGCGCAAAGTTCGGACGTGGCCAAAAACACCATCGCCCACGCCATTTACGGCGACGTGGTGACCGAGCGTCACCGCCACCGCTACGAGGCAAATGTCAATTATCTGGACCAACTGCGCAAATCCGGCCTGGTCATATCCGCCCTGACCCAGCGCGAACAACTGACCGAGATGGTTGAGTTGCCCCAAGCCGTGCATCCCTGGTTTGTGGGCGTGCAGTTCCACCCCGAATTCAAATCCACGCCATGGGACGGCCACCCGCTGTTCAATGCCTTCATCCGCGCCTCCCTGGACCACCAACTGGCGGGCAAGTCCTTGAAGGTAGCAGCATGAAACTTTGCGGATTCGACGTCGGGCTGGAGCACCGCATCTTTTTGATCGCGGGCCCCTGCGTGATCGAATCTGAGCAGTTGCAAATGGACACGGCAGGCACGCTGAAAGAAATCACTTCGGCTCTGGGCATTCCGTTCATTTTTAAGAGCAGCTTTGACAAGGCCAACCGCTCCAGCGGCAACACCTTTCGTGGTCCTGGCATCGACAAGGGGCTGGAGATTTTGGCCAAGGTCAAACGCGAGCTGGGCGTGCCGGTGCTCACCGACATCCATAGCGAAGACCAGATCGCCCAAGTCTGCAGCGTGGTCGATGTGCTGCAAACCCCGGCTTTTTTGTGCCGCCAGACTGACTTCATCCGCGCCGTGGCCCAGTCGGGCAAGCCGGTGAATATCAAAAAAGGCCAGTTTTTAGCGCCTGGCGACATGAAAAACGTGATCGACAAAGCCCGCGCCGCAGCGCGCGAAGCGGGCCTGCCCGAAGACAACTTCATGGCTTGCGAACGCGGCGCAAGCTTCGGCTACAACAACCTGGTGAGCGACATGCGCAGCCTGGCCATCATGCGCGAGACCGGTGCGCCCGTGGTGTTTGACGCCACGCACTCGGTGCAATTGCCCGGCGGCCAGGGCACGACTAGCGGCGGTCAGCGCGAGATGGTGCCGGTGCTGGCGCGCGCCGCCGTGGCCGTGGGCGTGGCCGGTTTGTTCATGGAAACCCACCCAGATCCGTCCAAGGCTTTGAGCGACGGCCCCAATGCCGTGCCCCTGAAACACATGCGTGCGCTGCTGGAAACTCTGGTGGCGCTCGATTACGTAACCAAAAAAACCCCGTTTTTGGAAAATAACTTCCAGTAAATGACGTACAACGCAGCGCCGCTCCGTAATGCATTGGACGCGTGGGCTGCCAGCGATTTTTGACAACAACCTTTTGAAAGACCAGCGATGAGCGCAATTGTGGACATAGTGGGACGCGAGATTTTGGACAGCCGGGGCAACCCGACGGTGGAATGCGACGTATTGCTGGAAAGCGGCACCATGGGCCGCGCAGCCGTGCCCTCAGGCGCTTCCACCGGTTCGCGCGAGGCCATTGAGCTGCGCGACGGCGACCACATGCGCTACCTCGGCAAAGGCGTGCGCAAGGCGGTAGACCACATCAACACCGAAATCTCTGAGGCCGTGCTGGGCTTGGACGCCTCCGAGCAAGCCTTTCTGGACAAAACCCTGATTGACCTGGACGGTACCGAAAACAAGAGCCGCCTGGGCGCCAACGCCATGCTGGCCGTATCCATGGCCGTGGCCCGCGCTGCGGCCGAAGAAGCCGGCCTGCCCCTGTACCGCTACTTTGGCGGCATGGGTGCGGTGCAAATGCCGGTGCCCATGATGAACGTCATCAACGGCGGCGAGCACGCCAACAACAACCTCGACCTGCAAGAGTTGATGATCATCCCCGTGGGCGCGCCCAGCTTTCGCGAAGCACTGCGCTATGGCGCTGAAGTGTTCCACGCACTCAAGAAAATTTTGCACGACAAGGGCATCAGCACCGCCGTGGGCGACGAAGGCGGCTTTGCCCCCAACGTGCCCAACCACGAATCGGCCATCCAGATGATTCTGGACGCCATCGACAAGGCTGGTTTTGTGGCGGGTGAGCAAATCGCCCTGGGCCTGGACTGCGCCGCGTCTGAGTTTTACAAAGACGGCAAATACGAACTCGCCGGCGAAGGCTTGAGCCTGACTGCCCAGGAATGGACCGACATGATGGCCACCTGGGTGGACAAATACCCCATCATCAGCATCGAAGACGGCATGGCCGAAGGCGACTGGGATGGCTGGAAAATTCTGACCGACCGCCTGGGCAAAAAAGTGCAAATCGTGGGCGACGACCTGTTCGTGACCAACACCAAGATTTTGAAAGAAGGCATCGACAAGGGCATTGCCAACTCGATCCTCATCAAGATCAACCAAATCGGCACGCTGAGCGAAACCTTTGCCGCCATTGAGATGGCCAAGCGCGCCGGTTACACCGCCGTGATCAGCCACCGTTCGGGAGAGACCGAAGATACCACCATCGCCGACATTGCTGTGGGCATGAATGCCGGCCAGATCAAGACTGGTTCCTTGAGCCGCTCGGACCGCATTGCCAAGTACAACCAGTTGCTGCGCATCGAAGAAGATTTGGGCGAAGTGGCGGTGTACCCCGGACGCTCGGCGTTTTACAACCTGCGCTAAAGACTGCGATGGGTCGCCGCCTTGTTCCTGCTGCGCTCTTGGTCCTGCTGCTGGTGCTGCAGGGCCAGCTTTGGTTTGGGCGCGGCAGCGTGCCCAACGTGGCCAAGCTGAACCAGGAACTGGCGGCACAAAAGCGCAGCAACGCCCAGGCCGAACAAGCCAACGCCCGCATGGAAGCGGAAATCCGCGACCTGCGGGAAGGGCTTGAAATGGTGGAAGAAAAGGCCCGTTCCGAGTTGGGCATGGTCAAGCCCAATGAAATTTTTGTCCAGGTTGCCAAGTAAACGTGGGCGTCAAGGCGCTCAGTGTTGCAGCGCGTCCGCATGAAAATTGCGCTGCTGGGCGCCGAATGCACCGGAAAAACTGCGCTGGCGCAGTCATTGGCAGCTGCCCTGCAAGCGCGTGGCCAAAGCGCCTATTGCGTCCCTGAAATACTGCGTGAATGGTGCGATCAAAACGGCCGCACGCCCCAAGCCCATGAACAAATCGCCATTGCGCACGCCCAAGCCCAGCGCGTGCTGCACGCGAGCGCCTGCGAGGTGCTGCTGGCGGACACCACGCCGCTAATGACGGCCGTCTATAGCGACATCGTGTTCGGTGACCTTTCGCTGTACCCATTTGCCTTGGCCCACCACGCCGTCTATGACCTGACGCTGCTGACCGGGTTGGACCTGCCCTGGGTAGCCGACGGCATTCAGCGGGATGGCACTGCCATGCAGCGCCGGGTGGACGCCCGCTTGCGCGAGGTCTTGCAGGCCCACGGCCTGCGTTACAGCGTGGTCTACGGCCAAGGGGCGCAGCGCAGCGCCTGCGCCCTGGCGGCACTCGACCAATGCGTACAGCAGGCCGCCAATGGCCCTGCCCGCCCCGACACGGACCAGGCGCGCTGGCAATGGGTTTGCGACAAATGCTCGGACGCGCAGTGCGAGCACCAGCTTTTTAGCCGCCTGCTGGCCAGCGCGCCGCCACCCGCGCCCTGACCCGTAGGGCGTGGTACCGACCGCAGCGTCATTAATGCGGCGTATCGCCGCCTTCGATTTGCTGGGTGGGCGGTACAAACAGACGCGCGGTGTCCACCGGGTCAAAGTGGTATTGCACGCCGCAAAACTCGCAAGCCACCTCGATATTGGGGCGCTCTTGCAAAATGCTGTAAGCCTCGTCAGCGCCCAGGCCCACAATCATGCGGGCCACGCGTTCGCGGCTGCAACTGCAGGCAAAGCGCGGTGCCACCTCGCCCACCAGGGGCTCAAAGCGGGTGAGCGTTTCTTCCCAAAACAGGCGGCGCAGCACGGTTTCCACGTCCAAGGAAAGCAGCTCTTCGCGCTTGAGGCTGCTGGCCAAAATGGAGATGCGGTTGTAGTGCTCATTTAGGCCAATCTGATCTTCGTTGTCCTTGCTCACCAGGCTACCCGACAAATTGCCTTCGCCTTGCACCGGCAGGCGCTGGATCAGCAGGCCGGCGGCCACCTGTTCGTCTGCGGCCAGCACCAGGGTGGTGTCGAGCTGCTCGCTTTGCAGCATGTAGTGCTCCAGCACCGCGTTGAGCTTGTCGATGGGCTTGCCATGGTCGTCAAACAGCGGCACCACGCCCTGGTAGGGCTGCTGGCCGGGAAACTTGGTCTGCGGGTCCAGCGTAATGGCGCAGCGGCCCTGGTTGTTCACATTGACCATCTGGCTCAGGGTAGCGCCCTCTGGCACCGGCTGCAACACGGTGGCAGTGGCGCGCACTTCCAGGCTGGATTGCACCTCCACCACGGCGAGCTTGACCGGGCCATCGCCCATGATTTGCAGCACCAGCGCGCCGTCAAACTTGATGCTGGACTGCATCAACACACCGGCCGCCACCATCTCGCCCAGCATCTCGCGCACCGGGGCGGCGTAGGCGCCGTGCTCGCTGTTAGACGCACGCCGGCGCAAGATCTCGGTCCAGGTGTCGGTGAGCCGCACCACGATGCCGCGCACCGGCAGACCGTCAAAAATAAACTTGTGCAATTCAGACACGCACTACTCCGAAAAAGCCGGGCGCAATGCCTGGCGGTGGTGGTCGCACAGGACCAAAAAAAGGGGGGGGGACGGCGTTCAGCTCAGGCGATCTGGTGCAAATCCGACTTGAAGCGCTGCGCATTGTCGATGTAGTGCTTGGCGCTCAGGCGCAAAAACTCCATTTGCTCAGGCGTCAGACCGCGCACCACCTTGGCGGGGCTGCCGACAATCATGGAGCCGTCCGGGAATTCTTTGCCTTCGGTGACGAGCGAACCCGCGCCCACCAGGCAGTTTTTGCCGATTTTTGCACCATTCAGGATGATGGCGCCGATGCCGATCAGCGACTCATCACCAATGGTGCAGCCATGCAGCATCACCTTGTGGCCTACGGTGACGTGTTTGCCCACACGCAGGGGCTGTCCGACATCGGCGTGCAGCACGCTGCCGTCCTGGATGTTGCTGCCTTCGCCAATCGTGATGCTCTCGGTGTCACCCCGGATGACCACACCAAACCAGATGCTGGTGTGCGCCGCCAGATCGACCCGGCCCATGACTTGGGCGCTGTCGGCCACCCAAGCCGATTCGGCGAGGGTGGGGGAAATCTGTTCTAACTCGTAAATTGCCATGGAATGACCTCGTGAAACGCGTTGTGGGTTACCTAGAATTGTAGGGATGGAACTTAGACACCGCGCGCTAGACGCTTTTTGCCTGGCGCAGCCCCACGACAAGGTCGCTGCCGTACAGGAATTGTGGCTGGCGTCCCCTGGCCTGGCATGCGACGGCAGCAGTAACTTTGACGCATTCATGGCACCCGGGCGTCCGGCCCAGCCGCTGCTCGTGGAACCCGCTTTGGTGCCCCGCCGCTCGCCGTTTACGCCTGCAGGCCACGCGGCGCTCATGCATTCAATAGCGCACATCGAGTTCAACGCCATCAACCTGGCGCTGGATGCCGTGTGGCGTTTTGCCGGTATGCCCGAGAGCTATTACCGCGACTGGCTGCGCGTGGCCGCTGAAGAGGCCAAGCACTTTGCACTCTTGCAGGCGCATTTGCAGAGCCTAGGCCACGCCTATGGCGACTTCACGGCGCACGACGGCCTGTGGACCATGTGCGAGGCCACGCAGGACGACGTGCTGGCCCGCATGGCCCTGGTGCCGCGCACCCTGGAAGCCCGAGGCTTGGACGCCACGCCGCTGATCCAGGCCAAGCTGCGCAAAGTAGCCACGCCCGCAGCACTGGCTGCGGTGGCCATTTTGGACACCATCCTGGCCGAAGAAGTGGGCCACGTGGCCATCGGCAACCACTGGTTTCAGTGGCTGTGCCATCGCGACGGCGTGGACGGCGCAGCCTTTTATCCCGAGGCGGCCCGGCGCTACCGCGCCCCCAGCCTGAAGCCGCCCTTTAACCTGGTGGCGCGCCGGGCGGCCGGCTTTACGGCTGCAGAGATCGCAGCGCTGCCGCAGTAAAGCGTACTTTTTGCGCGCTCAGGGGACGGGTCGTGGTGCCTGCGCGGCGGCTAAGGCCTGCGCCATATCGGCCAACAGGTCGGGTTTGGGGAGCGCGGCCAACAGGCCCGTGCGCTGCAAGATGTCCAGCGGCTGGTGCGACACACCCGCCAGCAGCAACCTCACTTGCCGAGCCTGACAGGCCTTGGCCAAACTCTGCAAGGCGTCCGCGCCAGTGGAGTCCATGTAAATAACGTTTTTCAGGTCTAGCACCAGGGCCGATTGGGGTAGGTGCGACTCCAAATCTTCCAATAGCTGTACCGCCCCAAAAAACAGGGCGCCATGCAGGCGATAGGCGTGCACGCTGGGCGTGGCCAGCACGCACTCGCTGCGCGTAAGGCTGGAAATCCGGTAAATAAAGGTAAGGCAGGCACCCAGCAGCCCCACCTCTACAGCCACGGTCAAATCCACCAACACGGTCAAGAAAAACACCGCCAGCAAGGTGCTGCGGTAGGGCAGACGAAACTGCTGCAAGGCCGCAAAGGCCCGCCAGTCGCCCATATTCCAGGCCACGAACATCAAAATCGCCGACAAGGCGGGCAGCGGAATGTGAAAGGCCAGGGGCGCGGCCACCAAAATCACCACCGACAGCGTCAGCGCATGCACCATGCCCGCCACCGGACTGGTGGCGCCGCTTTTCACATTGGTCACGGTGCGGGCAATGGTGCCGGTAGCTGGCATGCCGCCAAAAAACGGGGTCACCAGATTGGCAATGCCCTGGGCCATGAGTTCCTGGTTAGGGTCATGGCGATCGCCAATCATGCCGTCGGCCACGCGGGCGCACAGCAGGGACTCAATCGCACCCAGCAGGGCCAGGGTAGTGGCGGGCATCAGCAGCAGGCGCGCAGTGGCCCACTCAAACTCGGGCCATACCAAGGCAGGCAAAGCTGACGGAATACCGCCAAAACGCGTGCCAATCGTCTGCACCGGCAGCGCAAGAAGAGCGGTCAGCAGCGTCGCCACCACCAACACCACCACTGCGCCCGGGATGCTGCTGAGTTTGCCCGTCGGCCAGCCGCTCGCTCGCAAAAGGCGCGGCAACGCAAACTGCCAAAGCACCAGCAAAAGCAACGACCCGGCGGCCAACCCGAGCGCCCAGGGATTGAACGCATTCGCCTGGGCCGCAATCGTCCGCACGATGCCGACAAAATCGGCCGGCATGTGGGGCACGGACAGGCCCAGAAAGTCTTTGATCTGCGACAGCGCAATCAAGACCGCAATGCCGTTGCTAAAGCCAATGACCACCGACACCGGAATAAAGCGCACCAGCGTGCCCAGGCGCAGCATTCCCATGGCCAAGAGCATCACGCCCGACATGGCGGTGGCGATCACCAGATTGGCCACGCCATACTGTTGGACGATGCCGTAGACGATCACGATAAAGGCGCCGGCCGGGCCGCCCACCTGCACCCGGCTGCCGCCGAGCAAGGAAATCAGAAAACCGGCAATGATGGCGGTAAACAGCCCGGTCTCGGGCTTGAGCCCAGAAGCGATGGCAAAGGCCATCGACAGTGGCAGCGCAACTACACCCACCGTCAAACCCGCACCGATATCCTGAACCAGGCGCTGACGGCTATAGCCCTGCAGCGCGATGCAAAGTTTGGGCTGAAACACCGTGCCTTTCGCCTAAGGCGCTCCGGCATCGGTCGGGGCAAAAGCCAGAAAAGCGTGTGTATTCGACAAGAAAAATGCTTTCCAAATGTATTAGTCTCTGCAATAATGCAATTGTTTATTGCCCGAACTTCTGTTCGTACAGGGAGACACATTATGACAAGAAGCACCAAAAACACCTTGGCGGAATACACCCCGCCCCCCGCAAAAACCATGGGCCGCTTGCTAGCCGCCCACCGCCTGTGGCACCGCCCTTGGGTGACCGGCCTAGAAAACATCGACCCCCAACGCCCCACCCTGTTTGTCGGTAACCACACCATCTACGGCATGCTCGATGTGCCGCTGCTGGGCTACGAAATCTACCAGCGCAAGGGCGTCTACATTCGCGGCCTGGCCGACCGCATGCATTTCAAGATCCCCGGCTGGCGCAATATTTTCAAGTGGATCGGCAGCGTCGTGGGCACGCGCGAGAACTGCAGCGCCCTCATGGAGAGCGGCGCCCACATCATGGTGTTTCCCGGCGGCTCGCGCGAGGTGGCCAAGCGCAAGGGCGAGGCCTACCAGCTCATCTGGAAAGACCGCACCGGCTTTGCCCGCATGGCGGTGGAGCACGGCTACCGCATCATTCCCTTTGCAGCCGTGGGCGCAGAAGAGTGCTACGACATCTTGCTCGACTCCAACGACATCATGGGCTCGGGCCCGGTCAAGTGGTTCAAGACCACTCCCATCGGCGCCAAGCTGATCGGTGACGGTGAGCAGATGTTCCCGCTGGCCCGTGGCTTGGGGCTGTCCATGATTCCGCGCCCAGAGCGCTTTTATTACTCCTTTGGCGAACCCATTGAAACGGCGCAGCACAAGGGCGAATCGGACGACCCGGAGGTGCTTGCCGAAGTGCGCGACACGGTCAAGGCGTCGATTGAGACGCAATTGGCCGCTCTGCGCAAAGTGCAAGCCAAAGACCCGCAGCGCGGACTCCTAGCCAGTTTGGTCGGCGGCGTGCAATCTCTGCTCGCCGCTGCGTCCACTATGCCTGCCATGGCCGCCAGGCGTGAAACTGCCGCGACAAGCGCAAGCCCGGCCCGCGCGCCCGCCAAGCCAACGCGCGCCCGAAAAGCAGCCACTGCACGCAAAACTTCAGTCAAGACCACCGCCAAGACTCCCAGCAAAACCACAGCCAAAACGGCTCGCGCCCGCAAATCTGCAAGCCCCATCACATCGCCCGCCACCCCAACTGCCATGACGGCCTGAACCATGGAACACAAACTCAACGCCCCCGCCCAAACCGTCCTCGATTTGCTGACCAACGCCAAATGGTTGGAAGCGCGCTGCCTCGCCTTGGGCGACATCAGCGCCAGCGTCAAGACCAAAAAGAAGGCCGGCCAGGTCACCGTCACCATGCAGCGCCACGTCCGCCGAGAGTTGCCCGGCATGCTGGCCAAGGTGTTGCCCTCCGAGTCTGACCTTGTTTTGGAAGAAACCTGGACCCTGGGCGACAAGGGTGAAGCCTCCGGCAGCATGACGGTCGAGCTGGTCGGCCAGCCCGTGAAACTGAGCGCCGAATTCTCCCTAGCTGCGTCCGGCAAGGGCTGCGTTTACCGCATCACGCACAAGGCCAAATCCACTGTGCCGTTTCTGGGCGGAAGCATCGAGAAGTTTGCCCAAAAGCAGTCGGAAGACGCTTGCGCTGACGAACTCGACTATTTGACCGATTTTCTGAAAAAGGCCCAGTAAGTCGCACCCCATGCACGCTGCTATGGACGACACCCCACCCATCGCCCACCCTCCCGCAGGGCGCCTCGCGGGAAAGCGTGTAGGTGGTGTTTGTATGTTTCGTGGCATCCCTTACGCACGCGCTGACCGGTTCCAGGCACCCGAATCTCTTGCTCCTTGGAGCGATGTGCGCGACGCCAGTCTGCCTGGCCCCATGTGCCCACAGGCGCCAGACCCGCTGGCATTTTTCATTGGGACACCCAAGACGCCGCTAGAGCAGTCTGAAAACTGCCAGGTGCTGACCATCGCCACGCCAGCCCTGGAGGGCCAGAGGCCGGTGATGGTCTGGATCCACGGCGGCGGCTACCTGTGCGGCAGCGGCGAACTGGCCTGCTACTGCCCGCAGCGGCTGGCCGCAGAGGGTAACGTGGTGGTGGTGTCTGTCAGCTACCGGCTGGGGGCCTTTGGTTTTTTGGCGGTGGACGGCGGTCAGGCCAATTGCGGCACGCTCGACCAAATAGCCGCGCTGCAATGGGTGCAGCGCAACATCCACGCTTTCGGCGGCAACCCGGCGCGGGTGACCGTGTTTGGTCAGTCGGCCGGTGGGCATTCGGTGTTCACCTTGCTCACCCAGTACGCCGGACAGGCCCTCTTTCAGCGCGCCATCCTTCAGAGCGCGCCGCTGGGGGTACGCCAGTCGGCGCAGGACCAAGCGCGCGTGGCCATCCGCTTTCGCACTGCGCTCCAGCAGGACCCGTACCGTGCCAGTGTGCAGGCCTTGCTGACAGCGCAGGCGGCCATCACGCCGCAGGTCGGCGCGCCCTTGCCTTTCAGCCCGACTTTCAGCAGCGCGCCGCCGCAAGCACCACGATCTGTCGATGTTCTTGCGGGATGGACGCGCGACGACGCAGCGCCATTTATCGGACTGGCCCAAACCAAGGCTCCCCGGCTTCCCTTTGGTTTACCCGGCATCGGCGAGGGCATCGTCTCCCGCTTCCTGACGCGGCAATTGTTTGCCCTTCCCACCTTGGCCCTGGCACAAGCACGCAGCGGCCCCGGCGCCGGCCCACAAAAAACCTATCTTTACCGGCTCGACACGCGCTTTCCCCATAACCGCTTTGGCGCCGGGCATTGCATTGACTTGCCGCTGTTGCTGGGCGACCGGGCCAGTTGGGAAGGGGCGCCCCTGCTGGGGACCAGCCCCTGGCCAGAGGTCGACGCCCGGGGACACAAGCTGCGCTCCGCCTGGGCGGCGTTTGCCCGCACCGGCAATCCCGGCATGGCAGGCGGCTACGACGTCAAACCGTTTTCCAGATTCGATCCGCGTCCGGTATGTCTGAGATGAGCCATGCCAAATCCACTTGGCGTGTCCACCCGATTTATGCAAGGGAGCACGCTCTTCAATGCACTGCATTGAACGTTGCCTAGAACCGACCGCCGACACGACAGGTAACTTGTAAATCACCAGCTAAATACATCCGATTCATTGATCCAAGAATTTTTCAACCTGCTCAAAAGGAGAGTGCACCATGGTAAAAAAATCACAAACCAAGTCCGCCAATGATTCCACCGCCCCGGATGCTGGCGCGCCAAGGTCTGTCAAAGACTCGGCACAGCAAATCTGGCAGGCCGGTTTGGCTGCGTTTACGCGCGCCCAGTCTGAAGGCAATAAGGCCTTTGAGTCTTTGTTGAAGGAAGGCGTGGAAATTCAGCGCAGAACACAAAGCGCTGCTGAAGAAAAAATTGCCAAAGCTACGATCAAGGTATCGGGCATTGCATCCGAAATATCCAGCAAAGCCTCTGATCAATTGGGCAAAGTCGAGGCGATTTTTGAAACCAGCGTCGCTAAGGCCTTGCATAAGCTGGGCGTCCCGTCAGACAAGGATGTCAAGGCCATCATTGCCCGGATTGACGCACTCACCGAGGCAGTGCAGAAACTGTCCCATCAGACAAGCCCAAGCACGCGTCGCGCCGCACCCGCCAAGCGCGCAGCCGCAAAAGTGCCCGAAGCTCCCGTGCTTGTTGCAAAAAAGCGAGCGGTCAAAAAGGCACAAGGTAAGGCGGCGGCCGATCAGACGAGCTAGATCGCTAAATCCTACCCAAAGACCCGGGCGATTTTCAACCATCGCCTCGGCATTGCGGGACTATTTACTGCATCTCGACACACTGTGAAGATTTGCGGTAGAAGCCGCCGTACGAGCAACCGATAACCGGTTTTGCATGCAGATCAGCGATGTGGAGTCGCTTGCCTCGGCACTACGGCCAAGCAGGATTCGAATTTTTCCACGATCGTGGCTTCGATTTTTTCTTGTAAGGCACCGAGCAGCGCGCCAATACCTCCTCAGCAACGATTTTCTGGTGAACGCACAAAAAGCACGGCACCGGACTGTCCCCGGCATGCAGCTACCTCAATGGGCCTGACCAACGCCCGTTTGCTTAGAAACGGGATTTTTAAGCCCCTTTAATCTTATAAATTTTTAAATATGATTTTATTACTAACTACTAAAAATCAATCTCTACACGCGATGCAAAGCGCAGCGCGTGGAGATTCCCAGCGTTGATTCACGTCTTAAAAAGAGGAGAACGAAATGGTGAGAGGAAAAGGAAAGGGCGTCGTTTTGCGGCGCGGAGATGCAGGCTTTGACGCAGCGGTTCTGGCCACCAGTTTCAACGCGCGAGACCCCGGGCGGCGCCCCGACATCGTGGTGCAGGCCAATGATGTCGGTGACGTCATCACCGCCGTGAACCAGGCGCGTGAACACAAGCTCAAAATCACCGTCTGCTCGGGCGGCCACAGCTGGGCACAAAACCATATCCGCGAAGGTGGCCTGCTGATCGACATGTCGCGCATCCGCAGCATTGAAATCAACGCTGTCAACCGAACCGCAACCATCGGCCCGGGCTGCATTTCGGGCGAGGTGAATGCCGCTTTGGCCAAACACCGGCTTTTCTTCCCCGTGGCCCACGCTTACACCGTGGGTCTGGGCGGCTTTTTGCTGCAAGGCGGCTTTGGCTGGAACAGCCGCATGATGGGGCTGGGCTGCGAGAACGTGCTGGGCATCGACGTGGTGTTGGCCGACGGCAGCCTGGTACATGCCAGCGCCACCGAAAACGCCGACCTCTTTTGGGCGGCACGCGGCGCCGGCCCCGGCTTCTTCGGCGTTGTGGTGCGCTATCACCTCAAACTGCATGCGCGACCCAAATTCGTCGGCATGAAGCTGCAGGTGTTTCGCCAAAAGCACCTGGAAGAAGTTTTCAGTTGGGCCGACAGCGTGGGGCCGCAGGTGTCGCCCAAGGTGGAGTTCCAGATGGTGTTCAACCACCGCTGCATGGGCATCTTCAGCGATGGCATCGAGGTCTATGCCCCGGTGCTGGCCGACAGCTGGAAGGAAGCCCGCGAGGCCGTGGCCTTCATTGACGACAGCCCGATTCGTTCCAGAGCCAGCCTCACGCTGCCGCTGATGCCCTTCTCGCTGGACTTCATGATGAGGTCGGGCGAAAAAACCCTGTTCTGGCCGGGCGTGCGCTGGTTTGCCGACAACATGTGGCTCGACGGACCGATTACGCCCTTGCTACCGGGGCTGCGGCGCATCGCCGACACGCAGCCGCCGCACCCCAGCCACGTGCTGTGGTTGAACTGGAACCCGCCACCTCAACGCGAAGACATGGCGTTTTCGGTAGAGACGCGCACCTACCTGGCGCTTTACACCGCCGTGCGCAACGCGGCCGACGAGGCCAAGTACGCAAACTGGTCCACCGAGCACATGCGCGCCCTGTCTGAACACAGCCACGGCATTCAGCTGGCCGACGAAAACCTGGCGCTTCGCCCGGCGAAGTTCATGTCGGCCGCCAACTTGGCGCAACTGGACCAGATTCGCGCCCAGCGCGACCCGCAAGGGCTTTTCCACGCATGGATGGGGCGACCCGACCAGATGCCCAACAACCCCACCGCGAGCTGATGCACCATGAACAACCCCCTGCTCCCCCCCAACACACTGGCCCTGCAAAGCCTGTACCAATGGGAAAAAACCGCTGGGCAACGCGTATGCCTGACCCAACCCGTGCAAGGCGGTGCGGTTCAAACTTTCACCTGGGCCGAGGCACTCAATGAAACGCGCCGGATGGCGACGCACCTGTTGTCCCTGAGGCTGGCACCGGGCAGCCGCATCGCCATCCTGTCCAAAAACACCGCGCACTGGCTGATGGCGGACTGGGCGATCTGGATGGCCGGTCTGGTGTCGGTGCCGCTCTACCCCACCCTGGCGGCCGGCACCGTGCGGCAGATTCTGGAGCACAGTGACACGCAGCTGCTCTTTGTGGGCAAGCTCGACGACTGGGAATCCATGAAGGCGGGCGTGCCCGACACCCTGCCCTGCGTCAGCCTGCCGTTGGCACCGGCCAACCCGTACCCGAGCTGGAGCAGCGTCATTACCGGCCTGGCGCCCCTGGCGGGCGAGCCCGTGCGGGGTGGTGAGGACGTCTGCACCCTGATGTACACCTCGGGCACTACCGGCAACCCCAAAGGCGTCATGCACAGCTTTGACAACTTTGCGCGGGCCATCACCGAAGGCCTAGCCCGCATGCCGATGAACGCTGACGACCGGATCCTGTCCTACCTGCCGCTGTCGCACATTGCCGAGCGCGTGATGGTCGAGCACGCACTGCTGGCCACCGGGCTGCAATTGTTTTTTGCCGAGTCGCTGGACACCTTTGCGCAAGACCTGCGCCGGGCGCGCCCGACGTTTTTTTTCTCGGTACCGCGGCTGTGGGTCAAGTTCAAGGAGGGCGTGGACGCCAAGATGCCGCCAGCCAAACTCAAGTCCATGCTCAAGATTCCCATCGTGCGAAGTTTGGTGCGCAAAAAGGTGCTGACCACCCTGGGACTGGACCAGTGCCGCTTTGCCGCTGGCGGTGCCGCGCCCATGCCGGCCTACCTGCTGCGCTGGTACACCGCGCTGGGGCTGGACATTGTCGAAATCTACGGCATGACCGAAAACTGCGGCGTCTCGCACACCACTTTGCCGGGCCAAAGCCGACCCGGTACGGTAGGCCTGAAATTTCCCGGCGTTCAGTGCCGCATCACCGCTGACGACGGCGAGATCCAGATGAAAAGCGACATGCTGATGCAGGGCTACTTCAAAGAGCCGCAACTCAGCCAGGATGCGTTCACCGCCGATGGCTGGCTGCGCACCGGCGACAAGGGCGCGCTGGACTCCGAGGGCAACCTCAAGATCACCGGCCGCGTCAAAGACCTGTTCAAGACCAACAAGGGCAAGTACGTGGCCCCCGCGCCGATTGAAGACAAGCTGGCGCTCACGCCCGGGGTCGAAGCCTGCTGCGTGGTCGGCTCCAACCTGGGCCAGCCCCTGGCGCTGGTGATGCTGTCGATGCTGGCGGCCAATCAGTCCAGGGACGCCGCGCACCGCGCCCTGCTCGAGGCAGGTATCGCCGCCAAACTCGCGGAGGTCAACCAGACGCTGGACCCGCATGAGCAGCTCTCCTGCATGGTGGTCATCTCCGAGCCCTGGACGGTGGAAAGCGGGCTCATCACGCCCACCTTCAAGGTCAAGCGCAACCGCATTGAAGAAGTTTATGGGCACGCTTTTGAGGACTGGACTTCGAAGCGCAAGAAAGTGCTTTGGCACGCGGCCTGAGCGCCGCATCCGATTGACAAGACCTGTGCCTGAGGCCGCAATATGCGGCCCTTTTTATGTCAAGCCGCCAGCGCCGCCTCGATATCTTTGCCCATGCTTTTGGGGGTATCGGTAGGTGCGTAGCGTTTGAGAACAGTACCGTCCTTTGCCACCAGAAACTTGGTGAAGTTCCACTTAATGCCTTTGGTGCCCAAGAAACCCGGCGCCGCTTTGGTCAGCCACTGGTAGAGCGGGTGTGCGCCCGCGCCGTTGACATCGACTTTGGCCATCATCGGAAAGCTCACGCCGTAGTTGAGCTGGCAAAACTCGGCAATCTCGTCGTTGCTGCCCTTGTCCTGCGCGCCAAACTGGTTACAGGGAAAGCCCAGCACCACCAAGCCCTTATCGGCGTATTGCTGATGCAGCGCCTCCAGGCCGGCGAACTGCGGCGTGAAGCCGCAGGCGCTGGCGGTGTTGACGATCAAGAGCGCACGGCCCTTGAACTGGTCCAGGCGCACGCTCTGGCCGTTGATTTGAAGAGCTTCGAAGTCGTAGATGCTTGTCATATTAAAAATGGGAAAGTGGGCTGCGATGCTGCTTGTCATTCCCCGAAATGTCAAGCAAACGCGCAGGCGCACCGTCCGGAGGTGCGGACCGCTTCAGTCCAGCAACACAGGCGCGTTCGGCAACTCGTTGCTGCGCTGGGCGTTATGGGGAAAATGGCTGCGCAAGCACTGCGCCACCGCTGCGATTCCCTCTAAAGCGCCCGCCTCGTAATGGGATTGGGCGAATTGGGTTTCCATCTGGCGGCAAATCGTCTGCCATGCGCTCTGCCCAGCCCGCGTATGGATGCCCCGATCGGCCACGATTTCCACTGCGCGGTCGGCCAACAGCACGTAAATCAGCACGCCGTTGTTGTGCTCGGTGTCCCACACGCGCAACTGGGAAAACACCTCTATTGCCCGCTCGCGCGCCGATTGGCCTTTCAAGAGCGGTAGGCCATCCAACCCGCCTTCCGCCGCAAAGCAGATTTCACCGGCGTGCGTGGCCTCGCTGGCTTGCACTGCGGCTTCAATCACCTTCAGACTTTGGCGCGAAAAGGCGCGCGCCAACTGGCGGTCAGAAAAAAACAGGTGTTTGGAAATGCGCGCAATGTCCATGATTACCACCGTCCCGACGCGCCGCCGCCGCCAAAACCACCGCCGCCGCCACGAAAACCACCCCCACCAAAGCCACCGCGCCCACCCCCGGCCGATCCACCCATGCCGCCCAAGCCCCGCAAAACAGCGCCGCCACCTAACAAAGTTACAACCATTGCCACCACACCGGCCAGCACCGCCAGCAGCACGGCGCCCAGCAGCAACCACGCCAAAACACCCACCAGCGCGCCCGTGACCACGGACCCGGCCAGCTTGCCAATGGTGTTGCGCAACACGCCACCCACCACAAGAACCACGATCAACAGAAAAGGAAGCATCTGGCGCAGATCGTCTGGCCCCTGCGTGCGCTGGCTTGCGGGGACAGGCAGTGCCTCGCCATCCACCACGCGAATAATTTGCGCCACCCCCGCGTCAATGCCACGGAAATAGTCGCCCTGCTTGAAGCGAGGCACGATGGTGTCTCTGATGATGCGTTTGCTGACGATGTCCGAAAGTGCACCTTCCAGGCCGTAGCCCACTTCCAGGCGCAGGGTGCGGTCGTCTTTGGCCACCACCAGAATGGCGCCGTCGTCCACCTTGGCGCGGCCGACCTTCCATTGTTCGGCCACGCGCAAGGCGTATTGGTCAATGCCTTCGGGCGCCGTCGTGGGCAGCAAGAGCACCGCCAACTGGCTGCCCTTGCGCGCCTCAAAGGCGGCAAGTGTTTGCTCCAGGGATTCCTTCTGCGATGAAGTCAAGGTTGCGGTCAGGTCCGTGACGTGGCCCGCCAGCGGCGGCACCGCCACCTGGGCGCTGGCCGCCCCTGAAAAAACCAGCGTGAGCACCAGACCCGCACCGGCGAACAACCGGCACAGAGCGCGTGCAAAAGTCACTGCGCAGCACCTGAGGCCGCAGCTGTGGGCGCAGCAGGAGCGGCTTCAAAACTGACGGTCGGCGGCTTGGCGATTTCTTTCTCGTTTTCCACCGTGAAGTTGGCCTTTTCTTTAAAACCAAAGGCCATGGCCGTCAGGTTGCTGGGAAAGGAACGCACCGTCACGTTGTAATCCTGCACAGCCTTGATATAGCGATTGCGCGCCACGGTGATGCGGTTCTCGGTGCCTTCCAACTGCGCCTGCAAATCACGAAACGCCTGGTTGGCCTTGAGGTTGGGGTAGTTTTCCGTCACCACCAAGAGGCGCGACAAGGCGCTGCTCAACTGGCTCTGGGCCTGCGTAAAATGCTGGAACGCCGCCGGGTCATTCACCAACTCAGGCGTGGCCTGGATAGACGTAGCCTTGGCGCGCGCCTCCACCACCTTGGTCAAAGTGTCTTGTTCAAATTTGGCTTCGCCCTTGACGGTGCTGACCAGGTTGGGCACCAAGTCGGCGCGACGCTGGTATTGGTTGAGCACCTCGGACCAACTGGCCTTGATCTGCTCATCCGTGCTTTGCAAGCTGTTGTAACCACAGCCACTGAGAGCGACGGCCACTAGGGTCATGGCGAGGACGAGGAATTTGCGCATAAGAGAGCTCCTTGGTATACCGAAAACCTGCCGAACGCTTGGATCGATCAGGAGCACAAACAGTGCCCGACGCCCGTTTAAACAATGATTTGAGGGTGCAAGCCTTGTTCGCAAGGCCAGGAAGACGTGAATTTATTGCGCAGAAACAAAAAAACGCGCCCTAAGGCGCGTTTTTTCTTGCTTACTGGCGGAGTGGACGGGACTCGAACCCGCGACCCCCGGCGTGACAGGCCGGTATTCTAACCAACTGAACTACCACTCCTGGTAGCGACAACGTTGCCGTTGCCTACTAATGCTTTCATCATCTTGCGATGAATCTGGCGACCCCACGGGGATTCGAACCCCGGTACCTACCGTGAAAGGGTAGTGTCCTAGGCCTCTAGACGATGGGGTCAAAACCTTGGACTAATCCGTTTTTCTCAGAAGTTATTGGTGGAGGTAAGCGGGATCGAACCGCTGACCTCTTGCATGCCATGCAAGCGCTCTCCCAGCTGAGCTATACCCCCTGATAAACACCGCAAGGTGTTTACTGGGCTACTCGGCTGCTTTGTTGTTAAACAAAGTGTCGTTCAAGCGAGACCAAGAGTATATACCGAGTTTTTCAACATTCTTGATCAACAGCACACGAAAAATGCATTTTTTCCACACATCAATTCACAGCGCCCAAGCGCTGCAGCACGGTGTCTCGGTCAAACAGGCTCAAGGTGGTATCGACCGACGGTGTTTGAGCACGGCC
>CANBVJ010000020.1 GCA_947372865.1 Comamonadaceae bacterium
CAACAGCATGTACCTGACGGCCTATGCGCACAACCAGACCCTGCTGGTCAAAGAAGACCAGATGGTGAAAAAAGGCCAAAAAATCGCCGAAATGGGCAACACCGACGCCGACCGCGTAAAGCTGCACTTTGAGGTGCGCAAGCAGGGCAAACCGGTAGATCCAAGCAAGTATTTGCCCGCGCGCTGACCTGAGACAATCGGGGCATGCACGATGCCCCACTCTCTGAACCCTCTACCGCCGCCGCCTTGCCCGAAGGCTGGTTGGCCGTCAAATCCCTAGACCTTGAAGCCCAAGGCGTTGCCCACCGCGCCGACGGTAAAGTGGTCTTCATTGACGGCGCGCTCCCTTTTGAAGTCGTCAGCGCCCATATCCACCGCAGCAAAAGCAGCTTTGAGAAGGGCACGCTGACCGAAATCCACGTCGAGTCTTCGCAGCGCGTGCGCCCGGCCTGCCCGCATTTCGGCCTGCAACCCAATTCTTGCGGTGGCTGCAAGATGCAACACCTGCACGCGAGCGCCCAGGTGGCCGTAAAGCAGCGCGTGCTGGAAGACAACCTTTGGCACATCGGCAAGGTCAAGCCGGAAACCGTGATGCGCCCGATTGAAGGCCCGACCTGGGGCTACCGCTACCGCGCGCGCCTGTCTGTGCGCTTTGTGCGCAAAAAAGGCGCAGTGCTGATTGGCTTTCATGAGCGCAAAAGCCACTTTGTGGCCGATATCAAAGAGTGCCACGTGCTCGCGCCCCATGTGAGCGCCATGCTGCTGCCCCTGCGCGCCTTGGTGGCGTCCATGGACGCGGTCGAGCAACTGCCGCAAATCGAACTCGCTGTGGGTGATATGGCCGACACCGCGGCTGGCGCCGCCCAAGGCGACGTAACCGCGCTGGTGTTACGCCACATGGTTCCCTTGAGCGACGGTGACTTGGCCAAACTGCGCGACTTTGCCGCCGCGCACCCCGGTGTG
Organism: Comamonadaceae bacterium; assembly: GCA_947372865.1. Lineage (GTDB taxonomy): Bacteria > Pseudomonadota > Gammaproteobacteria > Burkholderiales > Burkholderiaceae_C > Allorhodoferax. The sequence continues at coordinate 964 of CANBVJ010000020.1, forward strand.
CAATGGTGGCTTCAGGCCAAGGGTCCCGACACCATCGTGCGCCTGGACGAGCTGCCCGGCCACGCCACGGCGGAACTGGCCTACCGGCTGCCGCAATACGGCATCACCATGCCGTTTCGCCCCACCGATTTCACCCAGGTGAATCCGCACATCAACCGCGTGCTGGTGTCGCGCGCCTTGGGCCTCTTAACGGTCCAACCGTCCGAGCGCGTGATTGACTGGTTTTGCGGCCTGGGCAACTTCACCTTGCCGCTGGCCACGCAAGCGCGTGAAGTGCTGGGGATTGAGGGCGCCGAGTCGCTGGTGGCGCGTTCGCGCGACAACCTGGCGCTCAACGCCAACCGGGCCGGCGGGCCCAAGCTCGCACCCACCACCTTTGCCGCGCGCAATTTGTTTGAGATGACGCCCGCTTTGCTGATGGCCGACGGCAGCGCCGAAAAATGGCTCATTGATCCGCCGCGTGAAGGCGCTTTTGCCCTGGTGCAAGCCCTGGCCGAACTGCACTCCACGCCTGAGCTGCGCCAAGACTGGACGCCGCCCCAGCGCATCGTCTACGTCAGTTGCAACCCTGCCACCTTGGCGCGCGACGCCGGTGTGTTGGTGGAGCAGGCCGGCTACCGCTGCACGGCCGCAGGCGTGGTGAATATGTTTCCGCACACGGCGCACGTGGAAAGTATTGCGGTGTTTGAGCGGGCGTAAACCCGCGCTATTGCCAAACGGCAGGCAATAAAAAAGGCCCGCAAGGGCCTTTTTTATTGGGTGGGAGCCAGTCGCTTAGTCGCGCTCGCCGCCAAAAATGCCCAAGAGCGCCAAGAGGCTCTGGAACACATTGACGATGTCCAGGTACAGCGCCAGCGTGGCCGAGATGTAGTTGGTCTCGCCGCCGTCGATGATTTGCTTGATGTCATACAGCATGTAGGCGCTGAAAATGCCGATCGCCACCATGGACATCACCACCATGCCGGTGGATGAGCCGACAAACATATTGATGATGCCGCCTACCAGCAGCACGATGGTGCCGACAAACAGCCATTGGCCCATGCCGGAAATATCACGCTTGATGACGGACGCCACACTGGCCATCAGGAAAAACACGCCCGCCGTGCCGCCAAACGCGGTCATGATCAGCTCGGGGCCATTCTTGAAGCCCAAGGTGGACTCAATCAGGCGCGAGAGCATCAGACCCATAAAGAAGGTGAAACCCAGCAGCACGGGCACGCCGGTGGCCGAATTCTTGGTTTTCTCGATGGCGTAAATAAAACCAAACGCGCCGCCCAGGAACAGCACCAGTCCCAAACCGCCACTAAAAACCTGGCCCAGCCCCAAGGCCACGCCCATCCATGCGCCCAATACGGTGGGCACCAAGCTCAGGGCCAGCAGCCAGTAGGTATTGCGCAGGACTTTGTTGCGTTCTTGCGCTGACAGGCCATAGCCTGCGCGGTAGTCCATCGTTGTTGCGTGTTCATTCATGGTCAAACTCCTTGAAAACCTGGATTGCAGGTAGGCGGATTTTAGGCATTTGCAAGGGCAGTTCCCGAATGGTGCGGCAATTGGCCTGATTTTGTGTGGGGCCGACCGGTCGTAGGCAGGTTTTGGGCACCCGCGGCGAGCGGGTATGCTCGCGCGTTCCCTATTTTTTTTGAGCCCTAAAGTATGAAAAACAAACCTTTTCTCGAACTCGCTGACATCAAGGCCATTGCCGCTGCTGCCGAGGCCGAAGCCCTGGCCCACGCCTGGGCTGTGACCATTGCCATCGTGGACGACGGCGGCAATATGCTGTGGCTGCAGCGCCTGGACGGTGCTGCGCCCATTTCCTCCCTGATTGCGCCTGCCAAAGCGCGCACCTCGGCCATCGGTCGGCGTGAAACCAAGATGTACGAAGACATGGTCAACGGCGGGCGCTTCTCATTCTTGAGCGCCCCCACGCTGGATGGCATGTTGGAGGGCGGCGTGCCCATCATCAAAGACGGCCAGTGCCTGGGCGCGGTGGGCGTGAGCGGTGTCAAATCGAGTGAAGACGCGCAAATTGCCCGCGCCGGTTTGGCCGCTTTGGGCCTGTAAGCCTATTGACTCAATAGACAAGCCGTTCGGGGTGCAACTCCTGCAATATGGTGGTTGCAATTTCCTCGATCGACTTGGTCGTGGTCGATAGCCAGCGGATGCCCGCGCGGCGCATCATGCTTTCGGCCTCGCTCACCTCCATGCGGCAGTTCGCCAGGGACGCGTACTTGGAGTCCGGGCGCCGCTCGTTGCGGATTTCGCTCAGGCGTTCCGCCTGAATCGTCAGGCCAAAGATCTTTTTCTTGTGCGCCAAGAGCGCGGCGGGTAACTGGCGCCGCTCAAAATCTTCCGGAATGAGCGGGTAGTTGGACGCTTTCAGGCCATATTGCATCGCCAGGTAAAGCGAAGTTGGTGTTTTTCCACTGCGGCTCACACCCACCAAAATCACGTCAGACTGCTCCAAGTCGCGGTTGCTTTGGCCGTCGTCATGGGCCAGTGAAAAGTTGATCGCCTCAATGCGGTCGTGGTATTCCTGGCTTTTGCTGGCGTCGCTAAAGCGCCCAATGCGGTGGTTGGACTTGAGGTTGAGCTCTTGCTCCAGCGGGTGCACAAACATGCCAAACATGTCCAGCAGCATGCCCTGGCAGCCCGCCTGAATCACCTGCAGCACCTCCATATTCACCAGCGTGGTGAAAACAATCGGCTTTGCGCCGTCCACCACACCGGCGTGGTTGATCTGCCGCACCACCTGGTGCGCTTTGTCTACCGTGTCGATAAAAGGCATGCGGTTGTGGCGCGCCTTGGTCTCAAACTGGGCCAGGATGGCGTTGCCAAAGGTCTCAGCGGTGATGCCGGTGCCGTCGGAGACAAAAAATACGCTGCGTTGGGGCATGGTGAAACAAGGCAAAGTAGTAGAAAAATGGGCGATCGCCAGCGGCGACCCGGCCCAAGCCCGCATTGTGGTCCAAGTTGCGGGCGGCGCTTTCTGGGTCTGAGGGTAGGGCCGCGTCCTACAATTCGCCCTGTGGCCCACCTGGGTGATGCAAGCAGACCGACAGAACAACAAATACAAAAGCGCTCCGTTTGCCACCCCCTGCTGCTGCCGCCAGCCCCGGCCCGATTTTTAACTTTGGAGTCTTGCAATGTCTGATCTTTTTAGCGACACCGATTGGGTTGTGCCCTTTGAGCACCTGCGCATGAGCGATGTCGAGTCCGTGGGGGGCAAAAATGCCAGCCTGGGCGAGATGATTTCCCAACTGCCCCAAGGCGTGAAAGTGCCCACCGGCTTTGCCACTACGGCGCATGCCTTTCGCGCCTTTTTGGCCTACGAGGACTTGAGCGGCCGCATCAACGCGCGCCTGAGTACGCTTGATATCGAGGATGTGCGCGCCCTGGCCGTGGCCGGGGCTGAGATCCGCGCCATGGTGGAAGTGCAGCCGTTTCCGGCCGATCTGGAGCAGGGCATTCGCAGCGCCTTTGCGACACTCAGCGCCGGCAACCCGGCCGCGTCCTTTGCGGTGCGCTCGTCAGCCACCGCCGAAGATTTGCCCGACGCTTCGTTTGCCGGCCAGCAAGAAACTTTTTTGAACGTGGTGGGCATTGAAGATGTGCTGCACAAGATCCGTGAAGTATTCGCTTCGCTGTACAACGACCGCGCCATCAGCTACCGGGTGCACAAGGGTTTTGCCCATGAGCATGTGGCTTTGAGCGCCGGCATCCAGCGCATGGTGCGCTCGGACCTGGATGCGGCCGGCGTCATGTTCACCATTGATACCGAGTCTGGCTTCTCCGACGTAGTTTTCATCACGTCGAGCTACGGCCTGGGCGAAACCGTAGTGCAGGGCGCCGTCAACCCTGACGAGTTTTACGTGCACAAACCCATGCTGCGCGCGGGCAAGCGCGCTGTGATTCGCCGCAGCCTGGGCTCCAAGCTGCTGCAAATGGAGTTCACCAGCCTGCAAGAACAGGCCGCTGGCGCCAAGCTGGTCAAAACCACTGACGTGCCCACCGAGCTGCGCAACCGCTATTCGCTGACCGATGCCGACGTCGAGCAACTCGCCCGCTACGCCCTGGTGATTGAAGACCATTACGGCCGGCCCATGGACATTGAATGGGGCAAAGACGGCATCGACGGCGAGCTGTATATCTTGCAAGCGCGCCCCGAGACCGTCAAAAGCCAGGCCGCCAATGCGGTGGAATACCGCTACAAGCTCAAGGGACGCGCCGCGGTGCTGGTCGAAGGTCGCGCCATTGGCCAAAAAATCGGCACCGGCCCGGTGCGCATCGTCCACAACATCAGCGAGATGGACACCGTGCAAGCCGGTGACGTGCTGGTGACCGACATGACCGACCCCAACTGGGAGCCCGTCATGAAACGCGCTTCTGCCATCGTGACCAACCGCGGCGGGCGCACCTGCCACGCCGCCATCATTGCGCGCGAGTTGGGCATTCCGGCCGTGGTCGGATGCGGCCACGCCACCGAGGCGCTCAAAGAAGGCATGCTGGTGACGGTGAGCTGCGCCGAGGGCGATACCGGTTTTATTTACGACGGCTTGCTGGAGACCGAAGTCTCTGAAGTGCAGCGCGGCCTGATGCCCGAGATTCCCGTCAAGATCATGATGAACGTGGGCAACCCCCAACTCGCCTTTGACTTTTGCCAGCTGCCCAACCAGGGTGTGGGTCTGGCGCGCTTGGAGTTCATCATCAACAACAACATTGGCGTGCACCCCAAAGCCATTTTGGACTACCCCAATATCGACGCCGACCTGAAAAAAGCGGTCGAGTCGGTGGCGCGCGGCCATGCTTCACCCCGTGCGTTCTATGTAGACCGCGTGGCCGAAGGCGTGGCCACGATTGCGGCGGCCTTTTGGCCCAAGCCGGTGATCGTGCGCCTGTCGGACTTCAAAAGCAATGAATACCGCAAACTCATTGGCGGCAGCCGTTATGAGCCCGAAGAAGAAAACCCCATGCTGGGTTTCCGCGGTGCGGCGCGCTATGTGAGCGCCGATTTTGGCGAAGCCTTTGCCATGGAATGCGAGGCCTTGAAGCGCGTGCGCAAGGACATGGGCCTGGACAATGTGCAGGTCATGGTGCCTTTTGTGCGCACGCTGGAACAGGCCCGCAAGGTGACCGAGCTGCTGGCGCGCCACGGCCTGGAGCGCGGCAAAGACGGCCTCAAGCTCATCATGATGTGCGAGATTCCGAGCAACGCGATTTTGGCCAATGAGTTTTTGGCTTACTTTGACGGCTTCTCGATTGGCTCGAACGACCTGACCCAGCTCACCCTGGGCCTGGACCGCGATTCCGGCATGGAGCTGCTCGCCGCCGACTTTGACGAGCGCGACCCGGCGGTCAAGGCCCTCATCAGCATGGCCATTACGGCGTGCAAGGCGCAAGGCAAGTACATCGGCATCTGCGGCCAAGGCCCCAGCGACCACCCGGACTTCGCGCTCTGGCTTGATGAGCAGGGCATTTCGTCCATCTCGCTGAACCCGGACTCGGTGATCGCCACCTGGCAGCAACTCGCCGCCCGATGAAAGCGACGCAGGCCCGGGGCGCGTGGCGGCTGCATGCCGTCTTGCTGGCCCTGTGGTTTGCGGCGTCTTTTGGGGTGGTGTTTTTTGTCCGTGATTTGCAGGTCGTGGTGGCCGGCTGGCCCGTGGGGTTTTGGTTTGCCGCGCAGGGCTCGGTGGCGGTGTTCATCGCCATAGTGGTGTTTTTTGCCTGGCGCAAGAACCGCCAGGAAGACGCCCAAAGCCCGGAAACAGCGGCCACGCTGGCCGCCTACGCACGGCGCATCCACCGCCGCTTTGGCACCTATGTGGCGGTCTTGCTTATTTCGCTGATCGGCTTGGGCCTAGCGGAGCAGGCGGGTTTGCCCAAGGTCTGGATTGCCGGCATCTTTTTGTCGGTCACCCTGGTTTTATACGCGGGCATCGGGGTCTATGGCCGCACCGCCAACGCGCAAGAGTATTACGTCGCCGGGCGGCGCATACCGGCCATGTACAACGGCATGGCTACCGCTGCCGACTGGATGAGTGCGGCGTCTTTCATCAGCCTGTCGGGTGGCTTGTATTTGCAGGGCTTTTCCGGCATCGGCGACCAGCCGGGCGGTTTGGCCTATGTGTTGGGGTGGACGGGCGGCTTTTGCCTGGTGGCCTTGCTTGTCGCTCCCTACCTGCGCCAGCTCAATTTGTACACCTTGCCCGACTATTTTGCGTTGCGCTTTGGCGGGCGCTGGCCGCGGCGCATTGCGGCGGGCGCCGCAATTTTGTGTTCGTTTACCTACGTGGTGGCGCAGATTTATGGCGTGGGCCTGATCACCTCGCGCCTGACCGGCTTGCATTTTGAAATCGGCATCCTGCTGGGCCTCGGTGGCGTGCTGGTGTGCTCTTTTTTGGGCGGCATGCGCGCTGTCACCTGGACGCAGGTAGCACAGTATGTGGTGATCATCCTGGCCTTTACCTTGCCGGTGTCGTGGTTGTCATACCAGCAGATGGGCAACCCTTTTGCTGCTTTGGCCTACGGCCAGCAGCTGCCCAAGATTGCGGAGATGGAGCGCCAGATTCAGGCGTCTCCGTCGGAGAAGCAAGTGCTGGCGATTTATGCCCAGCGCGCCGATGCGCTGGAACGCAAACTCCAGGACGTGGACTCAGCCATGCGCCTGGAGCGCATGGAACTGCGTCGCCAGTTGCGCGAGTTGGGCGACACGGTGGCCGACGACACCCGGGCCATGGCCTTGCGCCGCCAGATCGCGGCGGTGCCCAAAGATGCTGCTGCAGCCCGCGAACTGTGGTCCCGCCAGTTGACCGATAACCGCAACCGCGCCCAGCCTCTGGGAGGTATGCCGCCCCATGCCCAGGCCTTCGCTGGCGATCCGGACGGATCACCGGCCGACAAGGAGGTCTTTAACAACTCCCGCGCCAACTTTCTGGCCCTGATGTTTTGCCTGATGGTGGGCACCACCGGCCTGCCGCACCTGCTGACGCGCTACTTCACCACGCCCAATGTGGCGCAGGCGCGCGAATCGGTGGCATGGTCCTTGTTTTTTATCGCCTTGTTGTACCTGGCCGCGCCGGCCTTGGCTGTCTTGGTCAAGTATGAAATCATGGCCCATCTGGTCGGCCAGCCCATGGACAGCCTGCCGACTTGGATTGCGCAATGGTCGCGTGACCCCTCGCTCTTGTCGGTGGCTGACGTCAACGGCGACGGAATCCTCCAGTTTTCCGAGCTAAAGGTAGGCGCTGACCTGGTGATGCTGGCCAGCCCGGAAATTGGCGGTTTGCCCGCCATATTCTCGATTTTGGTGGCCGCAGGTGGCCTGGCCGCCGCACTGTCCACGGCCGACGGTCTGCTGCTGACCATTGGCAACGCTTTGGCTCATGACCTGGTGTTTGAAGGCGAGGGCGATAAGGCCCAAGCGATGCGGCCTGTGATGTGGTCCAAGTTTGCGCTGCTGGTGGTGGCTTTGCTGGCGGCCTATGCGGCAGCGCAGCGACCCGCTGGCATTTTGTATTTGGTTGCGGCCTCTTTTTCATTGGCGGCTGCCGGCCTGGTGCCGGCCATGGTGCTTGGCATCTTTTGGTCTGGCGCTACCCGGGCGGGCGCAGTAGGTGGCATGCTGGCAGGCCTGGGCGTCACGCTGTACTACATGGCGACCAATCTGCCGGCCCTGCAGGGCATGTTTTCTGGATGGGGCGGTACGCTGTGGTGGGGCATCCAGCCCGTGTCGGCCGGGGTGTTTGGCGTACCTGCAGGCATTGCCGCTACCGTCTTGCTCAGTCTGATGACCCGCACCGGACAGCTCCGCTCGCTCAAGGCCTGAGCGGCTTGCTTGGCAGCGACCTGGCGCCGGGCTATAATCGCGGGCTTCGCCTTGCCGCACTCCACTTAGACGCTGGGGGCGGCTTTTTCTGGCCCCGCTGTGGGCTTATCCAAAAGGAGTATCAATGCGTCACTACGAAATCATTCTCATGATCCACCCGGATCAGAGCGAGCAAGTTCCAGCCATGCTGGAGCGTTACAAGGGCATGATCACTGCCGGCGGCGGAAAAATCCACCGCGTGGAAGACTGGGGTCGCCGCCAATTGGTCTACATGATCAACAAGCTCGCCAAAGCCCACTACCTGTGCGTGAACATCGAAGCCGACCAAGCCGTTATGGCTGAACTCGAGCACGCGTTCAAGTTCAACGACGCTGTGTTGCGCCACCTGACCGTTCTCAAGAAGAAAGCCGACACCGGCCCATCTTCCATGATGAAAACGGTTGAGCGTGAAGACGCGCGCAAGACGCAACAGGCTGAGTACCAGGCTTAAACACCTCGCTAAAACGACGAAGCGCGAAAGGGTGTGGCTGTCAATTTACTGGTAATCACTGCATCGATCACGGAGGCGCAAGCCCTGAGATTTACGCCAGCAGGCGTACCGGCTTTGAATCTAATTCTGGACCATGCGTCCGAAGCAGATGAAGCAGGCGGTAAAAGGCAGGTGGCCACCAGTTTGAAAGCCATGGCATTTGGTTCGGTGGCCGAGCGGCTGGCCAGACAGGCCATCGGCAGCCACTGGAGGTTCGAGGGATTCCTCGCCAATGCATCCCGCAGCAACTCGCTTGTTTTGCACGTACAAGATTTTTTACCAGATTAGTTTTAGGAGGCTTTATGGCCACGTTCAAGAAATTCAACAAAGACAAGCGCCCCAAGCGCAATACCCAGTCCCTGCTGTTCAAGCGCAAGCGCTTTTGCCGCTTCACCGTGACCGGCGTCGAAGAGATTGACTACAAAGACATCGACACCTTGCGCGACTTCATCGCTGAAAACGGCAAGATTATTCCCGCACGCCTGACCGGCACCCGCGCCATTTTCCAGCGCCAACTCAACACCGCTATCAAGCGCGCTCGCTTTCTGGCGATGCTGCCTTACAGCGACCAGCACAAGATCTAAGGAGACCTGACCCATGCAAATCATTCTGCTCGACAAGGTCGTAAACCTCGGCAACCTCGGCGAAATCGTCAAGGTCAAAGACGGCTATGCCCGTAACTTCTTGATCCCTTCGGGCCGTGCCCGTCGCGCTACCGAATCGGCCAAGGCCGAATTCGAAGCCCGCCGCGTCGAACTCGAAAAAGCGGCTGCCGCCAAGCTGGCTGAATGCCAGAAATTGGGCGAAAAGCTCGGTGGCACTACCATCAAGCTGACCCAAAAGGCCGGCGTGGACGGACGTCTGTTTGGCTCCGTGACCAACGCCGACATCGCTGAAGAGCTGGTCAAGGCCGGTTACAAGGTCGTCAAATCCAACATTCGCATGCCCAACGGCCCTGTGAAAATCGTTGGCGACAGCACCGTCAGCGTGGCATTGCACACCGACGTGGTGGTTGACATTACCGTCTCCGTGTACGGAGAGTCCGCCTAAACGCAAGCGACCTTCGCCAGAAGGTCACAATGGCGCCGTATTGCGGTGACACTGTGCGCTAAGCTCGAAAAGCCGCCAGGGCCCGCCCTTGCGGCTTTTCTATTGGTGCTTGCGACAGATGGTCGCTGGCTCTGATCCGGCAAAAGCGCCCAAGGCCTTAGATGTAGGTGCGAAACAGGAACAACGATGCAAGACGATATTTCCATCCCGGAAGATTACGTGCCGGACCGGCAGGTCGCGCAGTTGCGCATCCCGCCGCACTCCATCGAGGGCGAGTCCAGCGTGATTGGCGGCCTGTTGCTGAGCAACGAGGCCTGGGACCGGGTGGGCGACATCCTAGCCGACAGCGACTTTTATCGCTACGAGCACCGGCTGATTTACGCCGCCATCGGTACTTTGGTCAATTCCAACCGCCCAGCCGACGTCATTACCGTGTTCGAGCACCTGCAAAGCCAGGGCCGCGCGGACGAAGTCGGGGGCCTGAGCTACCTCAACTCGCTGGCCCAGTACGTGCCCAGCGCCAGCAATATTCGCCGTTACGCCGAAATCGTGCGTGACCGCTCCATTTTGCGCAAGCTGGTGGCCGCCAGTGATGAGATCGCCACCACGGCGTTCAACACCAAGGGCCGCCCGGTGTCCGAGATCGTGGACGAGTCCGAGCAAAAGATCTTCAATATCGGCGAGCAGGGCAAGCGCAACGGCGGCGGCTTTCAGGCCATGGACACGCTGGTGGTCAAGCTGCTTGACCGGGTGCAGGAGATGGCCGACAACCCCAATGACGTGACCGGCGTGCCCAGCGGCTTTTATGACCTGGACCGCATGACGGCCGGTTTGCAGGCCGGTGACCTGATCGTGCTGGCGGCGCGCCCGTCCATGGGCAAGACGGCGCTGGCCATCAATATTGCCGAACATGTGGCACTCAATGAAGGCTTGCCGGTTGCCGTTTTCTCGATGGAAATGGGCGCGGCACAGTTGGCCGTGCGTATCGTGGGCTCGATTGGTCGCATCGACCAGGGTCATTTGCGCACCGGCAAATTGACCGACGAAGAGTGGCCGCGCCTGTCGGAGGCCATTGAGAAGCTGCGCACCATCTCATTGCATATTGACGAGAGCGCAGGCCTGACGTCGGGCGACTTGCGTTCCAGCGCGCGGCGCCTGTCGCGCCAGTGCGGCCAGCTCGGCCTGATTGTGGTCGATTATTTGCAGCTCATGAGCGGCAACGGCAGCGATGGCGAAAATCGCGCCACCGAGCTGGGCGAAATCTCACGGGGTCTGAAAATGCTGGCCCGTGAACTCAAATGCCCGGTGATTGCGCTCTCCCAGCTCAACCGCAGCGTCGAGCAGCGCCCGGACAAACGTCCCATGATGAGCGATTTGCGCGAATCTGGCGCCATTGAGCAGGATGCGGACATCATCATGTTCATCTACCGCGACGAGTACTACACCAAAGAGGCTTGCAAAGAGCCGGGCGTGGCGGAGATCATCATCGCCAAGCAGCGTAACGGCCCCACGGGCACGGTCAAGCTGGCCTTTTTGCGCAATATCACCAAGTTTGAGAGCCTGGCTAGTGGCGGGGGCGGCGACTATTAGTGTTGCCCCCACGCTCGCCCACTGCGTGTGGCTCGCTGCCCCCCGAGGGGGTTAACCCGGCTTGGGGCGACCCGGCGCAGGGGGGTGTTGCCCCGACGCTCGCCCACTGCGTGTGGCTCGCTGCCCCCCGAGGGGGTTAACCCGGCTTGGGGCGACCCGGCGCCGGGTTGCCCGTTTCTAAAAAGTCGCGCGTTTTAGAGCACTTCGCTGGCAAAGTCCGCCAGCCGTGAGCGCTCACCGCGCGCCAGGGTGATGTGGCCGCCGTGCGGCCAGCCTTTGAATCGATCCACGGCAAAGGTCAGGCCGGAGGACCCTTCAGTCAGGTAAGGCGTGTCAATCTGGGCCAAATTGCCCATGCAAACGATTTTGGTGCCGGGGCCAGCACGGGTGATCAGCGTCTTCATTTGCTTGGGCGTGAGGTTTTGCGCCTCGTCGATGATCACGTACTTGTTCAAAAACGTGCGCCCGCGCATGAAGTTCATGCTCTTGATCTTGATGCGACTGCGAATCAGCTCGCTGGTGGCCGCGCGCCCCCATTCCCCGGCGTTGGTGTCGGTCTTGCCCAGGACTTCGAGGTTGTCGTCGAGCGCGCCCATCCAGGGGCCCATTTTTTCTTCTTCTGTGCCGGGCAAAAAGCCGATGTCTTCGCCCACGCTCACGGTGGCGCGGGTCACGATGATTTCGGTGTAACGCCGGTCGTCGAGCACTTGGGTCAGGCCTGCGGCCAGCGCCATCAGGGTTTTGCCGGTGCCGGCGGTGCCGGTCAGCGTCACAAAGTCCACTTCCGGATCGGTCAGCAGGTTCATGGCGAAGTTTTGTTCGCGGTTGCGGGTGGTCACACCCCAGACCGCGTTTTTCAGGTGGTTGAAGTCACGCAGGGTTTTGAGCACCGCAGTATTGCCCCGGATTTCGGTGACGCGCGCATACAAACTTGGCTCACCCGGCGACTCAAAGTACACAAACTGGTTGATCAGCATGCTGGGCACCGTGGGGCCATTGACCTTGTAAAAAGTGTTTTGCCCTTGTTGCCAGCTTTCCACACTTTGGCCGTGGGTGGACCAAAAGTCGGCGGGCAGGGCCATCGCGCCCGAATACAGCAAATCGCCGTCTTCCAGGGTTTTGTCGTTTTGGTAGTCGTCGGTGGCCAGGCCCAGGGCGCGGGCCTTGACGCGCATATTGATGTCCTTGGACACCAGCACCACTTCGCGGGCCGGGTATTTTTTGCGCAGCGCTTCCACCACACCCAGAATCTGGTTGTCCGCCTTGCCTTGGGGCAGGCTGGTGGGCAGGCTGTAGTCCAGCGGCTGGGTCTGGAAAAGCAGTTTTCCTTTGGCCTCGCGCTGGCCGGTGCTGTTAAGTTCAAAGCCTTGGGCAATGTCCGCACCGGGTGCACCCGCCAAGGCGTCGAGTGTGCGGCTGGTTTGGCGGGCGTTGCGCGCCACTTCGGTCATGCCTTTTTTGTGGCCATCGAGCTCTTCGAGCACGATCATGGGCAAGAAGATGTCGTGCTCTTCAAAGCGGAACAGGCACATCGGGTCGTGCATTAGCACATTGGTATCAAGCACAAACAGCTTGGACGGGCCGCTGCGGGCAGATTTACGGCTGCGCGGGGCGGCCGTTGGAGCTACCACAGGCTTGGCGGCCGCGAGTGGCGCGATGACGGCGACCGCCGCTACGGGCGCCACGGGGCTGGGCGCCGGCGTTGGCGCAGCGCGTTTGGTTTCCACTTGAACGGCGACCTCTGAGGTCGGCGCTTTGCTCAAAAGGGCGGCTTGGCGGCCCGCTACGGGGCGTTTTTCCTGGTCGACGCTGCTGTCCAGGGCAGAATTTGGCGCTTGGGCACGCGGCGCAGTGGCTGCGGGTCGCTGCGACTGGCGCCCGGATTTTGGGGCCCCGTCAAAAGCCGAAGGTGTCAGTCGGTCAGCACGTTTGGTCGGCGCAGAGGGCAGGGGCATGGATGGGAGCTCGTGAAAAATGGGTCAGAGAGACAAAGCGATCTGCAACAAAAAAGGCCACCTTTCTATAAGGCGGCCTTTGGTGGGCGTGGGTCCGTGAAATTCAGTTCCATGCAAACATTATGCATGAGCCAAATGTCACCGCAATGCGCCAGGCATGCCGCCGAATGGCGGAGTTAGGCGGTCTCGTTGAGCGATTTGACGGCGATCAAAACTTCTTCTACGTGGCCGGGCACTTTCAGGCCACGCCACTCTTCTTTGACCAGGCCGTCGGCGCCCACCAAGAACGTGCTGCGCTCGATGCCTTTGACTTTTTTGCCGTACATGATCTTGTTTTTGACCACACCAAACATGTGGCACATTTTTTCTTCCGTGTCGGCGATCAGCTCAAATGGCAGCTCAAGCTTGGACTTGAATTCGTCGTGCGACTTCATGTTGTCGCGAGACACGCCAAAAACCTGGGCGCCGGCATCGACAAAATCCTGGTAATGGTCGCGAAACTGCATGGCTTCGGTAGTGCATCCGGGGGTGTTGTCTTTCGGGTAGAAAAACAAGACCAGGGTTTGCCCTGTGTGCGAGTTATTGGTAACCCGCAAGCCGCCGGTGGCGTTGGCTTCAAATTCGGGGAGGGGCTTGTTGACAACGATCGCCATGGGGTATTGAATCTCTCGTGCTGGATGTGTCAGTCAAGTTGGGAAGCTGCACGCCTTGTGCGGTGTGGCTCCCAACGTCAACTGCGGATTTTACTCCGAAAATGGCGACGGTCCTGGCGTGGCCGGCGCTCCGGGTGCGCTAGACCAGCAGCGCCGCCACGACCTTACGGCCTTCGCCCGCCAGGAAGTTGTAAGTGCGGCAGGCCGCCTGCGTGTCCATGGTTTCCACCCCAATGCGCCGCGCGTAAAGCGCCGCCAGCCACTGCGGATTGGCAAAGCGCAGGCGTGCGCCACTGCCAAAAAGTACCAGTTCGGCGTCCCATTCCAGTATGGGCGCAAAGTCTGCCGCTTCCAGCGTCTCAAAGCTGCGTGCACGCCAGTCCAGGCGGTGTCCCATGCTGCTGATGAGCAGGCTGCTGTGCGACTGTTCGCCGTTGACCGCGACCCAGCCTTCTCCATAGCCGGTGATGGTGGGGCCTTGGGTGCGGTCGGGTTGGAGTTTCATGGGGGGTGCGGTCTGGCGTGTTCGGGGTTGTTCAGGCGCAGGGCAGATGCGGAACTGTGGTCAAATTATAGGTTTCGCGGCCCGCTATTCACCCTCTGGAGGGACATTGAAACCCATTTACAAATCGGCCAAGCTGGCCAACGTCTGCTACGACATCCGCGGCCCCATCATGGACCGGGCGCGCCAGATGGAGGAAGAGGGGCAAAAAATCATCAAGCTCAACATCGGCAATCTGGCCGTGTTTGGCTTTGACGCGCCCGAAGAAATTCAGCAAGACATGATCCGCAACCTGCCCAATTCGGCTGGTTACTCGGACAGCAAGGGCATTTTTGCGGCGCGCAAGGCGGTGATGCACGAGACGCAAAAGCAGGGTATCCATGGCGTGACGCTGGACGATATTTACCTGGGCAATGGCGCCAGCGAGCTTATTGTGATGGCCACCAATGGCCTGCTTGACGACGGCGACGAAATGCTCTTGCCCGCGCCCGACTATCCGCTGTGGACGGCGGCGGCCAGCCTCTCGGGCGGCACGCCGGTGCATTATTTGTGCGACGAGTCCAAGGGCTGGATGCCAGACCTGGACGACATCCGCGCCAAGATTACGCCGCGCACCAAGGCGATTGTCGTGATCAACCCCAACAACCCGACCGGCGCCCTGTATTCGGACGAACTGCTGCTGGCCATTGTGGCCATTGCCCGCGAACACGGACTGGTGATTTTTGCCGATGAGGTCTACGACAAGGTGCTCTATGACGGCGTGCACCACACGGCAATTGGTTCGCTGAGCGACGATGTGCTCACGCTCACCTTCAATTCGCTTTCCAAAAGCTACCGCTCTTGCGGTTACCGCGCGGGTTGGCTGGTTGTCTCGGGCGACAAGCGCCCGGCCAAAGACTACATCGAGGGCCTGAACATGCTCTCCAATATGCGCTTGTGCGCCAATGTGCCTGGCCAGTACGCCATCCAGACGGCGCTGGGCGGCTACCAAAGCATTGACGACCTGGTGCGCGAAGGCGGGCGACTGCGCCGCCAGCGCGATTTGGCCTATGAACTGATTACCGCCATTCCGGGCGTGAGCTGCGTCAAGCCCAGCGCGGCCCTGTACATGTTTCCCCGGCTCGACCCGGTGGTGTATCCGATTGAGGACGACCAGGCCTTTTTCCTGGAATTGCTGCAAGAAACCCGCGTGATGCTGGTGCAGGGCAGCGGTTTTAACTGGGCCCAGCCAGACCACTTCCGCATTGTGTTTTTGCCACATGAAGACGATCTGCGCGAGGCCATTGGCCGGGTTGCCAAGTTTTTGGAAACCTACCGCAAGCGCCATAGCAACTAACACGTCGGCGCCCGGCCCGGCCAGGGCTGTGCGCGCTTGATTCCCCGATTTATTTAACGAAGAACTGTATGAAACCGATTCAAGTAGGCCTGTTGGGCATTGGCGTCGTGGGCTCGGGCACTTTCAATGTGCTCCAGCGCAACCAGAGCGAGATCCAGCGCCGCGCTGGCCGTGGCATTGAGATCACCATGGTCGCTGATCTGGACACCGCGCGCGCACGCGCCGCCGTGGGGCCCAATGTGACCGTGGTCAACGACGCCCGCGCTGTGATTGCCAACCCTAATATCGATATCGTGATTGAGCTCATTGGCGGCTACGGCATCGCCAAAACCCTGGTGCTCGAAGCCATTGCTGCGGGTAAGCACGTGGTCACGGCCAACAAGGCGCTGCTGGCGGTGCACGGCACCGAGATTTTTGCGGCGGCCTCGGCCAAAGGCGTGATGGTGGCTTTTGAGGCCGCAGTGGCCGGAGGCATTCCCATCATCAAGGCCCTGCGCGAAGGCTTGACCGCCAACCGCATTGAGTGGATTGCCGGCATCATCAACGGCACTACCAACTTCATCCTGTCCGAGATGCGCAGCAAAGGCCTGGACTTTGACGTGGTGCTCAAGGAAGCGCAGCGCCTGGGTTACGCCGAGGCCGACCCGACCTTTGACATCGAAGGCGTGGACGCGGCGCACAAGGCAACCATCATGTCGGCGATTGCCTTTGGCATTCCGGTGCAGTTTGACAAGGCCTATGTTGAAGGCATTACCAAGCTTTCGAGCCAGGACATCAAATACGCCGAGCAACTGGGCTACCGCATCAAACTGCTGGGCATCGCCAAGCGCCGGCCCGAAGGTATCGAGCTTCGGGTGCACCCGAGCCTGGTGCCTTCTAAGCGCCTGATTGCCAATGTGGAAGGCGCCATGAACGCCGTGATGGTGCAGGGCGACGCCGTAGGCACGACGCTGTACTACGGCAAGGGCGCGGGTTCTGAACCCACGGCCAGCGCCGTGATTGCTGACCTGGTGGACATCACCCGCCTGCACACCGCTGACGCCGCCCAGCGTGTGCCACACCTGGCTTTCCAGCCCGATTCCATGAGTGATTTGCCCATTCTGCCCATGGCCGACGTGGTGACGAGCTACTACCTGCGCTTGCGCGTGGCGGACCAGACCGGCGTGCTGGCCAAGGTGACTGGCATTTTGGCGGACGCGGACATCAGCATTGACGCGGTGTTGCAGCGCGAGGCTGACGAGGTGAGCGGTGAGGAGGCCAACCAGACCGACCTCATCATCCTGACCCACGACTGCGCCGAAGCGCGCATGGACGCCGCCTTGGTGCGCATGCAAGCCCTGCCCACGGTGCTGCAAAGCATTGTGCGCATCCGCAAAGAAGAGCTGGCCTGATGCGTTACATCTCCACCCGCGCCACCGGCACGCCGGAGCGCAAGCGCTTTTGCGAAATTTTGCTTGAAGGCCTTGCGCCCGACGGCGGCCTGTACTTGCCCGAGACTTATCCGCAGGTGGACGCGGCTACCTTGACCCGCTGGCGTGGCCTGGCCTATGCCGATCTGGCGTTTGAAATCCTGTCCCTGTTTGTGGACGACATTCCGGCTGAAGATTTGCGCGCTCTGTGCCGCAAGACCTATACCGAAGAGGTGTTTGGCACCGCGGCCATCGTGCCCCTGACCCGCCTTGAAGACGGCTTGTACCTGGAGGCCCTGTCCAACGGCCCCACGCTGGCCTTCAAAGACATGGCCATGCAGCTGCTGGGTAACCTGTTTGAATACGAACTGGCGCGCCGTGGCGAAGAGCTCAATATCTTTGGCGCCACCAGCGGCGACACCGGCAGTGCTGCGGAATACGCAATGCGCGGCAAAAAAGGCGTGCGCGTCTTTATGACCAGCCCGAACGGGCGCATGAGCCCCTTTCAGCAAGCGCAAATGTTCAGCCTGCTGGACGACAACATCTACAACATCGCCATCACCGGCGTGTTTGACGATTGCCAAGACTTGGTCAAGGCGGTATCTGGCGACCTGGAATTTAAGTGCAAATACAAGATTGGCACGGTCAACTCCATCAACTGGGCGCGATTGATGGCGCAGGTGGTCTATTACTTTGCCGGTTATCTCCAAGCTACGAAAACCAATGATGAGCGCGTCAGCTTCACCGTCCCCAGCGGCAACTTCGGCAATGTCTGCGCCGGCCACGTTGCGCGCATGATGGGTTTGCCGATTGCGCAACTCGTGGTGGCTACCAACGAAAACGACGTGCTCGATGAGTTTTTCCGCACCGGCGTCTACCGTGTGCGCGGCACTGCCGATACGCATGAAACGTCGAGCCCGTCCATGGATATTTCCAAGGCCAGCAACTTCGAGCGCTTTGTGTTTGACCTGCTCGGGCGCGATGGCGTGCGCACCGCCGATTTGTTTGGTAGCCAAGTGCCGCGCCAGGGTCGCTTTGACCTGGGCGCCGATCCGGCCTTTGCCCAGGCCGCTAGCCGCTATGGCTTTGCCAGCGGCAAAAGCACGCACGCAGACCGTTTAGCCACCATCCGCGACACCTGGCAAAAATACGGCGTGGTCGTGGACACCCACACCGCTGATGGCCTGAAAGTGGCGCACGAGCACCGCCTGCCCGGCGTGCCCATGCTGGTGCTCGAAACCGCCTTGCCCATCAAGTTTGCCGCCACCATCGTCGAAGCCCTGGGGCGCGAGCCCGAGCGTCCGGCCAAGTTCGCGGGCATTGAGGCCTTGCCGAAAAAAGTGCGCGTCATGGCCCCCGACGTGCAGGCCATCAAAGACCTGATCGCCCAGGCCTGCGACTAAAACCCACTTCAAGACCATGAGCACGCCATCCGCCCGCAAACCCCTGATGCCGCTCGACGTGGCGCTCACCCAGCTGCTGGGCGCGCTCGCCGGTCGCACGCTGGCCACCGAGACGATTTCCACCTTTGACGCCGACGGTCGCGTGCTGGCGCAAGACGTGGTTTCCGCGCTGCAGGTGCCGCCGCAAGACAACAGCTCGATGGACGGCTACGCGCTGCGCGTGGCTGATCTGGCGCCGGGCGTCGCTTTGCCGGTGTCGCAGCGCATCGCTGCGGGCGCCAGCGGGACACCACTGGAGGAAGGCACCGTGGCGCGCATCTTTACCGGGGCGCCCATTCCGCCCGGGGCTGATGCGGTGGTCATGCAGGAAGACTGCACGGAAGTGCCAGCGAGTGACGCGTCCGGTGGCCGAGTCGCCATCGTGGTCAACGCCCGGCCTCAGATAGGGCAATGGATTCGCCGCCAAGGTGAAGACGTTACTTTGGGTCACGCTGTCTTGCGCGCAGGCCAGCGCTTGGGGCCAGCGGCCTTAGGAATGGCCGCCAGCGTGGGCATGGCGCTGTTGCAAGTGGCGCGCCGCCCCCGGGTGGCCTTGTTTTCTACCGGGGACGAACTCGTCATGCCCGGCCAGGTGGCGCCCGAGCACATGGCGCCGGGGGCGATTTACAACTCCAACCGTTTCTTTTTGGCCAGCCTGCTGCGCCGCATGGGCTGCGAGGTCACTGACCTTGGCATCGTGCCCGACCAACTGGACGCCACCGTGGCCGCCTTGCGCGGCGCCGCCCAGGCGCACGACGTGATTCTGACCAGCGGTGGCGTATCCGTGGGGGAAGAAGACCACATCAAACCGGCTGTGCAGGCGCTGGGCACGCTGGATTTGTGGCAAATCGCCATCAAGCCCGGCAAACCGTTTGCCCATGGGCGCATTGGCCAGTCGCAATTTATTGGCTTGCCTGGTAACCCCGTGTCGAGCTTTATGACCTTTTTGCTACTGGTGCGGCCCTTTTTGCTGCGCCTGCAAGGCGTGGCGGACGTGGCGCTGCCCCAGCAAACCCTGCGCGCCGACTTTGCCTGGCCGCGGGCGGACAAGCGCCAGGAATTTTTGCGCGTGCGGCGCAATGCGGCCGGCGGCCTGGATTTGTTCCCCAACCAAAGCTCGGGCGTTCTGAGTTCGGCCGTGTGGGGCGACGGCTTCGTGGACAACGCGCGCGGCCAGACGATTGCGCCGGGGGACCTGGTGCGCTTTGTGGCCTTTAACGAGCTACTGGCCTAAGCCGCAAACCGGTATGCAAATTCACATCAAATACTTTGCCTCCATCCGCGAGGCCATGCGCTGCGGATCAGAGCGCTGGGACACCAGCGCCTCGACCCTGGGCGAATTGCGCCTGGCGCTGGTCCAGCGTGACTTGCGCGACGACCACCCCCTGGCCGCAGGGCGCGCGGTGCGCATTGCGCTGGACCAGCTCATGTGCGAAGAAGACGCCTTACTCACGCCGGGCTGCGAAGTGGCTTTTTTCCCACCGGTGACCGGCGGTTAAAGCCATGGCGCAAACCATGCCCCGGGTTCGGATTCAGCACGGCGTTTTTGACGTGTCGCAAGAGATCGCGGAGTTGCAGGCGCGTGACCCCCGCGTGGGCGCGGTTTGCACGTTTCTGGGCACGGTGCGTGACCGCAATGTGCAGGGCGCAGCCCATGCGGCCAGCGTGCAGTCGCTCGAACTCGAGCATTACCCCGGCATGACCGAAAAGTCGATTGAGACCATGATTGACGAGGCGTACCGCCGCTTTGACATTTTTGGCGCGCGGGTGGTGCACCGCATTGGCGTGCTGGCGCCCACCGAACAGGTGGTGCTGGTGGCGGTGACATCAGCGCACCGGGGCGAGAGTTTTCAGGCCTGCGAGTTTTTGATGGACTACCTCAAAACCCAGGCGCCATTCTGGAAAAAAGAGCAAACCCCGCAGGGCGCGCACTGGGTGGATGCCCGCGTGTCGGATGACGCGGCGCTCGCCCGCTGGGGGATTGCAGCGCGCAACGCCTGAGCGTAGGTCGCTGCGCTCAGGCTTTCTGTGGACCGCTTTTGCCGGAAAAACCGGTTTTGAATTAGTGGGTGTAGGTGCGTTTGGGCTTTTCAGCACCGGGCGCGTCGTCGTCGCTGGCGTGCCCATTGGCCTGCGCCGCAGCCGGTGTTGGCCCTGCTTCACGCCAACCGGCGTTGTTCACGGCCTTTTGCAGCAGGTGCAAGAGGCCATGCACCAGGGGCGGCTGCATTTGCAAGGTGCAGGCCCGCGCTGCAGTGCGCTCATCGCCGGCGTCCTGAAACACCATTTGCGCTCCTTTTTCGCCCTGGATGTTGAGTGTGATCTCGGTCACGATCAGTGGTTCCGGCCCCAGGGGCAGCGATTTGCTTTGGGTGGAGAACGGAGTTTTCAAGTCGGCTTTTTGCAAAAAGGCGTCATGCTTGAGCTCCACCAGCATGGACTGGGCTTGCGGGTTGGCCAGCGCCACTGACGCATTGCGGGACTCCATCTTGGCAATCGTGAGCTCCAGGGGCGCCACCAGCTTGAGCGCGATGCGCCGGGTCAGCCACAGGCGCACCTCTTGCGCCTCCTCGGTGTTGACCCGCATCAGAAGGCGGTCCTGGCGCTCGTCAAACAGCACGCTGACTTGGTGAATGTTCATGCACTTGATTTTAGACAAGGGCGCGCGGCGCCGTCACCTTGAAAATCGCATGAAACACCCAAGCTGTGATCCAACGGAGTAATTTACTTATGCGCATAGACAAACTGACCACCAAATTCCAGGAAGCCCTGTCAGACGCCCAAAGCTCGGCCTTGGGCCAGGACCACGCCTACATCGAGCCCGCCCACGTGGTGGCTGCCATGCTGCGCCAGGAAGACGGCCCCAAGGCCTTGCTGCAGCGCGCCGGGGTCAATGTGCAGGCACTTTTGGCCGCCGCAGACGCCGCCATGAAAAAGCTGCCAGAAGTGCAAGGCCAGGAACAAGTGCAAGTGGGGCGCGACATGGTCAGCCTCTTGCAGGCGGCAGAAAAAGAGGCGATCAAGCGCGGTGACCAGTTTGTGGCGGGTGAACTGTTCATGCTGGCCTTGAGCGAAGCCAAGTCCGACTTTGCCAAGCAGGTCCAAGCGCTGGGCCTGACGCGCAAGAGCCTGGACGCCGCCATCGTGGCGGTGCGGGGCGGGCAAAACGTGGACAGCGCCGATGCCGAAGAGCAGCGCGAGTCTTTGAAAAAATACTGCGTGGACCTGACCGAGCGCGCCCGTATGGGCAACCTTGATCCGGTGATCGGCCGGGACGACGAAATCCGCCGCGCCATCCAGGTGCTGCAGCGCCGCACCAAGAACAACCCGGTGCTGATAGGTGAACCGGGCGTGGGCAAAACCGCGATCGTTGAGGGCTTGGCGCAGCGCATTGTGGCCGGCGAGGTGCCCGATTCGCTCAAGGGCAAGCGGGTGCTGTCGCTGGACATGGCCTCACTCCTGGCTGGCGCCAAGTTTCGCGGGGAGTTTGAAGAACGCCTGAAAAACGTGCTCAAAGACCTGGCGAAGGACGAGGGCCAGACCATCGTCTTTATTGACGAGCTGCATACGATGGTGGGCGCCGGTAAGGCCGAAGGCGCCATGGATGCCGGCAATATGCTCAAGCCCGCCTTGGCGCGGGGCGAGTTGCATTGCGTGGGCGCCACCACGCTGGACGAATACCGCAAGTACATCGAAAAAGACGCGGCGCTGGAGCGCCGTTTTCAAAAAATCCTGGTGGGTGAACCCACCGTGGAAGCCACGGTGGCGATTTTGCGCGGCCTCAAAGAGCGCTACCAGGTGCACCACGGCGTCAACATCACCGACCCGGCCATTGTGGCGGCCGCTGAACTCAGCCACCGCTACATTACCGACCGCTTTTTGCCCGACAAGGCGATTGACCTGATCGACGAGGCAGCGGCCAAAATCAAGATCGAGCTCGATTCCAAGCCCGAGGTGATGGACAAGCTCGACCGCCGCCTGATTCAGTTACAGATTGAGCGCGAGGCCGTCAAAAAGGAAAAAGACGAAGCCTCACTCAAGCGTTTTTCGCTCATCAACGAAGAAATCACAAGCCTGCAAAAAGAAATTGCCGACCTGGACGAAATCTGGAAGGCCGAAAAGGCCACGGCCCAGGGCAGCGCGCAAGTGCGCGTGGAAATCGACACCTTGCGCCAGCAGATCGAAACCCTCACCCGCAAGGGCGACCTGGCCAAGGTGGCCGAGCTGCAATACGGCAAATTGCCTGAGCTGGAAAAACGCCTGAAAGACGCCCAAGACACTGAGGCCGGCCGCGCCAAAGGCGGCGAGGGCGTGGCGCCGCAACTCTTGCGCACCCAGGTGGGCGCCGAAGAAATTGCCGAAGTGGTGGCGCGCGCCACCGGCATCCCCGTGTCCAAGCTGATGCAGGGTGACCGCGAAAAGCTGCTGCTCATGGAAGGCCGCCTGCACGACCGCGTGGTGGGCCAAAACGAGGCGATTGCCGCCGTGTCCAACGCCATTCGGCGCTCACGCTCTGGCCTGTCTGACCCAAACCGCCCCACCGGCTCCTTCTTGTTCCTGGGCCCCACCGGTGTGGGCAAGACCGAGTTGTGCAAGGCGCTGGCCGGTTTTTTGTTTGACAGCGAAGACCACCTGATCCGCATTGATATGAGCGAGTTCATGGAAAAACACTCGGTCGCAAGGCTTATTGGTGCGCCCCCCGGTTACGTGGGTTACGAAGAAGGCGGCTACCTGACCGAGGCGGTGCGCCGCAAGCCCTACAGCGTGCTGCTGCTTGATGAGGTAGAGAAAGCCCACCCCGATGTGTTCAATGTGCTGCTGCAGGTGCTGGACGACGGGCGCCTGACCGACGGCCAGGGCCGCACGGTGGATTTCAAAAACACCATCATCGTGATGACCAGCAACATTGGCTCGCACCTGATTCAAAGCATGGTGGGCCAAGACAGTGAGGACATCAAGGAAGCGGTGACGGGCGAGCTGAAAAACCATTTCCGCCCCGAGTTTTTGAACCGCATTGACGAAACGGTGGTGTTCCACGCGCTGGACGCAACGCATATCGCCAGTATCGCCAAGATCCAGTTGCAAACCCTGGCACGCCGCCTGGAGCACATGGACTACGCCCTGCAAGTGTCGGACGCTGCGGTGGCCGAGTTGGCCAAAGTGGGGTTCGATCCGGTGTACGGCGCGCGTCCGCTCAAGCGCGCCATTCAGCAGCGGCTGGAAAACCCGCTGTCCAAGCTTTTGCTCGAAGGCCGCTTTGTGCCGCGCGATGTGATTGTGGTGGACGTGGACCCGATTCGGGCGCCAGGCCAGTTTGCGTTTAGCAAGGGCGCCTGAGCCCGGCGTGCGCAAGAGCGCTGGGGCCCTCGGGCCTCGGCGCCTTAGCGTATCGGCGTAACTTTGACTTCTGCGTTCACGCGTCGGGCGCCGTCAAAGCGCTTGGCCCAATAGGAACCGCCCATGTCTTCCACCCGCACTTCGGCGCCGGGCTTGGGGGAATGGATGAACTTGCCATTGCCCACGTAGATACCCACGTGGCTAAAGGCGTGGCGCATGGTGTTGAAAAATACCAAGTCGCCAGGGCGCAACTCGTCACGCTCAATCTTCTGGGTGGCGGCGGCTTGTTGCGCAGCGTTGCGTGGCAGCACGAGGCCCACGGTTTGTTCATACATGGATTTGACGAAACCGCTGCAGTCAAAGCCGGTTTCCGCCGAGCTTCCGCCCCGACGGTAGGGCACACCAAGGAAACCCATGGCGCCCACAACCAGGTCTGAGGCTTGGGAAGTGACTTGGTTGCTGGCCTCGGTAATACGCGCCAGCAAGCCTTTTTCGTGAAGAAAATTGCCCAGATCGTCGGCGGGCGGGGTGGTTTGCGCTGCAGCATTCAGGCTGACGAAAACAAGAAAACAGGCAATAAATGGAATAACGCGCATCGGGTGAGCTTACTTTCAGCGGGGCCTTGCTGTCAAGGCGCTTTACACAAAGGCCAGTGCTAAGTGCTTGATCTGCTTGGGAAATTTCACCATCTGCCAGCGCCTTTGGGGCGTTTCGCCGACCACCCAGCGACCGGGCGCGCCATCGTGGGGCGCAAGTTTTTGTCGCCAGCGCTGGCGCAGTGGTTATGCTCCAAGCCGTCTTTAGAACGAAAGAAGAAACATGTTGCTCGACGCCGATGACAGCCAG
The DNA here is from genome assembly GCA_947372865.1 of Comamonadaceae bacterium. Taxonomy (GTDB): domain Bacteria; phylum Pseudomonadota; class Gammaproteobacteria; order Burkholderiales; family Burkholderiaceae_C; genus Allorhodoferax. Next base: position 25,438 of record CANBVJ010000020.1, read on the forward strand.
TTGGTGCTGGTGGATTACCAAATCAAACTCATGCCCGCCATGCTGGACGCCCCCGCCGTGATCGCCAATGCGGTGCGACTGGCACGCCTGGCCGCGCTGATGTCTGTGCCGGTGGTGCTGACCGAACAGGCGCCATCCAAACTGGGTGCCACCGTGGCCGAGATTGCCGCAGCCCTGCGCGCCGACGCCCCTCCGGCGGCGGTGCGCACGCTTGCCAAAATGCAGTTCAGCGCGGTAGAAGAAGGCCTGGGCGACTGGTTGCGCCCGCCGCCCAAACCCGTGCAAGGCAACGCCCGCAGCCTGCCCAAGCATTTGCAAAAGGCGTCCGCTGACGCCGAATCCCGCGCCACCATCGTGCTGGCCGGGTGCGAAGCCCATATCTGCCTGTTACAAACCGCGCTGGACTTGCTGGAAGACGAGTTTGAAGTCTGGGTGGTCACCGACGCCTGCAGCTCGCGCACCGAACGCAACCGCGACGCCGCCTTTGACCGCCTGGCTGGCGCCGGGGCAGAACTGGTCACGACCGAAATGGTGGCCTTTGAGTGGCTGCGCAGCGCCGAGCATCCGGCTTTTCACGAGGTGCAGGCGCTGGTCAAGTAGCGCGGACGTGCCCGTGGGCGAGGGCGCGGCTACCGAGTCAGTCTCTTGCAAGTTGCCTGCTCATAATTATGAATTCAGTTTTGAGCTGATTTCAGGACTTGCTTGGAGACAAATAATATGACCAGCTACGCCGACTTCCACCGCCGATCCATCGAAGACCGCGACGGTTTTTGGGCCGAACAAGCCCAGCGCATCGAGTGGCACACGCCGCCCACCCAAATTTGCGACTACAGCAACCCGCCGTTTGCAAAATGGTTTGTTGGCGGCACCACCAACTTGTGCCACAACGCGGTGGATCGCCACCTGAAAGACCGCGCCAACCAAAACGCGCTGATCGCGGTGTCCACTGAGACCAACACCGAGCGCGCCTATACCTTTGCCGAGCTGCACCGCGAGGTGCAATGCATGGCCGCGTCCCTGCTGGGGCTGGGCGTCAAAAAGGGCGACCGCGTGCTGATTTACATGCCCATGATTGCTGAGGCCACCTTTGCCATGCTGGCTTGCGCCCGCATTGGCGCGGTGCATTCGGTGGTGTTTGGCGGTTTTGCGGCCGGTTCTTTGGCCACCCGCATTGAAGACGCCTCGCCCACGGTCATCGTGAGCGCGGAGGCCGGTTCGCGCGGCGGCAAGGTCGTGGAGTACAAACCCCTGCTCGACGAGGCAATTGCCACTTCTACCCACAAACCCGCCGCCGTGCTGATGGTGGACCGCAAACTCGCCGCCATGCACGTGGAGGCCGGCCGTGACCACCTGTGGGCCGACCTGCGCCACCAGCACCGCGACGCCGTGGTGCCCTGCGAATGGGTGGAATCCACCCACCCCAGCTACACCCTTTACACCAGCGGCACCACCGGCAAGCCCAAGGGCGTGCAGCGCGACACCGGCGGTTACACCGTGGCGCTGGCCGCCAGCATGGAAACCATTTTTTGCGGCAAGCCGGGCGAAACCTATTTCTGCACCAGCGACATTGGCTGGGTCGTGGGCCACAGCTACATCGTCTACGGGCCGCTGATTGCCGGCATGGCCACCATTCTTTACGAAGGCCTGCCCATCCGCCCGGACGGCGGCATCTGGTGGAGCCTGGTGGAAAAGTACAAGGTCACGGTGATGTTCAGCGCGCCCACCGCCATTCGCGTACTCAAGAAGCAAGACCCTGAACTGCTCACCAAATACGACCTCAGCAGCCTGCGCGCGCTGTTTTTGGCCGGTGAACCGCTGGACGAGCCCACTGCGCAGTGGATCAGCGCCGGTCTGGGCAAAGCCATCATAGACAACTACTGGCAGACCGAAAGCGGCTGGCCGATTCTCACCATTGCCAACGGCGTAGAAAAAGCGGCCAGCAAGTTTGGCAGCCCCGGCGTGGCCATGTACGGCTACAACGTCAAGCTGATCGACGAAAACACCGGTGACGAGCTGATGGGCGCCGACCAAAAAGGCGTGCTCACCATTGAAGGCCCCTTGCCGCCTGGCTGCATGCAAACCGTGTGGCGCGACGACGCCCGCTTTGTCAACACCTACTGGAAGAGCATTCCCGGCAAGCTGGTCTACAACACCTTTGACTGGGCCACCCGCGACCAGGACGGCTACTACTTCATCCTGGGCCGCACCGACGACGTGATCAACGTGGCCGGCCACCGCCTGGGCACGCGCGAGATCGAGGAAAGCATCGCCGGCCACCCCAATATCTCGGAAGTGGCGGTGGTGGGTGTGGCCGACAACCTCAAGGGCCAGGTCGCCATGGCTTTTGCCATTGTCAAAGACGCGGCCAGCCTGCCTGACGACGCAGCGCGCGCCAAGCTGGAGGCAGAAGTCATGAAACTGGTGGACCATTCCATCGGCGCCATTGGCCGCCCGGCGCGGGTGCGTTTTGTCACTGTGCTGCCCAAAACCCGCAGCGGCAAGTTGCTGCGCCGCGCCATTCAGGCCATCTGCGAGGGACGCGACCCCGGCGACCTGACCACGATGGAAGACCCGAGCGCTTTGCAACAAATCAAGGATATGGTCGCCCACGGCGCCTAATACAACCCAGCCACAACCCAGCCACCCCCGTTTGTCCGTAAGTTTGCCGCCGGTCAAACGGTGGCAAAATGCGCGTTGTTACTTAGGCCCCTTCCTGCCGCAGTCGCATCCGCCAACCGGTCAAGCCGTGGAGCGGAAGGTACATCAACCAGCTTATGTTTCCCCGAGGGAAACGGAGGTCAGCGAAAAATGAGCACGACAAACACTGTCTACACCGCCTACCAAGGCAACACCTTTCTCTTCGGCGGCAACGCGCCCTATGTCGAAGAGATGTACGAAAACTACCTAACCAACCCCGGCAGCGTGCCCGATACCTGGCGCGACTATTTCGACGCCCTGCAGCACGTGCCCGCCACCGACGGCAGCAACGCCAAGGATGTGCCGCACCTGCCCGTGATCAACGCTTTTGCTGAACGCGCCAAGGCCGGTGGTACCAAAGTGGTGGTCGCCAGCGTAGACGCCGAAATGGGCCGCAAGCGCACCGCCGTGCAGCAGCTCATTGCCGCCTACCGCAACGTGGGCCAGCGCTGGGCCGATCTGGACCCGCTCAAGCGCACCGAACGTGCCAACATCCCGGACCTCGAGCCCAGCTTCTACGGCTTTACCGACGCCGACCAGGAAACCGTGTTTGACACCAGCAACACGTTTTTCGGCAAAAACAGCATGTCGCTGCGCGAGCTGCTCAATGCGCTGCGCGAAACCTATTGCGGCACCTTGGGCGCCGAGTACATGTACACCTCGGAGCAATCTGAGAAACGCTGGTGGCAGCAAAAGCTCGAAGCCATTCGCAGCAAGCCCAATTTCAGTGCCGACAAAAAGAAAAGCATTCTGGAGCGCCTGACCGCAGCCGAAGGCCTGGAGCGCTACCTGCACACCAAATACGTGGGTCAAAAGCGCTTTTCGCTCGAAGGCGGCGAGAGCTTTATTGCCGCCATTGAAGAGCTGATCCAGTCCGCTGGCGCCCAGGGCGTGCAAGAAGTGGTGATCGGCATGGCCCACCGCGGTCGCTTGAACGTGCTGGTCAACACCATGCGCAAGCTGCCGGCCGACCTGTTTGCCGAGTTTGACCACACCGCCCCCGAAGAACTGCCCGCCGGTGACGTGAAGTACCACCAAGGCTTTAGCTCGGACGTCAGCACCCCTGGCGGCCCGGTGCACCTGAGTTTGGCTTTTAACCCCTCGCACCTGGAAATCGTCAACCCCGTGGTTGAAGGCTCGGTGCGCGCCCGCATGGACCGCCGCGCTGACCCCCATGGCAAGCAAGTGCTGCCAGTGCTGGTGCACGGTGACTCGGCCTTTGGCGGCCAGGGCGTCAACCAAGAGACCCTGGCACTGGCGCAAACCCGTGGTTACTCCACGGGCGGCACGGTGCACATCATCATCAACAACCAGATCGGTTTCACCACCTCGGACCCGCGCGACATGCGCTCGAGCGTGTTTTGCACCGACATCGTCAAGATGGTCGAAGCCCCGGTGCTGCACGTCAACGGGGACGACCCCGAAGCCGTGGTCTTGGCCACGCAACTCGCACTCGAATACCGCATGACCTTCCGCAAGGACGTGGTGCTGGACATCGTGTGCTTCCGCAAACTCGGCCACAACGAGCAAGACACCCCGGCGCTGACCCAGCCGCTGATGTACAAAAAAATCGCCGCCCACCCCGGCACGCGCAAGCTCTTTGCCGACAAGCTGGCAACCCAGGGCCTGGGCGCCACGCTGGGTGAGGACATGGCCAAGGCCTACCGCGCAGCACTCGACGCCGGCAAAAACACCGCCGAGCCCGTGCTGACCAACTTCAAAACCAAGTTCACCGTGGACTGGGCGCCTTTCCTGGGCAAGAAGTGGACGGATGCCGGTGACACCGCCATTCCCTTAACCGAATGGAAGCGCCTGTCCACCAAGATCACCACCATTCCTGAGTCGGTATCACCCCACCAGTTGGTGAAAAAGGTCTACGACGACCGCGCGGCCATGGGCCGGGGGGAGATTCCGGTGGACTGGGGCATGGGCGAGCACATGGCCTTTGCATCGCTGGTGGCCAGTGGCTACCCGGTGCGCCTGTCGGGCGAAGACTCGGGCCGTGGCACCTTTACCCACCGCCACGCCGTGATTCACGACCAAAAGCGCGAAAAGTGGGACACCGGCACTTATGTGGCGCTGCAAAACGTGTCTGAGAACCAGGCTCCGTTTGTCGTTATTGACTCGATCTTGTCCGAAGAAGCGGTGCTCGGCTTTGAGTACGGCTACGCCTCCAACGACCCCAACACCATGGTGATCTGGGAAGCGCAGTTCGGCGACTTTGCCAACGGCGCGCAAGTGGTGATCGACCAGTTCATTGCCTCCGGCGAAGTGAAGTGGGGCCGCGTCAACGGCCTGACGCTCATGCTGCCGCACGGCTACGAAGGCCAGGGCCCCGAGCACAGCTCGGCGCGTCTGGAACGTTTCATGCAACTGGCCGCCGACACCAACATGCAGATCGTGCAGCCGACCACGGCCAGCCAGATCTTCCATGTGCTGCGTCGCCAGATGGTGCGTGACCTGCGCAAGCCGCTGATCATCTTTACGCCGAAGTCGCTCTTGCGCAACAAAGACGCCACTTCGCCGGTGTCCGAGTTCACCAAGGGCTGCTTCCAGACGGTGATCCCTGAGAACAAAACGCTCAAGGCCGACAAGGTCAAACGCGTACTGGTGTGTTCGGGCAAGGTCTATTACGACCTGGTCAAAAAGCGCGAAGAAACCGGTGCCGACGACGTGGCCATCCTGCGCGTGGAGCAGCTCTATCCCTTCCCGCACAAGGCTTTTGGTGCGGAACTCAAAAAGTACCCCAACGCTACCGAGCTGGTGTGGACGCAGGACGAGCCGCAAAACCAGGGCGCCTGGTTCTTTGTGCAGCACTACATCCACGAGAACATGCTTGCCGGGCAAAAGCTGGGTTACTCAGGCCGCGCGGCTTCTGCCTCGCCGGCCGTGGGTTACTCGCACCTGCACCAAGAGCAGCAAAAAGCCCTGGTTGAAGGCGCTTTTGGCAAGCTCAAAGGCTTTGTCCTGACCAAATAAGTCGCGCCCCTTGCGCACCCAAAAAACTGAACACATACCGAAAGAACTGATATGGCCATCGTAGAAGTCAAAGTACCGCAGTTATCTGAATCCGTGGCAGAAGCCACCATGCTGCAATGGAAGAAGAAGGTCGGCGACAGCGTGACCGCTGACGAAATCCTGATCGATATCGAAACCGACAAAGTGGTGCTCGAAGTGCCCGCGCCCGCAAGCGGCGTGTTGGTCGAAATCTTGGTCGCCGACGGCGGCACGGTTGCCGCCGAGCAGCTGATTGCCCGCATCGACACCGAAGCCACCGCTGGCGCTGCAGCCCCTGCCACTGCCGCTGCGGCCCCGGTTGCAACTGCTGTCGCAGCCCCCGCTGCCGCGTCCAACAGCATGGCCGGTGTGGCCATGCCTGCTGCCGCCAAGCTGATGGCTGACAACAGCCTGGCCGCCGGTTCGGTGGCTGGTTCTGGCAAAGATGGTCGCGTCACCAAGGGCGACGTGCTGGCCGCAGTGGCCGCCCCCAAAGTGGCCGTGAGCAGCCCCATTCCTACGGGCGCACCGGTGAGCGCCTTGCCCCAGGTGGCAGCACCCGCACCCGCACTGGGCGACCGCCCCGAGCAGCGCGTGCCCATGAGCCGCCTGCGCGCCCGTGTGGCCGAGCGTCTGTTGCAGTCGCAATCCACCAACGCCATCCTGACCACCTTCAACGAGATCAACATGGCCCCGGTCATGGAAATGCGCAAGAAGTTCCAGGACAAGTTCGAGAAAGAGCACGGCATCAAGCTTGGTTTCATGAGCTTCTTCGTCAAGGCCGCCGTGCATGCGCTGAAGAAATTCCCGGTGCTCAACGCCTCGGTGGACGGCAACGATATCGTCTACCACGGCTACTTTGACATCGGCATTGCGGTGGGTTCGCCACGCGGCCTGGTGGTGCCCATTTTGCGCAACGCCGACCAGATGAGCTTTGCCGACATCGAGAAAAAGATTGCCGAATTCGGCGCCAAGGCGCGCGACGGCAAGCTGGGCATGGACGACATGACCGGTGGTACTTTCTCCATCAGCAATGGTGGCACCTTTGGCTCCATGCTGTCCACGCCCATCATCAACCCGCCGCAGTCGGCCATTCTGGGCGTGCACGCCACCAAAGACCGCGCCGTGGTTGAAAACGGCCAGGTCGTGGTGCGCCCCATGAACTACTTCGCCATGTCGTACGACCACCGCATCATCGACGGCCGCGAAGCCGTGCTGGGCCTGGTGGCCATCAAAGAAGCGATGGAAGATCCGTCGCGTCTCTTGTTTGACCTCTGATCAGAAAGCCCAATATGAGCAAAAAATTTGACGTCGTCGTGATCGGCGGCGGCCCTGGCGGCTACATCGCAGCCATCCGCGCGGCCCAACTCGGTTTCCAGGTCGCCTGTGTGGACGAGTGGAAAAACGCTGCTGGCGGCCCGGCCCTGGGTGGCACTTGCACCAATGTGGGTTGCATTCCGTCCAAAGCGTTGCTGCAGTCCAGCGAACACTTTGACCACGCCAACCACCATTTCGCCGAGCACGGCATTACGGTTGGCAAGGTGCAAATGGACGTGGGCCAGATGCTGGTGCGCAAAGACCTGGTGGTCAAGCAAAACAACGACGGCATCCAATACCTGTTCAAGAAGAACAAAGTCACGTTCTTCCACGGACGGGGCACGTTTGTGGGTTCTACCGACGCCGGTCACACGTTGCAGGTCACGGGCGCAGCCGAAGAAACGCTGACCGCCAAGCACGTGATCGTGGCCACTGGCTCGAATGCGCGCGCCTTGCCCGGCACGCCGTTTGACGAGGTCAACGTGCTGTCCAACGACGGCGCGCTGCGCGTGGGCGCGGTGCCCAAGAAGCTGGCGCTGATTGGCTCGGGCGTGATTGGTCTCGAAATGGGCTCGGTCTGGCGCCGGCTGGGTGCGGACGTCACCATTTTGGAAGGTCTGCCTACTTTCCTAGGCGCGGTAGACCAGCAAATCGCCAAAGAAGCCAAAAAAGCCTTTGACAAGCAGGGCCTGAAAATCGAGCTCGGCGTGCAAGTGGGCGACATCAAGATCGGCAAAAAAGGCGTGTCTGTGGCCTATACCAACGCCAAGGGCGAAGCCCTGGTGCTTGACGCCGACAAGCTCATTGTCAGCATCGGCCGCGTGCCCAACACCAACGGCCTGAACGCCGCTGCCGTGGGCCTGGCCCTGGACGAGCGCGGCGCGATTGTGGTGGACGCAGATTGCAAAACCAACGTGCCCGGCATCTGGGCGGTGGGCGACGTGGTGCGCGGCCCTATGCTGGCGCACAAAGCTGAAGAAGAGGGCGTAGCCGTGGCCGAGCGCATTGCCGGCCAGCACGGGCACGTGAACTTCAACACGGTGCCTTGGGTGATTTACACCAGCCCCGAAATCGCCTGGGTGGGCCGCACTGAGCAGCAACTCAAGGCCGATGGCGTGGCTTTCAAGGCCGGCACCTTCCCGTTCCTGGCCAACGGGCGCGCCCGCGCGCTGGGTGACACCACTGGCATGGTCAAAGTCTTGGCCGACGCTACGACCGATGAGATCTTGGGCGTACACATCGTCGGCCCCCAGGCCAGCGAGCTGATCGCCGAGGCGGTGGTGGCCATGGAATTCCGCGCAAGCGCGGAAGACATTGCCCGCATCTGCCACGCACATCCTTCGCTGTCCGAGGTGACCAAGGAAGCCGCTTTGGCGGTGGACAAGCGCGCGCTTAACTTCTAAGTCGGCTTCCGCCTTGTTTCAGGCCGGGCCACTGATGCGCGTGATGCGCCTGGCGCCATGTGCCTGATTGCCTGGAACTGGCAGCCCGGCGGTGAATTGCCGCTGCTGGTGCTGGCCAACCGCGACGAGTTTTATGCACGCCCGGCGCTGGCGCTGCACGCCTGGCCTTGCGGTCAGGTAGTTGCGGGCAAAGACACGCAAGCCGGCGGCACCTGGCTGGGGTTGGGGCGCCAGGCTGGCCTCTACCGCTTTGCTGCCATCACCAACTTCCGCGAACCCGCCACTGCCCGCAACGACGCGCCCACGCGCGGCACGCTGGCGCCCGATTTTTTTTGCAGTCCGACAGCAGCGCGGCCCACTTCTTGGAGCGCTTGCAGGCCCGCGCTGGCGCCTACAACCCCTTTAACCTTTTGTTGTTTGACGGTGCAGCGCTGCTGGGCTTTGAGAGCCACAGTGGCCGCACCCTGGCGCTGGCGCCCGGCATTGGCGCGGTGTCCAACGCAGGGTTTAACACGCCTTGGCCCAAGCTGCGGCGGCTCACCCAGGCCTTGCATGCGCACACCAGCGCGCCCAATCCCAACCCAGAGCCCGACCCCGAGCAACTGTTGGCCTTGCTGGAGCACCGCGCACCGGCTCCCGACGCCAAACTGCCCGCTACCGGCATTCCGCTGGCGTTAGAGCGCGCGCTGTCGCCGGTATTTATCCAAACGCCCGACTACGGAACCCGCGCCAGCAGCGTGGTGCTGGTGCGCGCGCAGGGCGCCGAGATACTGGAAAAAACCTTTGACGCCCAAGGTGCCACCGGCCAGCGCCGCCTCGAGATTTAAAACGCCGGGACAGGGCGGGGTCGCAATACCCACTCAGTACCAATATTCCAGGTGCGGAAACGGGTTGCGCTCGGTGTGTTTGCGGTAATTAAAGTGCACCACAAAAGAAATGCGCCGATCGTCCTTCTTCTTTATTTTGAAGGGAATCACCACGTGCGGCATAAAGCTGTCAAACAGAACCATATTGCCCACTTTGTAGGGCACCTTCTCGCGCAGTTTGTTGGACCGGGCTGAAAAACCGTCGCGCTTATAAAAGCCTTCTAGCTCGTCGGCGAGCACCCTCTGGCGCCAGATATCGAGGTCGCCGCCCCGGTCTTTGGTGTGCTGCGCGGTGCGTTTGACAGACACCACGCAAGAATATGCCCGGGTCTTTTGCTCAAAAATACTGGCCGGGTATTGCAGCAGCCCCTCTGTATCGGTGTGGATGTTGTACAAATTCCAGCTCTGCAACTGCAGGTTAAACCCGCCAATCTGAAAATACTTCTTGTCGCGCGGCACCACCGGCAGGGCATCGGCTTGCAGGCCCGAGTGGGTCAATATCAGGCTTCCAGCGTCGGCAATGATGCCGAGTGCCTCAGGAAACTCCTTGCACAGGTATTTGTTGTGCTTTTCGGCAAAGTGGTAATAACTCTCGTTAAGCCCCGCTTCAATCATTCCGTAATAAGCCGCCATTTGCCCGTAGGCCGGTTCTACATCGGCACCAAATAAGTCCAGGTTGCTGAGGATTTTCTTTTCCCAGCGCTGGCATACCTCTTCGCTCAGGTAGTTTTCCTGAAGGATGTAGTCATTGGTAAACAGCTTTTTCAATCACACTCTCCCACAAAATCCACTGTGCCACGCGGCGCCGAACCGCAGGTCGGGGCTCGGTGTACTATTCTCGCGCGGCCCCGGTGGGCGGCGTTTTGATCCCAACACCTCTTTATCGCACACTCCATGTCCCTATCCAAGAAAAAACTCTTCGAACACCTGAGCCAAGAGGTCTATTGCCACTTGGGGGTGTCGCCGGTGCACGGTATTGGTGTTTTTGCCATGCGCTCCATTCCCAAGGGCGTCAACCCCATGCGCGCGCGCCTGAAGTTTGACGAAATAGCCTACACCCACAAGGAGATCAAAGCCCTGCCGCGCAGCGTGCGCAAGGAAATCGAGATGTTTTGCTATTACGACGACGACCACGTCTTCGTGCCTAGCATCGGGCTGAACTCAATGAATATGGCCGTCTACCTGAACCATTCCAAAACGCCCAACGTCGTTTACAAGAAAAACGGCCAGCTCATCACCCTGCGCGCCATCAAAAACGGTGAAGAGCTGATGATGGACTACGACATCAATTTCGGCGCCGTCCACACCTTCGATTAAAGGCGCCCGCGCCTCAGTCCGCTGCGGTGCGGTAAATCTGGTTCCATTCCGAGGGTTTGAAATCGGTGTGCAGGGGCGAGGTGGGGTCCAGCGCCAGCGGGTGCTCGGGGTCGGTCATCGCCAGGCCGTAGATGGGCTCGAAATCGGTCACAAACAGCGATTTGTAGCCGTAGTCGCCCACAGGGCCCAGGTTGTAGTACTTGTAGCCGTGCTTGGCCGTCCAGCGCGCGGCCAAGAGGCAGGCGTAAATGCCGGGCGAGCGGTTTTTGTAGTCGGTGTTCCACTGGCAAAAGCTGCCATACACCTGGTCGCGCTCGGGCAGGATGATGGACACATCGGTCAGCACCAGGTCGCCATTGTCGGCGTGCACCTGCAGCACCAGCACATCAAGGTGGCGCACGTAGTCCACAAAACCCTCCACTTCCTTTCCGTGGATCTCGTAAGCGTCAAAGTGCTCGCTGCCCAGCGCAAAAATCATGTCTGCGGTCACGTCTTTGCCGGCAATCAGCTGCTCGGTCACCGTAAAGCGCTTGTTGAGTTTGTCCAGCTCATTGAACTTGCGCGCGCGCCGCTCGTCTTGCCAAAACGCCTCCGAGCCCGCGTGCACCAGCCCGTATTTGTCATTGATCGGCACGCCGTAATTGCCCTCGGGCGGCAGCGCGTAGACGATGAAGGGTTTGCGCGCGGTGGCCAGCATTTCGGGCGTCACGTCGATGTAGGGGCACAGTGCGTCCCAGCGGCTGGTGTAGTACTGGGTTTCTTCGTGAAAGCTTTCTACGCACAGATTGTCCGGCGTCCAGCTTTGGTAATGCAAGGTTTGCGCCGGTGCTTCGTCCGAGGTGTGCGCCCAGCCCGCGCTATGGTGCGCGCTCGCGTCGGCGTCTTGGGGTTGAAAGTCGCTGCTGTTCATGCGCGGTCCTTCTTGGCATCCTCAGCGCGCACGAGTGGCGCCAGGTCAAAGTAGTAGGAGTCAATGCGGTAGTTCGCGCGCAAGAAGAAGGGGTCTGTCGCGGCCAAGGCGTCCAGGCCGTCGCTCATGTGTTTGAGGTGGTTTGACGCCTCGCTGGCCGGATCGTGCAACTGGCTTTGGTAGGCGGGCATCAAAGGGCAGTCAGTGTCAAAGAAAAACGCTTTGGTCTTGGGATTGAAAGCCAGCGGATACAGTTTGCAGCTAAACGGCTTGGCGTCCCCCAGCGTGCAGCCGATGTCGCCCAAGTGTTCGCAACTGTTTTCTATGCACACGCTACCCAAGCCTTTTTTCTCTTGCTTGGTCAGCGTAACTTCCAGCGGCGGAAATCCGGGGTCCACATGGCAGCAGCGCTGGCACTGCGCGCAATGGTCAAACAGCATGGTTTGCTCCGGTGCGTGCGTAGCATTTTTGTGCACTGCAATAGTCGTCATTCGGGTGGAGATCCAGCATAGAAATTCTTGTCAATAGGGATTCGCGAAGCCCTTATAAGTATCCATGATATTCAGTTTTTCCAAACGATTTAATTGATTCCGTTTTTTAGGCGCGCAGAAATGGTTTTTTCGCACGCCTCACCGCTTGGTTTGTACTGCAAATTAGCAAAATAAGGCCGCATTTTTCGTTTACTTTTAAGCCAACAAATGGCTGGCAATTTCAGGAAAATTAAATGAATTTCCCGAATGCCTGTCACGCCCCACCCCGCCGAAATCCGCTACCGCGCCCACCACTTTTCCAATAAGCGCCTGGTGAGTTTTGAGCAGCGCGTCAAAAAGCTCAACGGCCGGCGAGGGCGCATAGACGGCTTTTATACCGGCAAACTGCTCATTGAGATGAAGTCGCGCGGCGAGGCTTGATGTGGCCTACCTGCAAGCCATCGACTAGTTGCCCGGCTTCCCAGACGAGGAGCTGCCCGACTGTCAATCCTAAAGATTTTTAGCAAGCCCAGTCTGGCCATTTGCAATTCAGAATCCGACTGATTGAAATTGAAAACCCGACCAATTGAAAATCAAACGCACTTTTCGCCGTCTTGCCTGGGGGACATTAGCTCGCAGTGCCCTAGTGGCCCCCGCCCACCGGGCACAATACGCCCCTTCATGTCCGTCCTCGAAAACTACCAAAAAGAGCTGCAAACGCGCGGCTTTCAAAGCGATCCGGCCCAGTTGCGCGCGGTCGCCGCGCTTGACCGTTGTGCCGCCGAGTGGGCCGCTTACAAAGGCAAGCGTTCCAACTCGCTCAAAAAACTCATCAACCGCCCACCAATTCCGCGCGGGGTGTACCTGTATGGCGGGGTAGGGCGGGGCAAGAGCTTTTTGATGGACTGCTTTTTTGAGGCTGTGCCCTTGAAGCGCAAAACGCGCCTGCATTTCCACGAATTCATGCGCGAGGTGCACCGCGAGCTGCACGATTTGCAGGGCACGGTTAACCCGCTGGACGTGCTGGGCAAGCGCATTTCCGAGCGCTACAAGCTCATTTGCTTTGACGAATTCCACGTGGCCGACATTACCGATGCCATGATCCTGCACCGCTTGCTGCAAGCGCTGTTTGACAACGGCGTGGGCTTTGTTACCACCTCCAATTTTCCGCCCGACGGTCTCTACCCCGGCGGCATGCACCGCGATCGGGTGCTGCCGGCTATTGCGCTGCTCAACCAAGAGATGGACGTGCTCAACGTGGACAACGGCGTGGACTACCGCCGCCGCACGCTGGAGCGCCTGGATCTGTACCAGGTGCCCAACGGCCCGGCCGCCGATGCGTCCATGACACAAGCCTTTGACAGTCTGGCCGAATGCGCCGACGGCAGCCCGGTGCTGCAGATCGAGTCGCGCCAGATTCGCGCCCGCAGGCGTGCCGGTGGTGTGGTGTGGTTTGACTTTAAAGAGCTGTGTGGCGGCCCACGCTCGCAAAATGATTACCTTGAGATCGCCAGCCAGTTCCACACCGTGTTGCTGAGCGACGTGCCGCAGATGCAGGCCAACGGCAGCTCTGAGGCACGCCGCTTTACCTGGCTGGTGGATGTGCTGTATGACCGGCGCGTCAAGCTCATGGCCTCAGCCCAGGTGGCGCCCGAGCTGCTGTACACCAACGGGCCGCTGGCGCACGAGTTTCCGCGCACCGTGTCGCGCCTGAACGAAATGCAGTCTGCCGAGTTTTTGGCGCTGGAGCGCCGCGACGTGGACACGCGCCTGACATGAGCGGCGCTTTATCCGCATTGGCCCGCGCTCTGGCAGGTGCCGTTTTGGCCTTTTCCGCCTTGGCGGCGGCCGCGCAAACTGACGCGCCCACCCAAGATGCGCGCAGCGCCCTGATCGCCGAGCGCGAGGCGCAAACCCAGGTGCTGGACGCCGCCGAACGCGCCTGCTACGACCGCTTTTTCACCACCAACTGCCTGCTGGACGTGGCGCGCCGCCGCCGCGCCATGCAAGCCGACCTCAAGCGCAAAGAAGCCGCGCTGGACGCCGCCGATCGCCAGCGGCGCGCCCAGGACGCACGTTTGCGCCTGCAAGAAAAGCTGCAGCAACAAGCCGACCGCCTGAAAGAAATAGACCCGGTGGCCATTGAACAAGCCCAGCGCGAAAAGCGTACCGAGCAAGAAGATAAGCAACGCGAACACGCAGCCAAAGCTGCCACAGCGCCTGCATCCGCCCCAGCCAGCGCTGCCAAAGCCGCGCCCGCCCCGCAAGCCAATCCCGCCAAGGCGCCCAAAGCCGACACCGGCCCCAGCGCCCAAGAGCGCGCCGCCAACCAGGCCGCGTTTGACAAGAAGCAGGGCGAGGCCCAGCGCCGCATCGCTGAGCGCGCGGCGGCGCGCGCCAAGGCCGCTGCGTCTGGCGCGTCTGCGCCGGCCACTTTGCCGCTGCCGCCCCCAGCGCCCCCAGCGCCGCCTGCGCAGTGACGCTGCAGTCGGCGGTGCAAGCCGCGTTTGCGCCCGAGGGCACCTTGGCGCGCAGCTTGCCCGGCTTTCGCAGCCGCCCCGGCCAGACCGAAATGGCCCTGGCCGTAGCCCGCACCATTGAAGACGGCGGCGTGCTGGTGGTGGAAGCGGGCACGGGCGTGGGCAAAACCCTGGCCTATGTGGTGCCCGCGCTGCTGGGCGGTGAGAAAGTGCTGTTTTCGACCGCTACCAAGGCCTTGCAAGAGCAGCTTTTTTTGCGCGACATTCCGCGCCTATTAAAAGCCTTTGGCTTTCCGGTGCGCTTGGCGCTCCTAAAAGGGCGCAGCAGCTATTTGTGCACCCAGCGCCTGCAGGGCGCGCGCCAGACCACGCAAAACCTGGGCCCCGCAGACTTGCGCCTGCTGGCCCGCGTAGAAGACTGGGCCCTGTCCACCGTGCTGGGCGATATTGCCGAAGTGCCCGAGCTGGACGAACGCTCGCCCATCATCCCGCTGGTCACATCCACCCGCGACAACTGCCTGGGCAGCGGCTGCCCTCAGATTCGCAACTGCCACACCCAGTTGGCCCGCCAAGAGGCCATGAAGGCCGATGTCGTCGTGGTCAACCACCACCTGTTTTTTGCCGATCTGGGCGTGCGCGCCTCAGGCGTGGCCGAGTTGCTGCCCAGCGTCACCACCGTGGTGTTTGACGAGGCGCACCAGCTCAACGACATCGGCGTGCACTTTTTTGCCTGCCAGTGGAGCACCGGCCAAATGCTGTCTTTGGGCCGCGATCTGGCCGAACAAACCCAGGGCCCGGCGCGCGGCCTGGTGGACTGGCTGGGCCTGCAAGCCGACGCCATTGACGCCGCGCAGGCGTTTAAAAACTTATTCGACTCCGCAGGCCCGCAGCCCATGCGCCCCTGGCTGGACGCCACGCCCGAAGGCCTGCCGCTCGCCCTCTGGCAAGCCGCCGTGGCCCGCTGCGAGAGCGCGCTGGTTGCCGCCAGCGCCGCCGTGCGCGCGGTCGATGAACTCGGCCCCGCCTTCACCGCGCTGGCCGAGCGTTGCGACACGCTCTTGCAAAACCTGCAGCTTTTTGCCACCGCGCCACCGGAAGGCCAGGTGCGCTGGCTCGAAGTCGGCGCGCAAGTGCAGTTGTCGCAGTCGCCCCTGACGATTGCCGAACCCATGCGCGCGCTGGCCCGGCCTGATGCGGCGCCCGGCACGCAGCCAAAGTCGTGGATATTTACCTCTGCCACCTTGGGCACCGACGCGCAACTTAGCTGGTTTGTGGACGCCTGCGGCCTGGACGGTGCGCAAGTGCTGCGCGTGGCCAGCCCGTTTGACTACGCCACGCAGGCAGCCGTCTATGTGCCGCGCGAGTTTCCGCGCCCCCAAGACGCTGCCCACAGCGCGGCGGTGGCGGCACTTGCCGCCCAAGGTGCCAGCGCTTTATGCGGGCGCACCATGGTGCTAACCACCACCACCCGTGCCATGCGCGCCATAGCCGACGCGCTGCGCCAGCAGTTTGCCGCCGCCGGTCTAGACACCGAAGTGCTGGTACAAGGCCAGGCGCCCAAGCGCGAACTCGTAGACCGCTTTGTGGCCGCTGGTGTGCCCCAAGCCGGTTTGGAGGGCGGCTGCGTGCTGGTGGCCACCGCCTCGTTTTGGGAAGGCATTGACATTGCCGGTGACGCTTTGCAGCTACTGGTCATCGACAAGCTGCCCTTTGCCCCGCCGGACGACCCGCTGGTGCAGGCGCGCGCCAGTGCGCAGGTGGCCGGGGGTGGCAATGCCTTTAAAAATTTGCACCTGCCGCAGGCGGCCATTGCACTCAAACAAGGCGCCGGGCGCCTGATCCGAAGCGAGACGGACCGGGGCATTCTGGTGGTGTGTGACGTGCGCCTGGCGCAGATGGGCTACGGCAAAAAGCTGCTGGACGGCTTGCCGCCTATGCGCCGCTTGGCGGGTGGCGAGGATTGGCTAGATGCTCTGGCAGACCTGGCCGCCACCAATAAGCCGCAGGCTTAGAACAGCTTGAGCCAGCCGCCCGATTCGCCGGTGCCGCCGCTGACAAGGAATTTGGAGCCAGGGTAGGTGGCTTCAAGCACGCGCAGGGCGTCGTCGCGCAGGCGTTCCATGCCCAGCGCGTCATACGATTTGTAGATCACAAACAGCGCCTCTTCCACGGCGGGCACGTTGCGGTAGTCGGTCACGGCGGTTTGCGCGCGGTTGATGGCGGCCACATAAGCGCCGCGTTTGTAGTAGTACTTGGCGACGTGTACCTCGTATTTGGCCAGTGACTGCACGATGTAGCCCATGCGCAGGAGCGCGTCTGGCGTGTAGCGCGAATCAGGAAAGCGCACAGTCAGCTCGCGAAAGGCTTCAAACGATTCTTTGGACGCCTTTTGGTCACGCTCGGCCAAATCCTGGCCGGTGTAGCTGCCAAAAATACCCAGGTTTTCATTGAAATTTGCCATGCCCTTGAGGTACAGCGCATAGTCCAGCGCCGGGCTGGCCGGGTGCAGGCGCATAAAGCGGTCAATGGTGGCCACCGCCTGGATAGGCTCGCCCGCTTTCGTCTGCGCATAGGCTTTGTCCACCTGCGCTTGCTGCGCCAGTGGGGTACCGGCGGCGCGGGCTTCGAGTTTTTCCAAGAGGGGAATGGCTTTTTCCCACTGGCCCGAGTTCATCTCGTCTTTGGCCTCGGAATAAAGCTGGGTAGGGGTCATGCCCGCCGTCTTGTCCAGGGGCGCCGTTGAGCAGCCAACCATTAACGCAGCCGCCAATGGAAGGACGAGCGCGTAAACGACCGATAATTTGACTCTCAATATCATGCAATCTTTCTTGAACCAGGGCAAAACCATTATATCGACCGACCCCACAGCGCGCGACCTGTCCGACGTCCAAGGCCCCCACGACGAGCACGACGAGGCCGAAGCGCTGGCCCAGGAATCTGAGCTGCGCCAAGGCAGCGTTGCTGTCGCCCAGCACGGCGAGCGGCTGGACCGTGCGCTCACCCATCTTGCGCCCGAGTTCTCGCGCAGCTACCTGCAGCAACTGGTGGACGCTGGTGGCGCCCAGGTCAACGGCAAAGTTCTGACCAAGCAGTCGCACAAGGTCAAGGCCGGCGACGTGTTGCAGCTCGAACTGCGCCCCACGCCCCAAAGCCAGGCTTTCAAACCCGAGGCCATGGACTTGGACGTGGTCTACCAGGACGCGCACCTGATGGTGATCCACAAGCCCGCGGGCTTGGTGGTGCACCCGGCGCCGGGCAACTGGAGCGGCACGCTGCTCAACGGCTTGCTGGCGCTGGACCCGCAGATTTCTGAAGTGCCACGCGCAGGCATCGTGCACCGGCTCGACAAAGACACCAGCGGCCTGATGGTGGTGGCGCGTAATCGTCTGACCATGGACGCGCTGGTGCAAGCCATTGCCGCGCGCACCGTGAACCGCCAGTACCTGGCGGTCGGCCACAAACCCTGGAGTGGAGCGGCCACCGTGGCGGTGCAAGCGCCCATTGGCCGCGACCCGCGCAACCGTCTGCGCATGGCGGTGGTGGATTTGCTCAAAACCCCGGGCAAAACCGCCCAAACCGACATTCACTATTTAGGCAACGCGGTGGACGCCTGCTTTGTGCGCTGCGTGCTGCACACCGGGCGCACGCACCAGATTCGGGTGCACATGGCGTCCATCGGCCACCCGCTGGTGGCAGACGCGGTGTACGGCGGCAGCCCGCTGTTGGGCATGCAGCGCCAGGCCTTGCACGCGTTTCGGCTGGCGTTTAGCCACCCGGTGACAGGCGAGGCACTGGCCTTTGAGGCCCCGCTGCCGCCGGATTTTCAGGATCTGCTGGCCGCGCTGGGGCTGGGGCTACAATCGCCCCCTACCGCAAAGGCTGCCTGAGGGCGCCTGTTCGCGGCCCCTGGCGCAGTGGATGGCGCACTCCCCATTGGGAGCTATTGCATCCCGCCCAGTCTCGTAAGTTCTCGTCAGCGCTCGCCCCTTGGGCAAGCCCCTCGCCCGGAAAACCTTTGCATGATCAACACCGCCGAAGCCACGCGCGTCTTGGAGACTGCCCTGATTTGCGCGCAACAGCCCCTTTCCTTGCGCGATATGCGCGTCCTGTTCCAGGAAGAAGTGGGTAATGACACGCTCAAGGACATGCTCGCCGACCTGGCCGCGCAGTGGACGGGCCGGGGCGTGGAACTGGTGCAAGTGGCCAGCGGCTGGCGTTTTCAGAGCCGGGCCGAAATGCGCGATTTTCTGGACCGCCTGCACCCCGAAAAGCCCCCGCGCTACACCCGCGCCGCACTGGAAACCCTGGCCATCATCGCCTACCGCCAGCCGGTGACGCGCGGTGATATGGAAGACATCCGGGGTGTGACCATTAATTCTTTGCTGATCAAACAGCTTGAAGACCGCGGCTGGGTCGAGGTGATTGGCCACCGTGAAACGGTGGGCCGGCCCGCCTTGTTTGCCACCACGCGCCAGTTTTTGGACGACCTGGGCCTGACGTCCCTGGCGCAGTTGCCCGCGCTGGACCCGGTAGGCGAGCGCCTGGGCGGCGAGACGGATGCCTTTGCCGAACTGGTGCGAGACGCACCCGACAGCCTGGCCCTGGAAGTGCCCCAGCCCCCCGAGGCCGAACTCGCCTTTGGCGATGCGCCCGACCAGGCGCAGGCGCTGGAGTCTGAGCCAATGCCCGCGCCAGATTCAGCGCTTGAGCCGCTCGCCCCAACACCCGACGACTTTGCAGCCGAACCGGCCCCTTCCGATATTTTTGACAGCCCTAGGGCACCCATTACCCCATGAACGACACCCCCACCACCGGCCCCGCGCCCGATCCCCTGGCGCCCCAGGACGCCACGCCAGCAGCCCCTGCCACCGACGCGCCCGCTACCACCGAAGCCGCCGAGGCCAGCCTGTTTGACCAGGTCGTCTCCGGCGAATTTGACGCCCTGGACGAGGTGCTCGAAGCCGTGCCGCACAAGCGCATCCTCACGCCCGCCGTCGAGAATCCCAAGCTGCACAAAATCCTGGCCCAGGCCGGCATGGGTTCGCGCCTGGAGATGGAGCAGCTCATTATGGAAGGCCGCATTTCGGTCAATGACGAGCCCGCCCACGTGGGCCAGCGCATCCAGTTTGGCGACCAGATCAAGTTCAATGGCAAGCCGGTGCGCTTTCGGGTGGACCCGCCGCCGCCGCGCGTGATCGCGTACCACAAGCCCGTGGGTGAAGTGGTCACCCATGACGACCCGCAAAACCGGCCTACGGTGTTTCGCCGTTTGCCACGCCTGCACCAAGGCAAATGGCAGTCGGTGGGGCGGCTGGATTTGAATACCGAAGGCCTGTTGCTGTTCACCAACTCGGGCGAACTGGCCAACAATTTGATGCACCCGCGCTTTGGCCTGGTGCGCGAATACGCGGTGCGCGTGCTGGGGTCGCTGAGCAAAGAAGAAAAGCAGATGCTCCTCGATGGCGTGCGCCTGGACGACGGCATGGCGCAGTTCGGTTCTATTGAGGCCGGTGGCGGCGAGGGCAGCAACTGCTGGTACCGCGTCACCATCTCGGAAGGGCGCAACCGCGAGGTGCGCCGTATGCTTGAGGCCGTGGGCCACGCCGTGAGCCGCCTGATCCGCATCCGCTACGGCGCCATGGTGCTGCCGCGCGGCCTGAAGCGCGGCGCCTGGATGGAGCTTGACGCGATTGACATCGCCTCTTTGGTGCGCGCCGCAGGTAGCGCAGGCGAAGGCAACGACGGTGTGGCGCGTGAGCGCCCGCTTGAGGGCGCCGCCCCTGCGCGCCGTCCGCCCCCGCCCAAAGGTGGCGCAAGCCGCCGTGGCGCCGCGCCTGCTGCCCGCAGCGGCCCGCGCGTGGCGCCCGACCGCAGCACGGCGCGTGGCCCCGGCCCGCGCCCGGCGGCCAAGCCCGCCGGTGCGGCCAGCCAGCCTGATCCCCTTAAAACTTCGGTGGGTTACATCGGCGCCGACAGCCTCTCGCGCCAGCGAAAACAAGAGGCACTCAAGCAGCGTAGCGGCCCCGGTGGCCAGCGCCGCACCGGGCGCAGTCGCTAGGCAAAATGCTAAAATCATGCGCTTTGCTACGCAGGGTGGCGAATAATTTAATACGAAGGTTGAAGTAACACTATGGCTATCGAACGCACACTATCCATCATCAAGCCCGACGCAGTGGCCAAGAACGTGATCGGTCAGATCTACGCCCGCTTCGAAGCCGCTGGCCTCAAAGTGGTTGCAGCGCGCATGGCCCATTTGTCGCGCGGCGAAGCTGAAGCGTTCTACGCTGTGCACAAAGCACGTCCCTTCTTCAAGGACCTGGTTGATTTCATGATCTCCGGCCCCGTGATGATCCAGGCCCTGGAAGGCGAAAACGCCATCCTGACCCACCGCGACTTGATGGGCGCCACCGATCCCAAGAAAGCAGCCCCCGGCACCATCCGTGCTGATTTCGCTGACAGCATCGACGCCAACGCCGTGCACGGCTCTGACGCCGCAGAAACCGCTGCCGTCGAGATCGGTTTCTTCTTCGCTGGCATGAACGTTTATTCGCGTTAATTTGCACCATGGCGGCCAACCTTCTCGACTATGACCTCGAGGGCTTGGCCCTTTTTTGCGAGCGTCTAGGCGAGAAGCGCTTTCGGGCGGTCCAGCTTTTTCGTTGGATCCACCAAAAAGGCGCGTCCGAGTTTGACGCCATGACCGACCTGGCCAAGTCCTTGCGCGAAAAGCTCAAGGGCTGCGCCCAGGTCCAGCCACTGCGCGTCCTGTCCCAGCACGAATCCACCGACGGCACCATCAAGTGGCTGTTTGACGTGGGGGCGGGCGACGCCGTAGAGGCCGTTTTCATCCCCGAATCCGACCGTGGCACGCTGTGCATTTCGTCCCAGGCCGGCTGCGCCGTGGGCTGCCGCTTTTGCTCCACCGGCCACCAGGGCTTTAGCCGCAACCTGACGGCGGGCGAAATCGTCTCGCAGCTCTGGTTTGCCGAGCACTTTTTGCGCAAACACCTGGCCCGAGACGAACGCATCATTTCCAACGTGGTGATGATGGGCATGGGCGAGCCGCTGCAAAACTACACCGAACTCGTGCCGGCCCTCAAAGTCATGCTCGACGACCACGCCTACGGCCTGTCGCGCCGGCGCGTCACCGTGTCCACCTCGGGTATGGTGCCCATGATGGACCGCCTGGGCCAGGATTGCCCGGTGGCGCTGGCCGTGTCCTTGCACGCGCCCAATGACGCCCTGCGCGAAAGCCTGGTGCCGCTCAACAAAAAATACCCGATCGCCGAACTCATGCAGGCCTGCGTGCGCTACCTTGCCGTGGCGCCGCGCGACTTCATCACCTTTGAGTACTGCATGCTCGACGGCGTCAACGACACCCTCGCCCATGCGGATGAACTGGTGCGCCTGGTGCAGGCGCAGTCGGCCAAGGCCTGGTGCAAGTTCAACCTGATTCCCTTCAACCCGTTTCCTGCCTCGGGCCTGAAGCGCTCCAACAACGCAGCCGTGCAAGCCTTTGCCCGGGCGCTCACCGATGCAGGCATCGTCACCACCGTGCGCAAAACGCGCGGTGACGATATCGATGCCGCCTGCGGCCAGCTCGCGGGCGACGTACAAGACCGCACCGCCGTGGGCAAGCGCATGGCCAAGCAGCGCACCATCCTGTTGACCCCGGTGCCCAATGTGGCGCTTGCCGACCCTGAGAAT
>CANBVJ010000021.1 GCA_947372865.1 Comamonadaceae bacterium
GAAATATTGTCCGCCCGAAAACCCAAGGTGTAGCCGCCACCGGGGCCGCGCGTGCTCTCTACCAAGCCGTGCTGGCGCAGCTTGGCGAACACCTGTTCCAGGTACGACAGCGAGATGTGGTGTCGCACAGCCAACTCGGACAAAGGCACAGGCGCGCCGTTGTCGCGCAGGGCCAGGTCAATCATCGCGTTAATGGCAAAACGGCCACGTGTACTGAGTCGCATAGTCAAGCTCCTTGAAGCTGTAAAAGAAAACTTGAATGTAGCCACAAGATTGAGCACTGTAAACCAGCCTTTTGTGATGAATTAATTCTGAAAAACAGAACTATTTACACATTGGCCCCAATGGCCTTTCAAGGCTGCAATGTAATCAATCGGCGCGACAATCAACGCCACACTCTGAAAGACACGTCGATGACCGAACTGATACAACTTGCCCACCTGATAGCCGCCATAGTGTGGATGGGTGGCATGACCTTCATGCTGTTCGCGCTGCGCCCGGCCGTCATGGCGCAGATGGAGCCACAGCCGCGTCTGGCGCTGATGGGTGCCGTGTGGCAGCGGTTTTTTGCCGTGGTGGCGGGTGCCGTCGTGGTGCTGTTCACCTCGGGCACCAGCATGTACACCGCACTGTTTCGCGCTACGCGACTGGCCACCGGCCAGGGCGGCGTGCCGTTGGGCTGGAACCTGATGTTGATTTTTGGCGTGGCCATGATGCTGGTTTTTGGGCACATTTATTTTGCCGGTTTTCGCAAGTTCAAGCGCGCCGTGGCAGCGGCTGCATGGCCCGTAGCGGCTCAGGCGGCAGCGCAAATACACCGGCTGGTGGTGATTAACTTTGCATTGGGCTGGCTGGCCATTGCTGCCGTGCGCCTGGTGCGATGATTGCAGGCGTATGCCAAGTTACTTTCGCCCCAACACACTAATCTGCCTGGCAGCCACCTTGGTCTGCATGGCAACTGGCGCCCGCGCCCAATCCACCCAATCCACCCAATCCGCACAACCATTGTGGGAAGCGGGCGCATTTATCGGTGCCGTGGGTACACCCGCCTACCCTGCCTCCAGTGACCGCACTGGGCGCGTGTTGGCCTTGCCTTATGTGATTTACCGGGGCGATGTACTACGCATTGACCGCAGCAACGTAGGGGCACGGCTGGTGCACACCGACGATTTTGAAGTGGACGTGGGTTTTGCCGCATCGTTACCCGCCAGCTCACGGGACGTGGCGGTCCGCAATGGCATGGACGATCTGGGCACGCTGTTTGAGTTCGGGCCGCGGGTGCGGGGCACCTTGGCGCGTCTGTCGCCAGGAAGCCGCATCCGGTATGACGTACCGTTGCGCACGGTACTGGAAGTGAACAACGGCATTCGCATCCAAGGCTTTGCCGTAGAGCCCGAACTCACCCTTGAGGTGCGCGACGTGTATGACGGCTGGCGCTTGTCCACCGGGGTCAGTGTGGTGATTGGCGACAGCCGCCTACAAAACTACTTCTACGGCGTGCCCGCGTTCGTGGCTACGGCGCAGCGTCCGGCGTTTGAGGCACAGGCCGGGCTGCTGGCCAAACGGCTGTCTATCAGCACAGCCAAAGCCATTACCCCGGATGTGCGGGTATTTTCCTTTGTCCGCTATGAGAACTACGACGGCGCCGCTAACCGCGCCAGCCCGCTGTATGTGCAAACATCCGGCACCGCAGCGGGTGTGGGCCTGACGTGGACATTTGCCCGCTCATCCGACCGCGCGCGCGACTGACAGCCTTCTAAATGCCAGTTTAGGCATATATAAAGAACAATCTATTCGTTGCGGTTTTAACGACGATTCCCGAAAATCGTATTCTGCGCACTGTTGCGTCACTTATAACGTCTTGGAGAATTTCCATGAATTTCAAGCAAAAAACTACGCTAACCCTCGCAGCACTTGCGTTGACTGCTAGCAATTTAGTAGCCGCTCAAACCACACTGCTCAACGTGTCGTATGACGTGGCGCGCGAGTTTTACAAAGACATCAACACTGCATTTGTGGCCAATTACAAAAAGGCCACTGGCAAAGACATCAAGATCGACCAAAGCCACGCGGGATCCAGCGCCCAGGCGCGTGCTGTGAATGACGGACTGGATGCCGACGTGGTCACCATGAACACCACCACCGATGTAGACTTTTTGGCCAGCACAGGTGTGGTTGCCAAGGACTGGACCAAAAAATTCCCCCACAACGCCGCGCCCACCAGCTCCACCATGCTGTTTTTGGTGCGCAACGGCAACCCCAAAGGCATTAAAGACTGGGACGACCTGGTCAAGCCCGGCGTGCAGGTGATTGTGGTCAACCCCAAAACCGGGGGCAATGGCCGCATGGCCTACCTGGCCGCCTGGGGCCAAGTGCGCAAAAAAGGCGGCACCGATGCGCAAGCCGCGGAGTTTGTGAGCAAGCTCTACAAAAACGTACCGGTGCTGGCAAAGGGAGGGCGCGATGCCACCACCATCTTTTTGCAACGCAATATTGGCGACGTACTGATCACGTTTGAGTCGGAAGTGGTGTCGGTCGACAAAGAGTTTGGTGCCAACAAGGTCGATGCCATTCACCCCGGCATTTCTATCGTGGCCGAAAACCCCGTGGCCGTGGTGGAGCGTACTGTGGCCAAGAAGGGCACCGCAGAACAGGCCAAGGCGTACCTGAACTTTTTATACAGCGACGAAGGCCAAGAGATTGCCGCGCAACACGCCATTCGCCCCACCAACCCAGCGTTACTAAAGAAATACGCCAGCACCTTCAAGCCCATCACGCTGTTCCGTGCAGAGGATTTTTTTGGCTCGTTTGCTGAAGCACAAAAAGTGCACTTCAACGACGGCGGCCAGTTCGACAAGCTGTACACGGTCAAATAAATGAATGCTGTAGTCATTGCAGGCGGTCCGGCTGGGCTGCCTGCCCCGCAGGGTGCGCGCCGCACACCCAAGCGTGTGCTTCCGGGTTTCAAAATCACATTGGGCTTCACACTGTTTTATCTCAGCGTGATTGTGTTGATTCCCCTCTCGGCCCTGCTGTTCAAAACCTTCACGCTCACGTGGGAGCAGTTCATCGCTGCGGTGACCAGTCCGCGCGTGGTGGCGTCGTACCAATTGACTTTCGGTGCGTCATTTTTGGCGGCGTTGGTGAACGCGGTGTTTGGCCTGTTAGTGGCCTGGGTGTTGGTGCGCTACCAGTTTCCGGGCAAAAAGATTATTGATGCGCTGGTGGACTTGCCATTTGCGCTCCCTACAGCGGTGGCGGGCATTTCGCTTACCGCGCTCTTGGCCAGCAATGGCTGGATTGGCAGCCTGCTGGAACCCTACGGTATTCAGCTGGCCTTTAACCGCAACGGCGTGGTGATTGCCCTCATCTTCATCGGCCTGCCCTTTGTGGTGCGCACCGTGCAGCCAGTATTGGAAGATGCGGAGAAAGAGCTGGAAGAAGCCGCTACCTGCTTGGGTGCTACGCGCTTGCAAACTTTTCGCTACGTGATTTTTCCGACCATTGCGCCTGCGTTGCTGACCGGGTTTGCCATGGCATTCGCCCGCGCTTTGGGCGAATATGGATCGGTCATTTTTATCGCCGGCAACATGCCCATGATTTCTGAAATTACCCCGCTCATCATCATCGGCAAGTTGGAGCAATACGACTACGCAGGTGCCACTGCCGTAGCCGTGGTGATGCTAGGCTTCTCGTTTGTGATGCTCTTCGTAATCAACGCGCTGCAATCGTGGCAACGCAAACGCGGAGGGGCGCAGTCATGAGCGGCGATACACAAACCATCCGCCGCGCTAAAGCCGGCACCACCGAACCCGTTTGGGTTAAGTGGACCTTGATTGGTATTGCATTAGGCTTCATATTTCTGTTCCTCATATTGCCACTGGCGGCAGTGTTTACCGAAGCACTGCGCAAGGGTGCAGACGCGTTCTTTGAAGCATTCAAAGAGCCCGATGCGTGGAGCGCCATTCGCCTTACTTTGCTGGTCGCCGTTATTGCGGTGCCGCTGAATTTGGTGTTTGGTGTGGCAGCGGCTTGGGCCATTGCCAAATATGAGTTCAAGGGCAAGGCGTTTTTGACCACGTTGGTGGACCTGCCGTTCTCGGTGTCCCCCGTGGTGGCTGGTCTGATTTACGTGCTGCTGTTTGGCGCGCATGGCTGGTTTGGGCCGTGGCTGCAGGCGCATGACGTAAAAATCATTTTTGCGGTGCCCGGTATTGTGTTGGCCACAATATTTGTAACCTTTCCATTCATCGCCCGCGAACTGATTCCGCTGATGCAGGCCCAAGGTACCGACGAAGAACAAGCTGCACAGGTTCTGGGTGCCACTGGCTGGCAAACCTTCTGGCATGTCACGCTGCCCAATATCAAGTGGGGCCTGATTTACGGCGTCATTTTGTGCAACGCACGGGCCATGGGGGAGTTTGGTGCGGTGTCGGTGGTATCCGGTCACATCCGCGGCCAGACCAACACCATGCCGCTGCATGTAGAGATTTTGTACAACGAATACCAGTCGGTTGCAGCTTTTGCCATCGCATCTCTGCTGGCACTTCTGGCACTGGTCACGCTGGTGATCAAGTCGTTTGTGGAATGGCAGTTTGAGCGCCAGGAAAAAGCCGCCGCCCAACTTCCGCCTGAAAAGCCCCTTGCTTGACCCTCGCTTAGGCACCCCACTTTTTGAGACAAGAATTATGAGTATCGCCATCCGCAACGTCAGCAAAGACTTCGGCACCTTCCACGCCCTGCGTGACGTCAGCCTGGACATAGACTCCGGCGAACTGGTCGCCCTGCTCGGCCCCTCGGGCTGCGGCAAGACCACGCTGCTGCGCATCATCGCCGGGCTGGAAACCGCTGACCACGGCAACATTTTGTTCAGCGGCGAAGACACCACTGACGTGCATGTGCGTGAGCGACAAGTGGGCTTTGTATTCCAGCACTACGCGCTGTTTCGCCACATGACGGTGTTTGACAACGTGGCCTTTGGCCTGCGCATGAAGCCGCGTGCCACCCGACCCTCGGACGCGATCATCAAGGAAAAAGTGCACGCGCTCTTGGGCCTGGTGCAGCTCGACTGGCTCTCGGACCGCTACCCGGCACAGCTCTCGGGCGGCCAGCGCCAACGCATTGCACTGGCGCGTGCCCTGGCCGTGGAGCCCAAGGTGCTGCTGCTTGACGAGCCCTTTGGCGCCCTGGACGCCAAGGTGCGCAAAGAGCTGCGCCGCTGGCTGCGCCGCCTGCACGACGACTTGCACGTGACCAGCATTTTTGTCACCCACGACCAGGAAGAGGCGCTCGAAGTGGCCGACCGCGTCGTGCTGATGAACAGTGGCAAAGTCGAACAGGTGGGCTCGCCCCAAGAAGTGTGGGACCACCCGGCCAGCCCCTTTGTCTATGGCTTTTTGGGCGACGTCAACCTGTTCCATGGCCGCGCCCATGAGGGCGAAATGCACATCGGCGAAAGCCCCAGCGGCGTGCGCCTGGCCAGCCCCGAGCACAGCACGGCGCAAGACGCCAAAGCCTTTGCCTACGTGCGCCCGCATGATCTGGACGTACAGCGTTACCCGTCCACCGACCCGCATATTGCAGGCGGCGCCGCAAGCGGCGGCATTCCAGCCAAGCTGCAGCGCGCGATTGTGGTGGGGCCGATCGCGCGGCTTGAATTGCTGCCCCTGGACCGCGCTGCTGCTGGAAGCGACGAGATCATCGAGGCGCAGATGACTGCCCAGCAGTTCCACGAGATGGGCTTGCAAGAAGGCGAAACCCTGCTGCTGACACCGCGCAAGGCGCGGGTGTTTGTGGCCTAAAACGGCGCTTGGCCTGAAAGAGGCGCCCTGCTCTGCCCTGGGGCGGGCGACTTGTGGTTATACGTTTGACGCATAGTTGCCCCGCTAACTTGGCCTTGGACAAGGCCAGCGCGCGGGCCTACATTGCGGGCATTGCCACAACGCGCCCAAACACCATGCCGCACACCTCTGCCCCCAACTTCCCGGACTCGCCCACCGCCCACGCCCTGCCAAGCTATTTGCAGGCGGACCACTTGGGCCCCTGGGGCATTTACCTGCAACAGGTAGACCGCGTCATTCCCTACCTCGGCCCTTTGGCGCGCTGGGCCGAAACGCTCAAGCGGCCCAAGCGCGCGCTGATCGTGGATGTGCCCATCCACCTCGACAACGGCACCGTGGCCCACTTTGAGGGCTACCGGGTGCAGCACAACACCTCGCGCGGGCCGGGCAAAGGCGGCGTGCGCTTTCACCAAGACGTGACCCTGTCGGAAGTGATGGCGCTCTCGGCCTGGATGTCGGTCAAGAACGCCGCAGTCAACGTGCCTTTTGGCGGTGCCAAGGGCGGCATCCGGGTGAACCCCAAGACCTTGTCGCTGGGCGAACTTGAACGCATGACGCGCCGCTACACCAGCGAAATCGGCATCATCATTGGGCCCAACAAAGATATTCCGGCGCCCGACGTGAACACCAACGAGCAGACCATGGCCTGGATGATGGACACCTATTCCATGAACGAGGGTGCCACCTCCACCGGCGTGGTGACCGGCAAGCCGCTTGACTTGGGCGGCTCGCTGGGGCGGCGCGAGGCCACCGGGCGCGGCGTGTTTACCGTGGGCGCCGAGGCGGCGCGCCACATCGGTCTGGACATTGCAAGCGCGCGGGTGGCGGTGCAGGGCTTTGGTAACGTGGGCGGTATCGCCGCCAAAATGTTCGCCCAGGCCGGGGCCAAGGTGGTCGCGGTACAAGACCATGGCGGCACGGTAATGAAAGAGTCTGGCCTGGACGTGCCGGCCTTGCTGTCCCACGTGGCGCACACTGGCAGCGTCGCCGGTTTCACGGAAGCCCAAGCCCTGCCCGACGACGCCTTTTGGGACGTGCGCTGTGACATCCTGATACCGGCGGCGCTGGAGCAGCAAATCACGGCGGCCAACGCCCACCGCATTCAGGCGCGCATGGTGATTGAGGGCGCCAACGGCCCCACCACGCCCGAGGCCGATGACATCCTGCAAGCGCGCAATGTGCTGGTGTTGCCCGATGTGATCGCCAACGCTGGCGGGGTGACGGTGAGTTACTTTGAGTGGGTGCAAGACTTTTCCAGCTTTTTCTGGAGCGAGGACGACATCAACGCGCGCCTGACGCGCATCATGAAAGAAGCCTTTGCCGCGATCTGGCAGGTCGCCACCGACCACCAGGTGACGCTGCGCACCGCGACCTTCATCGTGGGCTGCACGCGCATCTTGCACTCGCGTGAGCTGCGCGGCTTGTACCCCTGAAGAGGCCTACTGCAAACTGCCTTTGGCGCTTTCGGGTAAAAGCAGCGGCAGGACGGCGATGCCTTCGTCGATCAGTTCGCGGGTTTCCTTGACGGTTGCCTGGCCGCGAATGGCGTGTTCGGGCACCTCGCCGTAGTGGATTTTGCGCGCCTCTTCGGCAAAGCGGTCGCCCACATCGGTGGTATCGGCCACCAGCTTGCGTGACATTTCCAGCCAGGCGGCCATCTGCTCGGGGGCTTGGGGCTTGGCCAGGGCTAGCGCCGTGTTTGAGGGATCTTCCCGCTTAGGCGCGCTGCGATTGGACGAAAGATTCAGGCGTGGCGCACTGAGTTTTTTCAGCACGTCCGCGTTGCCACACAGCGGGCAGCACACCAGCGCACGCGCCTGTTGCGCCACAAAATCTTCTTCCGAGGCAAACCAGCCTTCAAAGCCGTGGCCTTGGGCGCATTGCAGGTCAAGGACCTTCATGGCTTCTGCCAGTCCAGCGTCCAGGCGCCCGAGAGCACGTTTTGCAGCCACAGGGCGCCGGCCAGGGTTTTGGCGTCGGTCACGGTGCCGTCACAACACCACTGCAAGAGCTCTTGCGGTGTGGCGCTAAATACGTCCAAAAATTCGCCCGCGTCCAGCGCGCGCGCGCCCGCAATCAGACCACGCGCAAACCAGACTTCAATGAATTCGGTGGAATAGGAAATGACCGGGTGCATCACACCGGCACGGGCCCATTCGGTGGCGCGGTACCCGGTTTCCTCGTGCAACTCGCGCTGGGCACAGGCCAGCACGGTTTCACCTGCGTCAAGCTTGCCAGCCGGAAACTCCACCATCACCCGGCCTACGGGGTAGCGAAACTGGCGCTCCAGCACCAGACGAACATGGCCGTCGGCGTCGATGTCCATGGGAATGACCATAACCGCGCCGGGATGTACCACATATTCGCGGCTGGCCATCTGGCCGTCGGGCAACACCACCTGGTCGCGAAAGGCGTGCAGGAATTTGCCCTTGAAGAGCTCTTGACTGCTGTGGCGGGTTTCCCGCAGGTGGGCGTCGGGCAGCTCGGCGTCGCGCGGTGCCTTTGGGGGCTTGGCGGAGCCCATGGATGGGTTTGCGGCAGAGCCTGAGGAGACGGTCAAGTGCCCAGCATCTGCAGGATGGACTGCGCGGACAAGGACATCAGGCCGGCCGGGAACATGCCCAACACCAGCACCAAAGCGCCGTTGACCGCCAGGACCAGGCGCACGCCATTGCTGGCGACCACGTGCCCGGCGGTGATGGGCTCGTCAAAGTACATGACCTTGACCACGCGCAGGTAGTAGAAAGCGCCCACCAGCGACATCATCACGGCAAAGATCGCCACGCCTAGGTGCAGCGGCTCGCCCGATGCAATCAGGGCCTGCAAAACCGACAGCTTGGCGTAAAAGCCAACCATGGGCGGAATACCGGCCATGGAGAACATGCAAGCCGCCATGACACCGGCGTACAGCGGGCTGCGCTGGTTCAGACCGGCGAAGTCCGAGATTTCTTCGCTCTCAAAGCCATCGCGCGCCAGCAGCATGATGACGCCAAAAGCAGCCAAGGTGGTCATCACGTAGGTGATGACGTAGAACATCGCCGAGCTGTAGGCGTTGGCGGCCGAAATGGTGTTGCCGTTGATAACGCCCGACATCAGGCCAATGAGCACAAAGCCCATTTGCGAAATCGTGGAAAACGCCAGCATGCGCTTGAGGTTGGTCTGGGCGATGGCCGCCAGATTGCCTAGGAACAGCGAGGCGATCGACAGCACCATCAGCATTTGCTGCCAGTCAATGGCCAGAGGCAACATGCCTTCGACCAGCAAACGCATGGTGATGGCAAAAGCTGCCAACTTGGGCGCGCCGCCAATCATCAGCGTGATGGCGGTAGGCGCGCCTTGGTACACATCGGGGATCCACATGTGAAAAGGAACGACGCCCAGCTTGAAAGCCAGACCTGCTACGACAAAGACCAAGCCGAACACCAGCACCTGGTGACGCACCTGGCCCGACACAATCGCCTTGAACACAGCGTTGATGTCCAGCGAACCGGTAGCGCCGTACATCATGGACATACCGTAAAGCAAGAAGCCCGAAGCCATGGCACCCAGCACAAAGTACTTCATGGCCGCCTCAATCGCACCAGCGTGGTCACGGCGCAAGGCCACCAAGGCGTAGCTTGAGAGCGTGAGCAACTCCAGGCCCATGTAGATAACGAGGAAGTTGTTGCCCGAGATCATGATGAACATGCCCAAGAGCGCAAACATGCCCAGGGTAAAGAGTTCACCGCCGCGCAGCATGTCGCGCGAAGCCGAATACGGGCGGCCATAGACCAGTGTCACCATCACGGCCACGGTGGCAAAGCATTTGAGCCAACCGGCCATGGTGTCGGCCACCACCATGTTGCCAAAGCCGTACAAGGTGAGGCCCGTGCTGGCGTAAAAGCCTTCGAGTGCCGCCACGACGGCCAGCGTGGCCATAGTGAAGGTGAAGGTCAGGCCGCGCAAGGGGCTTTGGGGGCGCAAATCCACCAAGGCGATGACGCAGGCCATCACCAACAGCAGCGCTTCAGGAAATACCGCAATCCAACTGATCTGGTCCATCATGTTTCGTTTCTCAAGTCAGCAGGTATTAATTCAGCTTGGACACTGCAACGTGCCTCAGCAATTCGGCCACCGATGCGTCCATCACATCGGTGAAAGGTTTGGGGTTCACGCCCATGTAGAGCACGGCCACGGCCAGCAAAGCCAGCATCAGGAACTCGCGCGCATTGATGTCGGAGAGTTCTTTGACGTGGTCGTTGGCAACCGGTCCCAGGTAGACGCGCTTGAACATCCACAGCGTGTAAGCCGCGCCAAAAATCAGCGCGCTGGCAGCGGCAAAACCGATCCAGAAGTTGTATTTGACTGCGGCCAGAATCACCATCCATTCGCCCACAAAGCCAGCGGTGCCTGGCAAGCCGCAATTGGCCATGGCAAACAGCAGAGAAAACGCCGCGAACTTGGGCATGGTGTTGACCACGCCGCCGTAACTTGCAATTTCGCGCGAATGAACCCGGTCATACAGCACGCCAATCGACAAGAACATGGCCGCCGAGACAAAGCCGTGGGCAATCATTTGCACCACACCGCCCGAGACGCCCAAGTCAATAAAGATGAAGAAGCCCAGGGTGACAAAGCCCATGTGCGCAACCGATGAGTAAGCCACCAGCTTTTTCATGTCCTGCTGCACCAGCGCCACCAGACCGACGTAGACCACCGCAATCAGCGACAAGGCGATCATCAGCCAGGCCCACTCGTGCGCCGCGTCGGGCGCAATCGGCAGCGAGAAGCGCAGGAAACCGTAGGCACCGAGCTTGAGCATGATGGCGGCCAGCACCGCAGAACCCCCGGTGGGCGCTTCCACGTGCACGTCGGGCAACCAGGTGTGAACCGGCCACATCGGTACCTTAACGGCAAAGGCCGCAAAGAAGGCAAAGAACAGCCCGGTTTGCTCGCCCCGGCTTAAGGGGAGCGCGTGCCAGGTGGCAATGTCAAAACTGCCGCCTGACTGGATGTAGAGGTAAATCAGGGCCACCAGCGTCAAGAGCGAGCCGAGCAAGGTGTACAAAAAGAACTTGAAGGCCGCGTAAATCTTGTTCGGACCGCCCCAGATACCGATGATCAGGTACATCGGAATCAGCGTGGCCTCAAAGAACACGTAAAACAACAGGCCGTCCAGCGCGCTGAAAACACCGATCATCAGGCCCGACAGAATCAGAAAGGCCGCCATGTACTGGTTGACCTTGCGGGTAATCACTTCCCAGCCCGCAATCACCACCACCACGTTGATAAACGCGGTAAGCAACACAAACCAGAAGGAAATGCCGTCCACACCCAGGTGGTAGTTGACATTAAAGCGCTGGATCCACGAAGCGTTCTCGACAAACTGCATCTCGGCGGTACCGAGCTGAAAACCGGCGTACAGCGGCAAGGTCACCAAAAAGCTGGCAAGCGCACCCACCAGAGCAAACCAGCGCACCGCAGTGGCCTGGTCATCACGCCCCAAGGCGAGCAAGACGACGCCAAAGGCAATCGGCATCCAAATAGCAAGGCTCAACAATCCCATTTTTCTTATTCCTTACTTATTGAGCCAAACGAAATACGTCATGAGCACAAAAATACCCAGGATCATGGCCAGCGCATAGTGGTACAGGTAGCCCGACTGCAGCTGACGCACGCGTCCAGAAATCCAGCCGATCAGCTTCCAGGAGCCATTGACCAAAAGGCCGTCGATCAGCATGCGATCGCCGCCCTTCCACAAGCCGGTGCCCAAGAGGCGCGCGCCTCGGGCGAGGATGTTTTCGTTGATCCAGTCCAGGAAGTATTTGTTCTCCAGCACCACGATCAGCGGACGCAGCACACGGGCAAACGCCGCAGGCACCGCTGGATTCACCAGGTACATATACCAAGCCGTGACCACGCCGCCCAAGGCCAACCAGAACGGCGCAGAGGTCAGGGCGTGCACCGCCATGGCCACGGGGCCGTGGAACGCTTCGCCCAGCTCAACCATCACCGGGTGCTTGTCTGCATTGACCAGAATAGCGTCTTTGAAGAATTCGCCAAAAAGCATGGGCTCAATCGTCATGAAACCGATGACCACCGAGGGAATGGCCAGCAATACCAGCGGCACCCACACCACCCAGGGCGATTCGTGCGGGGCGTGGTGCGCATCATGGTGGCCATGGGCGTCATCGTGGTCGCCTGCATGATGCGCGTCCGGGTTCTGGTCGTAGCGCTCTTTGCCGTGGAAGACCAAAAAGTACATGCGGAAAGAATAGAACGCCGTCACAAACACGCCAGCCAGCACCGCAAAGTGGGCAAATCCGGCGGCGGGCAAATGGCTCTCAGCCACGGCCTCAATGATGCTGTCTTTGGAATAGAAGCCCGAGAAAAAAGGCGTGCCAATCAGCGCCAATGAACCCAGCAGCGAAGTGATCCAGGTAATAGGCATGTACTTGCGCACGCCGCCCATCCAGCGGATGTCCTGGTTGTGGTGCATGCCCATGATGACCGAGCCCGCGCCCAAGAACAGCAGTGCCTTGAAAAAAGCATGCGTCATCAGGTGGAATACCGCCACCGAATAGGCCGACGCACCCAGCGCCACCGTCATGTAACCGAGCTGCGACAAGGTGGAATACGCCACCACGCGTTTGATGTCGTTTTGGATGATGCCCAAGAAGCCCATGAACAAGGCAGTAATTGCACCAATCACCAAAATGAAGTTGAGCGCCGTGTCGGACAATTCAAACAGCGGCGACATGCGCGCCACCATGAAGATGCCAGCGGTGACCATAGTCGCTGCGTGAATGAGCGCAGAAATAGGCGTGGGGCCTTCCATAGAATCCGGCAGCCACACGTGCAACGGAAACTGGGCTGACTTGCCCATGGCGCCAATGAACAGGCAAATGCAAATCACGGTCACCAGCATCCAGTCGGTGCCCGGCAAAGTGAGGGCCGTCAGATCGGACGCCTTGCCAAACACTTCGGTGTAGTTCAGCGTGCCGGTATAGGCCGCCAGCAGGCCGATACCCAGAATGAATCCAAAGTCACCCACGCGGTTAACCAAAAAGGCCTTCATGTTCGCAAAAATCGCGCTGGGCTTATTGAACCAGAAGCCAATCAATAGGTAAGACACCAGGCCCACCGCTTCCCAGCCAAAGAACAACTGCAGCAAGTTATTGCTCATCACCAGCATCAGCATGGCAAAGGTGAACAGCGAGATGTAGGCAAAAAAGCGGTTGTAGCCCTCGTCCTCGTCCATGTAGCCAATGGTGTACAGATGCACCATGAGCGAGACAAAGGTGACCACGCACATCATCATGGCGGTCAGGCCATCCACCATAAAGCCGATTTCCATCTTCAGACCGCCCACGACCATCCAGGTGTAGAGCGTCTCGTTCAGGCGGGCGCCGTCTTGCACCACGCTTTGCAGCGTCAGGGCCGAGAGCACAAAGGCCAGCAAAACGCCACCGATGGTCAGCGAATGCGAGACCTTGCGGCCAATCCAGTTGCCACCGAACTGGGTACCAAAAATACCGGCCATCACCGCGCCCACTAGGGGCGCCATGGGCACGACAAGCAGCGTGGCTGCACTGAGGGTTTGACTCATCTTCTTTTTAACCCTTGAGCGTATTGAGTTCGTCCACGCTGATGCTGGACTTGCTTCGGAACAACAGAACCAGAATCGCCAAGCCAATGGCAGATTCGGCGGCGGCCACCGTCAGGATGAAGAACACAAAGACCTGGCCGTGCATGTCGTTCAAATAGTGGGAAAAGGCGACAAAGTTGGTGTTGACCGCCAGCAGCATCAGCTCAATGGCCATCAGCAACACGATCAGATTGCGGCGGTTCAGAAAAATACCGACCACCGACAGCGCAAACAGCATGGCGCCCAGCGAGAGGAAATGTCCAAGGGTGAGGGTCATGCTTTTTTCTCCGTCTGCGCAGGCTCTTCAGCCGCAGGTGCAGGTGCCGGCGCAACTTGGCTGGCCGACATCTTCAAGACCGTCATGCGGTCAGCCGCCTTGACGCGCACCTGGTCGCCAGGGCTCACATATTTGCTGTCTTTGCGTGCACGCAGCGTAAGTGCAATGGCCGCAATCATGGCCACCAGCAAAATCGCCGCCGCAATTTCCAGCGGGTACAGGTATTGGGTGTAAATCAGCTTGCCGAGCTGCTGGGTGTTGGACAGGCCGCCAGGCACATCGGCCACGGCAAGCGGGTCATCCACCACCCTAAAGCCGCCCATCAGCACGGCGGCCATTTCCAGCGCAATCACCACGCCCACGGCAGCGGCCAGCGGGAAATGGTTCCAAAAACCCACACGCAGGTTCTCGACGTTGATGTCCATCATCATCACCACGAAAAGGAACAGCACCATCACCGCCCCCACATAGACCAGCACCAGCGTGATGGACAAAAACTCAGCTTTGAGCAGCATCCAGACCATGGACGCCTGGAAGAAAGTCAGCACCAAAAACAGCGCAGCGTGCACCGGGTTGCGGGCCGTGATCACCCGAAAGGCCGCAAACAGCAGGACCGCCGAGAAAACGTAAAAAAGACCGGTTGTGACACTCATGTTCAAAATCTTTCGTGCAACCGATTAACGGTACTTGGCGTCAGCCTGTTTGGCGGCGGCGATTTCGGTCTCGTAGCGGTCGCCCACGGCCAGCAGCATGTCTTTGGTGAAATACAGGTCGCCCCGTTTTTCGCCGTGGTATTCCAGAATATGGGTTTCCACAATCGAGTCCACGGGACAGCTTTCTTCGCAAAAGCCGCAAAAAATACACTTGGTCAAATCAATGTCATAGCGCGTGGTGCGGCGCGAACCGTCTTCACGCACATCGGACTCGATGGTGATCGCCATGGCCGGGCACACGGCCTCGCACAGCTTGCAGGCAATGCACCGTTCTTCGCCATTTTCATAGCGGCGCAGCGCGTGCAGGCCCCGAAAACGGGGGGACAAAGGCGTCTTCTCTTCAGGAAACTGCACCGTCACTTTTTTGCGAAAAGCGTAGCGCATGGTCAGGGCCAGGCCCTTGAGCAGCTCTACCAGCAAAAAGCTGTACAGAAAATCGCGCAGTGAAAAGGGCGCCGGCTTATAGGCCAATTTGTGTGAAGCCATGTGCGTCTCTTACTTCCAGATACTCAAAGGCGTCTGCATCCAGAGCCCAACAACCACCAGCCACACGAGCGTGACGGGGATAAATACTTTCCAGCCCAGACGCATGATCTGGTCGTAGCGAAAACGCGGGAAGGTGGCGCGCACCCAGATGAAAAAGCTCACCACGGCGCAGGTTTTGATACCCAGCCAGATGCCACCAGGAATCCAGTCCAGCATCGCCAAAGGCGACAGCCAGCCGCCCAGGAACATGATGGCCGCCAAGATCGACACGAGCCACATATTGGCGTATTCGGCCAAATAGAACATCGCGTAGGACATGCCGGAATACTCCACCATGTGACCGGCCACGATCTCGGCCTCGCCTTCGACCACGTCAAACGGGTGACGGTTGGTCTCGGCCATGCCTGAGATCACATAGACCACAAAAATCGGCAAGAGCGGCAGCCAGTTCCAGGAAAGCACGCCCACTCCTTGGGACGCAAACGTACCCTTGGCCTGCGCCATCACGATGTCCGTCATGTTCATGCTGCCGGTGATCATGAGCACGATCACCAGGCAAAAGCCCATGGCGATCTCGTAGCTCACCATCTGCGCTGAGGCGCGCAGCGCGCCCAGGAAGGCGTACTTGGAGTTGGACGCCCAGCCGGCAATCACCACGCCATAAACTTCCATGGACGTGATCGCCATCACAAACAGCAAGCCAGCGTTGACATTGGCCAAAGCCACGTCGGGACCGAAAGGAATCACCGCCCAGGCCGCCAGCGCCGGCATGATGGTCAGCACCGGGCCGATAAAGAACAGCCCTTTATTGGCAGCGGCGGGCACCAAAATTTCTTTGGTCAGCAGCTTCAGTGCATCCGCAATGGGCTGAAGCAAACCCCAGGGGCCCACGCGGTTGGGGCCCAGACGCACTTGCATCCAGCCCAGGAACTTGCGCTCCCACAGTGTGAGATAGGCCACCGCGCCCATGAGCGGCAGCACCACGACCACGATCTTGAGCAAAGTCCAGATCACCGGCCAGGCAACAACCGTCCACCAAGCTGCTGCGAACAACTGCAGTCCGGCGTTGTAAATCGCGTCAATCATGCCAAGCCTCCTTCGCTTGCCAGCACGGGCGCCACGCGGGCGTCGGCCGTCATCTGTAGGCTGCTGGCGCGGCGCACCAGTGAATCGAGCTGGTAAATGCGTGCAACACAGGGCTCGGCTCCGTCATGGGCTCCGGCAAACGGCGCGCTGCAGGCGTTGCCCAGGCGCTCGGCGGGCAGAAACTCAGGCGCTGCAGCGGCAAAAATCGCCTTGAGCACGTCTTGCGAAGACTCAAAGTCAAAGCCACCGACCTTCATCATGTTGCCTAGCACGCGCAACACCTTCCAGGCCGGACGCGTCTCGCCTTGTGGCTTGACCACTGCGTGGAAACTTTGCACACGGCCTTCGGCGTTCACAAAGGTGCCAGACGTTTCGCTAAACGGCGCAATCGGCAAAAGGACGTCCGCGCACGCCATATTGGCTCTGAACGGGCTCAGGCTGACCACCATTTCGGCTTTCGCCAGGGTGGCCACCGCCGCTAGGCCGGGGGCGCTGTCGAATTCGGGTTCCGTATTGAGCAAGAGCACGGCTTTGAGCGCGCCGCCCAGCATTTGGCCGGCGTGCAAACCAGAGGCGCCTGGCGTGGCGTGGACAAACTGCGCACCCACCGTGTTGGCGGCTTCGGTCAGGTAGCCCACGGTCGCGCCCGTGTGTTGTGCAATCCAGTTGGCCACCGCCAGCAGGGCCGAGGCCTGGCCGTGGTGCGCCGCGGCGTTGCCCAGCAAAATCGCTTTGCGCTCGCCGCCCATCAAGGACTTGGCAATCGCCTGCGCCTCAGACCTAGCAGCCACGGCGTAAGGCAAGGCCACTTGGGCCAATTCGGCCACAGCGGCGGCGATACCTTGCAATTGCGCCAGCCAGTCGGCAGGCGCGGCATGGATTTCTTGCTTCAGGGCAATCGCCCAGTCGTTCGCACCCGCACCTAAGACGTGCACCGCGCCACCGGCCTTGGCGGCCTGGCGAATGCGTTGTGCAAACAGGGGATGGTCTTTGCGCAAATTCGAGCCCACCACCAGCACGCGCTGCAATGTGCTCAAGGATGCAATGGGTGCGCCGAGGTAACGCACGCCATCGGTCGCCGTGAAATCGGCGTTGCGCAGGCGGTAATCGATGTTTTCGCTGCCCAAACCGCGCGCCAGTTGGCCGGCCAGATGCAGCTCTTCGAGCGTGCTGTGCGGGCTGACCAAAGCACCGATGGATGCTGCGCCGTGGTTGCTCTTGATCTGCTTGAGGCCATTGGCCACGTATTCCAGGGCGGTTTGCCAATCCACGCTGACCCATTTACCGCCATGTTTGATCATGGGCGAGGTCAGGCGCTCGGGAGAATTCAGCGCCTCATAGGAGAAACGGTCGCGGTCGGCAATCCAGCATTCGTTGACCGCTTCGTTTTCGAGCGGCACCACGCGCAGCACCTGCTGGTTTTTGACCTGAACAACCAGGTTGGCGCCGGTCGAGTCGTGCGGGCTGACGGATTTGCGGCGCGACAGCTCCCAGGTGCGGGCGCTGTAGCGGAAAGGCTTGCTGGTAAGCGCGCCCACCGGGCAGATGTCGATCATGTTGCCCGAGAGCTCGGAATCAATGGTCTGACCCAAAAAGGTTTCGATCTCGGAATGCTCACCGCGGTTGGACATGCCCAACTCCATCACGCCGGCCACTTCCTGGCCAAAGCGCACGCAGCGGGTGCAATGGATGCAGCGGCTCATTTCCTGCATGCTGATCAGCGGACCCACGTCCTTGACCGCGACCACGCGCTTTTCTTCGGCATAACGCGAATTGGAAGCGCCGTAGCCCACGGCCAGATCCTGCAACTGGCATTCGCCACCCTGGTCACAAATCGGGCAATCCAGCGGGTGGTTGATGAGCAAGAACTCCATCACCGACTGCTGGGCCTTGATGGCCTTGTCGGTCTTGGTGCGCACCACCATGCCTTGCGTCACGGGCGTGGCGCAGGCGGGCATGGGCTTAGGGGCTTTTTCAATGTCCACCAGGCACATGCGGCAGTTGGCGGCAATGCTGAGTTTCTTGTGGTAGCAAAAATGGGGGATGTAGGTGCCGGCTTTCTCGGCGGCATGCATAACCATGCTGCCTTCCACTATCTCTACTTTTTTGCCGTCGAGTTCGATTTCAACCATGGTGATACGCCGATCAAACGTAAGCACCGACCACGCAGGTCTTGTGCTCAACGTGGTAAACAAATTCGTCGCGGAAGTGCTTGAGCATGCCGCGCACCGGCATGGCCGCTGCGTCGCCCAGGGCGCAAATCGTGCGGCCCATGATGTCGCCGGCCACGCTGTCAAGCATGTCGAGGTCACTGGCGCGGCCTTGGCCGTTTTCAATGCGGTCCACCATGCGCCACAGCCAGCCCGTGCCTTCGCGGCAAGGCGTGCATTGGCCGCAGGACTCGTGCGAGTAAAAATAGGACAGGCGTTGCAGCGCCTTGACCATGCAGCGCGAATCGTCCATCACGATCACCGCGCCCGAACCCAGCATGGAGCCGGCCTTGGCAATCGAGTCGTAGTCCATGGTCACATCCATCATGATGCTGGCAGGCAACACGGGGGCGGAGGATCCGCCAGGAATCACCGCCTTGAGCTGACGCCCGGTGCGCACGCCACCGGCGAGCTCCAGCAGCTTGGAAAACGGGGTGCCCATGGGGATTTCGTAATTGCCCGGACGTTCCACGTCACCGCTGATCGAGAAAATCTTGGTGCCGCCGTTGTTGGGTTTGCCGCAGGCCAAATAAGCTGCGCCGCCATTGCGGATGATCCAGGGAACGGCCGCAAAGGTTTCAGTGTTGTTGATGGTGGTGGGCTTGCCGTACAGACCAAAGCTGGCCGGGAACGGTGGTTTGAAGCGCGGCTGGCCTTTTTTGCCTTCCAGCGACTCCAGCAAAGCGGTTTCTTCGCCGCAGATGTAGGCACCAAAGCCGTGGCTGGCGTGCAACTGGAAGTTGAACGTGCTGCCCATGATTCCTTGGCCCAAAAAGCCCGCAGCACGCGCTTGCTCGAGCGCTTCTTCAAAACGCTCGTAGGTCTGGAAAATCTCGCCGTGGATGTAGTTGTAGCCCACGTTGATGCCCATGGCAAACGCGGCAATCGCCATGCCTTCAATCACCGCATGCGGGTTGAACTGCATGATGTCGCGGTCTTTGCAGGTGCCAGGCTCGCCTTCGTCCGAGTTGCAGACCAGGTATTTTTGGCCTGGGAACTGGCGGGGCATAAAGCTCCACTTCAGACCGGTAGGGAAACCCGCACCGCCGCGGCCGCGCAAACCCGATTCCTTGACCGCGGCAATCACCTGGTCTTGCGTCAGGCCTTCGCCGCCGTCTTGGCCCAAAATTTTGCGTAAGGCGGCGTAACCACCACGCGCCACGTAGTCCTGCAGGCCCCAGTTGGCGCCATCGAGACCGGCCATGATTTGGGGCTCAATGTGGCGGCCGTGAAAGGACGACTCCAGGCCGGTGGCCTGGAATTGAGAAAGCA
Organism: Comamonadaceae bacterium; assembly: GCA_947372865.1. Lineage (GTDB taxonomy): Bacteria > Pseudomonadota > Gammaproteobacteria > Burkholderiales > Burkholderiaceae_C > Allorhodoferax. The sequence continues at coordinate 19,512 of CANBVJ010000021.1, forward strand.
GTTGGTGCACGTTCACAGGCTACCTTCCGCGGACCGCAGGCCGTCAATCAACTGGTCGAGTTTGTCGTTGCTCATAAAGCTGCACATGGTGCGGTCGTTGACCAACAGCACCGGCGCGTCGGCGCAAGCGCCCTGGCACTCGCTGGGCTGCAGTGTGATGAGGCCGTCGGCCGTGGTTTGCCCGGCATGGATGCCAAGCTTGTGTTCCAGATGCGCCAGCGCCTGCGCGCCACCGCGCAACTGGCAGGGCAAATTGGTGCAGACGTTGAGCTTGTACTTGCCCAAGGGCTTTTGGTTGTACATGTTGTAGAAGGTGGTGACTTCGTGCACCGCCATGGGCGCCATGCCCAGGTGCGTCGCGACCACGCGTTCGCTCTCGGGGCTGACCCAGCCCAGCTCCTGCTGAACAATGGCCAGACAGGCCATCACTGCGGACTGCTTCTGATCTGGGGGAAACTTGGCAACTTCGCGGTCGAAGCGCGCTTTGGTGGCATCCGAGATCATCGGTCAATCTCTCCAAAAACAATGTCCATGGTGCCAATAATGGACACCGCGTCAGCAATCATGTGGCCCTTGGCCATTTCATTGAGCCCGGCCAAATGGGCAAAGCCCGGCGGACGGATCTTCAGGCGGTAGGGCTTGTTGGCGCCGTCGCTCACGATGTAGATACCAAATTCCCCCTTGGGATGCTCCACCGCCGCATAGGCCTCGCCCTCGGGCACGTGGAAGCCCTCGGTAAAGAGCTTGAAGTGGTGAATCAGGCCTTCCATATTCGTCTTCATCGCTTCGCGCGAAGGCGGCGCCACCTTGTGGTTGTCAGTGATGACCGGGCCAGGGTTGGCCTGCAACCACTTCACGCATTGCTGGATGATGTGGTTGGACTGCTTCATCTCTTCCATGCGCACCAAGTAGCGGTCGTACACGTCGCCGGTTTTGCCCACGGGGATGTCGAAATCCATCTCGGAATAGACGTCGTAGGGCTGCTTCTTGCGCAAGTCCCAGGCAATGCCGGAGCCGCGCAACATGGGGCCGGTAAAGCCCATATTGAGCGCGCGCTCAGGCGTGACGATGCCGATGTTGACGGTGCGCTGCTTCCAGATGCGGTTGTCGGTCAGCAGCGTGTGGTACTCGGCCAGACAGGCGGGAAAGCGCTGCGTGAAATCGTCAATAAAGTCGAGCAAGGAGCCTTGACGGTTCTTGTTGAGCTCGGCCACACCCTTGGCGTTGCGCACGCGGCTGGCCTTGAACTGGGGCATGGAATCCGGCAGGTCGCGGTAAACGCCGCCCGGACGGAAATAGGCCGCATGCATGCGCGCGCCGCTGGCGGCTTCGTACATGTCAAACAGGTCTTCGCGCTCGCGAAAGGTGTAAATCAGGATGGTGGAGCTGCCGCAGTCATTGCCGTGCGAACCCAGCCACATCAGGTGGTTGAGCAGGCGGGTGATTTCGGCGTACATCACGCGGATGTACTGCGCGCGGATCGGCACTTCAATGCCCAAGAGCTTCTCAACCGCCAGGCAATAGGCGTGCTCGTTACACATCATGGACACGTAATCGAGCCGATCCATATAAGGCAAGGCCTGCATATAGGTCTTGGTCTCGGCCAGCTTTTCGGTGGCGCGGTGCAGCAAGCCGATGTGCGGGTCCGCGCGCTGGATGACTTCGCCGTCGAGTTCGAGCACCAGGCGCAGCACGCCGTGCGCGGCCGGATGCTGCGGCCCAAAGTTCAGGGTGTAGTTCTTGATTTCAGCCATGCAAACAACTGCTTAATGCAGGCCTCCGTATTTGTCTTCCCGGATGATGCGCGGGGTTATTTCGCGGGTTTCGATCGTCACGGGCTGGTAAATCACGCGCGCCTGTTCGGCGTCGTAGCGCATTTCCACGTGGCCGGTGGTGGGAAAGTCTTTGCGGAACGGGTGACCAATAAAACCGTAATCGGTCAGGATGCGACGCAGGTCGTCGTGGCCTTCAAACACCACACCAAACAGGTCAAACGCTTCGCGCTCGAACCAGTTGGCCGAATTCCAGATGTCGTTGATGGATTCGACCACCGGCATGTCGTCATCGGGCGCAAAGACTTTGAGACGTACACGCTGGTTCAGGCTGACGGATAGCAAATGCACCACCACACAAAAGCGCGGCCCTTCATGCACCGCGTTGCCGTATTCGGAATAGTCAACACCGCACAGGTCCACCATTTGCTCAAACTGGCAACCGGGCGCGTCGCGCAACACCAGGGCTGCTGCGTGGTAGTCGCTCGCAGCAACTTGCACGGTAACTTCGCCCAGCGCGATGGAAATATGCTTGATCTTGTCACCAAGCGCCTGCACCACCGCGTCCTGGGTAGCCTCGGGACGAACAGAAAATTCAGTCATAAATACTCAGGTCCGGGCAATGGTTTCGGTGCGGCGGATTTTTTGCTGCAGTTGCAGAATGCCGTACACCAGCGCCTCGGCGGTGGGTGGGCAACCGGGAACGTACACGTCCACCGGCACGATGCGGTCGCACCCGCGAACGACGGAATAGCTGTAGTGGTAGTAACCGCCGCCATTGGCGCACGAACCCATGCTGATCACCCACCGGGGCTCCGACATCTGGTCATAGACCTTGCGCAGGGCCGGCGCCATCTTGTTGCACAGGGTGCCTGCGACGATCATCAAATCGGACTGGCGGGGACTGGCGCGAAAGACCTCGGAGCCAAAGCGGCTAAGGTCGTAACGCGCCGCCGCCGCATGCATCATCTCCACCGCGCAGCAGGCCAGACCAAAGGTCATGGGCCAAATAGAGCCGGTTTTGGCCCAGTTCACCACCGAGTCGTAACTCGTGGTGACAAAGCCTTCGTTCAGGACGCCTTCAATCATTCGCCTACTCCCAATCCAGGGCGCCTTTTTTCCACTCGTAGGCAAAGCCCACGACCAGAATGGCCAAGAAAACCATTACCGACCAAAAGCCCGTGGGGCCAATTTCCTTGAGCGAAACCGCCCAGGGAAACAGAAATGCAATTTCCAGGTCGAACAAAATAAACAAGATGGCGACCAGGTAGTAGCGCACATCGAACTTCATGCGGGCATCTTCGAAAGCCTCGAAACCGCACTCGTAGGGGGAATTTTTTGCCGCGTCAGGGCGGTTGGGGCCCAAAATGTAGCCTAGCACCTGCGGGATGATGCCGACAGCGACACCGACCAATATGAACATCAAGACGGGAAGGTATTGATCAATGCGCATCACTAAATTCTGACCACCGTTGCTTGCGCAAACCCTACAGATAGGGTGGCGCAATTATTGTTTGGTGCCGTCGGCGAGACTCGAACTCGCAAAGCTTTCGCCACTACCACCTCAAGATAGCGTGTCTACCAATTTCACCACGACGGCGGTGTCACACGGATTGCGCAGAGGGCCTTTCGGCCAGTGCGGCGCTCCAACGTGTCTGCGAGTTTACCCTGATTTGAACGTCAATTTGCTGCGCCGCAAGGATTAAAGCGCAGCTGCAATGGCACAGCGCCATGGATAATTCGTTGGATGTCACGCCACCGCATTTCAGCCACTTAACAGAAGCCCACCCTCCGTATGACCATCCTCGTGACCGGCGGCGCCGGATTTATCGGCAGCAACTTCGTCCTCGACTGGCTGGGCGCTTGCGACGAACCCGTAGTCAACCTGGACAAACTCACCTACGCGGGGAACGTGCACAACCTGGCGCCTTTGGCTGGCGACCAGCGCCACATTTTTGTCCAAGGTGACATAGGCGACGCGCACCTGGTGGGCGCCCTCCTGGCGCAACACCAACCGCGCGCCGTGCTCAACTTCGCGGCGGAAAGCCACGTAGACCGGTCCATCCTGGGCCCGGGCGAGTTCATTCAGACCAATATTGTGGGTACTTTTCAGTTGCTGGAACAGGTGCGCGCCTACTGGGCCGCGCTGGACGCGGCGGCCAAAACCGCCTTTCGGCTGCTGCACGTGTCCACGGACGAGGTTTATGGCTCGCTGTCGGCCAGCGATCCGGCGTTTACCGAAACACACCGCTACGAGCCCAACAGCCCTTACAGCGCCAGCAAAGCGGCCAGCGACCACCTGGTGCGCGCTTACCACCACACCTACGGCCTGCCGGTGTTGACCACCAATTGCTCCAATAACTACGGGCCGCTGCACTTTCCGGAAAAGTTGATTCCGCTGATGATCGTCAACGCGCAGGCCGGCAAACCGCTGCCGGTGTACGGCGACGGGCAGCAAATTCGCGATTGGCTGTACGTCAAAGACCATTGCAGCGCGATTCGGGCGGTATTGGCTTCGGGCCGCCTGGGCGAGACCTACAACATCGGCGGCTGGAACGAAAAGCCCAATCTGGACATCGTGCACACGGTGTGCGACCTGCTCGACGAGCTCAAGCCCCGCGCCGACCGGCAGTCCTACCGCAGCCAGATCAGCTACGTCACGGACCGCCCCGGACATGACCGCCGCTACGCGATCGACGCCCGAAAAATCGAGCAGGAACTGGGCTGGAAGCCCGCTGAGACCTTCGAGACCGGCATTCGCAAGACGGTGCAGTGGTACCTCGACAACCCTGACTGGGTGGCCCAGGTGCAAAGTGGGGCCTACCGCGACTGGGTCGCCATGCAATACGCACAAGCCTGAGGGCGGACCCATGTTGAAAATATTGCTCTTGGGCTGCAGCGGCCAGGTGGGTTGGGAACTGCAGCGCAGCTTGGCGGTGATGGGCGACGTGGTCGCCCTGGGCTCCGCACCTGGCGCAGGCGACGGTAGCCTGTGCGGCGATCTGGGTGATGTGGAAGGCCTGGTGCGGACCGTGCGTCAGGTGGCGCCCGACATCATCGTGAACGCCGCCGCGTACACCGCCGTAGATCGCGCTGAAGTAGAACCCGAGCGCGCCCATGCCATCAACGCCCTGGCGCCGGGGGTATTGGCGACGGAGGCGCAGCGCCTAGGTGCCTGGCTCGTGCACTATTCCACCGACTACGTGTTTGACGGCAGCGGCAGCGCGCCCTGGCAAGAAAACGACCACTGCGCCCCACTCAGTGTGTATGGCCGCACCAAGCGCGCGGGCGAGCTCGCGGTGGCCGCTTGCACCAAGCACCTGATTTTTCGTACCAGTTGGGTGTATGGCGCACGCGGAGGCAACTTTGCCAAGACCATGCTGCGCCTGGCGGCTGAGCGCGCGTCGCTCACCGTTATCGACGACCAGATCGGTGCCCCGACTTCTGCCGAATTGCTGGCCGATGTCACCGCCCACGCCCTGCGCGCCGCCATGGCTCAGCCTGAACTGTCCGGCACCTACCACTGCGCGGCCAGCGGCCAGACGAGCTGGCGCGGATACGCCCAGTTTGTGTTGAGCCAAGCGCGCGCCATGGGCGTGGTGCTCGTGGCAGGACCAGACCAAGTACAAGCCACCTCCACCGCCCAGTACCCGACCGCTGTGCAACGGCCACTGAACTCACGCCTTGATACCGGAAAACTACGGTCCGCATTTTCATTACACTTGCCACTTTGGCAAATTGGAGTGCGGCGCATGTTGCAAGAAACTTTAGGAGCCAAGCCCACATGAGTAAATCCAGCACGCCGCAACGCAAAGGCATCATCCTGGCGGGCGGATCGGGCACGCGTCTTTATCCGGCCACCCAGGTTGTGAGCAAGCAATTGCTGCCGATTTACGACAAGCCCATGATTTACTACCCGCTTTGCACCTTGCTGCTGGCGGGCATCCGAGAAATACTGATTATTTCCACCCCCCAAGACACCCCGCGTTTTGAGCAACTGCTGGGGGACGGTAACCAGTGGGGCCTGCAGCTTTCCTATGCCGTGCAACCCAGCCCGGATGGTTTGGCCCAGGCCTTTCTGATTGGCGAGGCGTTTTTGGACGGCGCACCCAGCGCCTTGGTCTTGGGTGACAACATTTTTTATGGCCACGACTTTGCCACCTTGCTCAGTTCAGCCTGCGCGCAAACCGCAGGCGCCACCGTCTTTGCCTACGCGGTGCAAGATCCGGAGCGCTACGGCGTCGTTGAGTTTGATGCCGCCGGACGGGCGATTAGCCTGGAGGAAAAGCCAATAACCCCGAAATCCCGCTACGCCGTCACCGGCCTGTACTTCTACGACAGCCAGGTGGTGGAGCTGGCCAAAACCGTCAAACCCTCGGCGCGGGGCGAGCTGGAAATCACCGACCTGAACCGCCTGTACCTGGAACGCGGCGCTTTGGACGTGCAAACCATGGGCCGCGGCTACGCCTGGCTGGACACTGGCACGCACGAGTCCATGTTAGAGGCCAGCCAATTTATCCACACCATTGAAAACCGCCAGGGCCTCAAGGTGGCCGCGCCCGAAGAAATCGCCTGGCGCAGCGGCTGGATTGACGACGCGCAACTGGCGCGCCTGGCCCAACCGCTGGCCAAATCCGGCTACGGCCAGTACCTGCTGCGCCTTTTGACGGAAAAGGTGTACTGATGAAGGCAACGCCCACGGCCATTGCCGATGTCCTGCTGATGGAGCCACGCGCGTTTGGCGACGCGCGGGGCTTTTTTTATGAGAGCTTCAACGCCCGGGGGTTTGCCGCAGCCACGGGCCTGGAGATGACTTTCGTCCAGGACAACCACTCCAAATCAGCGCGTGGTGTGCTGCGGGGACTGCATTACCAGGTGCAAAAGCCCCAAGGCAAGCTGGTGCGGGTCGTGGTCGGCGAAGTGTTTGACGTTGCCGTGGACATTCGCCCGCAATCACCCACCTATGGCCAATGGGTGGGCGAGATACTGTCGGCCAGCAACCAACGCCAACTGTGGGTGCCACCCGGGCTGGCGCATGGTTTTCTGGTGTTGTCCGAATCTGCCGAGTTTTTGTACAAGACCACGGACTATTACGCCCCCGAATTCGAACGCTGCATCGCCTGGGATGACCCCGATCTTCAAATCAACTGGCCGCTCAATGGTCTGTCCCCCGTCGTTTCGCCTAAGGACGCGCTGGGGCAAAGTTTCGCCAAACTATGAACGCGTTGGACTCACCGAAGCAAGACTGGATTACCGGCAACCTATCGGGCATTGGTCGCGCACTGGTGGCAGCGGGGAATCTGGACCAGAAGTCGGCGGAAATGCTTTACAGCAAAGCGCAAGCCAGCCGCAAGAGCTTTGTTGCAGAACTGGTGGATTCGGGCGCCGTGTCGTCCATCACGCTGGCACACACACTGTGCAAAGCCTTTATCGCCCCACTGGTGGACCTGGACGCCCTGGACATTGCCGCCCTGCCCGCCCACCTGCTGGACGACAAAATTTGCCGGGATTACCAGCTTTTGCCCCTGGGCAAGCGCAACAACGCGCTGGTAATCGCTACCGCCGATCCCTCTAACCGAGAAGCAGCGGAAAAAATCAAATTTGCTACGCAGTTGTCTGTGGAATGGGTGGTCGTTGAGTTTGACAAGCTCATGAAGCTCAACGCCACACGTTTCACCGAAGCCACCGAGAAATTTTCGACCGTTTTTCTGAACAGCGAATTTGACGAAAAAAGCCTGGAGGTAGAGACCGACCTTCCAAACGAAGCCGGGCCGCAGGACAGCGAAATTGACGACGCGCCCGTGGTGCGTTTTTTGCAAAAAATGCTATTTGATGCGTTTGGCATGGGCGCGTCTGATTTGCATTTTGAGCCCTACGAACTGACGTACCGGGTGCGCTTTCGTATCGACGGCGAACTGCGGGAAATGGCGTCGCCGCCGATCAGCATCAAAGAAAAACTCGCGTCGCGAATTAAGGTGATCTCGCGCATGGATATCTCCGAGCGCCGCTTGCCGCAAGACGGCCGCATGAAGCTCAAGATGGGCCGCGACAAGACGATTGACTTTCGCGTCAGCACGCTGCCGACGCTTTTTGGCGAAAAAATCGTCATTCGGATTTTGGACCCCAACAGCGCGAAACTGGGAATTGAGGCGTTGGGCTACGAAGCCGAGGAAAAAGAGCGCCTGCTCAAAGCCATTGGCCGCCCCTACGGCATGGTGCTCGTCACCGGCCCCACGGGTTCGGGCAAAACGGTTTCGCTCTACACCTGCTTGAATTTACTGAACCAGCCCGGCGTGAATATTGCCACCGCCGAAGATCCGTCCGAAATCAACTTGCCCGGGGTGAACCAGGTCAATGTGAATGAAAAAGCGGGCTTGACGTTTTCTGTGGCCCTCAAATCGTTTTTGCGTCAGGATCCAGACATCATCATGGTCGGTGAAATTCGGGACCTGGAAACGGCCGATATCGCGATCAAGGCGGCGCAAACCGGACACATGGTGATGTCCACCCTGCACACCAACGACGCGCCCACCACGATTACCCGCCTGCGCAATATGGGTGTGGCCCCGTTCAACATTGCCTCCAGCGTGGTGCTAGTCACCGCGCAGCGCTTGGCCCGGCGCTTGTGCGCTAAATGCAAACTGCCCGCCGACGTGCCCAAACAGGCCTTGCTGGAAGCGGGTTTTAAGCCCGAAGACCTGGACGGCAGCTGGCAACCCTACCGCCCGCTGGGATGCAACAGTTGCAACAATGGGTACAAAGGGCGTGTCGGCATTTACCAAGTGATGCCTGTGAGCGAAGAGATCCAGCGCATCATCTTGCGAGATGGATCTTCCATGGACATTGCCGAACAATCGGAACGCGAAGGTGTGCGCTCGCTGCGGGCGTCCGGGCTGCACAAGGTGAAATTAGGCCTGACTTCCATCGAAGAAGTCATGGCTGTCACCAACGAATAAGCGCAGAGACAGGGAACCATGGCCACCACCAATAAAGCCCAGCAGTTGCGGCGTAAAAACGCCGCTGCCGAGTCAATCTTTGAATGGCAAGGTCGCGATCGCAACGGCCGCGTTGTCAATGGCGAAACCCGCGCTACGGCAGAAACTTTGGTGCGCGCCATGCTGCGGCGCCAGGGGATTACACCCAAAAAGATCAGAAAACGCCGCATGGGCTGGGCGCAGTCCATCAAACCCAAAGAGGTCGCGACATTCACCCGCCAATTGGCCACCATGATGAAGGCCGGTGTGCCCTTGCTGCAGTCCTTTGACATCGTGGGCCAAGGCAACCCCAATCCGAGTTTGAGTAAGCTGATCAACGACCTGCGCATTGACATTGAAACCGGATCGTCCATGAGTACGGCTTTTCGAAAATACCCGAACCAGTTCAGCACGCTTTACTGCAATTTAGTCGCCGCCGGAGAATCTGCGGGAATTTTGGACTCTTTGCTGGACCGACTTGCCACCTATATGGAAAAAATCGAGGCGGTCAAATCCAAAATCAAATCGGCGCTGATGTACCCGATCAGCGTTCTGATCGTGGCTTTTGTGGTGGTGACAGTCATCATGATTTTTGTTATTCCCTCCTTTAAGCAGGTGTTCGCCTCTTTTGGCGGTGAGCTGCCGGCGCCCACACTGATGGTTATCGCCATGAGCGAATTTTTCATTCAGTATTGGTATCTGATCTTCGGCGGTTTGGGCGGGGGGATATTCTTTTTCTTTCGCGCCTTGAGAACCAGCACCCATTTGCAATCGGTCATGGACCGATTGATGTTGCGCATGCCGATTTTTGGAGTATTGGTTCGTAAATCTTGCATCGCTCGCTGGACCCGGACCCTGGCCACCATGTTTGCCGCCGGTGTACCCCTGGTCGAGGCGCTGGACTCCGTGGGCGGCTCTGCCGGCAACGCTGAATACGCTGAAGCCACCGTAGGCATCCGCCAGCAGGTGTCGATAGGCGCCTCGCTCACTTCAGCCATGACCCAGTCCAAGCTGTTTCCGCCGATGGTGCTGCAAATGTGCGCGATCGGTGAAGAATCAGGCTCGATTGACTACATGCTGGGCAAGGCGGCCGACTTTTACGAATCCGAAGTGGACGACATGGTGGCCGGCATTTCCAGCCTGATGGAGCCCATCATCATCGTCATTCTGGGCGGCATCATTGGCGGCATCGTGGTGGCCATGTACCTGCCGATCTTCAAAATGGGGCAAATGGTGTGACTTTTCCTGATCTGCCCTCGGGCGTGCTGCTGGCCAGCTTTTTGGGCTTGCTCATAGGCAGCTTTCTGAATGTTGTGATTTTTCGTCTGCCAAAAATGCTGGAGCAGCAATGGGCGCGCGACTACCAAGAATGGGCGGGCACCGATGTAGCGCCTGCCGCGCCCTTTAATCTGATCGTGCCCCGCTCCCAGTGCCCAAGCTGCGCGGCGCCCGTTCGCTGGCACCAGAACATCCCTGTTCTGAGCTACCTAGTGCTGCGCGGGCGCTGCGGCCAGTGCCGCTCGCCGATCAGCGGCCAATACCCGCTGGTGGAGTTGTCAACGGCCGCCCTGTTTGCGCTGTGCGTCGCGCGCTGGGGCGTCACGCCAGTTGCCGGCGCCTGGTGTGTATTTGCCGCCGCCTTGCTGGTGTTGGCCGTGATTGACTGGGAAACCACGCTGCTGCCCGACGCCATCGTGCTGCCCTTACTGTGGCTGGGCTTGATCGCGGCCGACTCCCACTGGACGCAGGCCAACCTGCCCGACGCGCTGTGGGGCGCCATCGGCGGCTACCTGTCGCTGTGGTCGGTGTATTGGGCTTTTAAATGGGCCACGGGCAAAGAGGGCATGGGCTATGGCGACTTCAAGCTGTTCGCCTGCCTGGGCGCCTGGTTTGGCTGGCAACTGCTGATTCCGCTGATCCTGCTGTCGTCCATCGTTGGCACCGTGGTGGGGCTCGCGCTCAAACTGGGCGGCGGCCTGCGCGAAGGCGGCTACATGCCGTTTGGCCCGTTTTTGGCCGGTGCCGGTTTTGTCTGCCTGGCCTGGAGCCCATCGGCGCTGCGTGCAGCCATCGGCTTATGAGCACGCGCAGCCTGCGACTGGGCGTGAGCGGCGGCATTGGCAGCGGCAAAAGCACGATTTGCCAGATTTTGGGGCGCCAGGGCGCACGCGTGATCGACGCCGATGACATCTCGCGCTCCAGCACGACGGCGGGCGGCTTGGCCATTACAGCGGTACGCGCTGCCTTTGGCGCCGAATTCATCGACGCCACCGGTGCAATGGACCGCACGCAAATGCGCCAACTGGTGTTTGCTGACCCCCAGGCCCGCGGGCGGCTAGAGGCCATCGTCCACCCGCTGATTGCGCTCGAAGTAGAGCGCCAAGCCGCAGATGCTGTGGAGCAAGGTGTGCGCTGCATCGTTTTTGACCTACCGCTGCTGGTGGAATCTCGCCATTGGCGCAAAAGCCTCGACCGGGTGCTGATCGTGGATTGCCAGACGCAGACGCAAGTGGAGCGGGTGGCGCTGCGCAGCGGTCTGAGCGCGCCAGAAGTCCAGGCCATCATTGCGGCCCAAAGCTCGCGCACGCAGCGCTTGCAGGCCGCCGACTTCGTAATTTTCAATGAAGGCAAGCACTTGTTTGAAATCGAGCACGAATTGGAGCAATTGCGACCGCAGTTCGGGCTATGATCCTGGCACTGGAAAATTGCGCGTGATCCTCTACGAATACCCGTTTAACGAAAGAATTCGCACTTATCTGCGTCTTGAGCAGCTGTTTGAGCGGCTTTTCGCTCTGATTGACCGCTCCGCCGAGCTCGATCACCACTTCGCGCTGATTACTTTGTTTGAAATTTTGAGCGTCAGCGCCCGCGCAGAGCTCAAAGCCGATGTGCTTAAAGACCTCGAACGCCAGCGCCAGATCATGTGCAACTTTCGCGGCAACCCCGATATTGCGGCGAATGTGCTGGAAAACCTGGTCGAGCAACTCAGCGCCTGCATCACGGAATTGAACAACGCCCCCAACAAGCTTGGACGCTCGCTCGAAGAGAACGAGTGGCTTAAAAGCGTGCGCAGCCGAACCAGCATCCCCGGCGGCACCTGCAATTTTGACCTGCCGGCCTATTACGCATGGCAACACCATTCTTCTGAACAACGCCGCAGCGACCTGCGCGGCTGGGTGGAAACCCTGCTGCCCCTGTCCAACGCGATCAAGGCCCTGCTGGGCCTGCTGCGGGATTCCGGCTCACCCCAGAAAATTGTGGCCATGGGCGGCCAATTCCAGCAAAACCTGCCCCAAGGCCGGACCTTCCAGCTCTTGCGCCTGTCCTTGGACCCCGCCTTAGGGGCTATTCCAGAAATCAGCGCCAACCGCTTGGTCGCATCTATCCGTTTTGTGCAGCAATCGGTGCACGACCGCGTGCAGCCCAATACTACCGACATCGCGTTTGAGCTGACCTTGTGTTCCTGAGTCCCGGTGGACGGTGATGGCGAAAAATTCTGAAAAAATAGTGCGATGCCCGGGCTGCCAAGGCCCGAGCGTCTACGCGCTGTCCAATGTATACCGCCCGTTTTGCAGTGCACGCTGCAAAGGCGTGGACTTGGGCGCCTGGGCCAGCGAAGAGTTTCGGCTGCCCGCCGTGGACAAGCCAGACGACATGCAACTAGAGCATGGGCCCATCCACTAAGGCCTGATTCGAGACGCCCGTAGGGCTCAGTTGGATTCGATTGCCGGCAGGCCAGCTTCAGCCGCCAACCACTCCAGCACCGGCACCGTCCCGGGCAACACCGGGCTTGAGCGCACTGGCAACGTTTCCCATTGGGCCGATTGCTGTTCTCGCATCTGCAGCGCGCCGCTCCAGCGCGTCACCTTGAAAAAATGCAACCGCACCAGCGAATGTGGGTAATCCACCACCTCGACCTTCCAGGGGTTGGCGGCGCTGACTTCGATACCAAGCTCCTCGTGCAGTTCGCGGCGCAAGGCGTCCAAAGTCGATTCGCCCTGCTCCACCTTGCCGCCTGGGAACTCCCAGTAACCGGCGTAAGGCTTGCCCGCCGGGCGGGAAGTAAGCAGAAAGGCTCCGTCCTCACGGATCAGCACCCCCACGGCCACTTGCACCTCGGGTCGGTCTGCGCCGCCTTGGCGGGCAATTTCGGGGTCAGCTACCCGCAATGAAGGCTTCATGAACCGGCGTTGACGTCGAGGGCGTGGCGTCCGGCAAAGTCTTTGGCAAACTGCCAGGCGACGCGGCCGCTGCGTGAGCCGCGCTCCAGTGCCCAGATCAGCGCCTCGGGGCGCGCCTGCGCCGCCTGCGCTGAGGGTACGCCCAGCGCCTGCAGCCACTGGGCGACGATGTGCAGGTATTCGTCCTGGGTGAAGGGGTAGAAGCTGACCCACAGGCCAAAACGCTCGGACAAGGAGATTTTTTCTTCCACGCCCTCGCCCGGATGCACCTCGCCACTCTCGGTATGCGTGTAGGTCAGGTTCTCGGCCATGAATTCGGGCAAGAGATGGCGACGGTTGCTGGTGGCGTAAATCAGCACATTGGCTGAGGTGGCAGAAACCGACCCGTCCAACACAGATTTGAGCGCCTTGTAGCCGGGCTCGCCCTGGTCAAAGCTCAGGTCGTCGCAAAAAATCAGGAATTTCTCAGGCCGCTGGGCAACGATATCGACGATGTCAGGCAAATCGACCAGGTCTTCTTTGTCCACCTCGATCAGGCGCAGGCCTTGGTCGCAATAAGTGTTCAGGCAGGCGCGTACCAAAGAAGACTTGCCCGTGCCCCGTGCGCCGGTCAGCAGCACGTTGTTGGCGGTGCGCCCGTCCACAAACTGCGCGGTGTTGCGCGCGATTTTTTCTTTTTGGACGTCGATTTCCTTCAGGTCGTCCAGCCGCATGGCGCCGACTTGGCGCACCGGCACCAAGTAGCCCTGGCCGGACACGCGCTTGCGATACAAAAATGCGATGGAGCTGTTCCAGTCCGGCTGGGCAATATCCTGGCGCAGGGCCGATTCGACCCGCTCCATGAACTGCACGGCGCGCACCAGAAAAGGGGCAAAACGGTCTTCAGCCACGCAATTTTCCTTTTTAGGACCGGTAATCGGCGTTGATGGTGACGTAGTCGTGGCTCAGGTCGCAGGTCCACACGGTGTGGCTGGCGCTGCCGCGGCCCAGGTCTACCCGTACCCGGATTTCGCTCTGGCGCATGACGCGCTGGCCGTCGGCCTCTTGGTAGCTTGGATTGCGCCCGCCCTGGGTGGCCACGTGCACGTCGTCCAGAAACAGCTCAATGCCGCCCTGGTCTAGGTCGTCGATACCGGCGTAGCCCACGGCAGCCAGAATGCGCCCGAGGTTGGGGTCGCTCGCGAAAAATGCGGTTTTGACCAGCGGCGAGTGCGCAATGGCATAGGCCACCTTGCTGCATTCCTGCGGGGTAGCGCCGCCGTCGATTTGCACGGTGATGAACTTGGTGGCACCCTCACCGTCGCGCACGATGGCGTGGGCCAGCTTTTGCGCCACACCCAGCAAGGCGGCAAACAGGGCCTGGCCTTCGGGGCTGCTCAGGGAATCAATGCGCGCGTGGCCCGCCTGGTGGGTGGCGACCACGACCAACGAGTCGTTGGTGGAGGTGTCGCCGTCCACGGTGACGCAGTTGAACGACTGCTGGGCCAAGGCCAAGGCGAGGGGCTGCATCAAATCGGGGTGCACGCAGGCGTCGGTGGCGATAAAGCCCAGCATGGTGGCCATATTGGGGCGGATCATGCCCGCGCCCTTGCTGATGCCGGTGACGCTGACGGTCTTGCCGCCAATGTGCGTTTGCGCGCCAAAGGCTTTGGGCACGGTGTCGGTGGTCATGATGCCTTCTGCGGCCTGCAGCCAACGATCAGCGTGGGCCGCAGCGATGGCGTTGTCCAGCGCGGCAATGATGCGCTCGCTGGGCAGCGGCTCCATGATCACGCCGGTAGAAAACGGCAGCACCTGGCTGGCGTCAATCTGCAAACGCTGGGCCAGCGCGGCGCAAGTGGCGCGGGCGCGCGCCAAGCCGTCGGCGCCGGTGCCCGCGTTGGCGTTACCGGTGTTGATGACCATGGCCCGGATTTCAGCACCTTGGGCCAGGTTTTGCTGACAAATTTGCACGGGCGCCGCGCAAAAGCGGTTGGTCGTGAATACGCCGCCCACGCTGCTGCCCGGATCGAGCAGAAATACAGACACGTCTTTACGGCCCTGCTTGCGCACGCCGGCTTCGACGACGCCGATGCGCACGCCGGCAATCGGGAACAAGGTGGAGGGGTCAGGGGCGGGCAGGTTGACGGGCATGGTGCGACCTCAGACGAGTTTTCCGTGGCATTGCTTGTATTTTTTGCCGCTGCCGCAAGGGCAAGGCTCGTTGCGTCCCACGCGGAGAAACGCTTGGGAATCGCCACCGAGCGCTGCCTGGGCGGCTTCGGTGGTTTGCGCTTCGCCGGTCTCGGTGGGCGCGGTGTAGGTGACGTTGCTGATGTTCTCGCCGCGCGCCTCTAGCGCCTCGGCGGCCTCGTCGAGCTGTTCGCTGGACTGGATGCGCACCGTCATCAGAGTTTTGGTCACTTCGTTTTTCACCGCGTCGAGCATTTGGCCGAACAGCTCAAAGGCTTCGCGCTTGTATTCCTGCTTGGGCTGCTTTTGCGCGTAGCCGCGCAAATGGATGCCTTGGCGCAAATAGTCGAGCGAACTCAGGTGGTCGCGCCACTGTGTGTCAATGGTTTGCAAGAGCACCATGCGCTCAAAGTGGGTAAAGCTCTCGGCGCCGACTTGCTCGATCTTTTGCGCGAAAGAGGCGTTGGCTGCCTCGGTCACAGTGCTCAGGATGTCCTCGTCGGTAATCGACTGGGCGGCAGTAATGGTGCCGGCCAGGTCAAGCTCAATGCGCCATTCGTCGGCCAGCAGCTTTTGCAGACCGGCCACGTCCCACTGCTCTTCCACCGACTCGTGCGGCACATAGGCGCGCACCAGGTCTTGGAAGGTGCCTTCGCGCAGCGAGGCGATTTGGGCATTGAGGTCTTGCGCGTCCAAAATCGCGTTGCGCTGCTGGTAAATCACCTTGCGCTGGTCGTTGGACACGTCGTCGTACTCGAGCAGCTGCTTGCGCATGTCAAAGTTGCGCGCCTCGACCTTGCGCTGGGCGCTCTCGATGCTGCGGGTCACGATACCGGCCTCAATCGCCTCGCCCTCGGGCATTTTGAGGCGCTCCATGATGGCCTTAACCCGGTCGCCGGCAAAAATGCGCATCAAGGCATCGTCCAGGCTCAGGTAAAAGCGCGACGAACCTGGATCGCCCTGGCGGCCAGAGCGGCCACGCAACTGGTTGTCAATGCGGCGCGACTCGTGGCGCTCGGTGGCGATGATGCGCAGGCCACCCAGGGCAGTTATCGCGTCGTGGTCGGTCTTCCATTGGGCCTTGATGGCGGCCACTTTGGCGCTTTTGGCCTTGTCATCCAGGCTTTCATCGGCCTGCACTTCTTGCACCGCTTTTTCAATATTGCCGCCGAGCACGATGTCGGTGCCGCGACCGGCCATATTGGTGGCGATGGTGATCATCTTGGCGCGCCCAGCCTGGGCCACGATATCGGCCTCACGGGCGTGCTGCTTGGCGTTGAGCACCTGGTGCGGCAAGCCTGCCTTGACCAGCAGCTCGGCGATGATTTCGGAGTTTTCGATAGAGGTGGTGCCCACCAGCACGGGTTGGCCGCGCTCGTAGCATTCACGGATGTCGTCGATGGCGGCCACGTATTTTTCTTGCGTGGTCTTGTACACGCGGTCGAGCTGGTCTTCGCGTCGGCTTTGGCGGTTGGGCGGAATGACCACAGTTTCCAGGCCATAAATTTCCTGGAACTCGTAGGCTTCAGTATCCGCCGTGCCAGTCATGCCCGAGAGCTTGCCGTAAAGGCGGAAGTAGTTTTGGAAGGTGATGGACGCCAGGGTCTGGTTTTCTGCCTGAATGGACACACCTTCCTTGGCCTCGACCGCCTGGTGCAGGCCGTCGCTCCAGCGCCGCCCGGTCATCAGGCGACCGGTGAATTCGTCCACGATGACGATTTCACCCTCTTGCACCACGTAATGCTGGTCGCGGTGGAACAGGTGGTTGGCACGCAGCGCCGCATACAGGTGGTGCATCAGCGTGATGTTGGCGGGGTCGTACAAGGAAGAACCCACCGGGATCAGTCCCAGGCCTGCGAGCAGCTTCTCCGCACTCTCGTGTCCGTCTTCGGTCAGCACGATTTGCTGGGCTTTTTCGTCCACGGTGAAGTCGCCGGGGGTGATGACGCCTTCGCCGGTGCGCAAATCGAGTTCACCTTCCTGGCGCTTGAGCGCGGGCACCACCGTGTTAATGGCGATGTACAGCTCGGTGTGGTCTTCGGCCTGGCCGCTGATGATGAGTGGCGTGCGCGCCTCGTCAATCAGGATGGAATCCACCTCGTCAACGATGGCAAAGTTCAGGCCGCGCTGGACCCGGTCTTTGGCCTCGTAGACCATGTTGTCGCGCAGGTAGTCAAAGCCGTATTCGTTGTTGGTGCCGTAGGTAATGTCGGCGCGGTAGGCGGCCTGTTTTTCCTCGCGCGGCACGTTGGGGGTGTTGATGCCCACCGTCAAACCCAGAAATTCGTACAACTGGCCCATCCAGCGCGCGTCGCGGCTGGCCAGGTAGTCATTGACCGTGACCACGTGCACGCCTTTGCCCGTGAGCGCATTGAGGTAAACCGGCAGCGTGGCGGTGAGCGTTTTGCCCTCGCCGGTGCCCATTTCCGAGATTTTTCCGTGGTGCAAGGACATGCCGCCGAGCATCTGCACGTCAAAGTGACGCATTTTCATGACGCGCTTGGAGCCTTCGCGTACCACCGCAAAGGCCTCGGGCAGGATGGCGTCCAGGCTTTCGCCCGCCGCAACCCGCGCCTGAAACTCTGCCGTTTTGGCCTTGAGCGCCTCGTCTGTCAGCCCCTCATAAACCGGCTCCAGGGCGTTGATACGCGTCACGGTGGCGCGGTACTGCTTCAACAAACGGTCGTTGCGGCTTCCAAAGAGCTTGGTCAGGAAAGTAAGTGGCATGGGTACGAGACCGGCCTGCAACCCCCGTGGGTCACAGAACAGCGCAGTCCTTTTGGTGGTCGGTATTCAAAGTGACGGCAGCGACCGGGGCGATGCGCCCGCAGGCCAGGCCGCAGCCACTACCAATAAGGGGAGGATTTTAACGTTGCGCGGTGCGCGAAGCCGGGCCGACGCCCATGCGCAGGAATTTCTGCGGATCCTGCGCCACGCCGCGCACCAGCACCTCAAAATGCAGGTGCGGCCCGGTGGAGCGCCCGGTGTTACCCACTTCGGCGATTTTTTGCCCGCGCTTGATCAGATCGCCCTTTTTCACAAAACTGCGGGAAATATGGGCGTAGCGGGTCAGCAAGTCGTTGCCGTGATCAATTTCGATCAGGTTGCCGTATTGCGGGTGCGCCTCTTGCGAGACCACCACCCCACCCGCAGCAGAGTAAATCGCGGTTCCCACGCTAGCAGGAAAATCAAGGCCCTCGTGCAGCGCCGACAGGCCGGTAAACGGGTCAATGCGCCAGCCAAAAGCCGAACCGGTGCTGGCGTCCGGAATGGGCGAACGGGTGGGAATCATCATTTTCTTGATTTTTTGTTCAAACAGACGCGACTCGATCACCGTCATGACGTCGTTGCGCTGGCTGGTGGTCTGTTCAATCTGCTGCAAGGTGGCCTGCAGCTCTTGCATGGTCATGTCACGTCCCAAGACCAGCGCACCGCCCTGCCCTGGCGACACCTTGACGGCGGCTGGGTCCAGGCCCGCCAGCCCAGATACCCGCTCGGCCAGCGACTCCATTTGCAGCAGCTTGGCCTGCATTTCACCCATGCGCTTGGCCATGAGCTCGATGTTTTCACGCATATAGCGGTCGCGCTGGTCAAATTCGTCCTTCACCACCAAGCGCATTACCGAACTGATGACGGGCCAGCCATCGCGCGCACCTTTGAGCAAAATCCAGTGGTAAATACCGGCTGAAATGAGCGTCACCGTCAGAAACAAGCCCGCCAGAGTGGCTGTGAGCGCCGGGCCTTTGATTTGCAGCACGTAGCTTTTCGACAGGCGTGGATCCGTGATAATCAATTGCATGCGTGCAGTCCTAGAATGAATTACTCAAGCCGCCCCTCCCGGTCCTGGACCGTGTTGCAAGCCACCCAACAATCCCCGACTTTAGCGCGACTGGCCGAACTGGCAGCCGACTCCACCGCGCGCCTGCGCTGCGTCGCCCCACTTTTGCCCGCCGCCCTGCGCAAAAGCGTCAAGGCCGGGCCGGTGGATGGCGCAGTCTGGTGCCTGGTGGTGGACAACAACGCCGTGGCGTCCAAAGTCCGCCAATTGCTGCCCGCCTTGCTGGCGCAACTGCGCACCAAGGGCTGGGATGTGACAGAGATTCGGCTCAAGGTCAGCCGCGAGGTCTGAGTGGCGCCAGCGCCCGTTTGCCTCTGCCTGGCGGGTGCACAGGCCGTAGTTCCCTAGGGCGCCGAAATATTGGCAGTCTGCAGCTACTTCTTTTTCTTTTTATACTCGTCCAGATCCGTTAGGAGCTCTATACGGCGTCGCAGCGCGGGCAAAGACCAGTCAAAACTCGCCGACCCCGGGATTGAAAAGCCCCCGGATTTTCCCGTCACAGGGGTCAGCACGAAGTCTGGCAGCGCCAGGATTAGGCCTTGCCCATTGGCCTCGGTGACAACACGGTAGTTTGCGCCGCCGTTGCCATCGGCAATACGGTAACCGGAGTTGACCAAAAGGGTTTTGCCCATGCCGGGGGCCGCGGTGTCATACGACTGCGAGAGCTGGGAAACCGTGTCGCTGCCGACCAAGCCAACAAGCTGGGGTTGTGCGCTGGAAACTGCAGTACCGTCAAAGGTCTTGGTGCTGGCTGTGGCAATAATGCGCAAAGTCGCCGGCTCCACGGTGGCCAGCGTGTCGGCATAGGTGAAACTGTAATTTGCGATTCTCCCCTGCGCGAGCACTGCTCTGCTGGGCTGAATGGAGAAAGTACCGGCTTGCGCAAGCCCCAAACGGCTGCTTGTCAGCTCCAAGGACGCTAACGAATCCCCTGCAAGCAAGCCCGAAATCCGGTAGTCACTGGCGGCGGCTAGTGCAGCGTAAGTGCTAACCCCATCGTACGTTGCCACTTTCGCAACGGCCGATACGCGCACTGGCGCTGGAGTAACGGTAGCGACCAGACCAACCACCGAAGCAGGGAGCGCATAGTTTGTGAGCAAGGTCCCGGGCGCCGCCGCAAAATCAGAAGAGGTGAGGCGAACGGTGACCGCCTTGTCCGTTCCGACGTCTGGATTGTCAAATACCCCAGTGCTCTGGTTGATGCGCAGACTCTCACCTGCCGCCAGGCCCACCAGCTCGAAGGCGCTGGGCTGCACCACGGCCCGGTCTGAGCCGTCATACACCTTACTGGCGACCGAACCACCAGTGACGCTCAGACGTAATGGGTTGATGTCGGCGCTCAGGCCGCTTTGCTGCACCAAGGTGTAGTTGGCGGCATCGGGGCCGCTGATGGTGTTGCCAGTGACGGCGACCGTTTTGGCCGTACCGGCGTTCTTGTCAGCGAAGGCGCCGACTGCGGTGCCACCCAGGGTAACAACGTCACCCGCCAATGCGCTGATCGTCGCAATACCGCCCAAGGTGGCGCTGCTTGTGGTGTCGTAGGTTTTGCTGGCGGCCGTCAGGCCTGAGACAGTCAGGCGAGCGGCGGTGATGTCGGCGCTCAGACCGCTTTGCTGTACCAAGCTGTAGTTGGCGGCATCGGGACCCGCAAGGGTGTTGCCGCTGATAGTGACGGGTTTGCCAGCACCAACGTTCTTGTCGGCAAAAGTGCCCACCGTGATGCCGCTCAAAGTGACAGTGTCGCCCGCCAAGGCGTTCACGCTTGGCGTTCCAACCAGGACGGCCGCCCTTGTGGCGTCATAAGTCTTGTCGGCAGCCGTCAGGCCCGAAACCGTAAGATTGACCTGGTTGACCGTCAACGTGTTCGTTGAATACGCCAGCGCATAGCCCAATTGGTCCACCGCGCCCGCAGCGATCAAGGTATGGGCACCCGCCACCAGGTAGCCCGCAGAGGAAGTGGCTCCACTGGCAGCAACTGTCGCGGCCTTGCTCAGCGCTTGGGCCGCAGTGTCACCATTTTGGCTACTCACCTTGGTGGTGCAACTGGGGGCGCCTGCGCCGTAGGTGATGGCTGCAGCAGCATCCACTGCGATGGTGAGCGTGGGCTGCTCTCGGTACACCGCATACAAGCCCGTGCCCAGCGCCGCACTGTAATTGGGGTTACCTGGCTTGCTGTAGTAGCGGAAATTTCCGCTACCCGAACCCACCACTGCGGTCACGCCTGTGCTGCCGGATACTGTACCTGTGTAAAGAATGGCACGGCCCCCGGCGATTACTGAAAGAGGGGGCGAACCGCTGAGTACCACATTGCCGCCCGCGCCAATGCCCACCGCCGCCGCACTGCCTGCGCTCAAGACCAGGCTCATGCCAGTGGTCGCCACGCCGTTGCTGATGGTCAGATCCCCTGCACTGGTGCTAATGGCTACCGCGCCGGTGGAAGAAACACCGCGGTAGCTGGTGGTGCCCAACGTCACCGTGCCCACGCTGAGCGCCCCACTGTTGGTCAGGCTCAGCGCGCCTGCAACCCCGTCGGTGGCGATGGTGCTCAGCGTGTTGGCGCCATTAGCCAAAGAGTTCGCACCGGCACCCACAAAAACCAGACCGTTGACACTGGCCGCCACGGCGCCTGATACCGTGATGGCACCGCTGCCACCGATGGCGGTGGCAGAACCCAAGGCAACCGCGCCGCGAGCAGATGCCGAGCTCGCGCTGCTATTGGTCAAAGCGCCCACAGCCCCTCCATCCGCTCCGCTGCCGAAGCCGTAAAGCGTCAGCGCGTTGTCCAGGGTATTGCCGTTGAGGTCCAGCGACGCGCTGCTGCTGGCACTGCTGCCCACCGTGACCGCAGCAGTGCCCAAGGCGCTGCTGCTGCCCGCTTGCAACGTGCCTGCACTGACGGTAGTGCCACCGCTGTAGGTGTTGGCGCCACTCAAAATCAGCGTGCCGGTAGAAACGTCCTTGATAAAACTGCCTGCGCCGCTGATGCTTCCCGAGAGCGTTTGCGCCGCACTAGACGCGTATTCCAACGTCGCCGCGCCAGACAAGTCGATAGTGCCCGCATAGCTGCCGCTGCCCAACGATCCGTTACCAGCCAATTGCAGCGTGCCTGCACTCACACTGGTGGCGCCGCTGTAGCTGTTGGCAGCCGCCAGGGCCAGCGTGCCTGCGCCTGCTTTGCGCAGACCCCCCTGCCCACTGACCACGCCCGAAATCACCGAAGCCTGTGTATTACTCACCGTCAGGTCGCCGCTGAGCGCTACCGCAGGTGCAGCAATGGCCGCACCAACCAAGGTCAAGCTCGACAAGGCGTGGATGTCACCTACAGCATCTGAAAAAGTAATATCACCCGCGCCTGCCGCCACCGCCAGTGTTTGACCGCTAGCGCTTGCGCTGTTAACCGTGCTGGCAAACGCCACCGCATGGTCGTTGCTGGTCAGGGTGGAGGCTTGGGGCAGGCTCACGGCGCTGCGGTACGTTTGGGCGCCGTAGGTGGTGACGGCAGACGGCAGGCTAATGCCGCCGGCTGCCGTGATGTCCACCGCGCCAAGCGCGACGCTGCCACCCAGCGTGCCCGCAAAGCGCGCCGCGCCGGTGCCCGCCGTCACCGTGAGGTTGCGCCGGGTGCTGCTGCTGTCACTGTTGACGGTGCCGCCCACGCCGGTGCTGACCTCGGCAATGGTGACTGGAGCGCCGGCCGATGTGCCACCGTTGGTGGTATCGATCTTGACATTGGCGCCCAAAATGACGCTGTCCTGGATATAGACCGCCTGGCTGTCAGTCACGATGTCGGCGTTGAGGTGCGTAGTGTGGCCTGAACCTGCAACAGTCAGCGTGCCGTTGCTTACCGTGATTTTCTGGTTCACCGTAAAGCTTCCGCCCGCCGTCAGGGTCACCGTCATTGGCTTGGTGACGGTCAACGCCGAACTCACGGTAATTGGGTTGGTGCTGCTGGAGTCACCAATTGCCAGTGAGTCCATTCCCATGAGCTTGGTGAAGTCGCTCGCGCTGATGGCCATGGCGCTGTTGTCGCTGGTGTTGCCCAACACAATGCCTTTGCCAGCAGTGCTGGTGGTCAGCGAAAAATTGCTGCCGCTCAAGGTTGCGCCGCTAAGGTCAATGGCATCGGCCTTCACCGACAGTTTATTGGTACCAGCGGCCACCGTGCCATTGAGTGTGAGCGTGCCCGTGCCCGCATCAATGAACAAGGGCGCGTCCATGGTGATGGGGGCGTCAAACACCAGCGGTGTATTGTTGGAGTTGACGCTGCCACGGAGCTGAACGCTGGCCGACGCATTGCTTTGGCGGATGTCGGACGCCCGAAGATCTAAGACGCCGGTACCGGTGTCCATGTGGTCCAAGCGCAGCGAGCCCGGTGTGTAGATTTTGATATCGTTGTCGCCGCTGTTGATCAAACTCAGCCGCCCCAGCGTTCCGCCAAACATATTGCCGGGCGCGCCTCCCATGTCCAGAGTGATGGCAGCCGCGTCCACCTCTAACCATGTGTCCCGCGCCACCCGCACAAAGCCACTTTGGGTGATTTCGGCATTTTTGTTGCCCAGGGTCAGGCTTCCGGATATGAAGCTGGTTCCCAACTCCAGAGGGCTGGTGTTGGTGACCTCGACATCTGCAGCACTCGCTACAGCCAGCTTGGACAGATGGTTAGCGGCATCGCGCAGGTCTAGGCTGCCGGTGACTGAATCGCGTATGGCAGAACCCAGCGTCAACTTGCCCGCGCCAATGTCCACGGCCAGGTTGCCGCCGGCAATGTCAGCGTTAATGGTGCCCAACGCCTGAACATCACCGCCCAAAGTGTTGAGCGTGGTGGGCGAAGCGACCGAGGTACTTATGTTGAGTTTGCCGTAGGTCTGCGCACCCGTGGTCTTGACGGTGACCGCACCCAGCACAGTGGTGCCCGTGCCCGGCACTGCAGCCAGGTCTTGCACCGTGCTCAGACTGGTGGGCGCGCTGCTGATGCCAATGTTGCCCGACAGCGTCAGGGTGCCTGTGGGCCTGAAAGCCAGGGCGTAGGCACCGTCGATGGTGGACAGGTTCAGCGCCCCGGTGTTTTTGATCAGCGTATCTGCCGCCAGAGTGATTGCGCCAGTAACGTTGGCAGCGTTGGCGCTGGAGTTGTACAAGGCGCCGCTCGGGCCGCCCGCGCTTAGTTCCGTGCTGGCGCCCATGCCTGAGAGCTTGAGCGGATTGGCAATACTGTTGCCCTTAAGGTCCAAAGCCGCGCCGCTGGCCACCGTTGCCGCGCCGCTGCCCAACGCGTTGGCCGACCCCAACACCAGGGAGCCCGCGTTGACGGTCAAACCGCCACCAAACAAATTGTTGCCCGACACGGTGAAGGTGCCCGTGCCTTCTTTGACCAAGGCGCCAGCACCGGTAATCGCGCCAGACAGGTTGGTGGAACTGTGGTTGGCGCCCGTTGACAGGGTCACGCCGGTTTCCAGCACTACGCCACCAGCGCCGCTGAGCGAGCCAATGGCGTCGCTGGCAGCCACTCGGTAGCTACTGCCACTGGCAAGCGCCACGGCCGAGGTGTCCGCGAGTGATCCCGTCACGCGCAAGGCCCCCGCATTCAAAGACGTGGCGCCCAGGTAGGTATTTGCCGCTGACAAGGTCAGCGTTCCCGCGCCACTTTTGCCCAGCGCACCGGTGCCTGAAATGGCGCCGGCCAAAGTCAGAGCGCTGGCGTTCACCACATTCAAGATGCCGCCGTTTGCAATCGCGCTGGTGGGGGCAAGCGCACTTAGGTTGACCTGGTCGTACACCACTGTGGTATTCAATGGAATCACCACCGAGGCCACGTTGCTAAGCGTGGGAATGGCGCCACCCGCCCAGTTGCCTGCAGAAGACCAGTTCCCCCCGGACGCCCCTGTAAATACCAC
Source organism: Comamonadaceae bacterium (assembly GCA_947372865.1). GTDB lineage: Bacteria > Pseudomonadota > Gammaproteobacteria > Burkholderiales > Burkholderiaceae_C > Allorhodoferax. The sequence goes on from CANBVJ010000021.1 coordinate 44,343, forward strand.
CGAGGCTAACTGGCTTATGGTGGCTGCAACCGTACCACCGGCAAGCGTGTAATTGCTGTCTGACGGTGCCAGTGTATTGGTGGTAAGGCTGCTGTAACTGGCCACATTGGCACTCCCCACCGTCGCCGAGCCCGCACCAATGCTTGGTGCGGCATCGCCACCCACCATGCCGCTCAGGACATAAGCGTTGCCACTGGAAAACGTGGTCGCACCGTCGTAGGTCTTGCTGATCGAAAGATCCAGGGGTGCCTGGCGGACCGTAGCCGTCAGCCCGCTTTGTTGCACCAATGTGTAGTTACCCGAATCGGCCCCGCTGATCGTGTTGCCTGTCACCGTCACCGCCTTGGCGGTGCCAGCGTTCTTGTCGACAAAGCTGCCCAGGGCCTCGCCATTCAGGGTCACCGTGTCGCCGGCCAATGCGGTGACGGCGGCAGTACCTGCCAGCACAGCGCTTCGACTGCCGTCGTAGGTCTTGCCCACAGAACTCAGACCAGAAACCATCAGGTTCGCCTGCGTGATGTTTGCAGACGTGGCGCCGGTAGAGCTTACGGTGTAGTTTTGGGCATCGGTGCCCGACAAGCTCACGCCACTGACGCTGATTGCCTTTTCTGCGCCGGCATTCTTGTCGCCGAAGGAGGCCGTGCGCGTAATGCTCAGGAGGTCGCCGGAAACCCTGTCATCTGCGGTGCTGACGCTTGCCGACCGCGTCCCATCATAGGTCTTGGCAACGCCAGCGTAGCTGATATTGAGCGGTTTTTCGGTCACCGTTTGCGCGCCAACGAAATACATGGACTTGAAATTGGAACCCGTAATGCTGGAGCTGCTCGCACCCAACTTATAGGCACCGACTTTCACATTACCTGACGTGCTGTTGCTAGCGCCAATGGGTCCCAGCGTGAACGTGGCGCTGCCGCCATTACCGTCGCCGTAGGTGTAAGTAGTGCCGCTGGCGTTGGTGAGCGCCAGATCGGACAGCACATTGGCACCGTTAAGGTACTGCGCGCTGGAGATGGTGTAGGTGAAAGCGGAGCCGTAAACCGTACTGTTGTTTGCCACCTTTACCAGCAGTTGCTGGGCAGGTACGATGGTGTAGTCGCCGGGCAGGTAGGCGATGGCGTAGTTGCCAGAACTCAGCCCGCTGGCATGCAAGACACCCGAATAGGTACCAGCCGCCACGTTGGTCAATCTGTTGGTCCGGGAGACCAGCAGCGCACCACCCAAGTCCGACGAAGCTGCTGTTTCCCCGCCAACAAAGCCGCTGTACATCACTCCGTTGTAGCCCGTAGCATCCGCCAGTGTGACGAATCGCGCATCGTCATACGCACGCACGTTCAAACTAGCCTGCGTAATATTGGCGCTCAGGCCGCTTTGCTGCACCAGCACGTAGTTGGCGGCATCTGCGCCACTGATCGTGTTGCCAGTGACGGTGACTGCCTTACCGGTACCTGCGTTCTTGTCGGCAAAGGCGCCAACTGCGGTGCCGCCCAGGGTAACGGTGTCGC
>CANBVJ010000022.1 GCA_947372865.1 Comamonadaceae bacterium
CATGCACCTGATGGACGGGCCCGATGAAGTGCATTTGCGCACCGTGGCCCGCGTCGAACTCAAAGCCGCCCAGGCCCGCGCAGGCGACGGCGCACGCTACTTCACCACGCCCGAACAGCTGCAGACGCCGCCGCGGATTCGCTAAATTGCAGGAATGCCAGACAAAAAAAGGCCGCTCAAGAGCGGCCTTTTTGCTTGCAGGTGAGAAGGATTACTTCGCGCCCGGCACCTTGCCTTCAACGCCCTTGACGTAGAAGTTCACGCCGCTGAGGAACTTGTCGTCAGCGACTTGGTCTTTCTTGAGCAGGGTTTTGCCGGTGTTGTCCAAGAGCGGACCTTTCCAGATGGAGAAGCTGCCGTCTTTCAGACCGGCCTTGACTTCGTCCACCTTGGCTTTGGTCTCAGCGGGCACGTCTTCGGCAATCGACACCAGGTCAATCGCGCCTTCTTTCACACCCCACCACACGCCACCGGTCGTCCAGGTGCCTTCCAGAGCGTCCTTGGTGGCCTTGATGTAGTACGGAGTCCAGTTGATCACGCTAGACGCCAAGTGGGCTTTGGGGCCGTAAGCGGTCATATCGGAATCCCAACCAAAGGCGCGCTTGCCCTTGTCCTGGGCGGTTTTCAGCACTGCGGGGGAGTCGGTGTTCTGGAACAGAACGTCCGCGCCGCCGTTGATCAGGCTGGTGGCCGCTTCGGTTTCTTTTGGTGGGTTGAACCACTCGTTCACCCACACCACTTTGGTCTTGATCTTGGGGTTGCTGGTTTGTGCGCCCAAGGTAAAGCTATTGATGTTGCGGATCACTTCAGGAATTGGCACCGAAGCCACCACGCCCAGCGTGCCGGTCTTGCTCATCTTGCCTGCGATCACGCCGGCCATATATGCGCCTTCGTAGGTGCGGCTATCGTAAGTGCGCATGTTTTCCGCCGATTTGTAACCGGTGGCGTGCTCAAACTTGACGTCCTTGAAATCGGGGGCCACTTTGAGCATGGTTTCCATGTAACCAAAGGTGGTACCGAAAATCAGCTTGTTGCCTTGGGTGGCCATGTCGCGGATGACGCGCTCGGCGTCTGCGGACTCGGGCACGTTTTCCACAAAAGAGGTCTGGATCTTGTCGCCAAACTCTTTTTCCAGCGCCTTGCGGGCGTTGTCATGGGCAAAAGTCCAGCCGCCGTCGCCCACAGGGCCGACATAAGCAAACGCGATCTTCAGCGGCTCGGGCTTGGCCGGGGCGGCTGCAGAGGCTGCGGGAGCGGCAGCGGGCGCTGGCGCTTCTTCTTTCTTGCCGCAACCCACCAGCGCGGCAGCAGCCACGGCGGTCAGTGCTGCGAGTTTGAGCAGCGAACGTTTTTGCACATCTGTCATTTCAATTCCTTTGTAAAAAAGAGAGGTCAAGGGTAAAAATCAGGATCCAGGGTAAAACGGTTTTCCGATGGAAGCGGGCATATTAATCCGAATCCAGGCCGGATTTCGCGAAATCAGGGCCAAAACCACGATGGTGGCGACATAGGGCAGCATGCTCAAAAACTGGCTGGGCACGTCCACGCCAATGCCTTGCAAGTGAAATTGCAGCATGGTCACGCCGCCAAACAGATAGGCGCCCAGCAGCACGCGCGCGGGCCGCCAGGTGGCAAAAGTGGTGAGCGCCAGCGCAATCCAGCCCTTGCCGGCCACCATGCCTTCGACCCACAGCGGGGTGTAAATGATGGAAATGTAGGCGCCCGCCACGCCGCACAGCGCGCCACCGGCCACCACGGCGCCAAAACGAATCCAGCGCACCGGGTAACCCAGCGCATGCGCCGACTCGGGCCGCTCGCCCACGCTGCGCAACACCAGCCCGGCGCGGGTGCGGTACAGCCACCACACCAAGGCGGCGGCAAACAGCACGGTCAAATACACCAGCGGGTGGTGCCGAAACAGCGCCGGGCCCACGAAGGGGATGTCGGAAAGCACAGGAATCGCAAAACTGGGGCGCTCGGGCATTTTTTCCTGCACGTAGCTCACTCCGGCAAAAGCCGAAAACCCGCCGCCAAACAGGCTGAGCGCCAAGCCCGTGGCGTATTGGTTGGTGTTGAGCCAGATGACCAGCGCGCCAAACACGGCGGCCATGGCCGCGCCAGCCAGCATGCCTGCCGCAAAGCCCAGGGTGTCGCTGCCGGTATGCACCACCGCCGCAAACCCGGCAATGGCCGCGCACAGCATCATGCCTTCGGCGCCCAGGTTAACGATGCCAGCTTTTTCGTTGATCAACAAGCCTAGCGAGGCAATGGCCAGCACGGTGCCGGCGTTCAAGGTGGCAGCAATCAGGAGTGCGTAGGGTTCCATGGTCTGGGGCGCTCCTTAAGCGTGGGCCACGGCGCGCGCTTGGCGCACCAGACGGTAATTGACCAGGGTGTCGCAGGCCAGCAAGGTAAACAAGAGCAAGCCTTGAAACACGCCGGTCAGCGACTTGGGCAGCCCCAGGCGCGACTGCGCGAGTTCACCACCGATGTAAAACATGCTCATCAGCAGGCTGGAAAACACCAGGCCCACCGGGTGCAAACGCCCCACATAGGCCACGATGATGGCGGCAAAGCCATAGCCCGCAGGCACATAGGGCGTGAGCTGGCCAATCGGTCCGGCCACTTCCAGCGCCCCGGCCAGGCCCGCCAAACCGCCCGAGACCAGCAACGCTGTCCACAGCGCCTGGCGTGATGAAAACCCGGCATAGCGCGCCGCCGCCGGGGCCAAACCGCCCACCTGCTGCGCAAACCCGGCGCGCGTGCGGAACAAAAACACCCAGACCGCGCCCACACCGGCCAGCGCGAACAGCACGCCAATACTCATGCGCGAGCCGGCAAACAGCTTCGGGATGCGGGTCACAGCCTCAAAGTTTTGGGTTTGCGGAAAGTTGTAGCCATTGGGGTCTTTCCAGGGGCCGTAGACCAAGTAGCCCAGCACCTGCACGGCCACATACACCATCATCAGGCTGACCAAAATCTCGTTGGCGTTAAAGCGGTCGCGCAGCAGCGCGGTAATGCCCGCCCACAGCATGCCGCCCAGTACACCGGCCAATATCACCGGCACCACAATCCAGCCGCCCGTGGTTTTGTCGGCCATCAGCGCCACGCCGCTGGCCGCCACCGCACCCAGGATGTACTGGCCTTCGGAGCCGATGTTCCACACATTGGAGCGGAAAGACACCGCCAAGCCCAGCGCAATGAGCAAAAGCGGCGTGGCCTTGACCACCAGCTCGCCCAGGGCGTAGCCGCTTTTGATGGGTTCCCAAAAAAAGATTTGCAAGCCGCGCACCGGGTCTTTGCCCAAGAGCTTGAACAGCACCAGGCCAATCAGCACGGTCAGCGCCAGCGCCAGCACAGGCGAGGCAAAAGTCCACAGCTTTGATGGCTGGGGCCGAACCTGGAGTTTGAAACCCATCATGCTGCGCTCCACAAACCGCTCATCCATTCACCCACCTGCTCCACCGTAGCCTGCGCGGTGGCCACCGAGGGCGACAACTTGCCGTGTGCGATCACGTGCAGGCGGTCGCAGACTTCAAACAGCTCGTCGAGCTCTTCGCTGACCACCAGCACCGCGCAACCGGCGTCGCGCAGGGCCAAAATCGCGCCCCGAATCTGCGCCGCCGCCCCCACGTCCACGCCCCAGGTGGGCTGCGAGACGATAAAGAGGCTGGGCTGCGCGTCAATCTCGCGCCCGACAATGAATTTTTGCAAATTGCCGCCCGAGAGCGAGCGCGCCGCTGCGTCTGGCCCATTGGCCTTGACGCCAAAGCGCTCCATGATGCGCCGGGCCTGGGCGTCGAGCGCGCCCAATTGCAGCCAGCCACCCAAAAAATGGGGCGCGGCAATCGCCTCGCGCCGCGTCAGCAACAGGTTTTGCGCCAAGCTCAGCGTGGGCACGGCGCCGCGGCCCAGGCGTTCTTCGGGCACAAAGTGCAGGCCTAACTTGCGCCGTGCACCCGGATGCAGGGCCGACACATCGTGCGCGCCCATGGTGATGCTGCCCGCAGGTGCGCGGCAGTCTTCGCCCGACAGGGCGTAGAGCAGCTCTTTTTGCCCGTTGCCCGACACGCCGGCAATCCCTACCACCTCGCCCGCGCGCACCTGCAAATCAATGCCTTGCAGGTCTACGCCAAACTGGTCTTCGCGCGGCAAACTCAGGCCCTTCACGCGCAAGCGGGCCTCGCCCACGGCTCGCGTGTTGTGCACCAGCTTGGACGGCTCGCTGCCAATCATCAGGCGCGAGAGCGATGCGTTGGACTCGTCCGCCGGGTTGCACACGCCGGTGACCTTGCCCCCGCGCAGCACGGTGCAGGCGTTGCACAGCGCGCGGATTTCGTGCAGCTTGTGGCTGATGTACAAAATGCTGCAACCCTCAGACGCGAGCTGCTTGAGCACCACAAACAATTTTTCCACCGCCTGGGGCGTGAGCACCGAGGTCGGTTCGTCCAGGATGAGCAATTGCGGGTTGGTCAAGAGCGCGCGGATGATTTCCACCCGCTGCATTTCGCCTACGCCCAGGGTGTGGACCGGGCGCTCGGGGTCGATGTCCAGGCCGTACTGCGCGGCCTTTTGGCTAATGCTGCTGGCCACCTGGCTCAGGCTCAGGCTTTTGTCCAGACCCAGCCAGACGTTCTCAGCCACCGTGATGGTGTCAAACAAATTGAAATGCTGAAACACCATGCTGATTCCCAGCGCGCGTGCCTCTTTGGGGTTGCGCACATGGGCCACTTGGCCGTTGAAGGCGATCTGGCCCGCGTCGGGCTTGATGGAGCCGTAGATGATCTTCATCAGCGTGGACTTGCCCGCGCCATTTTCGCCCAACACAGCGTGGGTCTGGCCGGGCAGCACCGTGAGCGCCACGTCGCTGTTGGCGATGACGCCCGGATAGGCTTTGGTAATACCGGTGAGTTGAAGGCGGGGTGCGATCATGCGGCTTTTGGGGGGGATGGGGCGAATGCGGATTACCAGCGTTGAATGAATGCGTATGCTAACGGCTTGCGTGGGATGGTTAAGACCTGATTTACCCTTGCACCAATTTGAGGCACAAAGGACACGGTTGATGGACACACAAGCAATTAGCAAGCCCATTCGTTTTATCAAGGGCGGCACGGTGCACACGCTGGCGCAGGCGGCGCCCACGCGCACCCTGCTCGAAGTGCTGCGCGAAGACCTGCACTGCACCGGCACCAAAGAAGGCTGCGGCGAAGGCGACTGTGGCGCCTGCACCGTGTTGGTGGGCGAGCTGCGCGCGGGCAAGCTGCACACGCAGGCGGTCAACAGTTGCATCAAGCTGGCGCATTCGGTAGACGGCATGGCGTTGTGGACGGTGGAAGACCTGGCCGCGCCCAACGGCAGCCTGCACCCCGCGCAAACCGCGCTGGCGCAGTGCCACGGCTCGCAATGCGGCTTTTGCACGCCGGGCTTTGTGATGAGCCTGGCGGCGCTGGCCGAACAGCACCCCCAACGCGCCATCAGCCGCGAAGTGGCGTCCAAGGCGCTGTCGGGCAATCTGTGCCGCTGCACCGGTTACCGCCCGATTCTGGACGCCGCGCAGGCCATGGCACAGCTGCCGCGCCAGCCTTTGGACACGCCCGAAGTGCGCAGCGGCCTGCGCGCCCTGGCCCAGGTGGCGCAGGCCGAGGCCGCCGCATTGGCGCCCGTCATACCAGCGTCCAAGCGCGCGCCCAAACCCCGGATGGACGCCTACGCCGCGCCCACCGACCTGGCCACGCTGCTGGCGCTGCGCCACGCCTATCCGCAGGCCCAAATCGTGGCCGGTTGCACCGACGTGGGTTTGTGGATTACCAAGCAGCACCGCGACTTTGCCCAGGTGCTCGATGTGACGCGCGTGGAAGAGCTGCGCCAGATTGACGATTACCCGCACCACATCGCCATTGGCGCTGCGGTAAACCTGACGGACGCTTTTGCCGCCCTGGTGGCGCAGCGGCCCCAGTTGCAAAGCTTTGCCCAGCGCTTTGCCGGCCTGCCGGTGCGCAACGCAGGCACGCTGGGCGGCAATGTGGCCAATGGCTCGCCGATTGGCGACTCCATGCCGCTTTTGATTGCCCTGGGCGCCAACGCGGTGCTCGTAAGTGTCAGCGGTTACCGCGAAATGCCCATCGAAGAGCTGTACCTGGCCTACCGCAAAACCGCCCTGCGCCCGGACGAGGTTCTGGGCTGGATCAAGGTGCCCAAGCCGCTGCCCAAAGTTCGCAGCAAGACCAGGGCGTCCAGCGGCGAACTGTGCCGCGTTTACAAAATCTCCAAGCGCTTTGAGGACGATATTTCTGCCGTCTGCCTGGCGCTCAATGTTCATCTTGAGGGTGGACGTGTGGTGAGCGCCTCCATTGGTGCCGGTGGCGTGGCCGCCACCCCGGTGCGCGCACGCGCCACGCAAGCCGCCCTCGAGGGCCATACCTGGAACGAGGCCACGGTACACAACGCCATGGCCGCCCTGCGCGCCGAGTTCGCGCCGATCTCTGACATGCGCGCCAGCGGCGCCTACCGCAGCGAAGTGCTGGGCAATCTGCTCTGGCGCTTTTGGCTGGAAAGCCAGGGCACGCCGCGCACCGACCTGCAAGCACTGGACGCACGGGACCTGGAGGGAGCACAGCCATGAAAACCACCCGCACGCCCAAGACGCGCGCCGCCGCAAAACCCCAAACAGCCGTCCAGGCCTTGGCCTCAACCCCCGCCAGCGGCCGCACCATCGCGCACGAAAGCGCACTGGCCCAGGTGGCGGGCGCCGCCACTTATATTGATGACATGCCCGAGCTGCGCGGCACCCTGCACGCGGCGCCCATTTTGTCCACCCAGGCCCACGGCCATTTGCGTGGCGTGGACGCCCGCGCCGCGCTGGCCATGCCCGGCGTGGTCGGCGTGGTCTTGAGCGCCGACATTCCCGGCGACCCGATGCTGGCCGCCTTTGCCGGTGACGAACCGGTATTTGCCCTCGACACGGTGCAGCACGTGGGCCAGGTTATTGGCCTGGTGGTGGCGCGCACCGTGATGCAAGCGCGCCACGCTGCGCGCAAGGTGGCGCTGCAGATCGACGCCCTGCCCGCCATCCTGACGGTGCAAGCGGCGCTGGAGGCGCAAAGCTATGTGCTGCCGCCCGTGCACGTGCACCGGGGCGACGTGAAGGCGGGCCTGGAAAGCGCCGAACACACGCTGCGCGGCACGCTAGAGGTGGGCGGTCAAGAGCACTTTTATTTGGAGGGCCAGGTGGCCTACGCCGTGCCGCATGCCCAAGGCCAATGGTCGGTCTACAGCAGCACCCAGCACCCGGGCGAAGTGCAGCACTGGGTGGCGCACGCTTTAGGCCTGCACAACCACGCGGTGCGGGTGGAATGCCGGCGCATGGGCGGCGGCTTTGGCGGCAAGGAAACCCAGGCCGGCCATGTGGCGGTGTGGGCGGCAGTCGCCGCACACAAGTTCAAGGCGCCGGTCAAGCTGCGCCTGGACCGGGACGATGACTTCATGGTCACCGGCAAGCGCCACCCCTTTGCCTACGAATACACGGCTGGTTTTGACGCCACGGGGCGGCTCACCGCACTGGAATTGATGATGGCGGCCAACTGCGGCTTTAGCGCCGACCTGTCGGGTCCGGTGGCCGACCGCGCGGTGTTCCACAGCGACAACGCCTACTTTCTGGAAAACGTGGCCATTGCCTCCTACCGCTGCAAAACCCACACCCAAAGCCATACCGCGTTTCGCGGCTTTGGCGGGCCCCAAGGCGTGGTGGTGATTGAGGCCATCTTGGGCGACATCGCGCGCCACCTGGGGATTGATGCGCTTGATGTGCGCTTGCGCAATCTGTACAGCGACGAAGCGCTGACCGACCAAGGCACCGACGGCCACCACCCGGTGCTGCGTCGCGACACCACGCACTACCAAATGAAGGTGGAAGACAACATCTTGGCACCCCTCTTGGGCACGCTAGAGTCCACGTCCAACTACCGCCAGCGCCGCGCCGACATTGCCGCCTGGAACGCCAAGAGCCCCATCCTCAAGCGCGGGCTGGCGCTCACGCCGGTCAAGTTTGGCATCAGCTTTACTGCCACCTTGTTTAACCAGGCCGGGGCTTTGGTGCATGTGTACCTGGACGGCAGCGTGCGCATCCACCACGGCGGCACCGAAATGGGCCAGGGCCTGCACACCAAGATCACGCAAATCGTGGCCGACGAACTTGGCGTGCCTTTTGAGCGCGTGCTGTGCAGCGCCAGCGACACCAGCGCCATTCCCAACGCATCGGCCACCGCCGCGTCTGCAGGCACCGACCTCAACGGCCGCGCCGCCCAGTTTGCCGCCCGCCATGTGCGCGACAACCTGGCGGCGTTTGTCTGCGGCCTGGACGGCTGCGGCGCAGGCGCCATTGCATTCAAAGGCGGCCAGGTGATTTCGCCCACTGCCACGCGCAGCTTTGACGCGGTAGTGCAAATGGCCTACGCCAACCGCATCCAGCTCTGGAGCGACGGCTTTTACCGCACGCCCAAAATCCATTACGACAAAACCACGCTCACCGGGCGGCCGTTTTATTACTTTGCTTATGGCGCGGCCTGCACCGAAGTGGCCATTGACACGCTCACCGGCGAGAGCCGGGTGCTCAAGGTGGACATCCTGCACGACGTGGGGCGCAGCATCAATCCGGGCCTGGACATCGGCCAGATTGAGGGCGGCTTTGTCCAAGGCATGGGCTGGCTGACCACCGAACAACTGGTGTGGAACGACAAGGGCGTGTTGTCCACCCACGCGCCCAGCACTTACAAAATCCCCACGGCGGGCGACGTGCCTGCGCACTTCAAGGTCGATTTGTGGCCCGAACCCAACCGCGAGGACAACGTGTTTGGTTCCAAAGCTGTGGGAGAGCCGCCCTTTATGCTGGCCATCAGCGTGTTTGAAGCCCTGCGCGACGCGGTGGCGCAAGCGCGCGGCGCTAACCCAGGCGGCGCGACATCCGACCCGGTGCAACTGAACGCGCCAGCCACGGCAGAAAACGTGCTGTGGGCGGTGCAGCGCTAAACGGCAGCTAGCTTCCACACCCGTGCCGACCCTTAGCGCGCTGCTGCAAAGCATTGAAGGCTTGCGCCTGGACAACACCGAGGTCGGCACGCAAATGCAGGCTGCGGTGCAAGCCATTGCCACCGCGCATGGACTGAAGCTGCGCGCACCGCCCCCCTGGCCCACCACCTGCTGTGGCCGGGGCTGCGCGAGCTGCGTGTGGGAGGGCTATTACGCCGCCCTGGGCTGGTGGCGCGAAGACGCGCTGGCAGCGCTGCGGGGCGCCAGCGCCCCTCAGTTAGACTGAGGCAAAGGAAATATCACTATGGCAGGCGTATTCGGCAAAGACCCCCACATGAAAAAGAACACCCGCGCGGAGGCAGAACGCCTCAACGTGGAGCGCAAGCGCAAGCTCGCAGAAGCGGCGCTGAAGTTCAACCAAAAGAGAGCTGCTGCGCCCAGCGGCACGCCAAGCGCAAAGTAGCGGCGGCGTTTCTCCCAGCAAAAAGGCCTCTTTAGAGGCCTTTTTTGTCGGCCGCAGCCGCCCTACAACACCAGCACCGCCCTGAAGTCATTGACATTGGTGTGCGTGGGGCCGGTCACCACCAAGTCGCCCAGCGCGGAAAAGTAGCCGTAAGCGTCGTTGCGCTGCTGATAGTCCGTAATCTTCAAGCCCTGGGCGCCAGCGCGCGCCAGGGTGTCGGGAGCCACTTGGGCGCCCGCGTTGTCTTCTACGCCGTCAATGCCGTCGGTGTCTGCGGCCAGCGCCCAGATGCCGTCCATGCTTTGCAGCGCCTGCGCCAGGCCCATGCAAAACTCGCCAGCACGGCCGCCACGGCCTTTGGCGGCGCCGCTCGTGCGGGGGCGAATGGTGACGGTGGTTTCGCCGCCGCTCAAAATCACACAGGGCTTTTGAAACGCGCCCTGCCCTTTGGCCACCGCGCGTGCCATCGCTGCGTGCACTTTGGCCACCTCACGCGATTCGCCTTCTATTTCGTCGCTCAGGATGTAGGCAGCAATGCCCGCAGTGCGCGCTGCCTCGGCGGCGGCTTGCAGGCTTTGCTGGGGCGTGGCAATCAGGTGCAAGCCGTGGCCGGCAAAGGCGGCGTCGCCGGGCTTGGGGGTTTCCAGCGTGCCTGCCTGCAAAGCTAGCTGCACGGCTGCGGGCACTTCAATACCGTAGCGGCGCAAGATGTCCAGCGCGTCGGCGCAGGTGCTGGCGTCGGCCACCGTGGGGCCGCTGGCGATGGTGGACGGGTCGTCGCCGGGCACGTCGCTGATGGTCAGCGTCACCACCCGCGCGGGCGCGCAGGCCGCGCCCAGGCGCCCGCCCTTGATGCGCGAGAGGTGTTTGCGCACGCAGTTCATCTCGCCAATGTGGGCGCCGCTCTCCAGCAGCTGTTGGTTAATGCGCTGTTTGTCTTGCAGGCTCAAGCCATCGGCGGGCAGCGTGAGCAGGGCCGAGCCGCCACCGGAGATCAGGCACAAGACCAGATCGTCTGCGGTCAGCCCCTGGGTGAGCGCCAGGATGCGCTGCGCTGCGTCCAGCCCTGCGGCATCGGGCACCGGGTGCGCGGCTTCCACCACTTCAATGCGCTGGGCCAAACCCGGCGGGCGCGGCGGCGTGTGGCCGTAGCGCGTAACAACCAGGCCCGAGAGCGGTGCATCTGCGGGCCACAGCGCTTCAACCGCCTGCGCCATGGCGCCACCGGCCTTGCCCGCGCCCAGCACCAGGGTGCGGCCCTTGGGCGGGGACGGCAAAAAGGCGGCGGTATTGTGCAGCGGCAGGGCGCGCGTCACCGCCGCCTGGAACAGGGTGTGCAAGAAGGCGCTGGGGTCGGTGGCAAAAGTCATAGCCACGGATGATAGAGCGCCGGGGAATGCAAGGGCCGGCCGCAGCTCGCCCGGTCAGCCCCGCCGTTTGGCCACCTGAATGGCGGCGGCGGGCACCACCATCACCGGCGCAAAGCCGCCGCCCTGGGTGCGGAAATTGGTGGTCTGGCCGGAATACATGCGCGCGGCCAGCAGTTGCACCTGGCCGGCGTAGGTGTAGGCGCGCACGTCAAACTTCAGGTCGCTAAGCACGCGGTCCACCTCAATCAGGCGCTCGCTGGGCGGCACCAGCGCTTGGGCCACAAAGTCGCCCGCCAAAATATCAGCCCACACGCGCTTGGTCAGCTTGTCGCCCCGGTAAGCGGCCTTGCCGCCGTAGCCCGCCACGGGCTTGAAAAACAACTGGCGGCGCTGGGCCCACAGGGCGTCGGCCTGCGCGGGCGCCACCACCTGGGTTGCAGGCACGGCGGCTTGCAGCAACTGGCGGTCGGCGGGGCTGGCGCCCCACTGGGCCAACAAGGCGTCGTCGCTCAGGGCCACCAGGTTGCGCTTGTCCGCGTACAACGCGTGTGCGTGCGGGTGGGGCGTGACCACTGCCGCCCCAGCCTCGTAGGCGCTGCGCAGGGCGGCGTGCTGGGGCTCGCCCAAGGCGAAGTCGGTCAGACGGTTGTAGACCATGTCTACCGGTGCGCCCTCATGCTGCAACACGCCGTCCACCCATTGCAGCGCCGCAGCGTCCACCACGTAGGCGCGCACACCGTGCTGTTCAAACAACTGGGCAAACATGGCAAATTCAGGCGCTAAATACTGGGCCTCGGGTGCATCGTCCACGATGGCCACGCTGCGCAGCGGCGCCTGGCCGCGCTGCAGGCGCCATTCGGCCAGGAACATGGCAAACACGGTTTGCTCCAGCGGGTCGGAAGGTGCCTTAGGCAAAAAGGCCCAGTCCATGGCCTCGCAACAGGCCACTTGCGCGCGGGCCAGTGCGGCGTTGAGCAACAGACCCCCGGCGTTGGTGTTGATCTCGATGAGCCGGGGGCCGTCAGGGCCGAGGTGAAAGTCGTATCCCATGCACACGCCCCGCGGGCCAAAGGCCTTGTGCGCAATGGCCGGTGCGCGCGCCAGGGCTTGGGCCTGGTAGCCGGGCAAGGCCATCACCCGCTCCAGAGCTTGCACCGTGACGGCAATTTTTTGCTCGGTGGTCTGGCTCAAAAACACGGCGGTCGCCGAAAAAAGGTGTGGGTGCGACAGGGTGAGGTCCGGCATCAGGCTGTGCAAGCGCTCGGGCGCCAGGGTGCGGCAAAAACAGGCGTGGTTAAGCAAGTCTGCCGAACTGTTGGGCGGCAGCGTTTGGGTCTGGTAAGCGCCGGGGTCGAGCGAAGTTGCTGGGAACGTTGCGTCTGGCATGGCTGGCGGCCTTGGGATGGAGATTGGCGAATTAGACACCTTGGCAGAGGGCCCACGGGGCTGCGGCACAATTGCCCGATGTCCACCCTGCTCATCCACAACGCCCACACCGTAGCCACCCAAGACGACGCCCGCCGCGAGTTGCGCAACACCTCGGTGCTGGTGCAAGACGGGCTGATTGCCGCCATCGGCCCAGCCGACACCCTGCCGCACACGGCGGACGTGGTGATTGACGCGCGCCACCACCTGCTCATTCCCGGCCTGGTCAACACCCACCACCACATGTACCAGTCGCTCACGCGGGCGATTCCGGCGGTGCAAAACGCCGAGCTGTTTGGCTGGCTGCGCGGCCTGTACCCGATCTGGGGGGGACTTACGCCCGACATGATTTACACCAGCACCCAGGTGGCCATGGCCGAGTTGCTGATGAGTGGCTGCACCACCAGCAGCGACCACCTCTACATCTACCCCAACAGCGTGACGCTGGACGACAGCATCGAAGCCGCACGCGCCATTGGCATGCGCTTTGTGGCCACGCGCGGCAGCATGAGCGTGGGGCAAAGCCAAGGCGGCCTGCCGCCCGACCACTTGGTGGAAAACGAAAACGCGATTCTCAAAGACACCCAGCGCGTGGTGGAGCGCTACCACAGCGCCGCCCATGGTGCGATGACGCAAGTGGCCGTGGCACCCTGCTCGCCCTTTAGCGTGAGCCGCGATCTGATGAAAACATCAGCGGAGTTAGCGCGCCAATACGGCGTGCGCCTGCACACCCATCTGGCCGAAAACGACCATGACATCGCCTACAGCCGCGAAAAATTTGGCTGCACGCCCGCGCAGTACGCCCAAGAGCTGGGCTGGCTGGGCCACGATGTGTGGCATGCGCACTGCGTCAAGCTCGACGACGAAGGCATCAGCCTGTTTGCCGCCACCCACACCGGCGTGGCGCACTGCCCGTGCAGCAATATGCGCTTGGCCAGCGGCATCGCGCCGGTGCGCAAGATGCTCGCCGCTGGCGTACCGGTGGGCCTGGGCGTGGACGGCAGCGCCAGCAATGACGGCGCCCACTTGCTTGGCGAAGCGCGCCAAGCCATGCTGCTGGCGCGCCTGCGCAAATCACTGGAAGCGCCCACGCAAGACGCCCAGGGCCGCACCCAGTTTGGCTGCGATACCGCGCCCTTGGAAATGACGGCCCGCGACGCCCTGGCCTTGGCCACGCGCGGCGGCGCCGAGGTGCTGGGACGCCGCGACATCGGACAAATCAAGGTCGGCATGTGCGCCGACATGGCGCTGTTTGACCTGCGCAGCCTGCAATTTGCGGGCGCGGCCGTGCACGACCCCGTGGCCAGCCTGATGCTGTGTGCCTCTGCGTCCGCCGCCTACACCGTGGTCAACGGCCGCGTCGTGGTGCAAGACGGACAACTCACCACCGTAGACCTGTGGCCGCTGATTGAGCAGCACAACGCCATGGCCCTCACCCTGGCCGCGCGGAGCGGCTGATTCCATGGCACTTTTGAGCGGTGATACCGCGATGGCGTTTTTTGCCGCATCCGTGCTGTTGGCCCTGGTGCCGGGGCCGGACAATGTGTTTGTGCTGCTGCATGCGGCGGTGCATGGCGCGCGCGCCGGCCTGTTGGTGGTGCTGGGTTTGTGCAGCGGCCTGCTGTTTCACACCGCCGCCGTGGCGCTGGGATTGGCTGCGCTGCTCGCGACCTCTGGCGCGGCCTTCGCCGTGCTCAAGACGCTGGGCGCGGCCTATTTGCTGTGGTTGGCCTGGCTGTCCTGGCGCGCCCCCGCAGGCCTGCCCGGGGGCGATGCCCCGCCGCCCTTGGGCGCGCGCCAAACCTATCTGCGCGGCGTGCTGATGAACATCAGCAACCCCAAGGTCGCGCTGTTTTTTCTGGCCTTTTTGCCCCAGTTTGTCGAACCCACGCGCGGCGCCGTAGCGCTGCAAATCTTGCAGCTCGGCGGCGTATTCATGCTCGCCACCTTGCTCACCTTTGGCGCGGTGGCCCTGCTGGCTGGGCGCTTTGGCCAGCTGCTGCAAGACTCGCCGCGCGCCCAAGTGCGGCTCAACCGCCTGGCCAGCGTGGTGTTTGTGGGGCTGGCGCTCAGACTGGTGCATTAGTCCGCGCACCTAAGGCAGCACCACTCGCCGGCGCACTAGGCCGGAACGCCGCAGGGCCCCGGCGGGTCCATCGGACACCGAGCCTCCAAGCCCACGCGCTGGCAACCACCGATTTAGCGGCGCCCCCATCTGGCGCGCAAAGATTTTTATCCGATTCGCGCCATAAATTCCATTTTTTATATGATTTTTTAAAATTTATTGGTTTTGCTTTTATGTACGATAAAGACGCGTGTCGTTTGCGCTCAGTAGCCATGCGCTGCCAAGGCTGACCCTTCGCTTTGAACGCACTTTCTTGCAAACGACGCGCCGCACCTTGTCCATCCGGGGCGCGACGGCTCTTTGACGTTTCAATCCATAGAGGTAACTTATGCGTACAAAAATCGCCGCAATCAGCATGGGGCTCGTAGCCCTGGCTGCCAATGTGGCCGCCCAGGAGAATACCCAAACTCCAACTTCAACCCAGTCTTCAAGTCCATCTGACGCCATGTCAGACGAAGACCTGGCCCGGCTGGCCAAGGCCACAGCCAACCCGCTGAGCCAGATCTGGATGCTGTGGAACCAGACCGACTCAACGCAATTCAAGCCCAAGGGGGAAAGTGAGTCCAAGCAAATCAACGTCTACAAGTTTCAGCCCGTCATCGCCGCCCCTTTCAACGTGGGCGACGAGCAGTGGAATCTGGTCGTGCGGCCGGTGCTTCAATACGTTGACTCGCCGTTGAACAAAAACAAGGGCCAATTGATCGGCAAGAGCGCATCCCAAATCGCCGCTGACCCCGCCCTTTTGCGGATCGCCCACGAGTCCGACTACTCCGGCCGCACCCGCGGCCAGGGGGACACGGTATTGCTGACCTTGGCAGGACCCAACCGGGAGGACGGAAACATCTGGGGTGTCGGACTGACCCAAATATTCCCAACGGCCGATGAGAAAGTCCTGGGCCAAGGCAAATACCAGGCGGGCCCGGCCGTCATGCTCGGCCATATTGCCCCCAAGGTGGGCGGGATGAACTATGGCGTGCTGGCGCAGTATTGGCAGTCCTATGGCGGGGACGCGGACCGCTCCGACACCCAGCACATGGACTTGCAATACTTTCTTCAATACCGGCTGAGCCCAACCGAGATGGTCGGCATGTCGCCCAACATCAAGTACGACTGGAAGGCCGAGACCGACAAGCGCTGGACCGTGCCGGTGGGCATCGGCTACACGCGCATGGTGCGCTTTGGCATGCTGCCGGTGCAGCTTGGCGTGGAACTCCAAAAGTACGTGGTGCGGCCAGACACCCTGGGCGAGGACTGGAACCTGCGCTTCACCATCGTGCCAATCATTCCGAATCCCTTTGCGCGTTAGTGCAAAGACTCCGATTCACCGAAGCCATATTCGTCTGGGAACACTCTATGTTTTTCTTTGAACCCATTTCATTTTCAACTGGGTGCGTCGTCATCGGCGTGCTCGTTGCGCTAATTGCGCTCAACGAACTCGCGCGGCTGGGGCGCTGGATCAGCGTGGCGATGTTCATCGGGCTGCCGCTCGTCCTCACGGTCACGGTCTGGCCAACCACGGCGGCAGGAGCGGGCTGGTTTCCGTGGGTGAAAACCTACTCGGCCCTGGCGGGGGCGGTCGGTTTCATGGCGATTCGTTTTGTTCCAGGGCTGGAGAAAAACCGCGCAGCCTTGTGCTTTCCAGCCCTGATTTTGGCGGTCAACATTGCCGAGGCCGTGGCCCGCGAATTCCAGATCAGCATGGACCCAAGCTCAGTCGATGCGCTGGGCAACGCCCCAGGCCCCTGGAACACGATCAACGCGGTGGCTGGCATCATCAACATTCTGACGATTACGGGCTGGTTTGGCATCATCATCAGCAAGGACAAAAAACGCGACATGGTGTGGCCCGACATGCTCTGGTTCTGGATTCTTGCGTATGACCTTTGGAACATGACCTATGTCTACAACACCCTGCGCGACGGTGCCATCTACGCCGGCTTCTCCTTGTTGCTGGCCTGCACCATTCCGGCTTTCCTGATCAAGAAGGGCGCGTGGTTGCAGCATCGGGCCCAAACGCTGGCGCTGTTCATGATGTTCTGGCAGACCTTTCCGTCCTTTGCCACCGACCCGCGCTTTATCGTCGTCTCGACGGCAACGCCGCAGGCGCATTACACGCTGTCCATTCTGTCGCTGGCGGTGAACATCGCGGTCGGCCTGCACCAACTCGCCATCGTGCTCAAGCGCAATCGGGTGGGCGAAGAGCTGTACATCGGGCACCCGGAATACAAGCAAATTGTTGCGAAAAACCGCTAGCAAACCGTTCAGTGGCTTGGCTAGCACGCTTGGCCCGGACTGAAAAGCACCTTTAAAGGCAGATTGCGCGGGGTGGCTATCTTGCGCACTGCGGGTCAATGACGGCATTGGCGCCGTGGCCCTGCTGGCCGGGCGCTTTGGCCGACTGGTGCAAGATTCGCCACCCGCTCATCGACCTGCATTTGCAGCGCAAGGTACCGCCCTGCAGCTCCGCTTTCCAATGGCAGGCGACAACAAGGTGGACAAACCGCGATTCGTGCCTGGCCCAGCGCGAGAAATATCGCCGCATCGGAAAGCAAAACAGGCCAAATTGGGCATATAGTCCGCGTTTTAGAACCTTTACTCCACCCATTTTCGGAGCCCTGCCCATGAGCCCCTATCTGTTTGCCATACCCGTATTCTTTTTGTTGGTCGCCATTGAGCTGTACGTAGCCCACCGGCGGGGCGTGCAGGTGTACCGGTTTCAGGACACGCTCACATCCATGAACATTGGCACCGTGAGCCAGTTTGTCAACACCATTGGTGGCGCGATCAGCGTGGCCATGTACGCCATATTGGTGGAGCGTTTTGGCGCTTTCACCTGGGACACCAGCAACCCGCTGACCTGGGTGCTGGCACTGGTGTTGTATGACTTTTTCTATTACTGGGTACACCGCAGCGGCCATGAGGTGAATATTTTGTGGGCGGCGCATGTGGTGCACCACAGCAGCGAAGAGTTCAATATGTCCACCGCCATGCGCCAGTCGTCCACCGGCTTTTACTTTCGCTGGGTGTTTTATGTGCCGCTGGCTTTGTTGGGGTTTCCGGTGAAGGTGTTTTTGACGGTGGCGGTGATTGACTTGGTGTACCAGTTTTGGGTGCACACGCGCCTGATCGGGCGCATGGGGTTTTTGGAGCTGTTTTTGGTCACGCCATCGAACCACCGCGTGCACCACGGCCAAAACGACTACTGCATTGACAAAAACTACGGCGGTATTTTGAGCATATGGGACCGTATGTTTGGCACCTACGCCGACGAGCGCGCCGATGAGCCGCCGATGTACGGCGTGCGCAAACCGCTGCAGAGCTGGAACCCGGTTTGGGGCAATGTGCACCATTACTTTGCCATCGTGACGCAGGCGCGCGCCACGGCGGGCTGGCGCAACAAGCTGATGTGCTTTTTTGCCGGGCCGGGCTGGCTGCCGCCCGGGGCGCCGCCAGTGAGCGCCAATTTTGAGGCGGACAAGTTTGTGCGCTTTGCCACACCCGCGCCCCAGTGGATGGGCCAGGTAGCGCTGGCCGCTACAGTGATTGGCTCGCTGCTGCTGATGTATTTCTTGTTTGCCCAAAAAGGCTTTACGCCGGTGCAGCGCTTCAGTTTTTCCGGCGCCATGGTACTGGTCTATGGCGCGCTGGGTTACGCCTGGCTGCACCCCCGAGTGCAAGGGGCAGCCCATGTCTAGCATGGCCTACTCCGACGGATTCCTGGCCTTGGTCAGCCTTTGGCTCGCCAGTCGTACGCAGGCGCCGGTCGCCTTGCGCCTTTCCTGCGCATTGTTTGCCACCGCCGCCGTGCTCGGGGTGTTGCGCTTTTCGGGTCTGTACCCCCTACCGGCTTGGCACCAGTTTGCCTCCATGCTGGGCGCCGTGGCCGCGTTTCCGCTGCTGGCAGTCGCCATCGTTTGGCCAGATGCGTTGGTGACGCGCAGCACACGGTTTGCCTGGATTTTCATGTGCGTGATGGCGGTGTTGGGCGTGCTGATTGTGGGCGCCGGACAAAAGCGCGTGGTGGCCGATGGCTTGGCGCTGGTGTCCGTGATTGCGATGGTCGTGACCCTGGCGCGCGCTGGGCTGTGGCGCGGCGCGCTGGCCGGCGCCTTGATGCTGGCCGGCCTGGGGCTGTTTGCCGCCAAGGTGGCGGTAGGCGGCTTGTTGGTGCCGGGCGACTTGCTGCACATCGGCATGGCGCTGGGCCTGCTGGGCTTGGGTACCCTGCCCCGTTGGCCGGAGCATGACGGCGTGTCAACCTATGACCACGGCGTGCCTGTGGCCTGATCAGTCCAGCTTGGCGCCGCCCTCAAACCAGCGCTTGAGCGTCTCGCGCTCGGCGTCGGTGATCTGGGTGGCGTTGTTCATGGGCATGACGCGGGTCACCACCGCCTGCTGGTAAATGCCCTGGGCATGGGTGGCCACGGCTTGGGGTGAATCCAGGCGCACGTTTTTCATTTGCACCTGCTCGGCGTGGCAGGGGTAGCAGCGCTGGGCAAAGATGGGCTGCAGCGTGGCGTAGCCTACGGGCGCGGACGATTGGGCATCGCTCATGGGTCGAGGCGCCGGAGCCAGCGCTACCACCACACCCACAATGGCCAGCACACCAGCGGCCGCATACGGCCAGGGATGCGGATTGCGCGCGAGCTTGAAACCGTGGCGGAGCACAAAAAACTGGCGAATGGCCGCGCCCGCAAACATCATGGCGATCAGTACCAGCCAGTTGTACGGGTTGCTATAGGTAAAGCTGTAGTGGTTGCTAAGCATGGCAAAGAGCACCGGCAGCGTGAAGTAGGTGTTGTGCACGCTGCGCTGCTTGCCGCGCTTGCCGTGGATGGGGTCCACCGGCTGGTTGGCGCGGATGCTCTCGACCACGGTTTTTTGGCCGGGAATGATCCAGAAGAACACGTTGGCGCTCATGCTGGTGGCAATCATGGCGCCCACCAGCAAAAAGGCCGCGCGCCCGGCAAACCAGTGGCAGGCCAACCAGGCCGCCGCGCACACCAGCAGCGCCACCAGCGCGCCCACAATGCGGTCGCCGCCCGCGCGTTGGCCAAAGATGCGGCACAGCGCGTCATAGGCCAGCCAAAACACCACCAAAAAGCCCAGCGCCACAGCCACGGCCGCCTGGGGCGACCAGTCCATCACCGATTTGTCGACCAGGTAGGTACCGGCGTTCCACAAATAGGAAATGGTAAACAGCGAAAAGCCGGTCAGCCAGGTGCTATAGCTTTCCCAATAAAACCAGTGCAGGTGGTTGGGCAACTGCGGCGGGCGCACCGCAAACTTGACCGGGTGATAAAAGCCCCCGCCATGCACCGCCCACAACTCACCGCTAACGCCTTGGCGCTTGAGATCCTCGTCCACAGGCGGCGTGAGGCTGCTGTCCAAGAACACAAAATAAAACGACGACCCCACCCAGGCAATGGCCGTAACCACGTGCGCCCAGCGCAAAAGCAAATTGGCCCAATCCAGTAAATACGATTCCATGCGGGGGTTCTCCAGTGGGGGAAATTGTAGGCAACGCGGAGCAGTGGACGGTGCTGTGCGCCACCTAAGCAGAAAGTAGCAACAACTGCGCCGCCACCGCCACGGCGATCACCTCGGGGCGCTTGTCATGGATGCCCGTTATGCCGATGGGGCAGGTGACGTGCGCCAGTTCGGCTGCGCTAAAACCGCGAGCCTCCAGGCGATGGCGAAACGTAGCCCATTTGGTCTTGCTGCCAATCAGGCCAATAAAGGGCAAGTCGCCCTGGGTGCGCTGGCGCAGCAGGCAGGCGTGCACGATGTCCAGGTCTTCGGCGTGGCTAAAGCTCATGATCAGCACGCTGGACTTGGGCGCCAGATGCGCCACCGCGCCTTGCACCGGATTGGAGTGTTCGCAGTGCGCGCTGCTGGCCAAATCGGGCGGAAAGGGCTGGTCACGGCTGTCAATCCAGGTCAGGTCCACGGGCAGCAGGCTGAGTACCCGCACCAGGGCCGTGCCAACGTGGCCGCTGCCAAACAGTGCGACCGGCATCTGCGTCGGGCGCAATTGCAGCGCCAGCGCCGCCTGGTCTTGCGCCGTGACTGGGGTAAACGCCAGGCTCACCTGGCCGCCACAGCATTGGCCCAGGCTCGGCCCCAACGGATAATGCTCGAGCCGCTCCAGGCTGGGGTTGTGCAGCAATCCGCGGGCGTGGGCGATGGCGTCGAGTTCCAGGCGACCGCCACCCACGGTAGCCACGGTGGAATCGGCAAAAACTGCCATCCAGGCACCCACTTCGCGCGGCACCGAGCCCTGGGTAGCTTGCACGCGCACCAAAATGGCGTTACTGTGCGCCAATTGCGAGAAAAATTGCGCCATCAAACGCTGCATAGGTAGCCTGGTATGGGGTTTGGGTTCACCATAAACACAATCGCTTTCGGAGACACCGTATGACCGTTTTGCCACTTACAACACCCTGGCTGCGCCGCCACGGCAAGGCACTGGGCTGCCTGGCCCTTGCCAGCATCATGGCAGGTTGTGCCACTGCGCCCGTGCCGGTGGCGGTCAAGCCGCCAGTGGCCCCAGTCGCCGTGGCGCCCGCGCCGCCCGCCCCGGTGGCGATCGCTCCCCCTGACGCCGTCGCTTTGCCCACGTACGTGTCGCAAGCAGGCAGCCCGCGCGACTACCGGCGCGACGCCGCCACCCATCTCTACGAACGCCTGCGCGAGCGCATCTACCAGGGCAAGATGCCCCCGCTGTTGCAAGCCGTGGGCGTGTTGCAGGTCGATATTGACCAGCAAGGCGCCGTCACCGACGTGCGCTGGATGCGCGCGCCGCACCACGTGCCCGCCGTGATGGCCGAAATTGAGCGCACCGTGCGGGCGGCAGCGCCCTACCCGGCGCCGGTGCGCATGGGCAAGGTTACTTACACCGACACCTGGCTGTGGCACAAGACCGGGCGTTTTCAGCTCGATACATTGTCCGAGGGGCAGCTTTAAGGCCTTTGTGGGCGCCATTCGGGCAGACGTGCGTGCCACCTAGGATCCACGGTAGGTGGAATAACTCCAGGGGCTGACCAAGAGCGGCACGTGGTAGTGCTGACTGACGTCAGCCACGCCAAAGTCCAGACTGACCTGGTCTAAAAACGGCGGCTCCGGCAGCTCCACGCCGCGCGCACGAAAGTAGGCGGCCACGCCAAACACCAAGCGGTACGTGCCTTTTTGCAGGCTTTTCGTATCAAACAACAGACCGTCGGGGTTGCGGCCATCGGCGTTGAGCACAAAGCGCTTGACCAAAGTGGCCGCTCCGTCCGGCGCCGATGTGGTGTACAGCGCCACAGCCATGCCTGCAGCGGGGCTGCCGTGCATGGTGTCCAAAACGTGGGTACTCAGGCCCATAGCGGGTATCCTTCAAAAAGGGGTTGGCGAATTGCCAGAAAGTGTATGCAGTTTTACTGCCGCTTAGGTCCAGAGACTGGAAAATGACGGACCCTGGATTCAACGCCATTGTGTGCAGTTCAATAGCTTAGGCACTGAATTTGCTTGTCAAAAAATAAATCGACCCGCAAGGACTCTCATGAAAAAGCGACATTTTTCCCGCGCCGCAGTGCTGGCCGCCGCCAGCTTGGGCGCCAGCATAGCCATGGCGCAAACTACGCCCATCAAGTTCCAGCTCGACTGGCGCTTTGAGGGCCCTGCAGCTCTGCTTCTGACACCGGCGGCCAAGGGCTACTTCAAGGAAGCCAAGCTCGACGTGACCATTGACGCGGGCAACGGCTCGGGCGGCACGGTCACGCGGGTGGCGTCCGGCGCTTACGACATGGGCTTTGCCGACACCGCCGCGCTTATGGAGTTCCACGCCAACAACGCCGACGCGCCCAACAAGCCGGTGGCGGTAATGATGGTGTACAACGACACGCCGGCCTCGGTGATGGCTTTAAAGAAGTCCGGCATCAAGACGCCAGCCGATTTGAGCGGCAAAAAACTCGGCGCGCCCGTGTTTGACGCCGGTCGGCGCGCGTTTCCGATTTTTGCCAAGGCCAATACGGTAAGCGGCGTGCAATGGATTGCCATGGATCCGCCGCTGCGCGAAACCATGCTTGCGCGCGGGGACGTGGATGCGATTACCGGCTTTACCTTCACGTCGTTACTAAACCTGGAGGCGCGTGGCGTCAAGGCGGAAGAAGTGGTGGTGCTGCCCTACCCGGCTTATGGCGTCAAGCTGTACGGCAACGCCATCATCGCTTCGCCCAAGCTCATCAAAGAAAACCCGGCTGCCATCAAAGCCTTTTTGGCTGCGTTTGCCAAGGGCATGAAAGACGTGATCGGGAACCCGGCGTCTGCCGTGGCTGACGTCAAGGCGCGTGACGGCATCATCAACGCCGACCTGGAAACCCGCCGCCTGCAGCTCGCCATTGACACCGCCATCAACAGCGCCAACGCCCGCGCTGAGGGCTTTGGCCAGGTCAACGGACCGCGCCTGGCGCTGATGGCCTCGCAGGTCTCAGACGCTTTCAACACCAAAACCCGCATCAACCCGGACGCGGTGTGGAACCCGAGCTTTTTGCCGTCCAAGGCCGAACTCAACGTCTTGCCCAAGAAATAAACCTAGTCGCGCGCACCATGAACAATGCTGATCCCGGCTGGTTTGTTGATTTTCAGGATGTCTGGCTCGCCTACAACGCCGAGCTGCAGGCCCAGAACCACTTTGCGGTGGAGGCGATTGACCTCAAGGTACGCCAAGGTGAGTTCATTGCCATCGTCGGGCCCTCGGGCTGCGGCAAATCCACCTTCATGAAGCTGGCCACGGGCCTGAAGATGCCGTCCAAAGGCCGCATCATGATTGACGGCGCGCCAGTGACCGGGCCGCTCAAAATCTCGGGCATGTCGTTTCAGGCGCCTTCGCTCTTGCCGTGGCGCACCACGGTGGACAACGTGCTGCTGCCGCTCGAAATCGTGGAGCCCTACCGCAGCAACTTCAAAGCCAAGCGCAAAGAATACGAGCAGCGCGCCCGCGCGCTCTTGCAAAAAGTGGGCTTGGGGGGCTACGAGGACAAATTCCCCTGGCAGCTCTCGGGCGGCATGCAGCAGCGCGCCAGCATTTGCCGCGCGCTGATCCACGAACCCAAGATGCTGCTGCTGGACGAACCCTTTGGCGCGCTGGACGCCTTCACGCGTGAAGACCTGTGGTGCATCCTGCGCGACCTGTGGACCGAGCAGCAGTTCAACGTGATTTTGGTGACGCACGACCTGCGTGAATCGGTGTTTCTGGCCGACACGGTGTATGTGATGAGCAAGAGTCCGGGCCGCTTTGTGGTCAAACGCCACATAGATCTGCCACGCCCGCGCGACCTGGAGCTAACCTACACCCGGGAATTCACCGATATCGTGCACGAGCTGCGCGGCCACATCGGCGCCACGCGCAATAACCAAGCCACCGCCGCCGGGAGCGCGCCATGACGCAAAAACAACTCGAAACCTGGTCGCCCTGGGTGCTGCTGCTGGCGGTGTTGCTGCTGTGGCAGGCGATCTGCAGCGCGTTTGCGGTATCCGAATTCATTTTTCCCAGCCCGTCGCGCATCGCCACCCAGTTTTGGGAATACCGGGGTTTGATAGGTGGCCACGCCTGGCGCACGTTTTGGGTGACGATGGTGGGTTTTGGCATTGCCATTGTGGTGGGCGTGCTGCTGGGTTTTGTGATTGGCAGCTCGCGCCTGGCCTATGCGGCCGTGTACCCGCTGATGACGGCGTTTAACGCTTTGCCCAAGGCGGCGTTTGTGCCAATTTTGGTGGTGTGGTTTGGCATTGGCGCGGGACCGGCGATTCTGACGGCGTTTTTGATCAGCTTTTTTCCCATCATGGTCAACATCGCCACCGGCCTGGCCACGCTGGAGCCTGAGCTGGAAGACGTGCTGCGCGTGCTGGGCGCCAAGCGCTGGGATGTGCTTGTCAAAGTGGGGCTGCCGCGGTCCATGCCTTACTTTTATGGTTCGCTCAAAGTGGCCATCACGCTGGCCTTTGTGGGCACCACGGTGTCCGAGATGACGGCGGCCAACGAAGGCATTGGCTATCTTCTGATCTCGGCCGGGTCGGCCATGCAAATGGGCCTGGCTTTTGCCGGACTGCTGGTGGTGGGCGCCATGGCCATGGCCATGTACGAGCTGTTCAGCTTTATTGAGAAGCGCACCACGGGCTGGGCGCACCGGGGTTCGCAGGGGGCTTAAGCGGCCTTGCGGTCGCTTTCAAACGCGTGCATCAAACGCGGAAATTGCTGAATACGACATATTCGCAGTCAATTCAAGGCTTTTGCGAATATCATAAAGTGCTGAACTGTGCACTGCGCTGCCGCAATGGCCCGCGCAGTAATAAGGACCCCTGTTGGAGCGACCCATGAATGAACCGGTGGAATCAATAGCCACATCACCCAAGCTTCGGCTTTTACCGGGCGATTACGCCTTTTTGACCCTGATGGTCGTGGTGCTGATTTCTGTGACCTGGATTGGCATCCTGGCCTATGAAGAGGGGCTCAAAACCGAGGGCACCAAACGCAACGGTGAAGCCTGGGCCGCCTGGATGACCGAAGCCGGCACCAAACGCCTGGACGCTGACTACGAAATTGCCGCATGTGGCGGTGTTACCCACGGGGCACCGGCAGGCGCCGCCGATGCGCCCGATACGCCAAGTGAAGGCGCCGATGCTGTGCCTGAAAAAGCCGCGACGCCCGCTGCCGCGCCCGAGGCCGCAAGCTGGGGCACCTGCTTTAAATACCTGCAAACCCATGCACCGCTCAAAGACTTGCGCAACCCTTTTACTGATGAGGCACCCAAATTTGAGGCTGCCTGTAATCCGTCAGACCACGGTCTGGCCGGCGCCATCATCCTGGAAAAACTGGTTCCCACCCCACCGGGGTCTTCCACACCTTTTGTGGTTTCGCAATTGGTGGTCAGCGACCCAATTGGCGCCAGGCTCCAATTGCGCCTGACCGTGTGCGACAAGGGTGGCGACGGCATCAAAGTCAGCGAATTTGAATTCTGAGGCCCACCATGGAAACCACACAATTAATCTCGATCAAAGACATTGATGCCAAGACGATTCTTGGCAACGATGACATCGACGCCGACATCTCCAAAGACCTGCCCTTGCGCAAATGGCTGTATTCCTGGCTGCTTGACCCCAATATTCCCGGCAATTACCAAAGGGCCGTAGACAAATGGATCGGCATGCTGATTGTGGTCAATCTGTTTGTCATGCTGTTCGAGCATGTACCAGCAGTTTTTGAACCGCGCAAGGAATGGTTCCATTTCTTTGACTTGCTGTCAGTCGCCATTTTTACCGTTGAATATATTCTGCGGTTCTACCTGGCGCCCGAAGACGAAGAATTCAAAGCGCGACGCAATGCGCGCTTAAGTTATGTTTTCAGCCCATTTGCGCTGATTGACTTTTTGGCGGTCGCGCCGTTTTACCTGCAGGCCTTTATTCCTGTGGATTTGCGCGTGCTGCGGTTCCTGCGGTTGTTGCGGATGCTCAAGCTGTTTCGCATCGTTATTCCGGCCTATTATGAATTTGTCACCCTCAATGCCGGCCGCACCTTTCGCCAGCGCGTCCATGCGCTGATGTTTGACAGCCCTTACGGCGGCAAGATGCAAGGTATTTTTGACGCCTTTATCGGCGTCTGCGTCATGATCTCCGTGCTGGCCGTGGTGATGGAATCGGTGCAAAGCGTGAGCTATATGCTCAATATGGAATTTGTGATTCTGGATGCGGTGGCAGTAGGAATATTTACGTTGGAATACTGCATGCGCATGTATTCCTGTGTGGAAGAGCCCGGCTTTAAACACGCTATCTCGGGGCGGTTCAAGCAAGCACGATCATCCTCTACCATGATCGACTTTCTGGCGATCCTGCCCTTCTTTTTAGAAGTGTTTTTGCACCATTTGCTCGATTTGCGTTTCTTGCGGGTGTTCCGCCTCTCGCGGCTGCTCAAACTCACGCGTGGCAACGACGCCACCAAGATTCTGGTCAAAGTCTTGACCCGCGAGTGGCCAGTGATCAGCGCGGCAGCATTCATCATGCTCTTGCTGGTGGTGCTGACGGCGTCGCTGGGTTATCTGTTTGAGCACGAGGCCCAGCCCGACAAGTTTGAGAATATCCCCACCGCGATTTACTGGGCGGTGATCACGCTGGCATCGGTCGGTTATGGTGATATTTCTCCCATCACGGTGCCCGGGCGCTTTATGACGATTGTGCTGGCCTTTATTGGCATCGGCATTTTTGCCATCCCTGCGGCGCTCTTGTCGTCGGCCTTTAGCGACGAGCTGGTGAAAGAGCGCGACGCACTCAAACGCGAAATATACGAAATGATGAAAGATGGCCATATTGATCCGGAAGAGGTCAACACCATCCGAAACGAAGCTATCCGCCTGCATTTGAGCGAAGAAGAGGTGAACGCCTTGCTGCTCATGATTCAGCAGGATTTGGAAGAAAAGGCGAAATTTGCCCAACTGCCCATCCAGAAAATCGCCGAAAACCCCGAGTTTGCCGTGGAGCACTACAAGTCGCTCCTAAGCCAGATTCGCCAACTCAGCATGCTGACCGATGCCGAAAAATTTGACCACTTGGGTAAAACCAAAGGCCGACTGTCACCCGAAGAAATTGCGCTTTGGCAGCAGATTAAAAACTGAGTTTGGAAAAACCACGCCCAGATGACAGCAATGTCACTGGCTTCACTCTGCCTCTTGACGGAGGATCCAGAACTTGCGCGCGAAATAGCCTCCTTGACATTATTTTTCCCTAGACGATGAACGAATTTAAAAAAACCTTGATGGAGATTCTGGACGGGTCTCCAAAATACAAAATCAGCCGCTACGTGGAATGGCTGATTACGCTGGTTGTACTGGTGAACTGCTCGGCGGTGATTTTGGATTCGGTGCCCGAAGTCCATGCGGATTACAAAGACTTCTTCCACGAGCTGGAGTTTTGGAGCGTGATGTTCTTCACCGTGGAGTACGTGTTGCGCGTCTGGTCGCTGGGTGCGCGCTTTACGGCAGACAACGGCGGCGCCTGGAAAGGGCGGCGCCAGTACATGTTCAGCGCCTTTGGCCTGGTCGACTTTTTTGCCACCATGCCGCATTACCTGCATATGTTTTTCCCGGCGCTGGATTTGCGTATTTTGCGGGTGTTGCGCCTGCTGCGGATTCTCAAGCTGTCCAAATACAACACGGCCTTGCAGGATTTGTTTCATGCGGTGCATTCAGAGCGACGCGCCTTTGGTTCGGCAGCGTTTTTGCTGCTGATTGCCACCGTGGTATCGGCGTCGCTGATGCACTTTGCTGAAGGCCACGAACAGCCGCAGTTTTTCGGCTCCATCCCCCACTCGATTTATTGGTCGATTGTCACCATCACCTCCGGCTACGGCAACGTCGAACCCGTGACCAAAGCAGGCGAAGTAATTGCCTTGCTTACCGGCTTTTTGGGCGTGTGTATGGCCGCGATCATGACCGGTATCGTGGCGTCCGCCTTTTCCAACCAGCTTTCGCGCAAGAAGGCGGCTTACCAAAGCCAATTGCGCGCAGTGCTGGCCGACGGCGTGGTGTCTGACGCAGAGCGCGCAACACTCAAACAATTGCAAGCCAAATACCGGCTTTCGGACGCCCAAGTCCAGCTTTTTATTGACGAAGCCCAAAGCAAGCAGAAATGATGAACTCCACGACACCTATGGAGCCGAGCTCCTCGTCCCAACGCCTTAAACGCCGCATATTTGAAATTTTGGACGGCGCCGTGCTCGACGGCGCCAGCAAGGCCTGCGAAATCTTTATCGCCACCCTGGTGGTGGCCAATGTCCTGGCGATCATTTTGGAGTCCTTGCACGACCTGCACGAGGCCTATGCCGCCTATTTCCACATGTTTGATCTGGTCAGCGTGGTGGTGTTTTCTGTCGAATACGCGCTGCGGGTGTGGTCGTATGGCGAAAAATACGCCCACGAGGCCGGTAGCTCCTGGCGCGGACGCAAGGAATACCTGTTCAGCGTGTTTGGCATGGTGGACTTTTTCAGCACCGTGCCTTTTTACCTGCAACTGGTGTTTCCGGGCGCTGATTTGCGGGTGCTGCGCATGTTCCGCCTGCTGCGGATTTTCAAGCTGTCGCGCTACAACAGCGCCATGGACGATATGTTTGAGGCCATCAAGGCCGAAAAAGACTCGTTTTCGTCGGCCATGTTTCTGCTGTTCATCAGTTGCCTGCTGTTCTCCTCGCTGATCTACATTATCGAAGGCCACGATCAGCCCGAGGTCTTTCCGTCTATCCCGGCGGCCATGCACTGGTTTATCCTGACCATCATCTCGGGTTGGGGCAATGTGGATCCTGTGACCTATCTGGGCGTGGTGCTGGTAGTGGTAACCCAGGTGCTGGCGATTGCCCTGGCCGCGATCCTGACCGGTGTGGTGGCGACCGCCTATACCGCCCAGGTGCAGCGCCGTGAAGCGGTCTACGAAACGGAGGTCCGTGAGGTGCTGGCAGACGGCGTAGTCACCGATGAAGAGCGTGCCAAGCTCAAGCAAATGCAGGCCAAATTTGGCATGACCGACGAACAGGTGGAATCCATCGCTGAACAGGTCAACGCCGAACGCCGGGGCGCCGAGAGGGAAGCAGAGCTGCAGACCGCGCGCGGTCAATAGATTCTCCGACCACCCAAGGAAATGGGCC
Source organism: Comamonadaceae bacterium (assembly GCA_947372865.1). Classification (GTDB taxonomy): domain Bacteria; phylum Pseudomonadota; class Gammaproteobacteria; order Burkholderiales; family Burkholderiaceae_C; genus Allorhodoferax. Next base: position 29,076 of record CANBVJ010000022.1, read on the forward strand.
ACGCAGCTCTCGCTGCGGTGGCCCATTTTTTCTTTTGGCTTAAGCGGGTTTGGCCGTGTACCCAGACCCACTACGCTTAGAAGTGGTATTCAGCGCGCACCATCCAAGTCTTGGCTAGAGCGCCGCCATTGAACATCGACTGGGAGTTGTCGTTGCCGAATTTGTTGTTCCAGTACTGGTACTCAACACCCAAGCGGAAGGTTTTGGGCTTCGCGCCCAAAGCGTTGCTCAGGTCGTACATCATCTGCATGTCGATATTGGTTTCGGTAGCCGTATCCCGCCCAGATTCATTTTTTCCCTTTTCGGAAATGATGTTGGCAAATCCCTCAAAGGCCAATGGAACCGTGCCCACGCTGAACGGGATACCCCAGACCGCATTGATCATGGGGTGGGGAGAATAGGTGTAGCGAGGAGTTGATCCGTAGAAAGACGAGTTTTTATTGGTGTTGTAAGGCGCATTGCTTTCCCAAAGTCCCAAGAGCGCAATGTTTAAAAAGCCGGGCACGTCCAACATGACCGAGGGACCGGCCACCAACATGCGCTTTTTGGAGTTATAGCCAGCATCGTTCTTGGTGTTCCAGTCAAAACCGCCAACAAGGCCGACACCCCGTACGGGCCCCATGGCATAGGAGGAGCCAGTAACTTTGCCCAAGTCCAGCGTGTGGCGGTAAACCACATATACCTCTTGTGCACCGTTGGTCGAACCGTAGCCACCAGGGTCTTTATCGTCTGACATCAAAAGGTCTGCATTAAAGAAGTTAGAGCCGTATTTGTAACCACTGACGTGGTTGATACTGACAATATCTTTGACGATCGCACTGGAGTTGAAAGGCTCGGAAAAATTGGTGCCATAACGGTAACCGATCGAGGTATCACTCCAATCAGCGGCGTGGGCAGAAACGCTGCACGCAAAAGCGGCAAAAACAAGGGAGGTGCGGCTCAGTTTGGGGCACATGGCGTAGTTCATGGTAGTCCTTCGAATGGTTTTGGTGCAGCAATCTGCATCTATTACCACATTTGCAAGTAATAGGCCAGGCCCAAGCATCACCGCCATTTTTCGTCCAGTGCCTCTTGCGCTCGATCTCTACAATTCGACCGCGCACGCACAGCCTGCCGTCCCATTCAATCCATTGATTTACCCCACCCATGTCCTGGCACGCCAAGCTCCAACTTGACTACGAACTCCACGCTGGACGCAGCGTGGCGCGGCATGTGCACAGTGGGCCTTTGCGCATTCTGCAAAGCCTGTACCCTGAGGGCGACGCGGTCTGCCACAACGTGCTGGTACACCCGCCGGGCGGCCTGGTGGGCGGCGACACGCTGGAGATTGCATTGCGCGCCGCACCCGGCACCCACGGCCTGGTGACCACACCCGGGGCCACGCGCTTTTACCGCAGCGAAGGCGCGCTGGCCTTGCAGCGCACACAGCTAAGGCTGGAAGGCAACGCGCGCCTGGAGTGGCTGCCGCTGGAAACCATTTGCTACAGCGGCTGCCGCGCCGAAAACCACCTCACACTGGACTTGGCCCCCGAGGCGCAAGTGATGGGCTGGGACGTGACAGCGTTGGGCCTGCCACACGCCAAGCTGCCCTTTGTACAAGGCTTTGTGCAGCAGCACCTGGAGTTGCCCGGCGTCTGGCTGGAACGTGGCCGCGTGGAGGCCGACGACGCATTGCTGCTGGACGGCCCCGCCGCTCTGGCGGGCATGCGCTGCTGGGCGACGATGTATCTGGTCAGCGGCCAGGCCATGGGCCGCGGGGACAAGGCCGTGGCGCTGGACACCGCGCGCGAAGTAATTGCCGCGCACCCGCTTGCGGCCACCGCTGGCGCCACCAGCCCCAACCCCCAAACCGTGGTGGTGCGGGTAATGGCGCCGCAGGTCGAGGCAGTCATGGGACTGTTGCGCCAAGTTCGCCTGGCGTGGCGCAGCGCGGTGTGGAATATGGCAGCCACATCGCCGCGCATCTGGGCGATGTAGGCCATGCTGCAAGGCAGCCAAAGGCTTTAGATGGCGACCAACTCCCGCACGCCGTCTATCTCCATATTGGCGCCGCGCCCTTGCGCCAGCACCGAGCCGCGTTCCATCACGATGTAGTCGTCGGCCAGTTCGCGGGCAAAGTCGTAGTACTGTTCCACCAGCACAATGGCCATTGAGCCCTTATCGGCCAGCATGCGAATCACGCGACCAATGTCCTTGATGATGCTGGGCTGAATGCCCTCGGTGGGCTCATCGAGCACCAGCACCTTGGGGCCTGCGGCCAGCGCACGCGCAATGGCTAACTGTTGTTGTTGACCGCCCGAGAGATCGCCGCCGCGGCGGTGGCGCATCTCGTGCAGCACCGGAAACCACTCAAACAGCTCCGGCGGCAGCGGTGTGGACGCCGGTTTGCCCGCCAGGCCCATGACCAGGTTTTCCTGCACCGTGAGCCGCCCGAAAATCTCGCGCCCCTGGGGTACGTAGCCCAAACCAGCGCGGGCACGCTCGTAGGGCGTGGCCCCCTGCAAAGCCACGCCGTCCAGAGTGATGGACCCGGTTTTAATGGGCACCAGGCCCATGAGCGACTTGAGCAGCGTGGTTTTGCCCACGCCGTTGCGCCCCAAAATCACCGTCACTTTTCCGGGCGACGCCTCCAAGCTGACGTCGCGCAAGATGTGCGATCCGCCGTAGTACTGGTTAATTCCTTTGACCGACAAACTCATAAGCTTCAACGCCCCAAATATACTTCAATCACCCGCTCGTCGGCCTGCACCTGGGCCAGTGGCCCTTGCGCCAGCACCGCGCCTTCGCACAGCACGGTCACGGTGTCTGAGATAGCCTTGATAAAAGCCATGTCGTGCTCCACCACCACCAGCGAATGCTTACCCTTGAGGCTCAAGAACAACTCAGCCGTGCGCTCGGTTTCCTGGTCGGTCATACCGGCCACCGGCTCGTCCAGCAGCAGCAGCTTGGGGTCTTGCATGAGCAGCATGCCAATCTCCAGCCACTGCTTTTGGCCATGGCTGAGCAAGCCGGCCTGGCGGTTCAGGCTACTCTCCAAATGGATGGTGTGCAACACCTCGATGAGCCGGTCCGCCTGCTCGGACGTGCGCTTGAAAAACACCGAGGCGCGCACGCCCTTGTGGGTCTTGAGCGCCAACTCCAGGTTTTCATACACCGTGAGCTGCTCAAACACCGTGGGTTTTTGGAACTTGCGGCCAATGCCCAGTTGGGCAATCTCGGGCTCGCTGTGGCGCAACAGGTCAATCGTGCTGCCAAAGAACACGGTGCCCGAATCGGGCCGTGTCTTGCCGGTGATGATGTCCATCATGGTCGTCTTGCCCGCGCCGTTGGGGCCGATGATGCAGCGCAGCTCGCCCGGTGCAATGTCCAGCGACAGGTGCTTGATGGCTTTGAATCCGTCAAAGCTGACGTTGACGTCTTCCAGGTACAGGATGCGGCCGTGCGTGACGTCCACCTCCTGCGAATTGCGCACGCGCGCAAAACCCGCAGTTTGGCCACCCGCTGCCGTTTGGCCGCTGGGTTGCACTTGCACGCGAGCTTGCAGACGCTGGGCGCCTGCTTCCAATAGATCGGGCGTCATGCCTGGCCTCCCCGCAGTTTGCGCACCAATCCGACCACGCCCTGGGGCAGGTAGAGCGTGACGCCGATGAACAAAGCACCCAAAAAGTAGAGCCAAAACTCAGGATAGGTAACCGTGAGCCAGCTCTTGGCGCCGTTGACCAAAAACGCGCCCACAATCGGGCCAATCAGCGTGGCGCGCCCGCCCACCGCCGCCCACACCGCAATCTCGATTGAATTGGCCGGGCTCATTTCGCTGGGGTTGATGATGCCCACTTGCGGCACATACAAGGCCCCGGCCACGCCACAAACCATGGCCGAGAGCGTCCAGATGGCTAGCTTGTAGCCCAGCGGCGAGTAGCCGCTGAACATGACGCGCGACTCGGCGTCGCGAATGGCCTGCAGCACCCGGCCAAACTTGGACGCCACCAGCCAGCGCGCCAGCAAATAGAACGCCAGCAGACACACGGCGGTGAGCACAAATAAGGCCATGCGCATGCCCGGCGTTGCAATCGGAATATCAGCCAAGCGCTTGAAGTCGGTAAAACCGTTGTTCCCGCCAAAGCCGGTCTCATTACGAAAGAACAGCAGCATGGCGGCAAAGGTAAGCGCCTGGGTGATGATGGAAAAGTACACGCCCTTGATGCGTGAGCGAAAGGCAAAAAAGCCAAACACCAGCGCCACCAACCCCGGCACCGCCACCACCAAAAACAAGGTGGCGGGCAAGCTACCACTCAGCGCCCAATGCCAGGGCAGTTCTTTCCAGTCCAGAAAGACCATGAAGTCGGGCAAAGCGCTTTTGTAATTGCCATCCAGCCCAATCTGGCGCATCAGGTACATGCCCATGGCATAGCCCCCGAGCGCAAAGAACAGGCCGTGACCCAGACTGAGAATGCCGGTGTAACCCCAGATCAAATCCATGGCCAGCGCACACATGGCGTAGCACATGATCTTGGCCACGAGGCCCACCGCAAAGTCGCTCAGGTGAAAAACGCTGCCTTCGGGCACCAGTAGGTTGAGCACCGGCACCAGACCGCACAAGAGCGCCAGCGCAGCCAGCCAGACGGCCCAGCCAGTGCGGCTCAAGACAGGGGAAGCGTTGGGGAGAGTTAGCGCGCTCATGCTTCTGCACTCCGGCCCTTCATGGCAAAAATGCCTTGCGGGCGTTTTTGGATGAAGATGATGATGAATAAAAGAACGGCGATTTTGGCCAGCACCGCGCCAGCCAGGCCTTCGAGGAATTTGTTGAGTACGCCCAGGCCCAGCGCAGCCACCACGGTGCCCGCCAACTGGCCCACACCACCGAGCACCACCACCATAAAGGCGTCAACAATGTAGTTCTGGCCCAGGTCAGGCCCCACATTGCCCACTTGGCTCAAAGCGCAGCCCGCCAGCCCGGCAATGCCCGAACCCAGCGCAAAGGCATAGGTGTCAATGCGCGCGGTGTTCACGCCCATGCACGCGGCAATGGGCCGGTTTTGCGTCACGGCCCGCACAAACAGGCCCAGGCGGGTTTTGCCCACCAGCAAAGCCACGGCTACCAACACGCTCAAGGCGAAGGCCACGATGATGATGCGGTTGTAGGGCAAGGACAGGTTGCCCATGAGTTGCACGCCGCCACTCATCCAGCTCGGGTTTTCCACACCTACGTTTTGCGCGCCAAACAGGGTTCGCACGCCTTGCATCAACATCAGGCTGATGCCCCAGGTCGCCAGCAGCGTTTCCAGCGGGCGGCCATACAAAAAGCGAATGACGCTGCGCTCCAGCGCCGCACCCACCAGGGCAGAGACCATGAACGCCACCGGCACGCTGGCCAGCAAATACCACTCAAAGGCTCCAGGCAGGTATTTTTGAAACAGGCCCTGCACCACATAGGTGGCATAGGCGCCAATCATCATCAGCTCGCCATGGGCCATATTGATCACGCCCATCAGGCCGTAGGTGATCGCCAAGCCCAGCGCCACCAGCAGCAAGATCGAACCCAGGCTGATGCCGCTAAAGATGGCGCCCAGGCGGTCGCCCCAGGCCAGGCGGTCTTTGACTTCGCGCAGGCTTTTGTACAGCGCTTGCTTGACTAGCGGGTCCGTCTCGATTTGCAGGCGCTCGGCCAGCAGGGTTTGCGTGGCGGCTTGGGCGCTTTGGCCCAAAAGCGCGGCGGCTTGCTGGCGCTTGGTCGGGTCGTCGCTGGACAACAGGGCGGCGGCCCGTAGCAGGCCCAGGCGCTCGCGGATATCGGCTTCGCTTTCTTGCGCCAGCGCTTTGTCAATCAGGGGAAGTTGGGCGTCACTCACCTGACCTTGCAAGGCCTTGGCGGCTTCGCGGCGCACGGTGGCGTCGGGGCTGAGCAATTTAAGCGCGGCCAGCGCGTTGTCGAGTTCACCGCGCATGCGGTTGTTCACCATCGCTTCTTCGGCAGCTTGCAATGCATCGGCTGGCAGTGTGAGCGCCGTGCCACTGACGGCGTCCAGTGCCTGGGCGTCGCGCAGAATAACGGGTTTTCCGTTCACCACTTTGACCAGGCCGTCCGACAGCGCCTGAATGAACGCCAGAGTTTGCGCGTCCGGGCTCAATACCGCCGCTTGCAAGGCTGCAATGCGTTCGTCACCTTCACCGACGGTCATTTTTTGCGCTTGCTCAGGGCTCAGTGCGTAAGCGCCTACGGCGCTCCACAAACCCATCGCCAACAGCCACGGCCGAAGCTGCAGTCCCAATCTAAATCTCATCAGAATCCTCAAAATAAGAAAACCGTCGCAACTTTCGGGCCAGGGTGCACCCGCAAAGCTACGACGGCGGTTCAGCGCCTGAAAAAAGGCTGCCACGGCGGCCTATGGCCGCCACAGACGCTTACTTTTTCACAGGCTCATCAGGCTTCTTGTCGTTGCCTTCGATGAAGGGAGACCATGGCTTGGCTTTGACAGGGCCGGGTGTCTTCCACACCACGTTGAACTGGCCGTCCGCCTTGATCTCGCCGATGAACACCGACTTGTGCAAGTGGTGGTTCTTTTCGTCCATCTTGGAAGTGATGCCACTGGGAGCGGCGAAGGTTTGGCCGGCCATGGCGGCGATGACCTTGTCCACGTCGGTGGACTTGGCTTTTTCAACTGCTTGCTTCCACATGTTGATGCCGATGTAGGTGGCTTCCATCGGGTCGTTGGTCAAAGGCTTGTCTTTGTGTCCAGCAATGCCCTTGGCCTTGGCGTAATCCGACCACTTCTTGATGAAGGCGTCGTTGGTGGGGTTCTTGATCGACATGAAGTAGTTCCATGCGGCCAGGTGACCGACCAAAGGCTTGGTGTCCACACCGCGCAGCTCCTCTTCACCGACTGAGAAAGCGACGACTGGCACGTCCTTGGCTTTGAGGCCTGCGTTGCCGAGTTCCTTGTAGAAAGGCACGTTGGAGTCACCATTGATGGTGGACACCACAGCAGTCTTGCCGCCAGCGGCAAACTTCTTGACGTCAGCGACGATGGTTTGGTAATCCGAGTGACCAAACGGGGTGTATTTTTCGTCGATGTCGCTGTCTTTCACGCCTTTGCTGTGCAAGTAGGCGCGCAGAATCTTGTTGGTCGTGCGGGGGTACACATAGTCGGTACCCAGCAAGACCCAGCGCTTGGCGCCGCCGCCGTCTTTGCTCATCAGGTAGTCCACAGCGGGAATAGCCTGTTGGTTAGGGGCCGCACCCGTGTAAAACACGTTTTTGGACAGCTCTTCACCTTCGTATTGCACGGGGTAGAACAGCAGGCCGTTCATTTCTTCCACGACTGGCAGCACCGATTTGCGCGATACCGAAGTCCAGCAACCAAAGATCACATCGACTTTGTCCTGACCAAGCAACTGCTTGGTTTTTTCAGCAAACAGGGGCCAGTTGGAAGCAGGATCGACCACTACAGGTTCGAGCTTCTTGCCCAACAAACCGCCCTTGGCGTTGATCTCGTCAATGGCCATCAGCACGGTGTCTTTCAACACGGTTTCTGAAATAGCCATGGTGCCCGACAGGCTGTGCAAGATACCCACTTTGATGGTGTCACCCGCATGGGCGGGCATGGCGGACAAGCCGGCCAATGCGACGGCAGCAGTGAGTGCCTTGAGCGTAAAACGACGATGCATGAAAATCCTCCAATGGTTGATATAAACCGCCTCTCCTACACCCGCATGCACGGTTTTGGTGAGACTTGGATCAACTTTAGGGAGAATCGGCAACTTGGCAAATACGCCGGGTGGCGTATGGTGGGCGTATGCAAAACACGAAAGCGGCACCTGGAGCAGGCGCCCTGTATGCGCCCTAGCGTCCGCGCCGCTGCTCGCGCAGCATGAACAGGTAGAGACTCTCCACCTTGTCCCGCGCCCACGGGGTTTTGCGCAAAAACTTCAGACTCGAAGAGACGCTGGGGTCCACGGCAAAACACCGAATGGCGATGTGCTGCGCCAAACCTTCCCAGCCGTAAAAGTCAGCCAGTGCGGTGACCATGGCTTCTAGCGTGACGCCGTGCAGGGGGTTGCGCGGCTGCGGGGCGGCCGCGGTGGGGGATTCAGGCAAATCAGTAGGCATGGGCCTATTTTCGCCTAGGCGCCGCCGCAGGCCAACAACGCCTGGCTGGAGCAGCCGCGCCTTAGCCGCTGAACTGCGGCTGCAGTTGCGCAATGCGGGCCGTGGCCTTGCCGGCCGCCGCAGTACGGGTTTCCACACCGAGTTTGACGAACACGCGCTCCAGGTGCTTTTTGACCGTCATCGGGCTGCTGCCCAAAATGTCGCCCACATCTTTGTTGGTTTTGCCTTTGACGACCCAGTACAAGACCTCGGCCTCGCGCAGGGTCAGGGCAAAAGCGTCGCGCATGGCCTGCATCACCGCTTGGTCCGAGACTTCACGCATGACGATCAGCCAGTCGTCGCCGGCCCACTCCTCGCCTTCGTTGGGAGACGCGCTCTCGTTGTCGCCCGTTTGCTGGTGCAGGCGCAGGGTCAGGCGCGCGCCGTCGCCTTGCGACAAGACCAGCGGCCGGGGTGCGTCGCCGCGTTGCAGGCAACGCAGGCATTCCTGCAGCCAGGACTGCACCTCGGGTGCGGTACGGCTGGCATAGGGCGGGTGATTGGGGCAATAGCGCTGCAGCAGTTCGCGCGACAAAGGCGTTTGCCACATCAGCTTGCCGTCATGGGGACGCACAGTGAGGGTGGCGTAGCCAAAAGCGTCTAAGGCATTGCGCGCCTGGCGCCGCTCACGCGCACCGGCCAGATGCATGGCCATGCGGGCCAGCAGCTCCTGGGGTTTGACGGGCTGGTTGACACAGTCCGCGCCGCCAGACTCCAAGGCCTGCACCAGATGCTCCGGGTGGCCGGGGTCAGCCATAAAGATGATGGGCGCCGGGCTGGTTTGGGCCAGCGCCTTGAGGCGGCGTGCCAGATCAAAGCCACTGCTATCGCTGAGCTCGGCGTCAAGCAGCAGCAGGTCAGGCGGCGCCATGGCGGCCTGGGCCAGCGCAGCAGCAGCACAGGCCAGAACCAGAGCGCCATAGCCCGCGTCTTCCAGCAACTCGGCCAGGCGGCGCGATTGCGGTATATCCGAACTCACCACCCAGACGGACTCACCTTGGCCAGAGCGGGCGACGGTAGACGCTGGCGTCATGCGCAAGCCCCAAGCAGGCGATCACCAATCCGGTGCATTTGCAGGCCAAATCCGTCGATGTGCTGGAGTCGCTCGCAAGAGCCAGGCTGACGCACCATTACGATGCACTTCGGCGCTGTGTTGTGGTGCACGAATAGACGACTGAACTTCATGATGGGGGTCTCCGGTAGCAAGGGCATGTGCCCCCAAAACCTTGCAGAATCCATGCCATCCGGCCTTTGGCGTATGCTTTTCACCGCAGGCATGGGCTTTGCTACTGTTGATCACCCTCTGGCCTTTATTACTCAGACACGCACCCGCTTATGGAACTCACCCCCCGCGAAAAAGACAAGCTCTTGCTGTTTACAGCAGCGCTTTTGGCCGAGCGGCGCAAGGCCCGGGGCCTGTTGCTCAATTACCCCGAAGCCCTGGCGCTGATCAGTGCCGCTGTCATGGAAGGTGCGCGCGACGGCAAGACCGTGGCGCAGCTCATGAGCGAAGGCCGCACCGTGCTCACGCGCGCCGACGTGATGGACGGCATCGCAGAAATGATCCCTGACATCCAGGTTGAAGCCACCTTTCCAGATGGCACCAAGCTGGTCACCGTGCACCAGCCCATCGTCTGACGTTTTTGTTGCCCGCTCCCGTATTTCCACCTTTCACCCCCACCAAGGTAAGCCGCCATGTTCCCCTCCCTCCATAAAGCTCTGTTTGTCGCAGCCACCCTGGGTCTTTCGACCTTGGCCCAAGCCCACGTTGGCGCCGACCTGGCCGACCACCACGCGCTGGGCTTGGTGGACGGCTTGTTGCACCCCTTTACCGGGCTGGACCACCTGGCGGCCATGCTGGCGGTGGGTTTTTGGAGCGCTTTAAGCACGCGGCGCGTCTGGCTCGCGCCCTTGGCCTTTGCCAACATGCTGCTGGTGGGCGCGCTTTTGGGCATGTCAGGCATCGCCCTGCCCGCGCTGGAACCCTTGGTGGCGGCCACGGTACTGGCGCTGGGCTTGCTGGTGGCTACCCGGGCGCAGTTCCCAGGCGCGGTTGCCGCCGCGCTGGCCGGCGGCTTTGCCGTGTTCCACGGCATGGCGCACGGGGTTGAATTCTCGGGCGCTAGCCCCGTGGCTGTGCTGGTAGGCATGGTGGCGGGAACGGCGGTTTTGCATGGTCTGGGGCTGGCTGCGGGCTTGGCCTTGCGCACGCACAGCGTGTGGTGGCCGCGTCTGGCGGGCGCCGCACTGGCGCTGTGGGGCGGCGTGATGCTGGCCCAACTGGCATAACGGGACTCTGCAATGACCCCCGGAGAAATCATCACCGACGAAGGCAGCCACGTGCTCAATGCCGGGCGGCGCACCCTGACCGTACTGGTCAAAAATACGTCTGACCGCCCGGTGCAAGTGGGCTCGCATTACCACTTTGCCGAGACCAACGACGCGCTCAGTTTTGACCGCGCGCTGGCCCAAGGCATGCGCCTGAACATCGCCTCGGGCTCGGCCGTGCGCTTTGAACCCGGACAAGAACGCACCGTGGAACTGGTGGACTATGCCGGTGACCGCACGGTTTATGGCTTTCGCGGCCTGACGCAAGGAAAACTTTAAATGGCAACCATCGACCGCCGCGCCTATGCGGAGATTTTTGGCCCCACCGTGGGCGACCGGGTGCGCCTGGCAGACACCGGGCTGGTGGTGGAAGTGGAAAAAGACTTCACGCTGGCAGCCGGAAGTTACGGCGAAGAAGTGAAGTTTGGCGGGGGCAAGACGATTCGCGACGGCATGGCGCAAAGCCAGCGCACGCGCCATGAAGGTGCCGTGGATTGCGTGATGACCAACGCGCTGATTCTCGACCACTGGGGCATCGTCAAAGCCGACATTGGCCTCAAGGGCGGGCGCATTGTGGCCATCGGCAAAGCTGGCAACCCGGACACGCAAAGCGGCGTGGACATCATCATTGGCCCGGGCACCGAGGTGATTAGTTGCGAAGGCAACATCGTCACCGCCGGGGGCATTGACTGCCACATCCATTTCATTTGCCCGCAGCAAATTGAAGAGGCGCTGGCCAGCGGCGTGACCACCATGATGGGCGGCGGCACGGGGCCGGCCACCGGCACTTTTGCCACCACCTGCACGCCCGGCGCTTGGAACATCGAGCGCATGCTGCAGGCGGCAGACGCTTTTCCCATGAACCTGGGCTTTATGGGCAAGGGCAACGCCAGCCTGCCTGCGGCGCTGCATGAGCAGATCAACGCCGGGGTGATTGGCCTGAAATTGCACGAAGACTGGGGCACCACGCCCGCCGCCATCAGCAACTGCCTGGATGTGGCCGACGCCACCGACACGCAAGTGGCCATCCATTCGGACACGCTCAACGAGTCGGGCTTTGTGGAAAACACCATTGCTGCCACCAAGGGCCGCACCCTGTGCGCCTTTCACACCGAAGGCGCCGGTGGCGGGCACGCGCCCGACATTCTGAAAGTGGTGGGCCAGGCCAACTTTTTGCCCAGCTCCACCAACCCGACCATGCCCTACACCGTCAACACGCTCGACGAGCACGTGGACATGCTCATGGTTTGCCACCACCTGGATGCGGGCATTGCCGAAGACCTGGCGTTTGCCGAAAGCCGCATCCGCAAAGAAACCATTGCGGCTGAAGACGTGCTGCACGACCTGGGCGCCATCTCCATGATGAGCAGCGACAGCCAGGCCATGGGCCGCGTCGGCGAAGTCATCATCCGCACCTGGCAAACCGCCCACAAAATGAAAGCGCAGCGCGGCTGGCTCGCGCCTGAGGCCGGTCGTACTGAACCGGCCGAGGCCTTGCAGCGCAACGACAACTTCCGCGCCAAGCGCTACGTGGCGAAATACACCATCAACCCGGCTATTGCGCACGGCATCAGCCACGAGGTGGGCAGTATTGAGGTGGGCAAATGGGCCGATCTGGTGGTCTGGAAACCGGCCTTTTTTGGCGTCAAGCCCGCGCTCATCCTCAAAGGCGGCTTTATCGCCATGGCCGCCATGGGCGACCCCAACGCCTCCATCCCCACGCCCCAGCCCGTGCATTACCGGCCCATGTTTGGCGCCTACGGCGGCGCCCTGAGCCGGGGCTCGCTCACCTTTGTGTCCAAGGCCGGCCTGGACGCTGGCATCAAAGACCGCTTTGGCCTGGCCAAGACGCTCAGCGCCGTCAAAAACGTGCGCGGCGTGCGCAAGCAGCACATGGTGCACAACCACTATTTGCCCACCATGGAAATTGACGCCCAAACCTACAGCGTGCGCGCCGATGGCCAGTTGCTGACCTGCGAGGCCGCGGTCAGTCTGCCCATGGCCCAGCGCTACTTTCTATTCTGATGCTCCAAACCTCCAAACTTATCCCCCAAGGCGCCGGCCTGGCCCCAGCCTTGCTCAAGCGGGCTACCACCGTCGAACTGGACTGGGATGTGCGGCAAAAAAGTCGTTTTGACGCTTTCGATTCTGGCGGGCGCACGCTCGGAGTTTTTCTGCCGCGTGGCACCGCTGTTCGCGGCGGCGACGTTCTGGTGGCTGCGGACGGCTCGCTGGTGCGGGTGATTGCGGCGCCCCAGGCGGTGCTCAGAATCACCCATTGCCCCAATCACGGCACGCCCTACGACCTGATTCGCGCGGCCTACCACCTGGGCAACCGCCACGTGCCCATCGAGCTCAAGCCCGACCACCTGAAAATCGAACCCGACCACGTGCTGGCCGACATGCTGCGCGCCATGCACCTGATCGTGCACGCGGTGGACGAGGCTTTTGAGCCCGAAAACGGCGCCTATGCCACCGGCGGCCACCCCCATGGCGGGCACGGGCACGGGCACGGGCACAGCCACAGCCACGACCACTAAAACGCGGCCCATGCTGGACTCAAGCCTGATGCAGCTCATGTGGCTGGCCTCACCGGCCTTGCCCATTGGCGGGTTTTCGTATTCCGAGGTGCTGGAAGCCGCCGTGGACAGCGGGCGCGCTAGCACCGAGACGCAGGCCGCAGACTGGCTGCAAGACCAGTTGCACCTGAGCCTGGCGCGCAGCGACTTGCCCGTGATTGCGCAGGCGGTGGAGGCCTGGCGCGCCGCAGACAGCGCCGCCATTGCCCGCCTGAACGCCTGGATTTTGCAAACCCGCGAAAGCCATGAACTGCGCGCGCAAACCGAGCAAATGGGCCGCTCGCTGCTGGAATGGCTGCGCAACCACACCACTGCTAACGCGACCGACATTGCGCTCTTGGCAGCCATGGACCCGAGCTACCCAGTCGCGTTTGCGCTGGCTGCGGCCAGCACCGAGGCACCGGTGCGCGCCTGCTTGCTAGCCTACGCCTTTGGCTGGGCCGAAAATATGACGCAAGCGGCCATCAAATCCGTGCCCCTGGGCCAAAGCGCCGGACAGCGCATCTTGTCGGCTCTGACCACGCGCATTCCCGCAGCCGTGGACCACGCCTTGGCGCTGGCGCCCGGCGCGCAACAGGCTTTTTCACCCATGCTGGCCATTTTGAGCGCCCAGCATGAAGTCCAATATTCCCGCCTCTTTAGATCCTGAAAGCCCGCCCATGTCCGCCCTGCACCACATCGCCCACCGCACCAAAAACCTGCCCCCCTTGCGCGTGGGCATTGGCGGCCCGGTGGGTTCTGGCAAAACCACACTCCTGGAAATGCTGTGCAAAGCCATGCGCGACAAATACGACCTGGTGGCCATTACCAACGACATCTACACCAAGGAAGACCAGCGCCTGCTCACGGTGAGCGGCGCACTGCCGGCCGAGCGCATCATGGGCGTGGAAACCGGCGGTTGCCCGCACACTGCCATCCGGGAGGACGCGTCCATCAACTTGGAGGCGATTGACCGCATGCTGGTGGATTTTCCGAACGCCGACATCGTGTTCATCGAGAGCGGAGGCGACAACCTGGCCGCCACCTTCAGCCCCGAGCTTTCGGACCTGACGATTTACGTGATTGACGTGGCCGCAGGCGAAAAAATTCCGCGCAAAGGCGGCCCCGGCATCACCAAAAGCGATCTGTTTGTGATCAACAAGACCGACCTCGCACCCCACGTGGGCGCCAACCTGGACGTCATGCGCGCCGACACCATCCGCATGCGCACCACGCCCAAGGGCCTGCGCCCTTTTGTGATGACCAACCTCAAAACCCTGAGCGGCCTGGACGAAATCGTGGCGTTTATCGAAACCAAGGGCTTGCTGCTAGCCCCTTAACCGGCGGCGCGCGCGCGACCGGGCAGTCCGGCCCCCGTTAGAATGCAGCCCATGGAAGCTTGGCCGAGCGGTTTAAGGCACCGGTCTTGAAAACCGGCGAGGATGTGAGTCCTCCGTGAGTTCGAATCTCACAGCTTCCGCCAGAAATTGAACCTAAGTTGTTGATTTACTTATGTTTTCTTCTTCACCGCTTCATTCAAGCTACATTCTAAGCTACACTAATTTGCTGGATGTGGTCGTTCACACCAAGCCATCCTTGGACTAACTTCAAATTTGGTGTGTCATTGTCGAATTGCCTGTTGCGGCAAGACCTCAACGGAATGGGTCCAATCTCACACGGTCTAAGCTCTTTTGCTGAAATGCTGTAGCATGGACGACTGGGTAAAAGCGATGACTCGTCTACAGACGAAATAGGAACTAGAAATGTACGCATTACCGTTTATCGGGCAAAGCATGACGCCGTCTGGCGCCCAGGCTCTGGCTGCGCGCAATCTCGACCTACTTCGCGCTATTGAAAATACAGTTGACTGTCTTTCCGCGGATACCGATTTGGTGCGTTCGATTTGCGCCACTTACGCTGAGATTCAAACCAAGCTCTCGCCAAGCACAATTGAGATTGACCCAACAGGTCATATCCGGTCCGTATTGGAGAAAGCTTCAGGTTCTTGCGCTCGTATCTATGAAGATGCAAAAAAACGTCATCTATCTGCGACTACAGATCCCCATCTTCGCTCGGATGATGGTGTCGTTGATGCTTACGATGAGTTTATGAGTTCCATCAATCAGCTTCACGACACTATTGAGGAGCTTTGCGAGTGGATTTCCACTCACGATGCCATCCTTCAGCCCACAGTTGGCCTTGTCTTTGAGACTGTTGATAGCCTATTTGATTCTCTTCTTGCCAAGTAGTGAGTCGACAAGTCGTCATCGAACGCTTCACGTATTCCGAGCGTTTCAAATCGGAGTTTGAGAAACTCAAGCCCGATGTCCAAGCGGCGGTGAAAGACGCACTACAACTGCTCAAGACCAATCCGGAAGCGAAATCGCTTCGCTTACATACGTTGACCGGTTTGCCAAAACCGACCGTCTGGAAGATCGATGTCATTGCCAACCATTCTTGGCAAGTAACATTTGAACTCAATGGAACGACGGTTGAGCTCAAACGAATCGCAACACATAAATCGATTGACCGATTGCCTCGGTAACCCCTAAGCCGACCAGCCGTCTGGATAGGCTACACGCTAACTTGATACGTCTAAACCCCGGTCAAAACGTAAAGATAAGGTTGGTATTTATTTGTTTGACACATTGTCAAGATCCATCTAAGATCCTTGTTAGACAAAAACAAGGAATTCAGCGATGGCAAAAGGACAATTGGTCGGTTACATCCGAGTGAGCACTGAAGAGCAGAATACGGCTCGTCAGCAAGAGGCACTTGCCGACTTCAACATTGACAAGACATTCACTGACAAGGCA
>CANBVJ010000023.1 GCA_947372865.1 Comamonadaceae bacterium
TGCCTGATGGCAATTACGAGAACAGGCTACTCCAATGACCGCTTCCCCCATCCCCGAACCCGAAGCCGGCGAACGCGATGACGGCCCCGCCGCCTGCGTGCTGGTGTTCAACGCCAATGACCCCAGTGGCGCTGCTGGACTGGCGGCTGACCTGATGGCCATTGCCTCGGTCGGCGCCCACGCCCTGCCGGTCATGACTGGCGCCTATGTGCGCGATACGTCCGAGGTGTTTGACCACTTTGCACTGGACGACGAGGCCGTCACCGACCAGGCACGCGCCATCCTCGAAGACATTCCGGTGCAGGCCATCAAGGTCGGTTTTGTCGGCAGCCCCGAGAACATCAGCGCCGTGGCCGAGTTGGCCTCGGACTATGCCGAAGTGCCGCTGCTGACCTATATGCCCGACCTGTCCTGGTGGCGCGAAGACCAGATCGACAGCTACCAGGACGCCTGCAGCGAACTGCTGTTGCCGCAGACCACGGTGTTGGTTGGAAACCACAGCACCCTGTCGCGCTGGCTGCTTCCCGAGTGGAGCGCAGAGAAGAGCCCCACGGCACGCGACATCGCGCGTGCAGCCAATGAATTTGGCGTGGCCTTTACGCTGGTCACCGGCATTCCCCTGCCCGACCAATTTATCGAGAACGCCTTGTGCTCGCCCACTGCGGTTTTGTGCTCTCATAAGTACGAACGCTTCGAGGCCGTGTTTAGCGGCGCCGGCGAAACGCTGTCGGCTGCGGTGACTGCGCTGATCGCCAGCGGCACCGAGCTCACCGAAGCGGTGGCCGAGGCCCTGAGCTATCTGGACCGCTGCCTGGACAGCGGCTTTAGGCCCGGCATGGGCAATGTGATTCCCGACCGTCTGTTCTGGGCCCAGCCCGAAGAAGACGAGGACGAGGAAGACGCGCAAGAATCCAGTTTTGAAATTTCCCCCAACGACACCCGTCACTGAACCCTGAAGATCGCCATGTCCGCTGACCGCAACCAAATCCTGTTCGACCGTGCCCGCCAAGTCATTCCCGGCGGCGTCAATTCCCCCGTACGCGCCTTCAAGGCCGTGGGTGGCACACCGCGCTTTGTGCAGCGTGCCCAGGGCGCCTACTTCTGGGACGCCAACGACAAAAAATACATCGATTACATCGGCTCCTGGGGCCCGATGATCCTGGGCCACGGTCACCCGGCCGGGGTGGAAGCAGTGCAAAAGGCGCTGCTCGAAGGCTTCTCGTTTGGTGCACCCACCGAACGCGAAGTGGAACTGGCCGAGGCCATTTTGGCGCGCGTGCCCAGCATGGACATGGTGCGCCTGGTGAGCTCGGGCACCGAGGCCGGCATGAGTGCCATCCGCGTGGCACGCGGCGCCACCGGCCGCAGCAAGTTCATCAAGTTTGAAGGCTGCTACCACGGCCATGCCGACTCGCTGCTGGTGAAAGCCGGTTCGGGCCTGGCCACCTTCGGCCACGCCACCAGCGCCGGTGTGCCGGCCGAAGTGGTGCAGCACACTATCGTGCTGGAGTACAACAACATCGCGCAACTCGAAGCCGCCTTTGTCACCCACGGCAAGGAACTGGCCTGCATCATCATCGAGCCGATTGCCGGCAACATGAACTTTGTGCGCGCCTCCGTGCCCTTCATGAAGCGCTGTCGCGAGCTGTGCACCGAATACGGCGCGCTCTTGGTGTTTGACGAAGTGATGACGGGCCTGCGCGTGGCCTTTGGCAGCGCGCAAAGCGTGTACGCCCGTGACATCCCCGGCTTTGAGCCCGACATGACGGTGCTGGGCAAGGTGATTGGCGGCGGCATGCCGCTGGCGGCCTTTGGCGGCAAACGCCATTTGATGGAGCAACTGGCCCCCTTGGGCCCGGTCTACCAGGCCGGCACCCTGTCGGGCAACCCGGTAGCCACCGCCTGCGGTCTGGCCACGTTGGCCGAGATTGGCAAGCCCGGTTTCTACGAAGACCTGAGCCGCAAGACGCAGGCACTGGTCAGCGGCCTTACACAAGCCGCGACCAAGGCCGGCATTCCGTTTTGCGGCGACAGCGAGGGCGGCATGTTCGGCTTCTTCCTGTTCCCCGAGTTGCCGCAGAACTACGCCAAGGTGATGACTACGGACAACAAGGTCTTCAACACCCTGTTCCATGGCCTGCTGGACCGCGGTGTGTACATCGCGCCGGCCCTGTACGAGGCGGGCTTCATGAGCGCCGCGCACAGCGACGCCGACATTGCAGAGACCGTGGCCGCAGCAGCCGACATCTTCAACGCGCTGTAAGCCATGGATGCCCAGCAAGCCACCGGCGCGCTGGGCGCCCTGGGCCTGACCCTGCCCAGCCCGGCCTACCTGTTGGGCGCCCTGCTGTTCGGCATCTACGGTTGGGTGGCCTACCGGCGCGGCAAGAAGACCGCCAACAACCACGTGCGCTGGGCCGGCCTGGCGCTGATGCTGTACCCCTATGCCGTGTCAGAGACCTGGATGCTGTGGTTGCTTGGCGTGGCGTTGTGTGGATGGGTCTGGTGGAAGTGGGAATAAGTGCAGCCGGTGCATTGATCTCCTAAACCACGCGCGCCGGCTGGGGTGACTGGGGGTGAGACCACGGGTTTCCAGTTGCTTACCCACTACCCCCCTGGGCAGGTGGACCGGGTATCCCTTCGCAAGCCCCCATTAGCGGTTGCCACAGAGGCAGCGCACCCACAACGGCGTTCACAAAGGGATGCCGGCGTACCGGAAGCAGACGCCCGCGAGCAGGGCTGGAGAAGGGATACCCGGTTCGCCTGCCCCGTACAAGAGCAGGCGAACAACGCAGAAATTAATGCCGGAAGTGGCGCACGCCGCTGTAAACCATCGCAACACCACGCTCGTTGGCGGCGGCGATCACCTCGTCATCCCGCATGGAGCCGCCGGGTTGAATCACGCAGGTAGCGCCTGCATCGACGACCACATCCAGACCATCGCGGAAGGGGAAGAAGGCGTCACTCGCCACCACCGTGCCGCTCAGCGACAGACCGGCATGCTCGGCCTTGATGCTGGCAATGCGGGCCGAATCCAGACGGCTCATCTGGCCGGCACCCACGCCCATGGTCATACCACCGGCGCAGAACACGATCGCGTTGGATTTCACAAACTTGGCCACCTTCCAGGCAAACAGCAGGTCCTGCAGTTGCTCTTGGGTCGGTTGCTTGACCGTCACCACCTTCAGGTCGGCCAGCGCCAGTTCGTGGTTGTCAGCGGTTTGCAGCAGGATGCCGGAGCCGACGCGCTTCATGTCCACTGCATTGCGGCCATTGTCCCAATCCGATGCGCCGCCCTTGGGCAGGTCGATTTGCAGCACGCGCACATTGGCCTTGGCGGCAAACACGGCCAGGGCTTCGGGGCTGTAGGCCGGGGCCATCAGCACCTCGACAAACTGCTTGGAGATTTCGCGCGCACCGGCTTCGTCCAGCGGCGTGTTCAGGGCAATGATGCCGCCAAAGGCCGAGGTCGGGTCGGTCTTGAAAGCCTTGCTATAGGCTTCCAGCGCGTTGGCGCCAATGGCCACACCGCAGGGGTTGGCATGCTTGACGATGACGCAGGCCGGTGTATCGAAACTCTTGACGCATTCCCAGGCGGCATCGGCGTCGGCGATGTTGTTGTAGCTGAGTTCCTTGCCCTGCAACTGCTTGGCGGTGACCAGCGAGCCGGGGGCCGGATAGAGGTCGCTATAGAGCGCGGCCTGCTGGTGGCTGTTCTCGCCATAGCGCAGGTCTTGCAGCTTGGTGAAGCGGCCGTTGCTCTGGCCGGGGAACTGGCTCAGGGTGGGGGCCTGGTTGTCGGCCACGCCGTCGCCGAATTGCACGGCAGACAGGTAGTCGCTGATGGCGCCGTCGTACTGGCTGATGCGGTTGAAGGCGGCCACGCTCAGGGCAAACTTGGTTTTTTGCGTGACACCGCCGGTTTTCAGCTCGGCGATCACAGTGGCGTATTGCGAGGCGTCGGTGAGAACGGCCACGTCTTTCCAGTTCTTGGCTGCGCTGCGCACCATGGCCGGGCCGCCGATGTCGATGTTCTCAATGGCGTCTTCCAGCGTGCAGCCGGGTTTGGCCACCGTGGCTTCAAACGGGTAGAGGTTAACCACCAGCAAGTCGATGGTGTCAATGCCGTGTTCGGCCAGCGCGGCCATGTGCGCGGGCAAGTCGCGGCGGGCCAGCAGGCCACCGTGCACGCGCGGGTGCAGGGTTTTGACGCGGCCGTCAAGCATCTCGGGGAAACCGGTCATATCGGCCACTTCCGTGACGGGCAGACCGTGCTCGGCCAGCAGTTTGGCGGTGCCGCCAGTGGACAGAAGGGCGATTCCAAGCCCGTGCAGCGCCTGGGCGAGTTCGACGATGCCGGTTTTGTCCGAGACGGAAAGCAATGCATTCATAAGAGCTGGTGTTCCAAAAGTTTTTTGCGAAGGGTGTTGCGGTTCAGTCCAAGCCACTGGGCGGCTTTGGACTGGTTGTTGTCGGAGGCGACCATGACCAATTCGAGCAGCGGCTTTTCCACTGCGCGAATCAGCATGTCGTGCATGCCGTGGGGTTCCAAGCCGTCGAGGTCACGCAAATAAGCCTCCAGGCTGGCGCGCACGCATTCATCGAGTTGTTGTTTGCTCATAGCGCCACTTCCATGTGGTCTGGGGTTGGGGTGGTCAAAAAGGGATGGGCCGGAATGCGGTCCATGCGGTCGTTCAGGCGGTCCAGAAACTGCGCCACCGCCAGCACCTGGCTGGCGGTGTCCTCCAGCGCATTGATCTGCTGGCGAAACGCCTCGCCGCCGGGCAAGGCACGCACGTACCAGCCAATGTGCTTGCGCGCAGTGCGCACGCCGCTGAACTCGCCGTACAGGCTGTAGTGGTCGTGCAGGTGCTCGATCAGCAGGCGTTTGACCTCACTCACCAAGGGCGGCGCCAGGTGCGTGCCGGTGTCCAGAAAGTGGGCAATCTCACGAAAAATCCAGGGCTGACCCTGGGCGGCGCGGCCCACCATGAGGGCGTCTGCGCCGGTGCGTTGCAACACCTCACGTGCTTTCTCCGGGCTGTCAATGTCGCCATTGGCCACCACCGGAATGCGCAGCGCGGCCTTCACAGTTGCAATCGTGTCGTATTCGGCAGCGCCCTTGTAGCCTTGCTCGCGGGTACGACCGTGCACGGTGACCATTTTCACGCCCGCGTCTTGCGCGGCCAGGGCGATGGAGAGCGCATTTTTATGGCTCTGGCACCAGCCGGTGCGCATCTTGAGCGTGACCGGCACATTCGACGGCGCGCAGGCCTGAACTACGGCGTCAATGATGGACAGCGCCAGCGCCTCGTCCTGCATCAGGGCCGATCCGGCCCATTTGTTGCACACTTTTTTGGCCGGACAGCCCATATTGATGTCGATGATCTGCGCGCCCCGGTCCACGTTGTAGCGCGCGGCGTCCGCCATCATGGCCGCGTCGGTGCCGGCAATCTGCACCGCAATCGGCCCAGGCTCGCCGTCATGGTTGGCACGGCGCGAGGTCTTGAGCGTGTCCCACAAATCGCGCCGCGACGTGACCATTTCGCTAACCGCATACCCCGCCCCCAGCCGCTTGCACAACTGGCGAAACGGACGGTCCGTGACCCCGGCCATGGGCGCGACAAAAAGGGAATTTGCCAAGGCAAATGGGCCGATGAACATGGACAGATAAGCGGGGTTTGGAGGCGGAAGGCGCCGTGCGCGGCGTCGGGCTGACTATTCTACCTGCCTATTATTTCAGCAGGTGGGAGATTTTTGGATTCAATTTTTCGGTGGTGATTTGGCTGGCGTTTCTTCGATTTTTCGCTGTGTGTTTGCCCCACCCACTCCCCCAGCCCCTCTCCCGCCCCACCGGGCGGGAGAGGGGAGCCTTCATTTGATTTCGTCGCTTCGGCTACGGCACCACCCGGAACTGCTTGTTTAGCAGCGGTGCCAAACCAAGCAAAAACGAACGGCGCCCGGTGGTGCCGTAGCCGAAGCGAAAAAACAAAATGTGGCTGTTCGCTCCCCCTTTCCTCCCCGCTGGGGAGGAAAGGGGGCCGGGGGGATAGGTGGGGAAAAAAACAATTCGGAAAATGACGCCCACTGCTGCGCGAGCACAAACCCGAGCCGCCCGAGCGTGCCTATACTCCCGCAGCCATGGAAGCGCTCCTCCACACCATCTTGCACCTGTTGTCCATGCCCGAATACGGACTGACAACGGTGTTCGTGGTGTCCTTCATCTCGGCCACTTTGCTGCCGCTGGGGTCCGAGCCTGCGGTGCTGGGACTGATTCAACTCAACCCGACCGAATACTGGCCAGTGATATGTGTCGCCACCGCGGGCAACACATTGGGCGGGGCCCTGGACTGGTGGATGGGTTATGGCGCGAGCAAGATCGCGCGGCACGACAAACCCGCGTCGGCCCATGGCCGCGCGCTGGCCTGGCTGCAAAAGCTCGGGCCCAAAGCCTGCTTGCTGGGCTGGTTGCCGATTGTGGGCGATCCCTTGTGCAGCCTTGCGGGCTGGCTCAAGTTGCCGTTTTGGCCCTGCGTGGGCTATATGCTGGTAGGCAAATTTTTCCGCTACGTGGTGATGACAGACGCGTTCTTCGCCGGCTTGCACCTGCTGCATTGAATACGCCAGCCCATCGGCGGCGCTTTAGGGTTTGCGCACTTCGTTGATTTCCAACGCAATACCCTGCGTCCCCAGGGCCACCGGCCCCGCCTGCCCGCTCAGGTCGCCGGGCTGGGGAATGGCGTCGCCGGACTTGCTGATGCGCGCGCCCAAAACGACTTGTGCGGAGGAAGACAAAAGCGCGGCGGGGGACATGGACTTGCTGTCGTCCAGCGTAAATCGGTAAGGCAGGTCTTTGACCTGAACGCGCTGCGCCGCCAGCGGCACTCGCCCGCCATTGGCAGGACGGGCAAAAATAAACACCGTGTCTTGCGGGCTGGCTTTGGCCAGCAAGGCGGGCGACAAGGTGACGGTGCCGCCTACCGAGGCCGCAGCACCGCTGGGCGCGGCTTGGGCAGCAGGCGCCTGCTGGGGCGCGGGGGCCGACAAGGGCGCTGGGGCGGCGGGCAGACCTGCACGGCTGCGCGCTTCCTGCAGGCTGGCTGTGACGCGTTGCACCAGCGCGCTCTCAGGCGAGCCGACTTTTTCCACCTCGCTCCAATAGCGCACGGCCAAGGCAAAGTCTTGGCGCACAAAGGCGTCGGTACCGGCCAAGGCCAGTCCCTTGATGTTGGCCGGGTCGATCTTGAGAGCCTGGGTGATGAGCTTCATGGGCTCGCCCGCCAGGCTATGGTTGTTTTTTACCGCCAACGCGTCGGCATAGTCCACCAGCACGGAGGGTTCGTCCTTGCGCAGCGCGATGGCGTGGGCATAGGCGTCCAGCGCATCGGCATTGCGCTCCATCACGCTGTACGAGCGCGCCAACATGGCCCAGCCTTCGCCATCGTTGGGGTTTTGCTTGAGGCGTTCGGCCAGTTTGTCGACCATAGCGATGATTTGCGCCGAGTTGGGTTGGCCTGCAGCCTCGCCTTCGCCGGCCATTTGCGCGTCCTGCGAGGGCATGCCTTTGTACCAGTAGCCCACGCCGGCAATCAGCAAGATAGCCAAGGCAATGCCCGTAAGCAAGCGCCCCGAAGCTTTGCGGCCCACGGCCTGGCCTGCGGGCGCGTCGGTGTCATGGAGCAACAGGTCGAGCAGGCGGCGCTCCAATGCGGCGGTCTGCTGGTCAAACTGGGCCTTGGACAGCGCGCCCGTGGCGTGGCGGTCCTGGAGGTCGGCGAGTTGCCGCTTGAAGGGCGTGATCAAAGATTGCAGGGCAGCGGGCATAGGTGCGACTTCAGTAAAAGTTAAGAGGGCTTGCGCCGCTTTTGGGGGCCAGCATCAAAAAAAGGGCTGCGCCACTCAGGCGGTGGTGTCGGTCTCTTCGGGTTCAAACTGGTCGGCGGACATGCGGCTGCGCCGACGCAGCACCACAAACAAGGCGCCCAAACCAATCAGCACCATGGCCGCCGGGCCAATCCACAGCAGCGCGGTCAGCGCTTTGAAGGGCGGGCGGTACAGCACAAAGTCGCCGTAGCGCGCGGTCATGTACTCGGTGATTTGCGCATTCGTCTTGCCCGCTTGCAGCATTTCGCGCACCTGGGCGCGCAAATCCACCGCCAGCTCAGCATGCGAGTCCGCAATGGTCTGGTTTTGGCAGACCAGGCAGCGCAGTTCGCTGGAAATGGCCATCATGCGGGCTTCGAGCGCCGGGTCGGCGCTGGCCGGTGCGGCTTCGTTGGCCCATGCGGCGCCCATGGAACAGACCACCACAGCGGCCAAAAGTGCGTGGAGCAACCGCTTAGCCATTGAGTTGCCTCACCAGGGGTTCGATTTTTGTGCGGATGACTTCGGGCGTGATCGGGCCGATTTGCTTGAAACGCACCACGCCCTGGCGGTCCATGATGAAGGTCTCGGGCACGCCGTAGACGCCGTAGTCGATGCCAACGCGGCCGTCCAGGTCGGTGAGCGATGCGTTGTAGGGGTTGCCAAAATCCGCCAGCCATTTTTGGCCTGCGGCACGCTGGTCTTTGTAGTTCAGGCCGTAGATCGGCAGCATCTTGGACTTGGCAAACTCCACCAAAAGCGGATGCTCTTCGCGGCAGGCCACGCACCACGAGGCCCATACATTGAGCATCCAGACCTGGCCCAGCAGGTCGTCGCGGCGGATGGTCTGCGCCGGGTCGTCCAGCCGCGCCAGTGCAAAGGCCGGCGCCGGTTTGCCAATCAGGGGCGACGGCACTTCCTTGGGGTCGAGCTTGAGCCCGGCGCCCAAAAACAGCACCAGCACCAGAAAGATGCCCATGGGTATCAAAAACTTCAGGTATTTCATGCGGCCACTCCTGGTTTGCGGCGGTAGCGTCGGTCGGTCACGGCCAGCAAACCGCCCAGTGCCATCAGCAGACAGCCGCCCCAGATCCAGTCGATAAAGGGCTTGACGTAGACGCGCACGATCCAGGCACCGCCTTCGACCTGCTCGCCCAGCGACACATACAGGTCGCGGGTGACACCGGCGTCAATCGCGGCTTCGGTCATCGGGTTTTGCTGCACGCGGTAAATGCGCTTTTCCGGGTGCATGTCCAGGGGTGCTCCACCATTGCGGCTGACTTGCATCTGCCCTTGCATGGCCATGTAATTGGGGCCTTGCAGCTCCTTGACGCCATTGAAGCTGAAGGTGTAGCCACGCACCGTGGTGCTGTCGCCTACGGCCATCTTGACATCGCGCTCGACCTCGTAGGTTTTGACCATCACCACGCCAAAGCAAAAAGCGGCAATGCCCAGATGCGCCACCATCATGCCCACCAGCGCACGCGGGATTTGCCGCGCCCGGGTGCCAGCCTCAGCCCACGCGGCGCCTGCGGGGTGCACGCGCTCCCACACGTCGGTAGCCACCGAAGCGGCAATCCAAAACGCCATCACCAAGCCCAAAGTCGAGACCGGACGTACTTCGCCGGCCAGCCAACCGGTGGCCAGCGACGCCAGCACCGTAACCACCGCCGCCCAGCGCAAGCGCAGGGCCAGCGAGGGCAAATCGGTCTCTTTCCAGCGCGCCAAGGGGCCCACGCCCATCAGGAAAACGGTGGGCGCCATCAGCGGCATGAAAACCGCATCAAAGTACGGTGGGCCCACCGAGATCTTGCCCAGGCCCAAAGCGTCCAGCAGCAGCGGGTACAGCGTGCCCAGCAACACCGCCAGCGCCGCCACCAGCAGCAACACGTTATTGCCCAACAAGGCCGATTCTTTGGACCACAGCGCAAAGCGCTTGCCCAGGCCCACGGTGGGTGCGCGCCAGGCGTACAGCGCAAACGACGAACCCACCACCACGGTCAAAAAGGCCAGAATGAACAGACCCCGACGCGGGTCAGTGGCAAAGGCGTGAACCGAGGACAACACGCCCGAGCGCACCAAGAATGTTCCCAAGAGCGAGAACGAGAAAGCCAAAATCGCCAGCAACACCGTCCAGGACTTGAAGCTGTTGCGCTTCTCAGTCACGGCCAGCGAATGGATCAGCGCAGTGCCCAAGAGCCAGGGCATGAGCGAGGCGTTTTCCACCGGGTCCCAAAACCACCAGCCGCCCCAGCCCAGCTCGTAATATGCCCACGAGCTGCCCAGCGCGATGCCAATCGTCAGAAACATCCAGGCCACCGTCGTCCAAGGCCGCGTCCAGCGTGCCCAGGTGGAATCGAGGTTGCCACCTAGAAGCGCGGCAATCGCAAATGCAAAGGCCACCGAAAAGCCCACATAGCCCATGTACAGCATGGGCGGGTGGATGACCATGCCCGGGTCTTGCAGCAGCGGGTTCAGGTCGCGCCCGTCAAGTGGAGCGGGGAACAACCGATCAAAAGGGTTGGACGTGAACAGCATGAAGAGCAAAAAGCCCACGCTCACCAAGCCCATCACCGCAAGAATGCGCGCCACCACCGCCTCAGGCAAATGGCGGCTGAAAGCCGCCACGGCCACCGTCCACAGGCACAGCATTTGCACCCACAGCAAGAGCGAGCCTTCGTGTCCGCCCCACACCCCGGCAATGCGGTACTGCAGTGGCAGTGCGGTGTTGGAGTTGGAAGCCACATACAGCACCGAAAAATCGTGCCGCACAAAAGACGCCACCAGACAGGCAAACGCAATCGCCACCAGCACAAAGAGCGCATACGCGCCGGGGCGGGCCAGGCCCATCCAGTCGCTGCGGCCGGTGGCTGCACCGGCCATGGGCAGCACGCCCAGCACCAGGGCAACGCCCAGGGCCAGCCACAAGGCGAAGTGGCCTATTTCAGGAATCAAAGTCATTTCGCGGGCACCAAGGTTGTGGCCGCTTTTGCATTTGCCTGGGCAGCGTTCTTCAACGCTTGCGCCGCTTCGGGCGGCATGTAGTTTTCGTCGTGCTTGGCCAGCACCTCTTTGGCCTGGAACACGCCGTTTTCAAGCTGGCCCTGGGCGACCACGCCTTTGCCTTCCTTGAACAGGTCGGGCAAGATGCCCGAAAACTGCACCGGCACCGTCTTGGCGGTGTCGGTCACTTCAAAATTAACCTTGACGCCATCGCGTTTGACGCTGCCTTCGACCACCAGACCGCCCAGGCGAAAGGTGCGCCCCGCAGGAGCTTCCTTAGCGGCAATTTGTGTGGGGGTGTAAAAAAATACCAAGTTGCTTTGAAAAGCATTCAGCACCAAGGCCGTAGCCGCGCCAACGACGGCGACGACCCCCAGCGCAATGGCCATGCGTTTGCGCCGTGGCGTCATAAATCAATGTCCTCTTGTTGATCGTGAATGTGCGCAATGGCACGGCGTTGGCGCTTTGCGGCGCTGCGCACTTCCAACAGCAGGCCCAGCGCCACCACGGCGTACGAGCCCCAAACGTACAAGGCGTAGCCGCCCATGGCCCAAAAATCGCTCCAGCTTGCCCAGATCATGCGCTCACCTCCTGCGCCCAGCGGGTGTGGCGCTCGCGCTCCAGAATAATGCTGCGCACCCGGTACAAAGCCATGGCGATGGTGTAAGCCCAAAACGCCAGCGCCATCAGCAGCATGGCCCACAACATGGTTTGCGCCATGCTCGAACCCTTGGTAATGGACACCGAAGCGCCCTGGTGCAAGGTGTTCCACCACTTGACCGAGAAATAAATAATGGGCACATTGACCGCCCCCACCAGCGCCAGCAGGCCGCCGGCCTTGTCGGCGCGGCGCGGGTCGTCAATCGCGCTGGTCAGGGCAATGTAGCCCATGTACAGAAAAAACAAAATCAGCTCGGACGTGAGGCGCGCGTCCCACACCCACCAGGCGCCCCACATCGGCTTGCCCCACAAGGCGCCGGTCCAAAGCGACAAAAAGGTAAACAGCGCGCCCGTGGGCGCCAGAGCCTGGGTCATCATGCCCGAAAGGCGTGTGTTGAAGGTAAAGCCCAAAAAGGCCCAAAACGCCATCGCCAGGTAAATCACCATGGACATCCAGGACGCAGGCACGTGCACAAAGATGATGCGGTAGCCCTCGCCTTGCTGAAAGTCGGTGGGCGCCACAAAGAAACCCAGGTACAAGGCGGCCAGCGCCAGCACCGCCGCCAGCGCGGCAAACGGGCGCCAGAGCTTGCCCGCCAGGGGATAAAAGGTCTGGGGCGCAGCCCAGTGGAACCATTGGATATTTTTCAAATTCATTTATTCAAGCGCAATGCGCAGTGCGGCCGAACACATCCAGGGGCCAAAAAAAGCCGCCAGCACCAGCATCGCCATCAAAATCGACACATGGGCAGCGTAACCCACCCCGCTGATTTGCGCCTCGACCGCCCCCGCGCCAAACACCAGGGCCGGAATGTACAAAGGCAAAATCAGCAAGGAGAGCAGCACTTCGCCCCCACGCACGCCCAGCGTGAGCGCCGCACCCACGGCGCCAATCAGCGACAAAAGCGGCGTACCCACCAGCAGCGAGAGCACCAGCACCTGCATGGCACCTGCGTCCAGGTCAAACTGCAAGGCCAGCAGCGGCGCCAGCAAAGCCAGGGGCAAGCCCGACAAAAGCCAGTGCGCCAAAATTTTCGCACCCACCAGCACTGGCAGCGGCGTGTCCGACAAGGCCATTTGCTCCAGGGTGCCGTCCTGAAAGTCCGCTGAGAATAATCGCCCCAGCGACAGCAGGCTGGCCAACAAGGCGCCTACCCACAAAATACCGGGGGCAATTTTGCGCAAAACACCCAGTTCAGGGCCAATGCCCAAGGGGAAAAGCGTCGCAACCACCACAAAAAAGAACAGCGCGGTCAGCACCTCGCTCTTGCGGCGCATGGCCAGGCGCACATCGCGCTGCACAAGGGCAATAAAAGCGTTCATGGTTGGAGCCGGTAGCTGCTGCCCCGCCCTTGCAAATCCATAGGCTGGTGGCTGGTAAACAACGCCATGCCACCGCGCTGCACATGGGTGGAAATCGCGTCTGCCACCAGGGCCTGGGCCTGGACGTCGAGCGCGACAAAGGGTTCGTCCAGCACCCACAGGGGTGCGGCTTGCAGCATCAGGCGCGCCAGGGCGACGCGCCGCTTTTGGCCTTGGGACAGCACCCGCACCGGCATCCGGGTGCGCCCGCGCAAGCCCAGGCGCTGCAGCGCAGCCAGCGCGTCGGCGTGCACAAAGCTGCGCCCGGCAATGGCGGCATCTGCTTCCAGGTTTTCCAGCGCGCTGAGTTCGTCTTTGAGGGCCAGCGCGTGGCCCAGGTAGAGCAAATCGGTGTGAAAAGCCTCTGGCGCCTGCGCCAGCGGCAGCCCCTTCCAGCACACCTGCCCGTGGGCGGGCGGCGTAAAACCGGTGACGATGCGCAGCAAACTCGTTTTGCCCGACCCATTGGCGCCTTCCAGATGCAGCCACTGGCCCGCGTTCAGGTCGAAACTCACCCCAGAGAACAGGGTTTGGTCGCCGCGAACGCAAGACAGGTCAGAAACAGAAAGCATGCAGTGGTGGTTTATTCGTCGGGGTCTACGTATTCTTTGGGCAGGTGGTGGGCAATACCTTTGTGGCAGTCGATACAGGTTTTACCTTCTTCCTTGGCCTTCATGTGCTTTTTGTAGGGCGTCTGCTTTTGCAGCTCGGGGCTCATGGCCTCGAAGGCATGGCAGTTGCGACATTCGCGGGAATTGTTCTCTTTCATCCGGTCCCACTCGTGGGTTGCCAGTTCCATGCGGTGCGATTCGAACTTTTCCTTGGTGTCAATGTAGCCCGTAAGCTTACCCCACACTTCCATGCTGGCCTTGGCCTTACGAATCATTTTATGCGTCCACTCCTTGGGTACGTGGCAGTCCGAGCAAACGGCTCGCACACCGGTACGGTTGGAAAAGTGGATGGTTTCCTTGTACTCCTGGTACACGTTGTCCCGCATTTCATGGCAGGTGGTGCAAAACTCCAGGGTGTTGGTGGCTTCCATGCCGGTGTTAAAGCCGCCCCAGAACAAAATGCCGATCACAAAGGACAGGCTGGAGATCGCCAGCAAAGAATACTTGGCGCTGGGTTTGTTGATAAAGGCCCAAAAGCGCTTGAGCACGCCGGGATTGTTTTCCATTTTTCTGACTCCTTGCGGTTAATCCAGTGCGAACGGGACCTGGTGGGGTCCCGTTGGCGTTTATCAGGCGGTTTGGGCCTTAGAAGGTGTAGACGTAGCTCACACCGACGGTTTGCACCGTGAAGTCAGGCGCAAGTTCATTGGTTGGCAGGAAGCCGGAGCCGGTAGAACCCGTCTGCATGCTGTCAAAGGACCAGTCAACCACCTTGGTTTGCGCATAGGTGTAGCTCAGGCGCATGGACGAAGCCTTGTCAAAGCTGTATTTGCCCTTGACCTTGACCTCGACCGTGTTGGATGTGACCGTTGGGAAGGCCGTTGCGGCAATATAGAAGGCGGCCGTAGTATTTGCTGGCGAACCATTGACTGCTGCGGGGTTGTTTACATATGAGCCACCGCTAACTGCAATATCCGACTTCGCGCTGGAGAAGACTAGCTCGGTGGTGAGGTCAAACTTGCCTGCCATCAAACCCTTGTGGGTGTAATTGAAGCCCACGGTGTCCACATGGTCACGCATGTCTGCCGACCATTCGTTGCAGGGGTCAATCCTGTTGTTTTGATTGCGCAAAGCGATGGTGTTGAGTGCAACGCCGTTGACCACACCGCAACTCGCGTTGCCTAGGATGGCGGTGTTGCTGGCCTGGCCAACATAGGCATTTGTGCCAGTACCAGCATTATTCGTTGCCAATGAGTTGCCGGCGCTGGTAGAACGCTGCTCCTCGGTGCTGACGAAAAAGCCGATGCGGGTGTTCTCACTGGCCACATACACCCCGTCAAGGTTGAGTGCGGCGGTTTGCGCCTTGTTCAGCCCGTACTGTGAATTCGCGTAGTTGTCGTTGTTGTAGTCGATTCCACCTTGCATGGAAAAGCGCTCATTGGCCTGCCAATTGACCGAGCTACGCACTTTGTTGCGGTCGCGATCGGCCATGTTGAAGCGGCGCATTCCCACCAACTCGCTGATGCGGTTGACGTTGCCGTACAGCGATTGAGTCAAAGCGGCGGTGCCACTGGTGCTGAAGTAATACAGCTGCGTTGGCGTCATAGCCGCCAATTGCGCCGGAGTGGGGTAACCCATCCACACACCGTTGCCCGTCAGGCCCAAGGCCAGCATGGCTTGGTACGCGCTGACCGTAACCCCTGCCGCAGCGGCTGACGATGGGATTTGGTTGGCCATGGGCACCAGGGCCAAAAAGGCATCCGAGTTGTAGTTTCCCACCGTACGGGCGGAGAAGGCATAGCCCAATTTGGCACTCACATCTTCGCTCAACGCACTACGGATTTCGGCGCGCAGGGTTTTTTCGGTCGTGGTCGCGGCGTCAGCACAATCGATCCACGAACCCGTGCAATAACGGTCGATATTTTGCAAGTCAAAACCGACCTTGATCGCCTGGCCCTGCGCCAGCTTGTAATCTGCATCCAGATTGACCTGGTTGGACCGCTTGCTGTAGGGCCGGTTGGCGTTGATGTTTGCCGCTGAGCCCAAGTCGCCGCCAGTATGGGTCCAGCCCAGGTTGACAGCATTAAATACCGATGTACCCGACTTGGTTTCGCCCGGATCGTAAAACACATAATTGCTAACCGCGGTCTGGTTGTCACGCTCGTCAAATTTGTATGCCGCTGTCAATGCCAGGTCTTTGCTGGTCTTATCGTGGAGCTTGGCGCTAAACGAGCGATTGACCACCAAACCACCCAATGACGTCTGTGGCAAACCAGAGCCCAGTTCGGTGCCAGTCGTCAGGTACGCATCGTCCTGGGTGCTGCGTCCGTAGGTAGCATTGACCACCAGTTTGGTTGCCTTCGAAAAATCGTAGCCTCCGGTCAGGCTAATTTGGTGGAACTGGTTGTCCGGCGCGCTACTCATCCGGTTAAGGGTGTGGTCCGCCGTGGCCCAATTCTCCCAAGACATGGACTTGACGTTATTGCTAAACAGCGAGGTGTAGTAATTCACACTCATGAAGCTGTTGGCGTCACGGTAGTTCAAGCTTACGTCGAGTTGATCGGTGCGCGTGTCAATCAGGTCAGGAATCACCATGGCGATGTCGCCACCCGTGTTACGCGAAACCGTGCTCATGGGTTTCAGACCCTTTTTGAACTCCTGGCGGGCACTAGCCACCAGGCCCCAGTGATCGTCAATTTCCGCACCAAAGCCGATATCAGTTTTGGTTCGCTTGGTCGACAAATTGACGTTTTGAAAATCGGCATTGTCGATGGCAGCGGTCGCCTGCATGGCCGAAATCTGACCGGCTGTGGGTGCATAAATGGCCGAGGGATGGCCGGCAGAATAGGCATTGGCCGCGTTATCAAAGCGATAAACGGCGTCATTGCCAATGAAGTTCGGATCCAGCGTCAATGCGTTGACAGAAGGCGTAACCGCTGTAGTGGCATTCGGATTGACGTTGAGCTGCAACGGTCGCACCCAGTTCGATGGCAAAGTCAGCGTGCTGGTGCCTGCGCCCAACAAAGGGGTTTGGTAACTGTCTGAGCGGTTACGCAGCAACTCGTCGTAGCCAAAATTAAAGCGGTATTTTCCCTGGTCGCTGAACTCCATGTTCAGGCTGCGGGTCTCCAATCCAAGGTCTTGCCCCACGATGCGGTAGCGCTCAGTGCCACCACTGTCGTAACTGTAGCCGCCCCGCAAATCCATACCCAGGTTGGCGGTTGCGCCCTGCTTTTGCAGGCCGTTGTATTCGCCGTATTTGTAGGACCCGTTGTCCGTGTTGGTGACCCCAACTTCCACGGTTTTGGCCGCTTGCGTCAATTCAGCCACTGTGGCGTCCTCGGCCTGCGCCATCGCGGGCAACATTGCCAAAGTCAGCAGCGCAGCATGAGCGGCCAGGACTGTGGCCCGGACGACAAATTGGTTGTTGTGCGTTTTCATAATGTGTATCCCCGTCTAAATATCATCAACGTTGGAATTTCGCGCCGGCAGGATGGTTGGAACCATGCACCAGCAAGTGGCAGTTCAGGCAGGCGCGTCCGGCGGTCTGCGCGTTGGCAGCCTGGTTGCCAGGCGCTTGTGTGCCGTTCACCGTAGTCAACGTGCCTTTGGCTAGGCCAAAGGCGCTGCGCACCGTGGAACCATGGTCACCGCTATGGCATTCCTGGCACAGGAAAGGTGCACGGGCTTTGAGCAAGGGCGCGTTGACCGAACCGTGAGGGGTGTGACAGTTGCTGCAATCGTCAGTCACTGGCGCGTGTTCCCACAGGAAGGGCCCGCGTTTTTCGGCATGGCAGGTGTAGCAGGTGTCGTTCACGCTGTTTTTCACCAGCAATTTAGGACCGGTTGTGCCGTGGGGGTTATGGCAGTCAGAGCAAGTCATCTTGCCGGCATCCAAGGGATGGGTGGAATTGCGGTGGGTCTGAGCGCGCTCAGACTTATGGCAGGAGAAGCACACTTCTGGTTGGGTACGTTTGGCCAGCACTGGATCGGCCTTCACGTGAACCGCGTGGCAGGATGAGCAGGCGACGTCACGGCTTTGGTGTTGGCTGCCCTCCCAATGCGCGCGCTTGCCCGACTTGTGGCAGCCGATACAGGCTTCGCCTTGGACCTGGGCGCTGGAAGCGGGGAAAGCACCCTTCTTGAACACAATGTCCGGCGCAGCGCGACCTTTGACGGCCGGGTCACCCAATACGTGCTTGTCGCTCGCGCCATGGCAAGACTGGCAGGTCGGCGTGCGCGGGTCGCCGCGAACCCCGTGCTTGGTCTGGTACAGGCTCAGGACCGGTGCGGTTTCGCTTTCGTCATGGCATTTGGTGCAGACCGCGTCTTTTTTGAGCGCGTCTTGCGCCAATGCAGACTTGGTAGCGCCTACGGCGATTTCAGGCAGTTTGCTGTCTTGCGCCCAGGCGGGTGCAGCGAACAGACCGGCTGCCAAGGCGCAGGTGGCGAGCAGTTTGGAGATGGTTTTCATGGATTTTTTCCAGCAGATGGTCAGGTAGGAAGTGCGGCGCGCTTACTGCGACAAGATCCACTGCACCAGGTTTTTGATCTGCGCCATGTCTTTGGGGGGCGATGTCTTGACGATCTTGTGTTCTTCTTCGTGGCCGTCGGCAAACTTGGCTTTTTCGCCGGACATGATGTGCTCGATCAGGCGGGCCTCAGCGCCAGCCTTGCCCTTGAACTTCTCTGCGACGCTCTTGTAAGAGGGGCCGTCCTTGTCCTTGTCGATGGCGTGGCATTTCAGGCAGTTGTTCTGCCGCGCCAGGGCCTTGGCCGCTTCCACGTCCACTTCCGCGTGGGCAGAGAACGCCGCCAGGCAAAGGGCAGCGCCCGCTGCGAGTGTTGCGAATCGAGAGTGGAATTGAAGTGCCATGGTGTTCACCTTGTCAAAAGTTGGAGATCGGGCTCTGACAGGCGCATGCATGCCAAAGACTGGATCTGAGTTTGAGTGAGGTGGCCGCCCAAAGCCATCGGACAGCGATGAAAGCGCGCCTGGGAATATTCCTAGGCACGCTAGGAATGCAGGCCTTGCGGACTTATGGGGTCGGCGCTTCGCTCGACAAATCGTCAAGCAAGTGGTGCTCCAGCGCGTAGCGCACCAGGTCAACCTGGCTGCTCATGCCCATCTTGCTGAGAATATTGGTCTTGTGGGTGCTGACCGTCTTGATGCTGAGCGACAGCTCTTCGGCCATAGCGGTCATGGTCACGCCGCGCACGATGCGGCTAAACACCTCAAATTCGCGGTTACTCAGGGCCGTGTGCGGCAGGTCGTGGCCGGCAGGCGACACGTCCAGCGCCAGCAACTCAGCCACCTTGGGGCTGATGTACATGCCGCCCTGGGCCAGGCGGCGCATGGCCGGCAGCAGCAAGTCCATGTCACCGTCTTTGGACAAATAGCCGCGCGCCCCGGCACGGATGGCGCGTACCGCGTATTGCTCTTCGTGGTGCATGCTGAAGATCAGCACCGGCAGGCGGGGCCGTTCGGCCTTGATCAGCTTGATCAGCTCCAGACCGTTGCGCCCCGGCATGGAAATGTCCAGCACCACTACCGCCCAGTCGCGCTGGCGCACCATGTCGAGCGCGGTGTTTCCGTTGTTGGCTTCGCCTGCGACCACAAAGTCGGTGGTGTCGGCCAAAATGTTTTTCAGACCGTTGCGGATGATGGCGTGGTCGTCAGCCAGCAGCACTTGCCATTTTGGGGTGTTCATGCAAGCGCCTCCTGCGCGGTCAATTCCAGCGTCACTTCCACTGTGGTGCCGCCACTTGGGCGGCGAAACACCCGCAAGCGCGCACCCACAGCGCGTGCGCGCTCGCGCATGCTGACCATGCCAATGCCGCCCGAGTTGGGTGTCTCGGGCACGCCAACGCCGTTGTCCTCAATGCGCAGCACCAGTGTGTCCTCCACGCGGTCCAGCGTTACACCCACAGTCGTAGCCTTGGCGTGGCGCACCACGTTGGTCAAAGACTCCTGAACGATGCGAAACAGCGCTGTGGTCAACACTTCGCCTTGCACCAGACCGGGCTCGCCCAGGCGCAAATCAATGCTCAGACCACTGTGCTTGGCCAACTCGCGGGTTTGCCAGGCCACCGCGTCGGCAAAGCCCAGCTCGTCCAGAATGGCCGGGCGAAGTTCGGAGGACAAACGCCGCACCGAGCTGATGGCGCCGTTGAGCGTCTGGCGCATCGTGTCCAGGTGTTCCTGGTCCACGCCCCGCCCTTCTTTCATGCGCGTGCCCAGCCAAAGCAAATTGAGCTTGAGCCCGGTGAGTTGCTGGCCCAGGTCGTCGTGCAGTTCGCGCGAGATGCGGGTGCGCTCGTCTTCGCGCACGGTTTGTTGGTCCACGTACAAGGCACGCAGTTGCGAATTCATGAACTGCAGCTCCAGCTTGGCGCGGCGCTGCTCGGTCACGTCGCGCAGCACTGCGGTCATCTGCAGCTTGCCGCCAATCTCCGTTTTGGAAATGGACGACTCAATCGGAAACTCGCTGCCATCACGCCGTTGGCCAAAAATCTCCAGTTGTCCGGCCATGGCGCGCGGGCTGTCCTGGCTTTTGCCAAAGGCCATGGCCAGCGCATCATGCCGCTGGCGCATGTGCGCAGGCATCAGCATCGCCAGGGGTTGGCCCACGGCCTGGGCTTGCGAAAAGCCAAACATGGCCTCGGCCGCCGGGTTGAACAGGCAAATCGTCATCGTCTCGTCCACCGCCACAATGGCGTCCTTGACCGATTCCACCGTGTGCAAATAGCGGTTGTCCGCCTCGCTCAGGGCCGCAGCCAAAGAGGCCTCGCGCAGCAGCTTTTGGCTCAGGAAAAAAGCCACAAACAAGGTAAACACGCACAAAAGCAAAACCGCCAGCAGGATGGGAACCGCAATTTCGCGCCAGGACGCCAGACTTTGCTCCTCATCGTCGCTCACGCTGAGCAGCACCGGAAACGCCGCCAACCGCCCCAGTGCAAACACCACGCGCGCACCATCGCCGCCGGCGTGCACCAGGGTGCGCACGCCTTCGCCCGGTGTGGTCAAACGCTGGCGACTGAGTTCCATCGCCTTGGCGCCCAGGTCGTTTTCACGGTGGGGCCAACTCGCCAACAGCGTGCCGTCTTCCAGGTACAGGGCGATGGGGCGAACGAAGTCGAGCTTGGCGCGGTAATAAATCGCCTCAAAACCCGCCAAATCAATCTCGGCCACCACGGCGCCGCGAAACTCCCCGCTGGGCGCCTCCAGCGCGCGGGCCACGCGCAGGGTCCAGCGTCCCGTGACAGGATCGCGCAGCGGCCGGTCCAGGGCCACCCCCTTGGTATGGCCCACGCCAAAGGCTGTGAAATAGGCCGCCGTGCGAGCCGCGCTGACATCGGCGTCCGGCGGTCGGGACGCATTGACCCACTGGCCCTGGGCGTCGAGCAAAAACAAGGAGTTGATTTGGGTGTGGCCCGCCGTGCGCGTGGCCAGCAGTAGGCGGGTCAGCTCGCTGTCGAGCGGAATCTGGCTGCCGTAGCTCGAAGCCAGGCGCTCTTGCACGCCTTGCAGCACCTGGTCCACGGCGTCGAGCTGTTGCTGGCTCTGGTCTATCAGCATTTCGGCCAGGCTGGCCGTTTCGAGTTGCGCGTGTTTGAGCTCTTGCGCGCGCAGGCTCCACAGCAACAAGCCGGTGGTGAGCAGCACCGCCGCAATGGTCAGGGCGGCCAGCACACCGACGGCCTGGTAAGGCCGAACTAAAAATCGCATAAGGTAAAAATTCCAGGAGCGGTGGCCGATCCAAAGGCGGATCGGCGCGGCCCGCAAGCGCGAACCCAGCTAAAAGACCACTGTAGCAGAAGGGATTTTCAAGCGCCTTTTTAGGCTTCTGCAGGCGCCACCGTCACCCGCACGTGCAGCGTGTGGTTGGCGCCGCCTTGCAGCACGCCGCGCAGGGGCGACACGTCAGCAAAGTCGCGCCCCACCGCCAGGCGCACGTAATCGTGCCCCGGCGTGCCCAGGCCGGCGCGGTTGTTGGTCGGGTCCAGGTCCAGCCAGCCGCCGTGGGGCAAGCCCTGGCTGCCACCCAGCTCGGGCAGATATACGGCCACCCAGGCGTGCGATGCGTCCGCGCCGGTCAGGCGCGGCTGGCCCGGGGGCGGCTCGGTCAGCATGTAGCCGCTTACATAGCGGGCGGCCAGGCCCAGCGAGCGCAAGCAGGCCAAGAGCACGTGGGCAAAGTCCTGGCAGACGCCCCGGCGGTCGGCCAGCACTTCGAGTGCCGGGGTGCTGATCTCGGTGCTGAGCGCCTCGTACACAAAATCATGGTGGATGCGCTCCATCAGCTCGCAGGCCGCCGCAGCAAGGGGCCGTCCCAGGCTAAAGCTGGGTGCGGCATAGGCCGCAAACGCCGCGTCCACCGGCGCGTGGTGCGATGCGTAGCTGAACTCGCTGACCGCGTCCCCGGCTTGGCCTGCGGCGTAACAAAACAGATCGCGCGCCGCTTCCCACGGCTGGCCGGCGCGGCGGGCCAGCGCCAGCGTTTCAATGTCTGACCCTGCGCTGCCTGCCGCGTCGGGTGCGCGCGCCATAGCGTCCACCAGGTCGCCCTGCGGTCCGTGGGTGCGCACCTCGCTATAGGCGCTCACTTCCATGCTTTGGTGAAAAGACGACA
Organism: Comamonadaceae bacterium; assembly: GCA_947372865.1. Lineage (GTDB taxonomy): Bacteria > Pseudomonadota > Gammaproteobacteria > Burkholderiales > Burkholderiaceae_C > Allorhodoferax. The sequence continues at coordinate 22,133 of CANBVJ010000023.1, forward strand.
TGGCCCAGTAGCTGCGGTGGTTGCCAAAGGCGTCTTGCCGGGTGTCAAAGTCGGCGCACCGGGGCGCCACATCGATGCGGTGGCTCAGGCAAGTTTGGTAGGGCGTGTCTGGCGGCTGCAAATGCGCCATATGCTGCGCCGTGTCCACGCCGGGGGCGTAGTCGTAATGGGTTTCGTGGGTGATGCGCAGCAACATGTCAGGCGCCCACGCTTTGCGATGACTCGCCGCTGTGGGCAAAGAACAGGGTGTTGAGGCTGTCCGAGGTGGCGCGTGCTGCGTCGCGGCAGTCTTGCAGCAACAGCAACAGGGCCGGCGTGGTGTGCAAACCGTCGGGGCACAGGGCGCGCAGGTCGGCGCTGGCGAGCCGGGGCACGCGCGCGGCCAACACTTCGGTGCCGCCGTCAGCCAGGCCACCCATGCGCGCCAGACGCGCGCGCAGCGTGTGCGCCACCCAGGCCAGGGCGCGCGGGTTGTCGGCGTTGGTCAGCAACAACTCCAGCAATGCGCTCACGGTGCGCGACTGCTGGTACTGGGCGTGAAAGCTGATGGTGCTGTCAAACAGTGCGAGCACCGCGTCAAAACCGGCCTGCTCTTGCAGCGCACCGGCGCCCACGGCGCAGCTAAGCGCATGGGCCAAAAAGTCCAGGCGCTCGATGTGGCGGCCAATGGAGAGCAGGCGCCAGCCATCATCGCGCGTCATGCGGTCGGTCTGCGCGCCGGTCAGCGCGGCCATAAGCTGGCTGGTGCGTACCAGCACGCGCTGCGCTTGCACCGGGTCGTGGCGGTCGGTCACGTCGGGCTGCAGCAAGGTGTTTTGCGCTTGTTCGATCAGACTCCAGTGCTCGGGCGAGAGCCGCTCGCGCACGCACGAGGCGGCCAAAAACACGGCCTTGAGGTTAAAGCCCACGCCGGTGGTGTGCTGCGTGTCCCACAGACCTGCCACCAGCGACCGCTCAAACACCCGGCGCGACTGCTGCGCTGCGGGCACGCCCGCCACCACCAGACCGTGGGCCACGGCAAGCTGATTAAGCCAGGCGATCAGGGGCGCGCAGGTTTGGTCTTCGCTGCCCAGCACGTCGAGCGACAGGCGGGTGAGGCGCAAGATGTTTTCACTGCGCTCGGTGTAGCGGCCCATCCAGAACAGGTTTTCCGCCGCACGGCTGGTCACGATGCGCTGGCGCAGCGCGCCTGCGGCCAGGGTGGGCGTGAGCGAAGGCGTGCCCTGCCAGGGCCGCAGGGGTGCGGTACTGTCCGGCACGGGGGCGCTTGGGGTTTGGTTTTGAATTTGGCCTGAACCCTGAGCTTGGCTTTGACTTTGGCTTTGGTTCTGACCGTCCGGCGCCGCAGCAGCACTGGGCGCGCCCGAGCGGCCCGTCAGCACCCAGACATCGGCGCTGCTACCGCCGCGCTGCATGGACGCAATACCTTCTTGCGTGCCCAGGCGCGCCAGCCCGCCAGGCAGCACGTTCCAGCCGCCTTGCGCATTGGCCAGGGCAAACACCCGCAAAATCACCGGGCGCGCGCCAACGGAAGGCACCGCCGCATCGGCCTGCCACACCGGCGTGTGCGAAATCGGCAAAAACGCCTGCAGCGTGTGCGCCGCGCCGTCCCGAAAAATGCGGCCCGAACATTCGTCGCGCTCGCGCTGCGACAGCGTGCGCCCAAGCACCGGCTCAAAACTGTTGCGGCTCGAAAACGCCGGGTAGCTGGGTTTGATGACGCAGTCGCCCATGCGCGGCAGCACCTGCTGCATGGCGCTGCGCTCGCCGCACCACCAGCTCGGAATGGCCGGCAGGCGCAGCTCTTCGCCCAGCACCGACAGGGAAAGAGCCGGCATAAAGCCCAAAAGCGCGCTCGACTCCAAAAAGCCCGAACCCGGCGCATTGGCCAGCAGCACATTGCCCGCGCGCACCACTTGCAACATGCCCGGCACGCCCAGGCTGGACTCGGCGCGCAGCTCCAGCGGGTCAAGCCAGGCGTCGTCCACGCGCTTGAGCAGGCCATGCACGCGCTGCAAACCTTGCAGGGTTTTGAGGTACAGCTTTTGGTGGCGCACCAGCAAGTCGCCACCTTGCACCAGGGTCAGGCCCAGGTAGCGCGCCAGATACGCGTGCTCAAAATAGGTTTCGTTGTAGGGGCCGGGTGTGAGCAAGGCGATGTGCGCGTCCGCCCCGGCAGGCGAGCGCTGTTTGAGCCCGTCCACCAGGCCGCGATAAGCATCGGCCAGGCGCTGCACCGGCATGGTTTCAAACGCCTGGGGAAACTGGCGCGAGATCAGCAGCCGGTTTTCCAGCAAATAACCCAGGCCCGACGGCGCCTCGGTGCGCTGCGACAGCATCCACCAACAACCGTCCGGGCCGCGCGCCAGATCAAAGGCGGCGAGTGCCAAATGCTGGCCGCCCACGGGTGCTACGCCTTGCATGGCGTGCAAATAGCCGGGGTGGCCTTGCACCAGCGCGGTGGGCAACATGCCGGTCTTGAGCAGGCGCTGGGGGCCGTAGGTGTCGGCCATGACGTGTTCGAGCAGGCGCATGCGCTGCAGCACGCCAGACTCGATTTGCTGCCAGCTCAGGGCGTCCACCATCAGCGGCAGCAGGTCGAGCGACCAGGGGCGCTGGGGCCGGTCGGCGTCGGCGTAGACGTTGTACGAGATGCCGTTGTCGCGCACCTGGCGCTCAAGCTGGGCCACACGCGGGTTCAGACCCACCAGGCCTTGGGGCCCGAGGTGCTGCACAAACTCGGACCAAGGGCCGCTCAGGGGCACAAAGTCGGGGTCACCTTCGGGCGGTGTGAGGTCCAGGCCGCCACGCAACTCGTCCCACACGCCGGGTGGCGCCGCCTGCGCTCGGCGCAGCAGCTCCAGGGTGCTCAGGTCCGGGGCGGCAGACGCCGCGCGCGGCGACCCCGACAGGGGCGAGAAGGTTTTGTAGTTTTCCACTAGGCGGGATTATTGCGGGCTTTGGCCAGGCGGGGCTTTGCGCCCGCTCAAGGCCTGCAACGCCGCAAGTCCAGCGTGAACGGAAACTCCGCGCTCGGCACCAGCGCCGCGTTGGGTGGCGGCACTTGCATGGCACCCGGCGTGTGGCCCATGCGGGCAAAACGCGCCAGGCGGCGGCTTTCGGCCTCATAGGCGTTGACCGGCAAGGTGTCGTACGACAAACCACCAGGATGTGACACAAAGTACTGGCAACCGCCCATGGAGCGCTGCATCCAGGTATCCACCACGTCAAAGGTCAGCGGCGCGTGCACCGCAATCGACGGGTGCAGGGCCGAAGGCGGGTTCCAGGCCTTGTAGCGCACGCTGGCCACAAACTCACCCACCACGCCCGTGGGTTGCAGGGGCAAGGGATTGCCGTTGACCGTGACCGCGTAGCGGCTGCTGTTGATGCCAGCCACCTTGACTTCGAGCCGCTCCAGGGACGAATCCACATAGCGCGCCGTGCCGCCGGCCGAGCCTTCTTCACCCATGACGTGCCAGGGCTCCAGCGCCTGGCGCAGCGTGACTTGCACGCCCTTGGCCTGGATCTGGCCCACCAGCGGGAAGCGAAACTCAAAATGCGGTGCAAACCAGGCGGCGTCAAAGGCAAAGCCGGCCTCTTGCAGCTCGGTAATGACGTCGTCAAAGTCTTCTTGCACGCAGTGCGGCAGCAAAAAGCGGTCGTGTAGCTCGGTGCCCCAGCGCGTCACAGGCGCCAAGTAGGGCTTGTCCCAAAAGCGCGCCACCAGTGCGCGCAGCAGCAACTGCTGCACCACGCTCATGCGGGCGTGCGGCGGCATCTCAAAGGCGCGCAGCTCCAACAGGCCCAGACGGCCAGTGGACGAGTCGGGCGAATACATCTTGTCAATGCAAAACTCGCTGCGGTGGGTGTTGCCCGTCACGTCCACCAAGATATTGCGCAAGGTGCGGTCCAGCAGCCAGGGCTGCATATAGCTGTCGCCCCCACGCTCCCCCACTGCGTGTGGGTCGCTGCCCCCCGTGGGGGCATTCGCGCCTTGGGACGGCCCGGCGGCGCTCATAGCTTGGTTAAGCGCACCGGCCTGCTCGCTAAGCCGGTGGATCTCGCGCAACGCGATTTCCAGCTCGTAGATCTGGTCGTTGCGTGCCTCGTCCACGCGCGGAGCCTGGCTGGTCGGGCCAATGAACATGCCGCTAAACAGATAGCTCAGGCTGGGGTGGTTGTGCCAGTACAAGAGCAGGCTCGCCAAAAGCGTGGGGCGGCGCAAGAACGGGCTGTCGGCAGGCGTGGCGCCCCCCATGACCACGTGGTTGCCGCCGCCGGTGCCGGTGTGGCGCCCGTCGGTCATGAACTTTTCGGCCGACAGGCGGGTCTCAAAGGCCGCCTGGTACAAAAACTCGGTGTGCGCTACCACTTCACCCCAGTGGTGGGCGGGGTGGATGTTGACCTCAATGACGCCCGGGTCGGGGGTGACTTGCAAGAGCTTGAGGCGCGGGTCGCGCGGCGGCGGGTAGCCTTCCATCACGATTTTGACGCCCAGCTCCTGGGCCGTGGCCTCGACGGCGGCCACCAAGTCCAAGTAATCGTCCAGCTTGGGCAGCGGCGGCATGAACACATACAACACGCCGCTTGCGCTGCCTTTTTCTTCGGCCTGGGGGCCGTTGGCGCGGCGCGGGTCGCGCACTTCTACGCACACGGCGGTTCGCACCACACTGGCGTCGGACTTGAACTTCTCGGGCATGCTTGCCACAGTGGCGGCAACTGCCGGCTTGTGGCGCATTTGCAGCGCTGGCGCCACCAGCGTGGGTTTAAGCGCGCTGCGCGGGGCAAACGGGTCTTGCTCGATGAGCTGGGGCCGCTCGGTGGGCGCCACCCATGGCAAGGAATCCAGCGGCAGGCGCCAGCCCATGGGCGAATCGCCGGGCATGAGGTAGAGGCGCTCGTCGCGCACAAACCAGGGGCCGCTTTGCCACTGCGGGCCTGGCCCGGTGCGCTTGGCGCGCGATGCAGCACCCAGCGCCGGGTCGGCCTCAAAGGGGCGCAGCGGCAAGATGTAGCCCACCTCGGCGTCCAGGCCTTGCGAGAAAACGCGGCGCAGGCGTGCGCGCTCCAGCTCGTCGTCCAGGCGCGCGTCAAAGGGATCGACATTAACCGGCAGGCGGCGCTCGCGCCACAGGTAATACCAGGCGTCCTCATGGCCGGCCAGGATGTGGTCTTGGGGCACAGCCAGACGCGTGGCCAGGGTATAGATAAAGCGGCGCGCGTCAGCCTCCGTATAGGCGCTGGGCTCGCGTTCGTCGGCAAACAGGGCGGGGTCGCTCCAGCAGGGCTTGCCGTCAGCGCGCCAGTAAATGCTCAGGGCCCAGCGTGGCAGTTGTTCGCCGGGGTACCACTTGCCTTGGCCAAAGTGCAAAAAGCCGCCCTGCCCGTATTCCTGGCGCAGCTTGTGCACCAGCTCGGTGGCCAGGCCGCGCTTGGTCGGGCCCAGGGCGTCGGTGTTCCATTCTGCAGCGTCGCGGTCGTTCACGGCCACAAAGGTGGGCTCGCCGCCCATGGTCAAGCGCACGTCGCCTGCCTTGAGTTTGTCGTCCACCGACTCACCCAGGGCCAGCACGGCGGCCCATTGTTCGTCGCTGTAGGGGCGCGTCACGCGGGGTGACTCGTGCACGCGCGTGACCTTCATCTCGTGGTGGAAGGTAACTTCGGCCTCGTCCATCAGACCTTCAATGGGCGCGGCCGCCGAGGGCTGGGGCGTGCAGGCCAAGGGAATATGGCCTTCGCCGGCCAGCAGGCCCGAAGTCGGGTCCAGCCCGATCCAACCGGCGCCAGGCAAATAGACCTCGCACCAGGCGTGCAGGTCGGTGAAATCGACCTCGGTGCCGCTGGGGCCGTCGAGCGATTTGACGTCGGGCGTGAGCTGAATCAAATAGCCCGAAACAAAGCGCGCCGCCAGGCCCATGTGGCGAAAAAGTTGCACCAGCAGCCACGCAGAGTCGCGGCAGGAGCCGCTGCCCAAGGCCAGTGTTTCTTCGGGCGTTTGCACACCCGGCTCCATGCGTATCAGGTAGCTGATGTCTTGGTGCAGGCGCTGGTTGGTTTGCACCAGAAAGTCGATGCTGCGCTGGACCTTGCGGTCCTGGCCGTCCAGGTATTTTTGGAAATGCGGCTCCAGCGGCAGCTTGACCAGATACGACTGCAGCTCGTCTTGCAGCGCATCGCTGTACTTGAAAGGCACCTCTTTGGCCGAAGGTTCGACAAAGAAGTCAAAAGGGTTGAACACCGCCATCTCGGTGACCAAATCCACCGTTACCTTGAACTGCGTGGTCTTTTTCGGAAACACCAGGCGCGCCTGGTAGTTGGCAAACGGGTCTTGCTGCCAGTTGATGAAGTGCTCTTCAGGCTCAATGCGCAGGCTGTACGACAGGATGCGGCTGCGGCAATGCGGCGCCGGACGCAAGCGAACCACCTGGGGCCCGAGCTGCACCGGCCGGTCATAGGTGTAGTGGGTGACGTGGTGCAGGGCTACATGGATGGACATAGGTGATGTTCGTAATGCGGTCGTTGGCAGTGGCGGGTGCAGTGACAGCAGCGGTTAACGCTGGCTACTCAGCATAAGGGGAAAAGACGCCGTTTTTCCGGGAATCAGCGTCTGGTGTTCGGGCAAGCAAGAGGCAGGCCACCCCAAACACCAATAGCGCCCCGTACTGGTGCACACAGGCTGATGTGGCTACTGCAAATGGGCTCAGGGACGCCCCATGCCCTCGGCCAGCACCACGGCCTCCATCAGGCCGCGGTCGTCCACGGCGTTGGGGAAATAGGTTTTGGTCACGCCTATTTGCACCTGCGGATCGGCCGCGCCCATGGCGCGCACCGCGTCCAGGGCGCTTTGGCGGGCCAAGGTGGTAGCGGCGTCCAGGGCCAGCGCAGCGTTGGTGAACTGCTGCGTGCCCACGGTGGAATGCAGGCGAAACACGCCGCTGCCGTCGCCGTGCACTTCCACCCGCACCGCGTGCGCCACCACGCCGGTGGCCGCGCCCACGGCGTTGGCCACGTCGCAGTACTCGGGGAACACCATCTCGCAGTCCAGGCGTTTGCCCACTTCCCCGTAATACACCTTGACCGGGCCGCCCACGGCCACCACCGGCACGCTGGGGCGCAGGTTCACCTGCGTCAGGCCCACGGCGCTGGCACCGCTGCACACCGCGTGCACCAGCTTGTCGTCGGGCAGGGTAAAGCCGCAGGCGGTGTCCAAAATGGCTTTGGCGGTCAGGCGCACGGTTTCGCTCCACACCAGTTGCGCATAGGCTTGAGTGCGCTCGGGCGTGGGTAATTTCATTTCACGCAGGCGGCAGCCCAGTTGCGCCGCCAGCACGGCGGCGGGTTTGGACCAGTTGGCTTGCAAATCAAGTACATGGGCCGCGTCGGACGGGGTAAATCCCGCCACCTGCACCAGCCCCTTTTTTTGCAAGGCGGCAATGGCGCGCTGGGCGTGCAGCGAAGTGGCAAGCCGGCGCATGGGCTGCGGCGCCTCAGTGACCAGGCGCAAAACTTCTGCCTCACGCGGAGGCAATTCGGCGGTCAGCATGCCCGCCTTTGCGCCGAAGGGCAGCAACACAAAACGCCCGTGCATGGCGCCGCCGCCGTCCACGTCCGACAGATCGGCCTGCAGCATGGCAAGCACTTGGGGGTAGCGCGCGCCCAACAAGGCCAAGGGCACGATGCGCTGGGGGTTGATGGTGAGTTTGCCCGCCACGCCCAGCGCCACTTCGCTGTCGCCGCCCAGGCCAATGGTGCGCACGTCAGTGGCGCGCACCATGGTGCGCCAGCCGCCCACTTCGGCGCCTTCTTCGTTCACGCGCGGCCGGCCGTCGATCAGCACGCCCAAATCGGTGGTGGTGCCGCCCATGTCGGACATGATGAAACTCTGCAGACCCGAAAGCCACTGCGCGCCCACCAAACTGGCCGCCGGGCCCGAAAGCACGGTCTCGATGGGCCGGGTGGCTACGCTTTGCGCCAGCGCCAGGCTGCCGTCGCCCTTGACGATCATCAGCGGACAGACGATGCCTAGCTCCGCCATCGAACGTCCCACGGCGTCAATCAGGCCCGACACGCGGGCAATGAGCCGCGCATTGAGCGTGGCCGTCAGCGCCCGCCGCGGCGCGTCCAGCGACGACGACAACTCGGTAGACAGGGTGACGGGCTTGCCTGTGGCAGCCACGATCAGCTCGCGCGCTTGCAGCTCATGTGCCGAATTGCGCACCGCAAACGCCGAGGCCACGGCAAACGCGTCCACCTTGGGCGCCATGGCGGCCAGCGCGGCGCCCAGGGCGTCCACGTCCAGCGCCATGCGGGCGTCGCCATTGTGGTCGTGGCCGCCGTCAATCACCGCAATCGGAATGCCCGGAAACGCCTTGGCAATGCCGGTGCGCTCGACCATGGCGGCGTCAAACCCAATCAGCACCACGCCGACGGCGCTGCCGTGGCCTTCGACCACGGCGTTGGTGGCCAAGGTGGTGGAAACAGACACCAGTGCAATGTCCTTGGCCGCCAGGCCCTGGGGCAGTTTGGCAATCGCGTCGGTAATGGCGCCGGTCACGCCAATGGCCAGATCGCCTTTGGTGGTAATAGATTTGGCCGAAGCCACGACCTTGTGGCCTTGGGCTTCGATGATGGCGGCGTCCGTGTAGGTGCCGCCGGTGTCTACGCCGATGAGGTAAGAGGTCGTTTGGGAACCGGGAGCAGGCTGCGAGGTAGGCATGAGGAACAGTAAAAATGGAGACAGATCGCCCGAAAACGCCCCCATTCTCGCCCAAGCACTTGGGCCATACTGCGAGCCTGACCACCTCCTGTTAAACGCCCGCTGGGAGCTACACCATGAAAACTGTGAAATCCTTCCCCCGCAAAGTCAAAGAGACGCCCAACCTCTTCATCCCCCTGCCCGACGGCACCCAGCTCGCCGCCCGCGTCTGGATGCCCACCGACGCCGCCAAAAACCCGGTGCCGGTGATTCTGGAATACCTGCCCTACCGCAAGCGCGACGGCACCGTGGTGCGCGACGCGCTGACCCACCCCTACCTGGCCGGCCACGGCTACGCCTGCGTGCGGGTGGACATGCGCGGCAACGGCGACTCCGACGGCCTGATGCTTGACGAATACAGCGAGCAAGAACTCCAAGACGCCGACGACGTGATCGCCTGGCTGGTGGCCCAGCCCTGGAGCACCGGGCGCGTGGGCATGATGGGTATTTCGTGGGGCGGCTTTAACGGCCTTCAAGTGGCTGCACGCCAGCCCAAAGGCCTGGACGCGGTCATTACGCTGTGCTCCACCGACGACCGCTACAGCGACGACATCCACTTCAAAGGCGGCTGCCTGCTGGGTGAAAACCTGGGCTGGTCGGCCACCATGTTTGGCTACTCATCGCGTCCGCCAGATCCGGCTTTGGTCGGGGACAAATGGCGCGCCATGTGGCTGGAACGCCTGGAGGCCGAGCCCCTGCTGGCGATTGACTGGCTGCAGCACCCGCACCGTGACGCCTATTGGAAACGTGGCTCGGTGTGCGAAGACATTGGCGCCATCAAAGCCGCCGTGCTGGCCGTAGGCGGCTGGAACGACGCCTACACCAACGCCGTGCCGCGTCTGGTGGGCAGCATCCAGGCGCCGGTCAAAGGCATTATTGGCCCCTGGGCGCACAAATACCCGCACTTTGCCGTGCCCGAGCCGCGCATCGGCTTTTTGCAAGAAGCGCTGCGCTGGTGGGACCGCTACCTGAAAGACGCGCCCACTGGCGTGGAGCACGACCCCGCGTTTCGCACCTATGTGATGGACTTGCAGACCCCGGGCGCGAGCATCAGCCACATCCCCGGGCGCTGGGTGAGCGACCAGGTTTGGCCCAGCGACCGCAACACGGTCCAGCACCTGTACCTCAACGGCACGGGCCTAGGGGCAGAGGCGGCGCGCGCAGGCAAGCAAACCATCAGCTCGCCCCAGCACACGGGCGCCGACAGCGGCGAATACTGCATCATCTGGATGGGCCCCGAGTTTCCTGGCGACCAGCGCCAGGACGACGCGGGCTCGCTCACCTTTGACGCAGACGCCCTCAAGACCGGCTTTGACCTGGTGGGCGCCCCGGTGCTCACGCTGCAGTTCAGCGTAGACCAGCCGGTGGCACATGTGGCCGTGCGCCTGAACAGCGTCTGGCCCGACGGCAGCGTCTCGCGCCTGAGCTACGCCGTGGCCAACCTCACGCATTTGCATGGCAGCGCCAGCCACGAACACCCCCAGGCGCTGGAATCCGGCAAGCGCTACGTGGTGCAAATCCAGCTCGACGACGTGGCCTGCCACGTGCCCAAGGGCCACCGCCTGCGCGTGTCGCTGTCCACCAGCTACTGGCCGCTGATCTGGCCCGCGCCCAAGCCAGTGCAACTAACAGTGCACACGGGCAAGAGCTTTATCGACATTCCCACCCGGCCCAAACTGCGGGGCGAAAAAGCCCCGGTGTTCGCGCCGGCCGAAGGCGCACCCGCTGTCAAACTCAAAACCATAGACAAGCCTTGGAACAAGCGCGAAGTCACTATCAACCAGGCCACCGGCGAGCGGCGCATGACGATCGAAGACGACTTTGGCCGCAGCACCAGCACCGAGCACGGCCTCACCACCTGGGGCCGGGGCCGCGAAAGCTACCGCATCTTGCCCAACGACCCGCTCTCGGCCCGCCAAGAATGCCACTGGTCCATGGAAACCGCGCGCGGCGACTGGGTTACCCGCACTGAAACCTATTCCGCCATGAGCGCCAGCGCCACCCACTGGCACATCACCGGCCGCCTGGAAGCCTACGAGGGCGACAAGCAAATTCTGGTGCGCACTTGGGACAAGAAGATCAAGCGCCAGTTGCTGTAAGGACGGCGGCCCGGGTGTAGCACTAAAGTGCTACGATGCAGTTTTTTGGGAAGACAAGCATGTCCACCACCACGATTCGCATTGACGACGACCTCAAAGCGCGCATGGCCGAGGCGGCAGCGCGCGCGGGCAAGACAGCGCACGGTTTCATTCTTGACGCGATTGCGCAAACCGTGGGCCAGTCCGAGCAAGACCTGGCCTTGCAGGAGCTGGCCGACGCGCGCTGGGGCACGCTGCTGGCCACCCAGCAAACCGTCGGATGGGACGAGACCAAGGCCTATTTGCGCCAGCGCGCCGCGTCTGGCGCAGCACCTAGGCCACAGGTGGGCACCTTTGCCCCGACCACCGACAAAAAATGAGTCGTATTGAACTGGCGCCGGAAGTCATGGACGACTTCGACCGGTTTTTTGACCACCTCGCGCAATTCGACGCCAGCAGCGCAGCGCAGCGAGTGGGTGAAATCATGGACGCCATCGACATCTTGACGCACAGCCCCTTGATCGGCCGCCCCTTGCCGGGCGGCACCCGCGAACTGGTCATCGGACGCGGCAGTCGGGGCTATGTGGCGCTTTACCGTTACGTACCCGCCATCGACACCGTGTTTGTCCTTGCGGTGCGCGCCCAGCGCGAGGCAGGCTACAAGCGTTAAACCAGCTAAGCCGGCGCGGCCATGCGCAGGCGCCGCGCCGCGTCTTCTGCGCGGGCATCGTCAATCTCGCGCAGCACACCGCCCACGTCCACTGCCGCGGTGGAATGCGCAAACTGGCCGGTCAAGGGCGTGTCGTTCGTCAGCAGGCCAGCTTGGTACAGGCTCCAGATCTCGGGGCCGAAGTCGGTGGCCAGGAGCGCCGGGGCAAATTGACCGAAGAAGTCGCGCAAATTTTGCACATCGCGCAGCAGCATGCGCTGGGCGTGGTTGTTGCCCGCCGCGTCCACCGCCTGCGGCAGGTCGATGATCACCGGCGTGTCCAGCCCGTTCACGTGCGCCAGCAAGATGTTGAATTCCGACAAATCGCCGTGCACCACGCCCGCGCACAGCATGCGCACCACTTCGGCAATCAGGGTGGCGTGGTGGGCCAGCGCCTGCTCGGGCGCAAAGGCCACGTCGTTCAGGCGCGGGGCGGCGTCGCCGTGGGCGTCGGTCACCAGCTCCATCAGCAGCACGCCCTCGAAGAAGTTGTAGGGCTGGGGCACGCGCACGCCGGCGGCGGCCAAGCGGTACAGCGCGTCCACTTCGGCGCTTTGCCAGGCGGCCTCTTGCGCTTGGCGGCCAAACTTGCTGCCCTTGGCCATGGCACGGCCCTGGCGCGAGTTTTTGACCTTGCGGTTTTCGGTGTAGTCCACCGCCTGGCGAAAGCTGCGGTTGGTGGCTTCTTTGTAAATCTTGGCGCAGCGGGTTTCTTCACCGCAGCGCACCACGAACACCATGGCCTCTTTGCCGCTCATGAGCTGGCGCACCACGGTGTCGATCAGGCCTTCGTAAATTAGGGCCTGGAGTCTGGGGGGTGCTTTCATGGGGCCCATTTTGCGCCCTGGCGCTACGGCGCAGCGCGGGCGCGGTTTGCGGCCGGGGCGCATCCTAGAATGCCGCTGTGAACGCCCCCACCCTCCCCCCCCGCCGCCCCATCCGTGAACTGCCCGACGCGCTGATCAGCCAGATTGCTGCGGGCGAAGTGGTGGAGCGGCCCGCCTCGGTGGTGCGCGAACTGGTGGACAACGCCCTGGACGCCGGGGCGCGCCAAGTCACCGTGCGGCTGCTGGCCGGCGGCGTGCGCCTGATTGCCGTGGAGGACGACGGCATGGGCATCTTGCCGGGCGAATTGCCGATAGCGTTTAAGCGGCACGCCACCAGCAAGATTGGCAATTTGCAAGACTTGGAATCGGTGGCCACCATGGGCTTTCGGGGTGAGGCGCTGGCCGCCATCAATTCGATTGCCGACTGCGCCATCTTGTCGCGCGCCAGCGGCCAGACCGAGGCCTTTTTGCTCGATGGCCGCACCGGCGAACTGCGCCCGGTGGCGCGCGCCCAGGGCACCACGGTTGAGGTCAAAGAGCTGTTTTATAGCACCCCGGCGCGCCGCAAATTTCTCAAAACCGACGCCACCGAGCTGGCGCATTGTGTTGAGGCTGTGCGCCGCCACGCCCTGGCCCGCCCGGACGTAGGCTTTGCCATTTGGCACGAAGGCAAAGTGGTCGAACAGTGGCGCGCCTGCGGCACCGATCTGGACTTTTCTGCGCTGCAAGCAGACGCCGAAACCGGCACCGCCCAGCGCGCGCAGCAACTCGCCGCCCTAGACCGGCGGCTGGCCGACGTGCTGGGCGCCGACTTTTTAGCGCGCTCAATCGCAGTGGACTGGCGCAGCCCCAGCGAGCGGCCCGACGGTTCGGGTGCCTCCGGGCGCCAGGTGCGGGTTTGGGGCCGCGTGGGCATTCCCGACGCGGCCCGCGCCCGGCCCGACCAGCAGTTTTGCTATGTGAACGGCCGCTTTGTGCGCGACAAGGTGCTCACCCACGCCGCCCGCAGCGCGTTTGAAGACGTGCTGCACGGCCAGCGCCAGCCGGTCTATGCGCTCTACCTGGACATGGACCCCACGCGGGTGGACGTGAACGTGCACCCGACCAAGATCGAAGTGCGCTTTCGCGACAGCCGCGAAGTGCACCAGGCCGTGCGCCACGCCACCGAAGACGCGCTGGCCGCGCCCCGTGCGCAGGCGCAGGCCTCCAACACGGCCCGCCCCCAAGGCGATCAAAGCGACGACAGCGCCCTTGAGGCCAGCGCCTTTGCCGCGCGCTGGACCAACGCGTTGCAGCCCACGTCGGCACAGCCGCCCAGCCCCCTGTATTCCAGCCAAAGCCCCATGGCCTTTCATGTGCAAGAGGCGCTGCCCGGCCACCGTGTGAGCGACGTGGCCGCGCTATGGCAGTCGCCCGACCGCCCTTTGGCGCCAGCAGCAGGCGCTGTAGACAGTGCCCCTGCTGCCAGCCCCGCCGCGCCTTTGCCCCAAGGCGACTGGCCGCTGGGCCGCGCGCTGGCGCAGTTGCAAGGCATCTATATCTTGGCCGAAAACGCCCAGGGCCTGGTGGTGGTGGACATGCACGCCGCGCATGAACGCATCGTCTACGAGCGGCTCAAAAACCAGTGGGCGAGCGCTGAGGACGGGCAAGCCACGCGCCGCCTGACCAGCCAGCCCTTGCTGATACCCGCCACTTTTGCCTGCACCGACGCCGAGGCCGCCACGGCCGAAGCCCACGCCGAAACACTGCAAACGCTGGGCCTGGAAATCAGCGCTTTTTCACCGCGCACGTTGGCGGTGCGCGCCGTACCCACCACGCTGGCCCAAGGCGACGCGGTCGAGTTGGCGCGCAGCGTGCTGTCCGAACTCGAACAAGTGGACGCCAGCACCGTGGTGCAGCGCGCCCACAACGAGCTGCTGGCCACCATGGCTTGCCACGGCGCGGTGCGTGCCAACCGGCGGCTCAACATCGATGAGATGAACGCGCTCCTGCGCCAAATGGAACAAACCGAGCGCAGCGACCAGTGCAACCACGGCCGCCCCACCTGGCGCACCGTGTCGGTGGCCGATCTGGACAAATTGTTTTTGCGTGGGCGTTGAAAAAGCGAATGGCACGCCCTTGCAGTATTTTTGGCAATTGCTGCGACGTTGGGGCCACTGGCTAGCCCGTCGACGCTAATTACCCCTGCAATTTTGGATATTCTTGCAGGACCAGTGGGCGGTATATTTGCCAGGCGTTCGCAGCCAATAGGTGCCAATCATTGCAGCGCTAGAAAACGAAGGTGGCACTGCGGGCGGCGAAGGCGCAACCGGATCACGAAAAGTCAGGACACAAGCGTAGGATCCTGGCTGTGGCAACCCTCTCCATTGCCCAGGTCGGGCGCCTGTGCCAAAACTGGATAGGTGGCATCGTCAGTCATTAATAGGCTCGGTATGTTCAAGCGCGGCATGTTGCTCAGCGCGCTCCAAGGCGCGACGCGCGCAGGCGGTTAAAGTGACAAAGGTGTTGCGCTTATCAATTTCGCCCTTGTGCAGTACCAACCAGTCTTCGGCAATCAAGCGCTTGAGATGGTATCGCACCCCGGTCTGCGAGTGCGACAAACCGGCCAGTAGCGACTTTATCGTCACGTTCTGCACGCCATCATTCACCATGACCAGTAATAGGATGTCAAACGGTATCAATGAGGAGTTAATCCCAAGGTGCCGATGGATCAACACCCGAAATTTCAGTAATCTTGTATTTATTGAGCGCGTATCCAGAATCATTTATTTATTCAAGCAGGTATTAGGCTGCAGGTTATTTTTTGGCAGATTGAAGATCTGAAATGCACGGATGTTTTCCGTTTATTTCATTTTAGAAACATTTGATTCTTATTTTTTCATTTCCGCCAATTTATGCAAAATATCCTTCCTGTAAAACCATTTTTAATAAAACTTATTCCATCTCAAATGACGAGATAATTCAATTATCAAAACAACTTAACTTCATCTTTTCATTAAAGTAACACACTTGCTCGACTGCGACGAATAAAGCCAAATGGCGATAAAGTAAGGCCACTACGCTACAACGCAGTCTCTTTGCAGCTTTCCCTTAGAGTCTCAAAATGATTCTATTGAAGATATCCTTTTTATAAAAGGATATTTCGTACAAATCATCCTTAAACAAAATGCTAAAAAAATATATTAAATTAGTATATTTTTAGGTGCGGATTTTTAGCTATCAGAAAACAGGGGAACGTGACGCGTGCGCCGTCAAAGCGTCCCGATTCCGCCATTAGGCGCTGCCTGCCGTTCGATTCAGAACCTATGCAGTCGCTCTGCATGAATGCCATTGGGCGTGGTGCGCCGCCTTACACCAGCCGTAGAATCCCGCCTCCATGCCCACCGTGTCCGCCACCCCAAAGCCGCCGCAGCACACCACAGCTTTGCGCAGTGAAATTAGGGCACTTTGGCTGTTGGCCTGGCCGATCATGGTGGGGCAGCTGGCCAATATCGGCATGTCGGTAGCAGACGTGGCCATGGCAGGACATGCATCGGCTCAAGACCTGGCCGGCGTATCGCTAGGCGTGTCGGTCTGGAACATGGTCATCATCACGCTGATGGGCATCATGATGTCGGTCAACCCACTGGTGGCGCACCACGCGGGCGCCAAAGAGTTAGACCAGATTCCCCACGTCGTGCGCCAGGCGCTTTGGAAAGGCCTTTTTCTGGGGCTGATGGCGGCCGGTATTTTGCAAGCCAGCGTGCTGATTTTTGACCATATGGCACTCGAACCTGTCACCCGCCAAGTAGCCGTGGGCTTTGCCCAAATTACCAGTTTTGCCATGCCGGCCTTTGCCGCCTACCGCGTGCTGTACGGCTACAGCGCCAGCCTGGGCCAAACCAAACCCATGATGGTGGTGGCGCTGGGCGTGTTGTTGCTCAATATTTTTATCAACTGGTTGCTGGTGTTTGGCCACTGGGGCTTTGCGCCGCAAGGCGGCTTGGGCTGCGCCTGGTCCACTTTGCTGTGCGTGTGGGCCAACCTGGGCGGCTTGCTGTGGTGGATGCGCCGCAGCCCGGCCTTTGCCAGCACCTGGCCGCTGGCGCAGTGGGAATGGCCGCACTGGCCGAAGCTGCGCAGCCTGCTCAAAATCGGACTGCCTATTGGGGTGACTTATTTTGCCGAAACCAGCGCCTTTGCCCTGATTGCCTTGCTGGTGGCGCGCTTTGGCAGCAACCAGGTGGCGGCACACCAGATTGCGCTGAATTTCACCTCACTCATCTTTATGGTGCCGCTGAGCCTGGGCGTGGCGGTGCTTACCCGCGTGGGCCACGCCCTGGGCGCGAGCGATCCGCGTGCCGCACGCTTTCGGGCCTGGGTGGGAGTGGGTCTCGGTCTGGGTTTTGCGCTGCTGTCGGCCAGCGGCATCGCCTTGCTGCGCGGACCAATCGCCAGCCTGTACACCGATGACGCAGCCGTGGCCGCACTGGCGGCGCAATTGCTGCTGCTGGCGGCGGTGTTTCAGCTTTCGGACGCGGCCCAAGTGGTGACTGCAGGCGCCATTCGGGGCTACAAAATCACGCGCGCGCCCATGTGGGTGCAGGTGCTGGCGTTTTGGGTGGTGTCGCTGCCGCTGGGGTATGTGCTGGGCATTGCGCCCGAGGTGGCGCCAGATTGGCTGCGCGCCCTGTCCTGGTTCCCAACCCAGCCGCAGCAGGCCGCTGGCTTTTGGCTGGCGTTGGTGCTGGGGCTTACGGTGGCGGGCGGCGGGCTGCTGCTTTTGCTGCGCCAGGTGGCGCGCGCCCATCTGGCCGACGCGCCGCACGCGGCCACACCGTGACCATGGCACAGGAATTCCCCTTTTACATAGGCCTGGCCGGCCCCACGGCGGCGGGCAAAACCGCAGCCGCCCTGGCCATTGCACAAGAACACGAGTGCGAGATCATCAGCGTGGACTCGGCGCTGGTCTACCGGGGCATGGACATTGGCACGGCCAAACCCAATGCAACCGAACTGGCCGCCGTGCCGCACCACCTGATCAACATCCGCGACCCGCTGCACGCCTATAGCGCGGCCGAATTTGTGGCCGATGCGCAAGCCTTGATCTTGGACATCAGCGCACGCGGCAAGCTGCCCTTGCTGGTGGGCGGCACCATGCTGTATTTCAAAGCCCTGGCCGACGGTATGGACCCCATGCCCGCCGCCAACGCACAGGTGCGCGCCCAGATCGAGGGCGAGGCGCAAGAAAAGGGCTGGCCCGCGCTGCACGCCGAACTCGCGCAGGTGGACCCCACCACCGCCGCGCGCCTGGCCCCGGCGGACAGCCAGCG
Source organism: Comamonadaceae bacterium (assembly GCA_947372865.1). Classification (GTDB taxonomy): domain Bacteria; phylum Pseudomonadota; class Gammaproteobacteria; order Burkholderiales; family Burkholderiaceae_C; genus Allorhodoferax. The sequence goes on from CANBVJ010000023.1 coordinate 39,814, forward strand.
CATCCAGCGCGCGCTTGAGGTTTTTCGCATCAGCGGCCTGCCGTTGTCGCACTTTCATGCGCGCCAAAACAACGCCGCCGGGGTGGCCGCCAAGCCCCAAGCCGCGCTGATTTCGCTGGAGCCACAAGACCGCGCCTGGCTGCACGCGCGCATCGCCCAGCGCTTTGACCAAATGCTGGCCGAGGGATTGATAGACGAGGTGAAAACCCTGCGTGCGCGCGGCGACCTGCACCCAAACCTGCCGTCCATGCGCTGCGTGGGCTACCGCCAGGTGTGGGAGGCGTTAGACGGCACTTCACACCTGGCCGAGCTGCGCGACAAAGGCATTTTTGCCACCCGCCAACTGGCCAAGCGCCAGATCACCTGGTTACGATCCATGGCCCAGCGCCAAGTGGTGGCTTGCGACCAAGGCGACGCGCTGGAGCAAGTGCTGCGCGCGGTGCGCAGCCTGGTGTCGGGGCGCCCATGAACCCGCAAACCCCCAGCCTGCAAATCGCGCATTTGTCCAAGCGCTATGGCACCAGCCCCGTGTTTAACGACGTGTCGCTCACGGTCGCACCCGGCGAATTTGTGGCCATCATGGGCGAGTCTGGCGTGGGCAAATCGACCCTGCTCAATTGCATGGCCGGCCTGGACACCTGGGACAGCGGCAGCGTGCACGTAGGCGGCGTGGACTTGGGCACGCTAGGCGACGACCAGCGCGCTGCGCTGCGGCGCACACAGATTGGCTTTGTGTTTCAGGCTTTCCATGTGCTGCCGCACCTGGACGTGGCGCAAAACGTGGCCCTGCCTTTGCTGCTTTTGGGCACGCCCGACGCGGCGCGCGTGACCGCGCTGCTCGAATCGGTAGGCCTGGGCGGCTTGGGCGCGCGCCTGCCCCAGCAGCTCAGCGGCGGGCAACTGCAGCGTGTGGCCATTGCGCGCGCGCTGGTACACCGCCCGCGCCTGATACTGGCCGATGAGCCCACCGGCAACCTCGACCCCAGCACCGCGGCCGTGGTGATGGACGCGCTGGTGGCCCAAACCCGGCTGCACGGCGCGGCGCTGGTGCTGGTAACCCACTCGGTGGCGGCCACCGAGCGCGCCGACCGCGTGCTGCGCCTTACTCTTGGGGGAATGGTGGATGCAAATCCGCCGCCAACCAGCCGCGCAGGCTGTTGACAAAGGCGATTTGCGTGGCGCGCGCTAGGTCTTCGCGGCGCACCACGGCTTCTACCACCCGGCCACTTTCCAGCGCCTGGGCGCGGCCTACGCCGCCCAGCAAACCGCACGCCAGCGCAGGCGTCACCCAGCGGCCGTCCAGCTCCAGCGCGATGTTGCCGCGCGTGCATTCGGTGATTTCGCCCTGCGGGTTCCACAAAATGGTGTCAAACACGGCGTCATCGATAGGCGTAAACGCGTCGTAATGCGCGCGCCGGGTGGTCTTGAAGCGCACAAACTCGCTTTGCGCCTCAAGCAGCGGCCGGTCGGCCAACTGCAATCGCACCCGCTTCGGGCTGGGCGGCAGCGCATAGGCCTGCGCCTGGGGCGTACCGCGCGCGTCCAGCAGGAGGCGCACCCGCCACAGACCCGTCGGATTTGCATCGGCCAAAGCCTGCAAGCAGGCGCGCACCCGTGGCGCGTCCCAGGTTGTGGCGAAATGCTGGGCGGCGGCCTGCAGGCGCGCCAGATGCGCGTCCAGGTGGCGAAACACGCCGCTGTGCAAAGCCATGGTTTCCAGCAAGCTAAAAGCCTGGCTGGCGCGCTGCACAAAGGCCTGCTTGTAGCCCCATTCCTGCCATTCACCCTCCGGGCGCGCGTCTGCGGTAATGCCGCTGCCAATGCCGCAGCGCGCATCAAGGCCCTGCAAAGTAACGGTGCGAATGGGCACGTTGAAGGTGGCCGCGCCACCGGGCTGCACCAGCCCCAAAGCACCGCAGTACACGCCACGCGGACCGGGCTCGAGCTGGCGGATCATTTGCATGGCGCGCACCTTGGGCGCACCCGTGACCGATCCACACGGAAACAGCGCGCCAAACACGTCGGCCAGGCTGGTGGCCGCGCGGGTGCGGGCCTGCACGTCCGAGGTCATTTGCCACACGGTGGCCAGCGCTTCCGTGTGAAACAGGCGCGGCACCTTCACGCTAAAGGCTTCGGCCACGCGCGACATGTCGTTACGCAGCAGGTCCACCACCATCACGTTTTCGGCCCGCTCTTTGGGCGAGCTGCGCAGGGTTTGGGCCAGGGCGGCGTCTTCTTCCGGGTTGTGGCCGCGCCGGGCCGTGCCCTTCATGGGCCGGGCCAACAAGTCGCGGTTTCGCCAGTCAAAAAACAACTCAGGCGACACCGACAGCAGCTGCCCGTGCGCGCCCGTGTCGATATAGGCCGCATAGCCGCCGGGCTGGGCGCGTTGCAGCGCGGCAAACAAGGCCAGCGCGCTACTCCCTTGCGAAGCGCCGTTCTCCAAGGTCAGCGCGCCCTGCATTTGCGTGGTGAAGTTGACCTGGTACAGCTCGCCCTGGCCAATGGCTTGCAAGAGCGTGGCCATGGCGGCGTCAAAGTCGGCCCGCGCCAGCAGCGGGTTCCAATCTACGCGCAGCTCGTCGGCAGGCGACGAGCGCGCATCGGCGGGCCACGGCAAGGCCTGGTCGTAGACGGCAAACCAGGCCAGCGGTCCTGATGTGGCACTTGGCGAATGCACGGTTAAGGCAGCATCAAAAGCAGGCGCAGCTTCATAGCCCACGTAGCCCACGCACCAGCGCCCGGCCAGCGAATGCGCTTGCACGGCGTCGAGCACGCCGCGCACCTCGCTCAGCGTGTCGGCCTGCAAATGCAGGCGCGCCGCGCCAAAAGCCAGGCGCAGGCGCGGCGCGCCTGGGTCTTGCGGGTCGGAAAAGTCGATCAGCGCCGAATAGGCGCCACCGGCAGGAATCACGCCGCGCCGATGTGGGGCACCAGGCCCGCCGTGGACTGGCCACCCTTGAGCGCGGCGGTAAAGGCCAGCATGCGGTCAATCGGCAGTCGCGCGCGCAATCCCAGGGTCGGGTCAACGAACACTTCGTTGGTGCCGGTCTCCAGCACACGGGCCACACCGGCCAGGCCATTCATGGCCATCCAGGGGCAGTGCGCGCAGCTTTTGCAGGTGGCGCTGTTGCCCGCCGTGGGCGCTTCGATGAAGGTTTTGCCGGGGTTTAGGGTGCGCAGCTTGTGCAGCATGCCGCTGTCGGTGGCCACGATAAAAGTGCTGGCGTCCAGCGTTTGCGCGGCCTTCAGAATGGCCGAAGTCGAGCCTACGGCGTCGGCCAGCGCCACCACGTCCGCCGGTGACTCGGGATGCACCAGCACTTTGGCGCCCGGGTGCTCGGCCACCAGCGCTTGCAGCTCAAAGGCCTTGAACTCGTCGTGCACGATGCAGGCGCCTTGCCAAAACACCATGTCCGCGCCGGTTTCGCGCTGGATGTAGCCGCCCAGGTGCTTGTCGGGCGCCCACAATATCTTTTGCCCGGCGTCTTTGAGCGCGCGCACGATGTCCAGCGCGCAGCTTGAGGTAACCACCCAGTCAGCGCGCGCCTTGACGGCGGCGCTGGTGTTGGCGTAGACCACCACGGTGCGGTCCGGGTGGGCGTCGCAAAAGGCGCTGAATTCGTCAATGGGGCAACCCAAATCGAGCGAACAGGTGGCGTCCAGGTCGGGCATGAGCACGCGCTTTTCGGGGCTCAAAATCTTGGCCGTTTCACCCATAAAGCGCACGCCCGAGACCACCAGGGTCTGGGCCGCGTGGTCACGCCCAAAGCGGGCCATTTCCAGCGAATCGCTCACCAGGCCGCCAGTGGCCTCGGCCAAGTCTTGCAAATCGGGGTGCACGTAGTAGTGCGACACCATGACGGCGTTCTTTTCCTTGAGCAGCCGGGCGATTTTTTCTTTCAGCAGCGCGCGTTCGCTCTGGCTGGGTTCAATGGGCACCCGCGCCCAGGCGTGGCGGGTGCTGCAGGCGGGTTGTTCGTATTCGACGTCAATGACGGCGCTGTCTTGGTTAGCGTTGGCCATCACAAGTCCTCAAAACGCATAGAAAAATCGGTGGCGCGCACGTCTTTGGTCAGCGCGCCGATAGAAATACGGTCCACGCCAGTGGCGGCAATCTCGCGCACCGTGGCCATATTGACGCCGCCCGAGACTTCCAAAAT
>CANBVJ010000024.1 GCA_947372865.1 Comamonadaceae bacterium
AATACCACCGACCCCGCGGCCTGGTGACCTCAGGCATCGAAGAGCCGTCAGCGCTGGTGCAGCTCGAATCGGGCAGCCAGACCATTCCCAACGCCAAGATGCCCGAGGTGGAGTTGTATGACCGCCTGCAGGCTGAGAGCGTCAACGGCTGGCCCAATGTGCTGAGCCGCCTGCTGAGTCCCAACCGCTGGGGCACGCCGCTGTTTCCGGCTGGTTTTTATTACAAGACCTTTATGTGGCCAGCCAAGGCCTGGATGTTTTACGAGCGTTTTATCCGCAAGGCCGGTGGCCTGGGTTCGGCGCCTGAATTAGAAGACGAGGCCAGCTATGTGCACCAAAACGTGCATTGCGACGTGCTGGTGGCCGGTGGCGGCGTGGCCGGACTGGCGGCTGCACTGGCGGCAGCACGCAGCGGCGCGCGGGTGATTTTGGCCGAGCTTGGCCCCACCCTGGGCGGCTCGGCCCACCGCCTCACAGGCCGCATTGACGGCATGTCGGCGTCGGCCTGGGTGCAAGCGGCTGAGGCCGAACTGGCTGCTTGCGCTGAAGTGCGCATCATCAAGCGCGGCGTGGTGTTTGGTTACCACGACCACAACTTTGTCACCATCCGCGAGTCCTTGAATGATCACCTGCCCCTGGCGCAGCGCAGCGGTTTTCGCGAACGCCTGTGGCGCGTGCGCGCGGGCCAGGTGGTGCTGGCCACCGGTGCGCATGAGCGCCCCATGGTGTTTGGTAACAACGACCTGCCGGGCGTGATGCTGTCCTCGGCCATGGCCGACTACCTGCAGCTCTACGGCGTGCTGGTGGGAAAAAACCTGGTGCTGCTGACCAACAACGACACAGCCTATGCCGACGCGCTGGCCCTCAAGGCCGCAGGTGCTGCGGTCACGGTCGTTGACACGCGGCCTGACGGCAAGAATGTGGGCGAACTGGTGCAACAGGCCAAAGCCGCAGGCGTTACCGTCTTGCGCGGCCATGTGCCCCTGCACGCCACCGGCAGCGTGGCCGTGACGTCCATCACCGTTTGCCAGATGGTGGGCGACCGTGCCAGTGGCAACCGCCACGTGCTGGCCTGCGACGCCCTGGGCATGGCTGGCGGCTGGAACCCGGCCATTCATTTGTATTCGCACTCGGGCGGCAAAGCGGTGTGGAACGACGTTGCGTGCTCGTTCCAACCCGGCGCGCCTATGGCCAACCAGGCCAGCGTCGGTGCGTGCACCGCCACCACCGGTTTGGCGCAGTCTTTGTCAGAAGCCAGCCAAGCGGGCGCACGTGCTGCGAGCGCCGCAGGTTTCGCCGCCACTGCACAAAGCTTCGCCGTAACTGAACCCACGCAAGAGCCCATCGCCGCCTTCTGGATTGCCGAAACCGGCGAGCCCGTATCGCGCCGCGCCAAGGCCTTTATCGACTACCAAAACGACGTGGGCGCCAGCGACATTGAGCTGGCGGTGCGCGAAGGCTTTGAGTCGATCGAGCACATCAAGCGCTACACCGCCATGGGCTTTGGCACCGACCAGGGCAAGCTGGGCAATATCAACGGCATGGCGCTGGCCGCCCGCGCGCTGAACAAGCCCATCGACAAAGTGGGTACCACCACCTTCCGCCCCAACTACGTGCCCATCAGTTTTGGCGTGTTTGCCGGGCTGGAGCGTGGCGACCTGTTTGACCCCGCGCGCCACACCAGCCCGCACCGCCAGCACGTGGCCGCAGGCGCCCCGTTCGAGGACGTGGGCCAGTGGAAGCGCCCCTGGTTCTTCCCCAAGGGGGGCGAAGACATGCACCAAGCGGTGAACCGTGAAGTGATGGCCGTGCGCAATGGCGTGGGCATCATGGACGCGTCCACCCTGGGCAAGATCGACATCCAGGGCCCGGACGCGGCCAAGCTGCTCAACTGGATGTACACCAACCCCTGGCTCAAGCTGGAGATTGGCAAAGCCCGCTACGGCCTGATGCTCGATGAAAACGGCATGGTGTTTGACGACGGCGTGACCGTGCGCCTGGGCGAAGAACGCTTTTTGATGACGACCACCACCGGCGGCGCAGCGCGCGTGCTGGGCTGGATGGAACGTTGGGTGCAAACCGAGTGGCCTGACATGAAGGTGTTTATGACCACGGTCACCGAGCAGTGGTCCACCTTTGCCGTGGTGGGCCCCAAGAGCCGCGCCGTGGTGCAAAAGCTGTGCAGCGACGTGGATCTGTCGCCCGAGGCCTTTCCCTTCATGAGCTACCGCGAAGGCACGGTGGCTGGAGTCAAGGCGCGCATCATGCGCATCAGCTTCTCGGGCGAGTTGTCGTTTGAGGTGAACGTGCCCTCGCACACCGGCGCCCACGTGTGGCGCGAGTTGATGGCCGCAGGCGCTGAATTTGACATCACGCCCTATGGCACCGAGTCCATGCACGTGTTGCGGGCGGAGAAGGGCTACATCATCGTCGGCCAAGAAACCGACGGTTCGATCACGCCGTACGACCTGGGCATGGGTGGCATGGTGTCCAAGACCAAGGACTTCTTGGGCCGCCGCTCGCTGAGTCGCAGTGACACCGCAGGCAGCGACCGCAAGCAGCTCGTGGGCTTGCTGACCGACGACGCCGCCACCGTGCTGCCCGAAGGTTCGCAAATCACCCGCAACGCCACCTTGCCCGCATTGCCAGTGCCCATGGTCGGGCATGTGACTTCAAGCTACTTCAGCCCCACCGTAGGCCGCCCGATTGCCATGGCGGTCGTGCGCGGCGGTTTGTCGCGCATGGGCGAGAAGGTTTACATCCCGCTGGTGGACGGGCGCATCGTCGCCGCCACCATTTGCAGCCCGGTCTTTTACGACCCCGAAGGAAAGCGTCACCATGTCTAATGTTGTTTTGGAAAGCCCCTTGGCCGCGCTTACCGGCCTGGGCCAGCGCGTGCTGTCGGTCGATGGCGCCAGCGTCACCCTGGGTGAACAGGCGTTTACCGACATGCTCAATATCCGTGGCAACGCGGCGGACGCCGGTTTTGTAGCGGCCGTGCAAAGTGCCACTGGTTTGTCGCTGCCGCTCACAGCCAACACCGCCAGCGTGGGCGCGAGCGGGCAACTGCTGTGGTTGGGTCCCGATGAGTGGGTATTCAAGTTCCCACCCAGCAGCGCGCAATACCAGCACCCCAGCGCGGCTGAGGCCATGGAGTCCAGTTTGCGCGCCGCGCTGGCAGGCCAGCATGTGTCTTTGGTACCTGTGGGCCACGGCTTTACGACGCTGGTGGTGCAGGGCGCGGGCGCGGCTGATCTGCTGGCACGCGGCTGCCCGCTGGACTTTCATCCGCGCGCTTTTGGCGCGGGTGCCGTGGCGCAAAGCCATGTGGCCAAGGCGGGAGCCACGCTCTTGTGCCTGTCCGCTGGCACGCACTATGAGCTGACGGTGCGTCGCAGCTTTGCCGACTACCTGTACCGCTGGCTCTGCGAAGCCGGCGCGGCCTAAGCGGGGCGCGGGCCTCGCCCCGCCTTGCTCCCGCCCGCAATCTTCGTTCCCCTCTAATTAAGGCAGCCCATGGCCTATTCCCTCGGTATCGACACCGGCGGCACGTTCACGGACGTGGTGCTGCTCAACGCGCAGCGCCAGGTGCTGGCCTCGGCCAAAAGCCTGACCACGCGCTTTGACCTGGCGCAGGGCATTGCCGGGGCGCTGGATCAGCTGCCCCAAGCCTGGTTGGGCCAGGTTTCTCTGGTTTCACTGTCCACCACGCTGACCACCAACTCGGTGGTTGAGGGCAAGGGCTCGCCGGTGTGTGTGCTGCTGGCGGGTTACGACGCGCTGCAGGTCAAAAGCAGCGGCCTGGTCGATTTGCTGGGCAGCGAGGGCATTGTCTGCCTGCCTGGCGGCCACGACGCCGGGGGCATTGCCACCCAGGCGCTGGACGAGGCGGCCTCACGCGCCGCCATCACCCAGCACATGGGCCGGGTGTCCGCGTTTGCCATTTCCGCCACCTTTGGCGTGCGCAACCCGGCGCACGAAGTGCAACTGCGCCAGTGGGTGCAAGAGATGTGCGATGTGCCGGTGACCTGCGGCCACGAGCTGGCGTCCAGCCTGGGCGCGCCCCGGCGTGCGCTCACTGCGGCGCTGAACGCCCGCATGATTTTTCACGTCAAGGCGCTCATTGAATCAGTGCAACGGACCCTGGCCGCACGCGCTATTGACGCGCCGCTGATGGTGGTGCAGGGCGACGGCTCGCTCATCAACGTGGCCAGCGCCTTGCGCCGCCCTGTCAACACCGTGCTCTCGGGCCCGGCGGCCAGTGTGCTGGGCGCTTGCGCCCTGAGCGGCCTGCAAAACGCGGTGGTGGCCGACATGGGCGGCACCACCACCGACATTGCCGTGGTGCGCAACGGCCTGCCCGAACTCAGCTTTGACGGCGCCATGGTCGGCAACTGGCGCCCCATGGTCGAGGCGGTGAAGGTCTATGCCGTGGGCCTGGGCGGCGACAGCGAAGTGCGCCTGCACGGCGGCGAAGGCCTGACCATTGGCCCGCGCCGCGTGGTGCCCTTGAGCCTGCTGGCCCACCAGCACCCGCAAATATTGGCCGCGCTGGAGCGCCAGCAAAACGAGACGCCCCACGCCAGCCAGATGCGTTTTGCCCAGCGCCTGCACGCGGACGCCGCGCTGCTATCGCGCCTGAACGACGACGAGCTCTTCGCCTGGGAAACCCTGGCCCAAGGCCCGGTGGACCTGGAGCGCGCCAACATGGAAAACCGCGCCCTGGCCCGCGCCATTGCCCGCCTGGAGCGCAAGGGACTGGCGATTTACAGCGGTTTTACGCCCAGCGACGCCGCCCATGTGCTGGGCTTGTCCAGCCACTGGAGCGCCGCTGGTGCCACGTTTGCCGCCCGCATCTGGGCACGCCAGATGCGCCATATGTACGGCCTGGGCACCTGGAAGCAGGGCGACGCCCTGGGCCCGGCCCAAGACGTGGTGGCCAAGGTGGTGGACACGATTTGCCAAAAACTGATCGAAGCCGGCCTGAACGACGCCGGGCAGATGAACGAGTCTTCGGCCGGCAAGGTGGCCGCCTTGCTCACAGCCATGGCGCTGGGCGGCGGCAAGGCGGCTGCAGAGACGCCAGATGCGCCACATGTGGGCGGTAGTGCAGTGTTCCAGTTGCAGTTTTCGCCGTCCATGCCGCTGGTGGGCGTGGGCGCACCCGCGGCAAGCTATTACCCGGCAGTGGCGTGCGCCTTAGGGGTGGAGTTGCAGTTGCCGCCGTTTGCCGAAGTGGCCAATGCCGTAGGTGCGGTGCTCGGGCAGGTGTCGCAGCGCGTGCACCTGACGCTCACCCAGCCCGCGCGCGGCGTGTTCAAGGTGTTTACCGCGCAGGGACCCGTGGATTTTGGGGATTTGGCGTCTGCTGTTGCGCATGCGCAAGCTTTGGCAGGTGCAGAGGCCCACGCGCGCGCCATGGCCGCAGGGGCCGCGCAGGCCGAAGTGGTCTACAGCCAGCGCAACAACAGCGTCAACAACGATATTGACGGCAATGTCTTCTTTGAGGCGGTGGTCACCGCCACCGCCAGCGGGGCCCCGCTGCGCAAGGCCTGAGGTCCAATAAGCCTAATAAAACAGGAAAAATCCGTTCAGGGCCGACAGTGCACCCAGGGCGCCGAGGGCCGTGCCGCCCCAAAACAGCAGCGGCAGGCCCGCCACGATGGACACCGACAGCAGCACGATGGCGATTTGCAACGCGCCTTCGGCATAGTCAAACCAGGGGTCTTGGCGCATGGCGTGGTCACGCACCGCTTCATGCTCCTTGGCCGTCATCAGCAGCTCTTTTTTGCCCTCTTTGGTCTCGGGCTCGGACTCGTAGCGCTCGATAGTCTTTTTGTACTCATCCACCTTCTTTTGCACCGCCTCTTTGGCGGCTGCGGGCATGGCGGGCTCGCGCAAGAGCTGCAGTTCGAGGTCGGTGGCGGCGACTTTCAGCAGGGTTTGGCGGACGGACTTGGCCTGGTAGAAGCTGTAGCTATTGGCCGCCAGGATGTTTTCCTGCGTGATGTCCTTGCCCGCGTTCGATCCGCCCAGGCTGGCGATAGCCAACACCATGGCCAGAATGGAAATGGTCAGCGCCGTGCGGTTTTTGCCGTCGCTGCCTTCTGTTTCTTCGATCAGTTCTGATGCTTCGTGGGCTTCCATGGGGATTTTCCGGGGTGAGGGGGTGGCAGTGTAGCGGCTGGTTTTGGGTGGCTAGCGGCAGAGGGTCGGTACGGCGTTCGGGTTGGTGGCGCCCTTTGGGCCAGGGCCGTCGCGCACTATCGTACCCGCGCTTTATGACGCTTTGGACTGAATCGGCGCCGTGGCAATCGTGCTTTCGCCGCCAAAGCGCCGGTCGCGCTTGGCAAACCAGGCAATCGCCTGGTCTAGCGCCTCGGGCGTGAATTCGGGCCAGAGGAGATCGGTGAAATACAGCTCGGTGTATGCCATTTGCCAGAGCATGAAGTTGCTCATGCGCGACTCGCCGCCGGTGCGGATCATCAGGTCGGGCGCGGGCGCGTCGGCCATTTGCAGATAGGGCTCCAGCGCGGCTTCGCTGATGGTTTCGGCAGATTGGCCTGGATGCGCGAGTTGCCAGGCCTTGACGGCTTGGAGCATGTCCCAGCGCCCACCGTAGTTCAGCGCCAGCGTCAGGGTGATGCTGCGGTTGTGGTCGGTGCTGGCCTGGGCGTCGCGGATCAGTGCCTGCACGCGCTGGTCAAACCCCGAGGTGTCGCCAATCACGCGCAGGCGTACGCCTTGGGCGTTGAGGTTGCCGATTTCTTTTTGCAAATACAAGCTCAGCAACCCCAGCAGGCTGCTGACCTCGTCCAGCGGACGGCGCCAGTTTTCGGTGCTGAAGGCAAAGAGCGTGAGGTGGGAAATACCGCGTTCGCCGCAGGCCTGCACGATGGCGCGCACCCGGCGCGAACCGGCGCCGTGGCCTACCGCCTTGGGCAGGCCGCGCGCACTGGCCCAGCGGCGGTTGCCGTCCATGATGATGGCCACATGCTGGGGGCCGGCGGCAGGCGCGGTGTGGGGCAAGGAAAGGCTTCGGTAAAAATGGACGCAGGGCACGAATGCACCGGAAACTCCCTGGTGCGGGTAGCTGTCAAATGCCAACTGATTCTAACGGTTGCATTGGTTTTGCGGCCGCAGTGGGGCGCTGGCGTACGACAATGCGCGACGTGCCGACGGCCCGCTATCGCTGCCACCGGAGCCGCGCCCGCTACCATGGCAGTCTGTTTCAATTTCTTCTGTGCGCCCCGGTGGCGACGCCAGCGACCATTTTTGGGTATTTTCAGTGAGCATTCAAACCGACGATTTCGCCCCTTACCCCGCCAGCGCCTCGGCTGCGCGCATGGTGTCTGCCGTGCCCGCCTCGGGCGCCGAAGAAGCCATTGAGCGCGCCCTGCGCCCCAAGTTGCTCGACGACTACGTGGGCCAGGCCAAGGTGCGCGAGCAGTTGGAGATCTTTATTGGCGCGGCCAAAAAGCGCGACGAGGCGCTCGACCACGTGCTGCTCTTTGGCCCGCCCGGTCTGGGTAAAACCACGCTATCGCACATCATTGCCCACGAATTGGGTGTTAATTTAAGACAAACCAGCGGTCCGGTGTTGGAGAAACCCAAAGACCTGGCGGCGCTGCTGACCAACCTGGAAAAAAACGACGTCCTGTTTATTGACGAAATCCACCGCCTCTCACCGGTAGTTGAAGAGATTTTGTACCCCGCGCTGGAAGACTACAAGATCGACATCATGATTGGCGAAGGCCCGGCGGCGCGCTCCATCAAGCTCGATTTGCAGCCTTTTACCCTGGTGGGCGCCACCACGCGCGCCGGCATGCTGACCAACCCGCTGCGCGACCGTTTTGGCATCGTGGCGCGGCTGGAGTTTTATACGTCGGAGGAACTGCTGCGTATCGTGACCCGCAGCGCCGGGCTGCTGAAGGTGCCGACCGACCCCGAAGGCGGCTTTGAGATAGCGCGACGTTCGCGCGGTACGCCGCGCATTGCCAACCGCCTGCTGCGCCGGGTGCGCGACTACGCCGAGGTCAAGGGCGTGGGCACCATTACGCTGGACATTGCCAACCGCGCGCTGGCCATGCTGGACGTGGATCCGCAGGGCTTTGATTTGATGGACCGCAAGCTCTTGGAGGCCGTCATCCACCGCTTTGATGGCGGGCCGGTCGGGCTGGACAATATTGCCGCGAGCATTGGCGAGGAGCGTGAAACCATCGAGGACGTGATCGAGCCCTATCTGATCCAGCAGGGCTATTTGCAGCGTACGCCGCGCGGGCGCATTGCCACGCTGGCGGCCTATCGGCATTTGGGCGTGACACCGCCGAGCAACGCGGGCGAAGCGCCTGGCGTCTGAACCGGCGGCCCTGGGCTTAAACGCCCAGCGGGCTGATCGCCAGCACCGCAGCGGTGGCCAGTGCTTGCAGGCCCAGCGCGGTCCACCAGGCCAGTTGCTGCTGCAAATAGCGCCCTAGCGCCCACAGGCCCAGGGTCATGGCGGCAGCGCCCAGTGCGGCCAGCGGCAGGGCTTGCGCATCCACGTTCCACAAATACCAGGCGCCTAGCGCGGTGAGCAGCAGATTTTGCGCAGCGGCGTAGACCATCTGGGCGCCTTGAAGCGGCGGCGCGTAGGTGCGCACGGCGGTCAGGTCAAAGGCTTGGGCTTCGCCTGGGCCATTGGCACTTTCAGGCAACCAGCCCGGCGGCTTGAGCCAGACGCGCAGCTTGTCGCCCCAGCGGGGTGCGGCCCCGGCACGCCGCCACAGCTCAGCATAGACCGCCAAGTTAGCCCGCACTGGGTCCCAGCTATTGAGCGGCGTGCGCGTGCCGTAGACGCAGGGCTGCACTTCGGGCTCAAACGTGCCAAACATGCGGTCCCAAATCACCCAGATGCCGCCGTAGTTGCGGTCCACATAGCCGTCGTTGATGGCGTGGTGCACCCGGTGGTTGCTGGGTGAGCAAAACACCCGGTCAAACCAGCCCAGGCGCCCGACGTGCTCGGTGTGCACCCAAAACTGGTACAGCAAATCCACCAGCGCCACGATGCCAAACAGCAGCGGCGGCACGCCCAGCACCGCCATGGGCAGGTAAAACAGCCAGCCCAGGAGCGCGCCGGTAGACGTTTGGCGCAGCGCAGTGGACAGGTTGTAGTGCTGGCTTTGGTGGTGCGCCGCGTGCGCAGCCCACAAGAGCGCCACCTCGTGGCCGGCGCGGTGCAGCCAGTAGTAGCAAAAGTCATACAGCACCAGCGCCAGGAACCAGCCGTACCAGTGTTTCCACAGCTCGGCCTGCGGCCACAGTGCCACGCTGCCAAACAGCGCGGCGTAGATGGCAATACCGATGAATTTGCCAAACACCCCAATCACCTGGCTGAGCATGCCCATGCTTAGGCTGGCCAGGGTGTCGCTCAGGCCGTAGCTGCTTTTGGCTGTCGCGCCACTGGCCGCTGCCAGGCGCACCTGCCGCCGGTCCCACCACAGCTCCAGCGCGATCAGCAGCAAAAAGACCGGGAAGGCGAAGACGATGATTTTGGACATGGCGGCCTTGGTGTTTGGGGTTTTTAGAGTTCGCGCCACTCCCGGCCACTGGCCTGCAGCAGGTCTTGCGCTTCTTGCGGTCCGGCCGAACCGGCGGCGTAATGCGCCAGCGGCGCGCCCCCAGCGGCCCAATATTGCTGCACCGGTTGCACGATGCGCCAGCCCGCCATCACGCTGTCCGAGCGCTGGAACAGGGTGGCGTCGCCAATCATGCAGTCGTAAATCAGGGTTTCATACCCGGTGCTGGGCGCGTTCTGAAAGTAGTCTTTGTAGTGAAAGTCCATGTGCACCTGGCCGATCTCGATCTTGGGACCGGGAATTTTGGCGCCAAAGGACAACATCGCGCCCTCGTCGGGCTGCAGCTTGATGACCAGCGCATTGGGCGTGAGGCCTTCGGTGGCGGTATTGCGAAACAAGGAGAGCGGTGGGCGCTTGAACTGGATCACGATCTCGCTTTGGCGCTTGTTCATGGCCTTGCCGGTGCGCAGGTAAAAAGGCACGCCGGCCCAGCGCCAGTTGTCAATGCCCAGTTTGAGTGCCAGGTAAGTCTCCGTTTCGCTGCCCGGGGCCACGCCAGCCTCGCTGGTATAGCCCTTAAGCGCCTGGCCGTCGCGCGCGCCGTCCGTGTACTGCCCGCGCACGCTGTCGGTGGCGGCGTTGACGGTGTGCACGCAGTCCAGCACCTTGGTCTTTTCGTTGCGTACCGCGTCGGCGTCAAACGAGGCGGGCGACTCCATGGCGGTCAGAGCCAGCAACTGGAACACATGGTTGGGCACCATGTCGCGCATGGCGCCTGTGGTCTCGTAAAACGCGGCGCGCGCTTCCACGCCCACGGTCTCGGCCACGGTGATTTGCACGTGGTCAATGTGCTCGCGGCTCCAGAGCGGCTCAAAAATGCCGTTGGCAAAGCGCATGAGCATGATGTTTTGCACCGTCTCCTTGCCCAAAAAATGGTCCATGCGGTAAATCTGCGACTCGGACAGGCTGTGGCGCAACTGCGTGTTGAGCGCCTGGGCCGATTCCAGGTCGTGGCCAAAAGGCTTTTCCACCACCACCCGGCGCCACTGTTTGTTGGTCTCGGTCACCAGACCGGCGGCGCCGAGCTGGTCGACGATGCCGCCAAAAAAGCGCGAGCCCACGGCCAGGTAAAACATCACGTTGTCGCTCACGCCGTGGCTGGTTTTGAGCTGCGTCAGGCGCTCGCCCAGGGCGACATAGGACGCAGGCGCGGCAAAGTCCAGCGGCATGTAGACGATTGCATTGAGCAGGCGTTGCAGGTTGGCCTCGTCAATCGCCTGGCTGTAATGCTTGTCGGCGGCAAAGGCGCGGATGGCCGCTTCCACATGGCTGCGGAACTGGGCGTCACCCATCTCCACCCGGTCCACGCCCACCAGTGCAAACTGCGCGGGCAGCAAGCCGGTGCGCGCCAGGTTGTAGAGCGCGGGCATCAAAAGGCGCTTGGTCAGGTCGCCACCGGCGCCGAAAATAACCATGGTGCTTGAAGGTGCTTGTTCGCCGTGGGGAGTGACGGAATGTTCTATGTCTTGGGCCATGTTGGGTCCTGGGTTTCAGAAAAAATGGGGGAGCGATGTGCCGCGCCCGGAGGTCTATCCGGGCGGGCGAGAAAGGGCTTTTTAGGGCTTATTTCTTGCCCGGTTCCTGGTGGCCGCCAAACTGCTTACGCATGGCCGATAGCACTTTTTCGGCAAAAGTATGTTCCTTGCGCGAGCGAAAGCGGGTGTACAGCGCGGCGGTCAGCACATCGGCGGGCACCGCTTCTTCGATGGCGGCCTGGATGGTCCAGCGGCCTTCGCCCGAGTCTTCCACGTAGCCGGAATAGGACTTGAGCTCCGGGTCTTCGGCGAGCGAAATGGCCGACAAGTCCAGCAACCACGACGACACCACGCTGCCCCGGCGCCAGAGTTCGGTGATGTCGGCCAGGTCCAGGTCATAGCGGCGCTCGGCGGGAATGGCTTCCTGGCTCACGCCCTTGAGAATGTCCAGGCCTTCGCCATAGGCCTGCATCAGGCCGTATTCGATGCCGTTGTGTACCATCTTCACAAAGTGGCCCGAGCCTGCCGGGCCGGTGTACAGGTAGCCGTGTTCGGCGGTGGATTGGCGGTGCTCGCGGCCAGGGGTTTTCTCAATAGTGCCGATGCCGGGTGCCAGGGTTTTGAAGAGGGGTTCCAGGTGGTCAAACGCTACTTTGTCGCCGCCAATCATCATGCAGTAGCCGCGCTCGAGGCCCCAGACGCCGCCGCTGGTGCCGACATCGATGTAGCGGATGCCCTTGGTCGCCATGGCCTGCGCGCGGCGCACGTCGTCCTGGTAATTGGAGTTGCCGCCGTCAATGATGGTGTCGCCCGGTTGCAGCAGTTCACCGAGTTGGTTGACTGTGGCTTCAGTAATGGGGCCGGCCGGCAGCATCACCCATACGGCGCGCGGCGCGGGCATTTGCGCCACCAGGTGCGCCATGTCCTGGCTGCCGGTGGCGCCGTCTTGGGCGAGTTGCGCCACGCTCG
Organism: Comamonadaceae bacterium; assembly: GCA_947372865.1. Classification (GTDB taxonomy): domain Bacteria; phylum Pseudomonadota; class Gammaproteobacteria; order Burkholderiales; family Burkholderiaceae_C; genus Allorhodoferax. The sequence continues at coordinate 12,062 of CANBVJ010000024.1, forward strand.
CAGCGTTGGTGTCAAACACAACGCAGCTATGACCGCCGCGCAAGAGGCGTCGCACAATGTTTCCGCCCATCCGTCCCAAGCCAATCATTCCGAGTTGCATGACATTTCCTTTGGTTAAAGCAATTTCAACAAATCCCGAATATAAGTGCATTGATAAACGCGCTTGTGTCCCTGCTGTTTTGGTGGCATAGGGGCGGTGCGCGGGCCCGCGCGCAGTCCGCCGTCGGCCTAGGCCGTGGTTTCGTCGCGCGCGGCGGTTTCCAGGTGGGCGGTGTCGGCCCAGCCCACCAGCGTCAGCCCTTCGGGCGTCCAAAGCAGGCGGTTGATGGCGCAGTTGCCCAGTTCCCAAGTGCGCACCGCGTTCACTTCTTGGCCGGTGGCCAGGCGGTACAGCATGTCCAGCACGCCGCCGTGGGCGACCAATGCAATGTGTTCGCCGGGGTGGCGCGCGGCAATGTGCGCCACGGTTTGCTCTACGCGATGGCGCAGTTGCAAAGGCGATTCACCACCCTGCGGCGCCCAATCGGGCACGCGCTGGCGCCAGCGCAGCGCGTCTTGCGGCCACTGCGCCTCGATCTCGGCGTGGGTGCGGCCTTCGAACACGCCAAAGGCCCGCTCGCGCAGGCCCGAGTGCAAGGCCACGGCCTGCGGCGCAATGCCCGCATGTGTGGCAATGGCCAGGGCGGTGTGGTGGGCGCGCGCCAGGTCGCTGGTGTAGATGTGGTTCAGGCCATGCTCGGCCAGGGCGGCGCCGAGTTGCTGCGCCTGCCACTGGCCGCGCGCGTTCAGGCCAATGTCAATCTGGCCTTGGATGCGCGTGTCCACGTTCCAAGCGGTTTCGCCGTGGCGCACGGCGGTAATGCGCACCGGCGCCACAAGGGGCAGGCTCATGGGCGGTCGGTGAGCCCTTGCGGCCCGACTTCAACCCGCACCGTCGCACCCTGGGGCGCAGGGTTGGGATAGTCGCGTAACGCTGCGCGCAGCACGGCGGGCAGAATATTGGCCGTATCCGCCCACGGGCCGATGTGCTGGGCCGCGCTCTCAAACACCACTTGTTTGGAGATGGAGTCGCGCAGCACGATTTGCACGACATAGCGGTACCAAGGCGGCTCCATCGCCCAGTTCATGCCAAAGCCGACCGACGGCTGGTGAAAGCCCCAGAAGCCGCCCATGCCAAAGGGAGCAAACGGCGGACGCACCGGCGTGCGCGCAATCTGCTCCACCGTGGCGCTGACTTGTGCCAGATATTGAGGGCTACTGTCGCTTTGCGTCAGGCCCACATCGGCGAGTGCGGCGCTGGCCAGGGCCTCTAGGCGTTCCTGGGCGGCTTGGGCTCGGGCGTCACCGCTCTGGGAGGGCAGGCGGTCAAAGCCGTAGGTGGCAGGGGTGGCGGGCGCCACGCTGCCGCTAAAGCTGCGCACCTCGCTGTCAATCACCCTTGAGCTGGCACAGCCGCCCAGGCCCAGCGCCAGCCCGGCCGTCAGGCTCAGCAGCCAGGCGCGTGCCACTGCCGCTGATCTGCGAGGGGCAGGGGCGGCGTGCATGGTGCTGACTTACAAGACCCGCAGTGGCAGACCGGCCACCATGGGCATGGAAAACGATTCGATGTCAAAGGCCATGTCGCCGTCGGGTTCTTCCACGCCGGTGGTGCGCACGGCCTCAAAGTCGTGCAGCTTGGTGTCCATCAGGTGCGAGGGCACCACGTTGTGCAGGGCGGTGAACATGCTCTCGATGCGGCCGGGGTATTGCTTTTCCCAGTCGCGCAGCATGTTGCCAATTTGCTTGCGCTGCAGGTTTTCTTGGCTGCCGCACAGCGTGCACGGAATGATGGGAAACGCGCGGTGTTCGGCCCAGCGCACCAGGTCTTTTTCGACCACATTGGCCAGCGGGCGGATCACGATGTGGCCGCCGTCGTCGCTGACGAGCTTGGGTGGCATGCCCTTGAGTTTGCCGCCAAAGAACATGTTCAAAAAGAAGGTTTGCAAAATGTCGTCGCGGTGGTGGCCCAGCGCGATTTTGGTCACCTTGAGCTCGTCGGCCACCCGGTACAAAATGCCCCGGCGCAGGCGGCTGCACAGGCTGCACATGGTTTTGCCTTCAGGAATTACCTTCTTGACGATGCTGTAGGTGTCTTGCGTCTCAATATGGAAGGGCACGCCCAACTGCTTCAAATAGGCCGGCAAGATGTGGTCCGGAAAACCGGGCTGCTTTTGGTCGAGGTTGACCGCGATCAGCTCAAAGTTAACCGGCGCGCGCTGTTGCATCTTCAGCAACAAATCGAGCATGGCGTAGCTGTCTTTGCCGCCAGACACGCAGACCATCACTCGGTCGCCTTCTTCGATCATGTGGTAGTCCATGATCGCCTGGCCCACCTGGCGGCACAGGCGTTTTTCCAGTTTGTGGGTCTCGTGGGCGGCGCGTTGCGCGGCCTCGCGCGTGTCGCCTTGTGCGGCGGGCGGTACTTTAAGAGGCGGCGGGGCCAGGTCGGCTTCAGTCCAAAAGGCGTTCATGGGGGTCTCGTTTAGGGGGTTACCACTGTCCGGTCTCAACCCGGATAGCGACTTCGCAATCATCAAAAATTTCCAGCTTCGCGATCTTCACCCGCACACCCAAAACACCCGGTAGCTGCATTAATCGATCGGCCAAGATGCCAATCATGCTCTCGAGCAGGTTGACATGTACAGCAGTACATTCATTAATGATGATCTGGCGCACTTTTCTGTAATCGAGCACATGATTTATGTCATCGTCGCTCGGCCGCAAAGGCTGTGCGCCCAGGTTTAACTCGGCGTCCACCTGAATCGGCTGCGGCGCCGTAAGTTCGGACTCCAAAATGCCCAAGTTGGCCTCAAAGCGCAGGCCTGTCAGGTTCAGAGTTTGGGTGCCGGTGGTGCGTTGCTGCATGAAATACGCCTTACATCAGAGAGAAATCGCGCTCAAAGCGCATCAGGTGCTGGCCGCCGTCCACCAGCAAGGTGGTGCCGGTAATCGACTGGTTTTCCATGGCAAAGCGCACGGTAGCCGCCACGTCGCCCGGGGTGGACGAGCGCCCCAGGGGCGAGAGCTTGTGCAGCGCGGCAAATTTGTCGTCGCTGAGCATGTGGCTGGTAATGGTCAGGCCCGGCGCCACACCCACCACCCGCACCAGCGGGCTCAGGGCCAGCGCCAGCATGGTGGTGGCGGCCTCAAGCGCGGCTTTGGACAGGGTGTAGCTGAAGAAATCGGGGTTCTGGTTCCAGAGCTTTTGGTCCAGCATATTGACCACCACGCCGCTGCAGGGCGCACCCAGCGCTTCTTCGGGCAGGGCGCGGTTGCGCGCATCAATGTGCGTGTGCAGGGCCTGGGCTAGCAAAATCGCCGCGCCGGTGTTGGCGCGCAGGTGCTTTTCCATGGCGGCAAAGCCAAAGTTGGCGGCGTTGTCGTGCTCGAAGGTAGACGCGCTGTTGACCACAGCGTCCAGGTTGCCAAACTGCTCGACCACGCTAGGCAGCAAATGGCGCACCGCCACTTCGTTGCCCAGGTTGGCGCGAAAGCTCGCAGCGCCTGGCGTCAGGGCCGAACACTCGGCCACGGTGCGGGCGGCGTCTTCTACCGAGTCACGGTAATGCACCGCCACGCGCCAGCCGCTGGCGGCCAGCGCCAGGGCAATCTCGCGGCCCAGGCGCTTGGCGCCACCGGTGACCAGCACACTGGGGCTGTTCGGGCGGGCGGGGGGCAGGGGCGGGGACGACATAACAGGGGACAATCCGAAAAAACCAGGCGCTGTGCACTGGCGAGAACCACAATGAAGCCTCTGAGTTTAACGAGCCTCCCTATTCCTGAGCCCCACCAAGCCCAAGCTGCGGGCCACCCCGCGGCGCCCACCGTGTCTGACGCGCTGGCGCAGCACATGGCGCAGGAGGTGCGCGACCAGGGCGGCTGGATGGGCTTTGACGCCTTTATGGCGCTGGTGCTGTACACGCCGGGCCTGGGTTATTACGCCGCCGATCTGCCCAAGTTTGGCGCTATGCCAGCAGCCCCCGGCGGCGCGCCGGGCAGCGACTTTGTGACGGCGCCCGAGATCAGCCCCTTGTTTGGCTACGCCTTGGCGCGCCAGGTGGCGCAGGCGCTGCAGGCCACTGGCACTGACGAGGTGTGGGAATTTGGCGCAGGTACCGGAGCGCTGGCCGAGCAGGTCTTGTCAGCCCTGCGGGAAATGCAGGTGCCGCTGGCGCGCTACACGATTGTGGATTTATCGGGCTCGCTGCGCGCGCGCCAGCAAAGCCGGCTGGCGCCCTTTGGTGCGCAGGTGCAATGGGTAAGTGAGTTGCCCGCCCAGATGCGCGGCGTGGTGCTTGGCAACGAGCTGATCGACGCCATGCCGGTGCAACTGCTCTCGCGTGTGGGCAGTGTTTGGCACGAACGTGGCGTGGCGCTGGCGGCGGGCACCGACGCCGCCGCCCAGGGCGCTGCGCCCGCGATCAATGCCTTCGTCTGGGCCGACCGCCCTACGACGCTACGCCCGCCGATAGAGATTGAGGGTGACCACGACTACCTGACCGAAATCCACCCGCAAAGCGAGGCCTTTGTCCGTACCCTGGCCCAGCGCCTGGAGCGCGGCGCGGTGTTTTTGCTGGACTACGGCTTTCCCGAGGCCGAGTACTACCACCCCCAGCGCCACATGGGCACGGTGATGTGCCACCAGGCGCACCGCAGCGACGCCGACCCGCTGGTGCGCGTGGGCCAAAAAGACATCACTGCCCACGTCAACTTCACCGCGCTGGCGCTGGCCGCCCAGGACGCGGGCATGGAGGTGCTGGGTTACACCAGCCAGGCGCATTTTTTGATCAACTGCGGTTTGGTGGCCCTGATGCAGGCGGCCGCCTTGCCGGTGCGCGCGTCGGCGCAGCGGCTGATTTTGGAGCACGAGATGGGGGAGTTGTTTAAGGTGATTGCGCTGGGGGTGGGCGCGCCTTGGCAGCCGCTGGGGTTTGGGCGGGGGGATCGGATGCATCGGCTCTAGCTTTAACTTCCATCCCCCCCTATCCCCCCAACCCCCTTTCCACCCCGGCGGGGTGGAAAGGGGGAGCGAACGGCCACATTTTGTTTTTTTGCTTCGGCTAGGGCACCACGGGCCGCCGTTGCCGCCCGCATGGTTCGCAGGCGCGACGGCAGTAGAAGGCTAGCCGAAGCGACAAAATCAAATGTGGCTGTTGGCCCCCCTCTCTCGCCCGCTGGGCGAGAGAGGGGTTGGGGGAGAGAGTGGGCAGAACACCGCCATCCGGGTGCAATGGCACAGTTTGTGGAACCCGCGCTAATTGCAACGGTTAGCATCGCCGCCTGCAGTGCAGGTTTGCCCATAGTGCAGCCATTGCGCGCCAAGAATAAACAGCACTTTTTTGAATAACGCTTATGTCTCTAACCGCCGCAAACCTGTCTTTCCCTCCCGCCATGGCGCCAGTAGCGTGCGTGGATATTGGCGGCACCAAGGTGGCCGTGAGCGTGGCGGATGCGCAGGGCGTGCGCGGCAAGTTGGCTGAGCCCACCGCCACCGTCGGTGACCGGGGCGCGCTGGCCGCCCAAATCATCCGCATGGTGGCGCAAAGCTGCGCCAGTGCCGGAGTGGCCGTGGCCGACTTGTCTGCCGTGGGCGTGGTGTCTTGCGGGCCGTTTGTGATGGCCGATGGCCTGATTGAGCTGGCTGCACCCAATATCTGTGGCGGCATTGCGGGCAAGGCGCGCGGCCTGCCCAACGACTGGCCTACCGCGTATTTGGAGGCGCCGCTGCGCGCCGCGTTTGCCAATGTGCGGGTAGAAAACGACGGCGTGGGCGCCTTGGAGGCTGAGCGCCGCTGGGGCGCGCTGCAAGGCATGGACCACTGCGCCTATGTGACCTGGAGCACCGGCATTGGCATGGGCGTGTGCGTCGACGGCCATATTTTGCGGGGCAAAAACGGCAATGCGGGCCACGCTGGCCACAGTTTTGTTAGCGACAACACAGACGCCTTGTGCGGCTGCGGCAACGTGGGCGATGTGGAAGGCCTGATTGCGGGCAACGCGATTGCGCGGCGCTTTGCGTCCCAGGGCTACGCGGATGCAGCAGCGCTGCTGGCTGCGGCCCGCGCGGGGCAGGTTGACGCGCTGGCGCTGGTGGACGAGCTGTGCCGCGTCATGGGCCGGGCGATTTACAACATGGTGGTCACGCTCGATCTGCAGCGTGTGAGCATGGGCGGCAGCGTGTTTTGGCACCACCGCGATTTTCTGCTGCCCAAGGTGGCAGCCCACGTGCAGGGCAAGCTCACCGCGCTAACGGACGGCGTGGACATCGTGCCCGCCGGCCTGGGCAATGCGGTGGGCGACTATGCGGCGCTGGCCCTGGTCATGGGCTAAAAGCACACCTGCCCAGCGACCTAGGGAAAGTCCCAGTAGCCGATGGTGGATAATTAATTAAAAATTAATTAATCCGTACTGGCGTGGTGCCGGTGCGGAGCAAACCTCCTTGCGCACCTTGGGGCGCGGGGTCCAACCGATCGGAAAACATGATGTTGAAGCTTTCTCAATTGGCCACCGCAGTGGCTTTGGTGGTCGCAGGCGCGGCGGCAATGGCGGGTGAAGTCGAAGTGCTGCACTACTGGACTTCGGGCGGCGAGGCCAAGTCGGTCGCCGAACTCAAGAAAATCATGCAAGCCAAGGGCCACACCTGGAAAGACTTCGCAGTGGCTGGTGGCGGCGGTGACAACGCAGCCACCGTGCTCAAAAGCCGCGTGGTTTCGGGCAACCCCCCAGCCGCTGCCCAAATCAAGGGCCCAGCCATTCAAGAATGGGCTGCTGAAGGCGTGCTCGCTAACCTGGACGCAACGGCCAAGGCCGAAAAGTGGGACACCCTGCTGCCCGGCGTCGTAGCCAACGTCATGAAATACAAGGGCAACTACGTGGCTGCCCCCGTCAATGTGCACCGCGTTAACTGGATGTGGGCTAACGCCGCTGTCCTGAAAAAAGCCGGCGTGACTGGCACGCCCAAGACCTGGGACGAGTTCTTTGCTGCTGCTGAAAAGGTCAAAAAAGCCGGCCTGATCCCCGTGGCGCACGGTGGCCAAAACTGGCAAGACTTCACCACCTTTGAATCGGTGGTCTTGGGCGTGGGCGGTGCCAAGTTTTACAGCGACGCACTGGTCAAGCTCGACCAAAAAGCGCTGACCAGCGACACCATGAAGAAGTCGCTTGAGACCTTCCGCAAGATCAAGGGCTACACCGACGCAGCCTCTCCGGGCCGCGACTGGAACCTGGCCACTGCCATGGTGATCCAAGAGAAAGCCGCTTTCCAGTTCATGGGTGACTGGGCCAAGGGCGAGTTCTCGGCTGCTGGCAAGGTGCCAGGCAAAGACTACATCTGCGCCGCCGCTCCTGGCACGGCCAACGCCTACACCTTCAACGTGGACTCGTTTGCCATGTTCAAGCTGAAAGACGCCGGTGCCCAAAAGGCCCAGGCCGACTTGGCTGCTTCCATCATGGGACCTGAGTTCCAAGAAGTGTTCAACCTGAACAAGGGCTCTATCCCTGTGCGTTTGAACATGGACATGGCCAAGTTTGACGACTGCGCCAAGCTGTCGGCCAAAGACTTCGTGTCCACCGCCAAGTCTGGCGGCCTGGTGCCATCGGTTGCCCACGGCATGGCGATTGCGCCGGCTGCTGAAGGCGCGATCAAGGACGCTGTGAGCCAGTTCTGGAACGACGACAAGATCTCGGTCGCCGACGGCGTGGCCAACATCGCCAAGGCAGCTGCTACCAAGTAAGCCGCCCACGGAAGCCGCTCGGCCTTGCTGAGCGGCTGCTTTACCAACCCGTCCGATTCTCTTGAAGCGGACGGGTTTGTCTTGTGCAAACGCCGAAGCCGCCGTGTGGCGACTGGGCTCTGCCGAACTCCAAGGCCCGCATGAAATCTTTTGAAAACACCTTGCCCAAACTGGTCATTGCGCCGGGCTTTGTGCTGGGCTTTGCCTTTATCTACGGCTTTATGGTCTGGAACGGCATTTTGTCGGTCACGGCCTCGCGCATGCTGCCCAACTACGACGAATTTGTCGGGCTGGAGCAATACGCCCGCCTGTGGGACATGGACCGCTGGTGGCTGGCGCTGCGCAACCTGGGCGTTTTTAGCGTCTTGTACGTGGGCGGCTCGATGCTTTTGGGCATGGGTTTGGCGATTTTTCTGGACCAGAAAATCCGCTTTGAAGGCCTGCTGCGCACCATTTACCTCTACCCCATGGCGCTCTCGTTTATTGTGACGGGTACCGCATGGAAATGGATTTTGAACCCCAGCCTCGGGCTGGAAAAGCTGATGCACGACCTGGGTTGGGCGAGCTTTCACTTTGACTGGCTGGTGCAAAGCGACACCGCCATTTACTGCGTGGTGATTGCTGGCATCTGGCAATCGGCCGGCTTTGCCATGGCGCTTTCGCTGGCGGGCCTGCGCGGCATTGACGACAGCATCATCAAGGCGGCGCAGATTGATGGCGCCAGCCTGCCGCGGATTTACTGGCGCATCATCCTGCCGATTTTGCGACCGGTGGTGTTTTCGACGGTGCTGGTGCTGTCGCACCTGTCGATCAAAAGCTTTGATCTGGTCATGGCGCTCACCGCCGGGGGCCCGGGTTATGCGTCTGACGTGCCGGCCACATTTATGTACGTGATGAGCTTTACCCGCGGCCAGATTGGCCTGGGCGCGGCCAGCGCCACCATGATGTTGGCCACCGTGGCGGCCATTGTGGTGCCCTATTTGTACAGCGAGCTGCGCACCAAGCCGCACGCGCACTAAAGCTTTAGCCATGAATACCTCCAAATTTTCTCGCGCGCTGATCTACGGCGTCTTGCTGTTCGCCGCCTTCTTTTTTCTGGCGCCGCTGTATGTGATGCTGGCTACCTCGTTCAAAGACGCAGCGCAAATCCGCGAGGGCAACCTGCTGAGCCTGCCCACGTCGCTCAACCTCGACAGTTGGCGCCTGGCCTGGGACAGCGCCTGCACTGGCGTGGACTGCCGCGGCCTCAAGCCCTATTTCGTCAACTCGGTCGTCATGGCCGTGCCTGCGGTGCTGATCTCTACCGCCTGGGGCGCCATCAACGGCTATGTGCTGAGTTTGTGGAAGTTCAAGGGCAGCGAGCTGCTGTTTGGCTTCATGTTGTTTGGCGTGTTCATGCCTTTTCAGGTGGTGCTGCTGCCCATGAGCCAGGTGCTGGGTTTTCTGGGCTTGTCGAGCTCACTCTCGGGCCTGGTGCTGGTGCACTGCATTGCGGGCTTGGCGGGCACCACGCTGTTTTTCCGCAACTACTACGCCGCCATTCCACGCGAGCTGGTCAATGCCGCGCGCATGGACGGTGCGGGTTTTTGGCGCATTTTCTGGCGCATTGTGTTGCCCATGTCCACGCCGATTTTGATGGTGACGCTGATCTGGCAGTTCACCAACATCTGGAACGATTTTTTGTTTGGCGTGGCCTTTAGCGGCGCCGACAGCAAGCCCATCACCGTGGGCCTGAACAATATGGCCAACACCTCTAGCAGCGTGAAAAGCTACAACGTGGACATGGCAGCCGCCGTGATCGCGGGTTTGCCCACCATGCTCGTGTACGTGCTGGCGGGTCAGTATTTTGTCAAAGGCCTCACGGCCGGCGCAGTCAAAGGATAGAGATATGGCAGCCTCCCTCACCATTTCGGGCATTCGCAAAGCATTCGGCAAAGGCGCCAGCGCCGTTGAAGTGCTCAAACGCATCGACATTGACGTCGCCCCCGGCGAATTTTTGATTCTTGTCGGCCCCTCGGGCTGCGGCAAATCCACGCTGCTCAACATCATTGCCGGCCTGGAAGACCCGACCGAAGGCGAACTGCGCATTGCCGGCAAAAACGTGGTGGGCGTGGCCCCCGCGCAGCGCGACATTGCCATGGTGTTCCAAAGCTACGCGCTGTACCCCACCATGAGCGTGGCCGACAACATTGGCTTTGCGCTCGAAATGCGCAAGGTGCCCAAAGAGCAGCGCCAAAAACGCATTGCCGAAGTTGCCGCCATGCTGCAAATCTCGCACCTGCTGGACCGCCGCCCGGCGCAGCTCTCGGGCGGCCAACGCCAGCGCGTGGCCATGGGCCGCGCCTTGGCGCGCGACCCGCAGCTGTTTTTGTTTGACGAGCCGCTGTCCAACCTGGACGCCAAACTGCGCGTGGAAATGCGCGCCGAAATCAAACGCCTGCACCAGGTAAGCGGCATTACCAGCGTGTACGTAACGCACGACCAGATTGAGGCCATGACGCTGGGCAGCCGCATTGCGGTGATGAAAGACGGCATCTTGCAGCAAATCGGCACGCCCGACGAGATTTACCGCACACCCGCCAACACCTATGTGGCCAGCTTTATCGGCTCGCCCACCATGAACTTCATCCCCGGCCAGTTGCAGGGCACGGGCGAGGCATCGCGCTTTGTGTTTGCCGGTGGCACGCTAGAGCTGCCCGGCCCGGTGCAAGGCGACGTGACCCTGGGCCAACGCCCCGAGCACATTCACCTGAGCGACGACGCCCCTTGGCGCGGCCAAGTGAGCCTGGTCGAACCCACCGGCGCCGACACCTATGTGGTGGTCAAAACCGAGGTGGGCGCCATCACGGTGCGCGCGCCGGCCAACACCAAGCTGCAAGTGGGGCAGACCATTGGCCTGACGGTTAGCAGCCGGCACAACAACTGGTTTCATACGACCAGCGGCGTGCGCCTTTAAGCGTTAGCGGGCCTGGGTTGTAGCCGGGTGCTGCGCGCGGGCTGATTCGCGCCGAGGGCAACGGGGTGGACGGTTCCGCGAATGTCCCCCGCCCTGCGGGCTCCTCCTTAATTTCGCTGCACCATCCACCCCATTGCCCTCGGCAGCCAGCGGTTTTGGGCTAGTGCGCTCGCACATTTTCTTTTTAACGCTTTTCTTTTTGCTAAGATTACTTCGCCGGTTTTTATCAAGATCGGCGGACAAGAAAATTGAAGGGCAAACCCGGTGAAAACCGGCGACGCAAAGCCACCGAACTACCGCGCCACCACGGGCGCAACGTCAGCGGGGCCGCCAGATTCGACGGACAGGATGGGCTTGTCTGCTCTTTCCTGATGTTGCTTATGCGATGGGAGCGTCGAAATGAGACGAAAAAATGCTTATGGGGCATTCAATGCTTGTTGTCAGCTTTTTACAGAGATGTATCGCCCCAAAGCGGTTGGTTGCGGCGGTGCCTCGGGCGGCGGTGATGCAGCCTATGTAGTCATAGAAATTTGCGGGCTACCCTATAGCGGTCATTTGCAACTTGGGAGCGACCTACCACTTTGGGTGCCGTAGCGCTAGGGTCAACGCTAACAACAGGGGGAATGGATGAGGATCCGTTTTACACACGGCTTTGATCTTATGTACTCGATCACGCTTATGGTCGGTTCGTTGGGTATCGCTTCCGCAGCAGTATCGGTAGTCGGATCTGTTCTGGGTCCGCTTGAGTCCATTTTCAAATCGCTCGATGTTGGCTGGCTTTGGGCTCTGCTATCAATCGCTTTTTTCATCGCGGCATTCGTTGGATCCATGATGCTGCTGATAAATACGGTTCTTCCCCAGTGGCTCCCCACTTTTCTGTATGTTCGTGCGTCATCTCGCACGCCAGTAGTGCCTAGTGAAGCCGAGAAGGTGGGCTTTCTGTTCAACGGAAGCCTTAATGGTGTCTGGTATCCCATGTCGCACCTGCGAAAAGTACATCCTGATTACCGCAAAGAGATGCTGTTCCGGTTCGCAAACAAGATCGCCGCTAAAAATGGCTGGCGGAGGATCTTTGAAATGCCTGAGGATCAGGAAGAAACGCCGCAGCCTAGCCCAGATAACTTATCTTTTAAAGAGGCTCCGAAGGTTGACCCGAGAACTGTGCAGGCCATGGCTTGTGCCAGGATGCTCGGGTTCACGGAAGTTCCCAAGGACATCGAGACTGCAAAGCAGGCCTTCCGCAGAAAAATGCAAGGGATCCACCCGGACAAGTTTAAGACCTTCTTTTCCGTGCCACTTGTACGATGATCTTGATGTGTTCCAGATAAGTCATCAAGACCCTTTTCAAGCTTTCTAAGCTACCCGCCGTGCCCGCTCTAATTGTGAGCTTTCCGGTACCCAAGATCGACATGAGTAGTTCCACTATGGGCACGATGCCGAAGACCATTCACGACTCTTGACCGAACTGGAACTGGATCACCCCAAAGCTGCCAGCGGTCTAGGCTCCAATAAGCCTATCGCAGGCTCACAGTTAGGCTCGGGCAATGACCGCTAAGGCCTCCAGCAGTATTCCTGCTGCTGAATGCCGCACTTTTCTCACGGCAGTGACGAGGCCGCCGCCGCCTAACTTTAATCGCCAATAGATATAGTCAACATTGCCCCGAAAACTACCTCAAGGCTTCTATGAACGGACTACCCCATTGATAACCCAAATAATCACCCACACCCCAACTTGGGTCTTTGGCCTCTTTGTTCTGTTAATCGCCTTCGGACTTCAACAAACGCGTAGCCGCAACGTCAATGCGGTACTGGCCTATCTGCTGCCTTTGGGAATGATTGGCTTGTCGCTTTTTGGGATTCACTCAAGCTTCGGTATGCAGCCCGCCCCGGTGGCGATATGGGCGGCGGGCTTGCTAGTCGTCACGGGTATCCGGTTCAAGTATTTTCGGGATGAGCGGGTCACATTCACCCGCGCAAGCCGGTCATTTTTCATCCCCGGTAGCTGGATTCCACTCTGTGTGATCGTGGCGATATTTGTCACCAAGTATGCGTTTACCATCATGCGCGCGCTCCATGCGGAAATGGCTGGCACCGACGCCTTCATTGCTGCGTTCAGCCTGGCATATGGGTGCTACAGCGGATATTTTTCGTCCAGAGCGGCCAACTTGGTCTACGCAGCCAAAGGTGCCGAATAATGGCGTAAGCCCCACCCCTTACCCCAACGCCAACACCATCCGTACCACCGACCCATGCGGCGCACGGTTGTGTGCTTGCATGCTGCCGCCGTGGCGCTGCGCGATTTCGGCCAAAGTCGGAAGTTAAGCCGCAGTGCGTTTGGGCGTTGTCGGACTTGGGCGAACCGCCAAATTGTTAGTGGGCCGAGGCCTGCGTACCAAGCGAACTTCCAGCTTGCATCCCAGTGCATCCGCATATTTGGTCAGTGTTGCCAGTGATGGTGAATGCTTGCCGCTGCCCGATTCCATGCGCGCAACGGCAGATTGCGTGGTGCCGATTTTTTCTGCCACCTGCGCCTGGGTGAGACCTTGCGCAGTCCGCGCCTTTAAGAACTCGTCCAAAAGCGAAAACTCGTCGGCCAGTTTTTCGTATTCCGTCGCTACCTCAGCATTAGCCAGTGCCTTGGTGCGAAGTTGCTTATGCGTCAGCATTTTTCCATTCCTTCATTCGCTTGCGCGCAAGTGCCAATTCTTTGGGCGGTGTCTTATCGGTTTTCTTCACGAACTGATGGAGCATGACGATCTGGCGATCGACCAAGGTGCAATAAAACACCCGCCCAATACCCTCACGGGATTTCAAACGCAACTCGAAGAGTCCCATGCTCATTGCCCGTGTGTGGGGCATTCCTAAATCTGGGCCAAACTCAAGCATGCGATCAGTGCAATGAAAGTACCTGGCCAAAATGCCTGGCGGCAAGGCCAGCACATCAGCCTGCAGCTTTTCATCGTGGTATTTGATCTCCCAATTCATGCCAGAAATATAGCATGTTTGAGATAATTTCTAGATGCTGGGTTCAGCCAGTCTGTGTGAAGTTTGACGAATTACAGGGGCGTCACCGCCCCAAACACCCCACCCCTCACCCCAACGGCACCACCACCCGCACCACCAACCCATGCGGCGCACGGGTATGCGCTTGCACGCTACCCCCATGGCGCTGGGCGATTTCGGCCACGATGGCCAGGCCCAGGCCGCAGCCGCCGGGCAGTTCGCTGGCGCGCCAGAAGCGTTCAAACAGGTGGGGCAGGTCGGCGTCTTGCACGCCGAGGCCTTCGTCTTCCACTTCCAGCACGCACTGGTTTTCGCCCGTGGCGCGCACCCGCAGCGTGACGGCAGCGCCGCGCGGGCAGTAGCGCAGGGCGTTGTCGATCAGGTTGTTCAGGGCTTCGCGCAGCAGCACGCGGTCGGCGCGGGCTTGCAGGTGGTCTTCGCCTTCAAAGCCTAGGTCAATGCCGGCCGCCAGCGCGCGCGGCGTCCATTCGCGCGCCACTTCGCGCGCCAGTGCGGCCACGTCCACGGGCACGAGCGCCACGTCGGCCTCGGTGCGGGCCAAACTCAGCAATTGGTTGACTAGGTGCGCGCTGCGCTGGGCGCTTTTGTGGACCTTGCGCAGGCGTTCGTGCAGGGCCTGGGGCTCGGCCTCGGTCAGGGCCAGTTCGGTTTGGCTGATCAGGCCGGCCAGCGGCGTGCGCAACTGGTGGGCGGCGTCGTTCAAAAAACGTTTTTCCTGGCTCATGCTGCGCCGCAGGGTGGTGAGCAACTGGTTGAGCGCCAGCGCCAGCGAATGCACTTCTTGCGGCGCCTGCGTCAGCTCAATGGGCGAGAGCGATGCGGCGTTGCGGTTCGCAAGCTGGGCTTCTAGGCGCTCCAGGGGGGCCAAGCCACGGCGGATGCCCGCGTGCATCAGCACCCCCAGCACCGCGCCCAGCAGCAAAAGCGGAAACAGCACGTCGCGCACCAGTTCTTGCGCAATGGCTTCTTGCACCGCCAGGCTTTTGGCTACCTGCACGCGCATGCGTTGCTCGGTGGGCGCATCCCCAAAAGACAGCTCAATCGAGGCCACGCGCATGGGCTTGCCGTCGAGTGAAATCTCATACAACACCGGCACGTTGTCGGGTTGCAGCACGCCGTCGCCTCCTGGGCCCGGCAGCTTGCTGTTGCCCAGCAAAAAGCTGCCCGGCGGCGACGAAACCATATAGGCCAGCCGGTCGTTCGGGTCTTGTTCGAGCACGGCCTGGGCAGCTTTGGGAAAGTCCACCAGCAAGCCCGAGCCAATGGGCTTGACCTGGCGTGCCAGCGCGCGCACCGACTGGGTGAGCGACTGGTCGATGGTTTTTTCGGCATAAATCAGCGCCACCCGAAAGGCCAGCACGCCGCCCATCAGCCACAACACCAGTTGCGGCAACAGCAGCCACCACAGCAACTGGCGCTTGAGCGAAAAATTAGCGCCTGCGCCCAAGCCCGTCACGGTGCCTGCAACTCCAGCATATAGCCCAGTCCGCGCACATTGCGGATGCCCAGGCCGCTGTCTTGCAGCTTGCGCCGCAGCCGGTGCACATAAACCTCCAGCGCATTCGAGCCGCCCGCAGCACCGCCTTCGGGCGCCTGCGTTTGCCAGACCGCCAGCACTTCTTCGCGGCCCACCACCTGGCCCAGTTGCTTGACCAGCAGCGTGAGCAGCGACCATTCGCGGTGGGTGAGCTCCATGGCCTCGTCGCCCAGCCAGGCCATGGGCAGTTGGGGGTCCAAGCGCAGGCGGTGCTGTGGCGTGCCTTCGGTTTGCAGGCTGCCGCCAAAGGCCGGCATGCGCGAACGCCGCAGCATGGCGCCCAGGCGGGCCAGCAGCTCGGCCATGTCAAAGGGCTTGGTCAGGTAGTCGTCGGCGCCGGCGTTCAGGCCTTGCACCCGGTCGTCAATGTCGTCGCGCGCCGTCAATATCAGCACCGGCAAATGCGGCAGGCGCTGGCGGATCCAGCGCAGCACCGCAAAGCCGTCCATGGGCACGCCTTGCACCGGGGGCAGCCCCAGGTCGAGCACCACGCCGTCCAGGCGCGTGGATTCCAGCAGCGCCTGCGCCTGCGCGCCGTCGCCCACTGCGTCCACGCTGTGGCCGGCGTGCATGAGTTGCGCGCTCAAGCCGTCGCGCAGCAGTTCGTCGTCTTCTACCAAAAGCAAATGGGCCATGGTTTAGTGTGCCTCCATTCCAGCCTGTGCCTCGGCCAGTGCCTGCGCGCGGGCACATGCCACCGCCTGGCCAATGGCCGGGCCGCGCAGCCCGGCGCTGATGGCTGCTGCCGCCACCGATTCGGTGTCCACGGCTTGCGCCAGCGCCAGCGCATGCAGCAGGCGCGCACCTTGGGGGTAGGGCGCGTGTTCAAACCCCAGGCGCCCGCGCGCGTCGCATTCGCAGGCTTGCACCACTTGGGCAAAGCGCCCGGGTTTGCGAAAGGCGTCGCAGCGCTCCAGCAGGCGCACCGTGGCGGCGGCGTCCAGGCTGGCGCTGCGGTGGATGTTGCCGTGTTCGCGTGCCACTACCTCGGCCAGCTCGGCGCAGGCGTGGGGCACGCGCAGGCGCTGGCACAACTGCTGGATCAGGCGCACGCTGCGCGCCTCGTGGGCAATGTGGCGCGGCCATTCAGACGGCGGAGTGGTGGCTTTGCCCAGGTCGTGCACCAGGCAGGCAAAGCGCACTTCCAGCGGCGCCTGCACTTGCGCGGCGCAGCCCAGCACCATCATCACGTGCACGCCGGTGTCGATTTCGGGGTGGTGTTCGATCGGTTGGGGCACGCCCCACTGGGCGTTTACTTCGGGCAGCACCACGGCCAGCGCGCCGCAGTCGCGCAGCACCGCAAACATGTGCGCGGGCTCGTCTTCCATCAGGCCCTTGGCCAGTTCTTGCCACACGCGCTCGGCCACCAGGTGCGTGGCTTCACCCCTCTGCACCATGTTGCGCAGCAAAGCGCGGGTGTCGTCGGCCACGCTGAACTGCGCAAAGCGCGCGGCAAAGCGTGCCAGCCGCAAGATGCGCACCGGGTCTTCGGCAAAGGCGGGGCTGGCGTGGCGCAGCAGGCGCGCGCCCAAGTCGCGCTGGCCGCCACAGGGGTCTACCAGGGTAGACATGTCGGGCAGCTTGCTGCCGTCGGGCAAAGGCAGCGCGGCCATGGCGTTGATGCTCAGGTCGCGCCGGGCCAGGTCCTCTTCGAGCGTGACCGAGGCGTCGGCGTGCACCACAAAGCCCCGGTAGCCGCTGCCGCTCTTGCGCTCGGTGCGGGCCAGGGCGTATTCCTCATGGGTTTGCGGGTGCAAAAACACCGGAAAATCCCGCCCCACCGGCACAAAGCCCTGCGCCACCATCTGCTCGGGCGTGGCGCCCACCACCACCCAGTCGCGGTCTTGCAATGGCAGGCCCAGCAAATAGTCGCGCACCGCGCCGCCGACAAGATAGGTTTGCATCCGGGCCTGGGGCTTTGCTACTTAGCGGTGAAGGCGGTAAGGCTCTGCCAAGTCCAAAAAGTCGTGCTCGGCCAGCGCGCCGTCCACCCAGGCCTTGACCCCGGGCAGGGCGCAGACGCGAGCCACATAGGCAGCAATAGCGTCAGGCACCGGCAGGGCATAGGTTTTGATGCGGGTGCACACCGGCGCGAAATAGGCGTCGGCAATGCTGAACTCGCCAAACAGCATGGGCCCGCCATGCGTTTGCAGCAGGTCGCGCCACATGTGTACCAGGCGGTCCACGTCGGCGCGTACTGCGGCGTGGTCGCGCCAGATCAGCGCGCCTTGCTCGGGCAGGTGGGCTTCAATGTTCATGGGGCAGTTGCTGCGCAGGCCCATCAGGCCCGAATGCATTTCGGCGCAAATGCTGCGGGCGTTGGCCCGGGCGGCTGCGTCGCGCGGCCACAGGTGTTTGTCCGGAAACATTTCGGCCAGGGTCTCGGCAATGGCCAGCGTGTCCCACACCGCCAGCGCGCCGTTTTGCAGCACCGGCACTTTGCCCGCGGGGCTCAAATTAGCGAGCGTGTGCTTGAACTTTGATTCGGGCGTAAAGGCGTCAAAGCGCACCATCACTTCCTCAAACGCAATGCCGGCCTGCTTCATCAGCACCCAAGGCCGCATGGACCAGGATGAATAGTTTTTGTTGCCTACGTATAGTTTTAGCATCGAGAACCTCCTTGTTGAAAACCGGGTCGAGCGCGAGGGGCGTCAGGTGTTTGGGTTGTTCGGGCCTTAGGGCAGCTCCAGCCCCTGTTCGGGCGTGGCCGCGTCCAGCGGTCCGACGGTGCCCAGGCGCGTCTTGATGGACTGGGGCTGGCCGCTGATCAGCGCCGCATACAGCGTGGTGTTAGAGAGCACTTTTTTGACATAGTCGCGCGTTTCATGAAAGGGAATGCTCTCCGCCCATGCTGCGGCCTCCATGGTCGGGCCGCCGCTGGCGCCGCGCCAGGTGCGCGGGCGGCTTGGGCCAGCGTTGTAGGCAGCCGCCGCCATGGGCATAGAGCCGTTAAAGCTGTCAAGCACCAGCTTGAGGTAGCCCGTGCCAATGGCGATGTTGGTGTCGCGTTCGTTGAGTTTGGCCGGGGTGAAGTCAACCAGGCCGATTTTTTTGGCCGTCCATTTGGCCGTAGCTGGCATTACCTGCATCAGGCCGGCCGCGCCCACGCCCGACTTGGCGTCCATGATGAAGCGGCTTTCCTGGCGAATCAGGCCGTAGACATAGGCCGGGTCCAGCCCAATGCTTTGCGCGCGGGCCACCACGGCGGCCTTGAACGGCATGGGAAAGCGCTGTTCCAGGTCAATCACGCCCTTGGTGCGCTCGCTGGTGTTGATACAGCGGTCCCACACCTCGGCGCGGCAGGCCAGGTCAGCGGCTGCCAGCAGGCCGCGATCGTCCAGGCCGCCTTTGGCGTGTAGGTTGACGCTGTAGTTCCACTCGCGCACGCCCTCGGCCCGCAGCCCGATGCGAATGGCGTAGAGCGCGCGCTGCAGGCCGGGGTTTTGGCGGGCTACTTCTTTTTCTTCGGTGGTGGGGGCGCTTGGGCGTGGCGGCACAGTGCTGCGTTGGCCGAGTTCGTCCAGCGCCAGTTGCTCGTAAAAGCCGCGTATGCCGGCAATGCTTTGCAGGTCGGCCAAAGCCTGGTTGCGCACCGGCTCGCTGGCGCGCTGCGCCAGCACGGCGCGGGCATGCCAGTAGGTCCAGACCGGTTCGGTGCGCAGCGTTTGTGGCAACGAGGCAATGGCCTGCTGCACCTGCGCCCACTGCCCGGCGCGCAGCGCGGCGCGTGCGGCCCAGACCACGTGGTCGTCGTGCATTTGGTCAAAGCGGCCTTTGGCGTAAAAGTCCAGCGCGGCGGTCTCACCCTTTTGCGCAGCGCGCTTGCCAATCACGCCCCAGATCCAGCTTCGCTCCTCCGCCGTGAGCTGGGCGCGCCAGCGCAGCTTTTCTACCTCAACGGCTGCGTCTCGCGGCTCCAAATAGGCCTGGCGGATCAGCGCCAGCGCCACAAATTCGCGGGTTTGGGGTCGCAGCGCGGTGAGTTTGTCGCCCAGGTATTTCCCGGGGTTGAGGTAAATGGTGTTGACCGTCTTGACCCATTTTTCGTTCAAGGCGCCCACCGCCTGGGTGGCCACGCGCAGGCGGTCGTTTTCCATGCCCAAGCGCGCGCGCACCCAGGCCACCTGGGGCTGCAGCTTCTTGGCCTTGATCAGCTCTTCGGCCACGCCAGCGCAAGATTCGTCGGCCTCGCGCTGGGCCAGCCACAGGTCTTGTACTTGCTTGGACACATCAGCGCCGCTGGTAGCCCAGTCGCTCCACAGGCCGTAGCACTGGATGGCGCGGTCGTCGCCCATGCGGTACTGGGCAAACTGCTGCCTGAATGTAGGCCATTCGCGGTTGCGCCCGAGCTGCAGCAGCCAGTCGGCGCGCAGGCGGTCTTCTTGGTAGCTGCCGGCGTAGCGGGCCAAAAAGGCCTCAATCTCGGACTTGCCGGCCGTATCCAGCCGGGTGGAAAGCTCCCAGTACGCCGCCCAGGGCTCCAGGGTCGATCCTTTGGCAGCGGGCAGCAGGCTGGACAGGCGTTTTTGGTCGTGTTGTTTGTAGGCTTGGGCCATGTCCAACACCGCCTCGTCGCTGCGCGGGGTGTCTAGGGCTTGGGCACTGGCGGCTCCCGCAGCCAGGCACGACACCGCGCTGTAGGCTAAAGCTGCCAAAATGGTTCGATATAACTGCATAGGCTGATTATGGACAAACCACAGGACGAGCGGGCCAAGGACAAACAGGCCTTGCGCAAGACCTTGCTGCAGCAGCGCCAGGAACTCCCCGACCGCCTGCACCGCGCCGAGCTGCTGCTGCGCGTGATGCGCATCTGGCTGGTGGGCCGCACCGACACCACCATCGGCGCCTATTGGCCCATCAAGGGCGAATTTGACCCGCTGCCCGCCCTGCATCGTTGGAAAGAGGACGGCGAACTCAGCGACGCCCCCCAGCGTCGGCGCATTGCGCTGCCGGTGATCAACAAGCTGCACAAAACCATGACCTTCCATAGCTGGTACCCCGGCTGCCCCATGGAAGAAGACGCCTACGGCATCCCCAAACCCAAAGACACCGAGCTGGTGGCGCCCAGTCTGCTGTTTGTGCCTTGTGTGGGCTACAGCGCCGGGGGCTACCGCCTGGGCTACGGCGGCGGCTTTTACGACCGCATGTTGGCCATCCTGGAGCCCAAGCCTTTTACCGTGGGCCTGGCTTTTGGCACCAATTACGTGCCAGATTTCGAGCCCGAGGCGCACGATGTGCCGTTGGACGCGGTGCTGACCGACTACGGCGTGGCCTGGCCGCTGGACCCGATGGCGCGTGCGCCGCGCTGAGTCAGCTTTGGTTTTCTCGCCGCTCGGTCGCCCCGGCAAGGTGGGGGGCGGTCGTTCAGGGCGTTTGCGCCATCAAGGCGCGCACATCACCCGCATAGCCTTGTAGCGCGGCCACCATGTTTTTGCGCTGCTGCGCCGTGGCGCCGCGGTGCAACTCGGCCATGGCATCGCAGGTTTGGGCGACCGCCTGGTCTTTGTAAGCGCGGTAGCTGGCGTCGGGCGAGTGAAAGTAGCCTTTGGCCAATCCCGCTAGCGCAGACTGGGCGGTGCTGGCATCGGCCTGGCGCAGTTTGGGCAGGGTTTGCAAAATTTCTTGCTGGCGGCGCAGCAGTTCGCGGTAGTGCAGGGGCTCGTCGATGCCGACCTTGTCCATGCTGGCCTGGAGCTGGCGCAGTTGGGCGGCGTTGAGCGGGCCGTAAAAGTCTTCCAGCCGTTCGCGGATTTTTTGGGTGCGCCGGGTGATGCTGTCTTGGTCGGTGGTGAGCCATTCCTCGCGCCATTTGCGGTTGTTTTTCTCATAGGTGGCCGCTATAGATTTGAGCTGGCTGGCCTGCAGCGTGGGCGCCACGGCCGCCGCGCCGGGCAGGGCGCGCTCCACCAGCGCTTCCATGCGCTGCACGCTTTGGGCGTACAGGGCGCAGATTTGCCCAGCCGTGGGTTGGGGCTGGCTGGCCAGCTTCTCGGCGGTTTGCAGCAGTTCGGCCATTAAAGGCAGTTCTTCTTGCCGATGCCAGCGGGCCAACGCGGCCAAGTCGGTGCGCACGCGCTGGCTTTGCGCCTTGTCAAAATCAGCAAAGCCATCGAGCCACCAGTGCATCAGCTCGGGCGCGTTGTTGTAGCTCAGGCGCACCGCCGAGCAGCCGCCCAAGGCCAGCCCGGCGACCAGCAGCAGCGCACCCAACGCCCGCGCGGACAGGGCGCTGATAATGTTGCGCAATCGCCATGCAACGGCTGCAGGCGCAAAATTTTGAAGAAGAGGCATGCCCGTGAGTCTATTTCAGCCCCGTGATGCAAGCGCGTCTAGCCCGTCCGCTACTGCACCTGTGGATGTGGTCATCATGGCCGCAGGCAAAGGCACGCGCATGAAAAGCCGCCTGCCCAAGGTGCTGCAGCGCTTGGCCCATGTGCCGCTGGTGCAGCACGTGCTGGCCACGGCGCAGCAACTGCAGGCGCGCTCGGCGGTGGTGATAACTGGCCATGGTGCGCAGCAAGTGGAAGCGGCGCTGGCCGGTTTGGGTGGCGCGCTGGCGCTGAAATTCGTGCGCCAGGAGCCCCAGCTCGGCACCGGCCACGCGGTGCAGCAGGCGCTGCCGGTGTTGGGTGACGACGGCGTGGTGGTAGTGCTCTCGGGCGACGTGCCGCTCACCCAGGCTGACACGCTGCAGGCGCTCATTGCCCTGTGCGCCGGCCAGCACCTGGCGCTGTTGACCATCGACCTGCCCGACCCGACCGGTTATGGACGCGTGGTGCGCGCGGGCGACGCGGTGCAGGCCATCGTCGAACACAAGGACGCGAGCGCCGCGCAGCGCGCGATTACCGAGATTTACAGCGGCATCATGGCCGTGCCCGCCGCGCTGCTCAAGCGCTGGCTGGCGCGCCTGGACAACCACAACGCCCAGGGCGAGTACTACCTGACCGACATTGTGAAATTTGCTGCCCAGGACGGCGTGACCGTGCTGGCCCAAAAAACGCTGGATGCGGTGCAAGTGGCCGGCATCAACAGCCCGGTGCAACTCGCCGAGCTGGAACGCAGCTTTCAGCACCGCCAGGCGACCGCGCTGATGGAAGCCGGTGTGCGCCTGGCCGACCCGGCGCGCCTGGACGTGCGCGGCCGCCTGCTGTGTGGGATGGACGTCGAGATTGACGTGAACTGCATTTTTGAGGGCGATGTGTCGCTGGGCGACGGCGTGCGCGTTGGCGCCCATTGCGTGCTGGCGAATTGCACGGTGGCCGCAGGCGCCGTCATCCACCCCTTTACCCATATTGACGGCGGCGCGCAGGGTGCCAGCGTGGGCGAGGGCGCGCTGATTGGCCCCTTTGCCCGCCTGCGCCCGGGTGCGCAACTGGGCGCGCAAGTGCATATTGGCAACTTTGTCGAAGTCAAAAACTCCACCCTGGCCGCTGGCGCCAAGGCCAACCACCTGGCCTATCTGGGCGACGCCACCGTGGGCGAGCGCGTCAACTTTGGCGCAGGCAGCATCACCGCCAACTACGACGGCGCCAACAAACACCGCACCGTCATTGAGGCCGATGTCCATGTGGGCAGCAACTGCGTGCTGGTGGCCCCGGTCACTTTGGGCGCAGGCGCCACCGTGGGCGGTGGCTCTACCATCACCAAAGACGTGCCTGCGGGCGCCTTGAGCGTGGCGCGCGGCAAGCAGACGAATATTGCGAACTGGGCGCGGCCACAGAAGCTGGCGAAGTAGCGCCCAACACGGCCCTTAACTGCGAAGCCCCAGCGGCCAGATGCTGCTGAACTTGGCGCGCTTGAGGCTGAAAAACGCCTTGACGTTGCGCACATTGGCGTCTTGCGTGAGCAGGCGTTGCGTCACAGCCAGGTAGTCGGCCATGTCGCGGGCCTGGATGACGAGCACAAAGTCGGGCCCCGGCGACACGCGCCAGCACTGTTGCACCGCGTCATCGGCCACGGCGCGGGCCTCAAAGGCGTCCAGGTGCTCGGCGCCTTGGCGGTCCAGTGTTACTTCCACCAGCGCATTTAAGCCCTGGCCTTGCAGGGCGGCCAGCCGGTCGGCGCTGAGCACCGCCACCTGGCGCTCAATCCAGCCCGCATCGGTCAGGCGCTTGACGCGGCGCAGGCAGGTGGGCGGCGACAGGTGCAAGAGCGCGGCCAACGCCAGGTTGCTGCGCGAGGCGTCGTGTTGCAGGGCGTCGAGGAGCTTCAGGTCGGTTGCGTCAAGGAAATTTTGTTCCATAAATTTATAAAATTTAATGCTTAGTTCCGTCTTGGAAATTTATTGAAATTTTATGCCGAAAAATTTGGATATTTATCGATTAATTTTTCAGCGCCTTGCCTAAGATGGCGCCCATCACTTTTCGTGGAGTTTGCTTATGTGTGGCATCGTCGGCGCCGTTTCTACCCGCAACATCGTTCCCATCCTGGTCCAAGGCTTGCAGCGGTTGGAATACCGGGGCTACGACTCCTGCGGCGTGGCGGTGCATGCCGCCAGCCTGGGCCAGCCCCAGGGCGGCCTGCGCCGGGCGCGCAGCACCGACCGCGTGTCTGAGTTGATGGCGCAGGTGGAGGCAGACCACATTGAAGGCGGCACCGGCATCGCCCACACGCGCTGGGCCACCCATGGCGCGCCGGCCGTGCGCAACGCGCATCCGCATTTCAGCCACGGCCCGCAAACGCCCCAGCCCGACAGCGCCGCCCGCGTAGCGCTGGTGCACAACGGCATCATCGAAAACCACGACGCCCTGCGCGCCACGCTGCAGGCCAAAGGCTATGTGTTTGCCAGCCAGACCGACACCGAAGTGATCGCCCATTTGGTGGACAGCCTGTACCAGGGCGATTTGTTTGACGCAGTCAAAGCCGCGCTGGCGCAACTCCACGGCGCCTATGCGGTGGCGGTGTTTCACAAGGACGAGCCGCACCGCGTGGTGGCAGCGCGCGCCGGCTCGCCCCTGATTTTGGGCGTGGGCAAAGACCACAGCGAGACCTTTTTGGCCAGCGACGCCATGGCCCTGGCCGGGGTGACCGACCAGATCGTCTACCTGGAAGAGGGCGACGCGGTGGACATCCAGCTCGGCAAATACTGGATTGAAGACCGCGAGCGCCGCCCCGTCACGCGCGCGGTCAAGACGGTGCACGCCCACAGCGGCGCAGCCGAGCTCGGGCCCTACCGCCACTACATGCAAAAAGAGATTTTTGAGCAGCCGCGCGCCATTGCCGACACGCTCGAAGGCATTGAAGGCATTACGCCCGAGCTGTTTGGCGACGGCGCATTTAGCGTGTTCAAGGCCGTCGACCGGGTCTTGATTTTGGCCTGCGGCACCAGCTATTACAGCGGCTGCGTGGCCAAGTACTGGATCGAGGCCATCGCCCAGGTGCCTTGCCAGGTAGAGATTGCCAGCGAATACCGCTACCGCGACTCGGTGCCTGATGCGCGCACTCTGGTCGTCACCCTCAGCCAATCGGGCGAGACGGCAGATACCTTGGCCGCGCTGCGCCACGCCCAAAGCCTGGGCATGGCGCACACGCTGACCATTTGCAACGTAGCCACATCGGCCATGGTGCGCGAATGCAAGCTGGCTTACGTCACCCGCGCGGGAACCGAAATCGGCGTGGCGTCCACCAAGGCGTTTACTACCCAGCTCGCCGCCCTGTTTTTGCTGACGCTGGCGCTGGCGCAAACCAAAGGCTTGCTCAGCGACGCGCAAGAGGCCGAGCACCTCAAAGCCATGCGCCACCTGCCCGCCGCCCTGCAAGCGGTGCTGGCCTTGGAGCCGCAGGTGATTGCCTGGGCGCAAGAGTTTGCGTCCAAGGAAAACGCGCTCTTTCTGGGGCGGGGCACGCATTACCCGATTGCCCTGGAAGGCGCGCTCAAGCTCAAGGAAATCACCTACATCCACGCCGAAGCCTATGCGGCGGGCGAACTCAAACACGGTCCGCTGGCGCTGGTGACCAGCGCCATGCCGGTGGTGACGGTCGCGCCCAACGACGCGCTCCTGGAAAAGCTCAAAAGCAATATGCACGAAGTGCGTGCCCGTGGCGGCGTGCTCTATGTGCTGGCCGACGCAGACACCCGCATCGACAGCAGCGAAGGCATCAACGTCATCCGCATGCCCGAACACTACGGCCTGCTCTCGCCCATCCTGCACGTGGTGCCGCTGCAACTGCTGGCCTACCACACGGCGTGTGCGCGGGGGACGGATGTGGATAAGCCGAGGAACTTGGCTAAATCGGTGACGGTGGAGTAAAACGTCTGGATATCAAGCGCCCTTCAACGCCCCGGCCAAATACTCCATCAGCACCCCCACCCGGTGCGGGATGTAGCGGTTGCTGGGCAGCACCGCATAAATGCCTAAGGCCGGGGATTCAAAGTCGCGCAGGATTTCCACCACCTCTTGGCGCTCCAGAAAGGGCGCCGCCAAGAAATCGGGCTGCAGTGCGATGCCCATGCCTTGGGCTGCGGCTTGCATCAGCGCCACGCCGTTGTTGGCCGTCAGGCGCCCGCGCACCGCAAACTGCTGTACCTGCCCGTCCACCTGGTAAGGCCAAGTGGCGGTGTTGGTCGTCATGGAATACACCAGGCACTCGTGGTGTTGCAGTTGCGCCGGGTGGTTGGGGTGGCCGTGCTGCGCCAGGTAGGCGGGTGCCGCAGTGGTCAGCAGGCGGCATTGGCCAAGCTTGCGCACAATGTCGCCGGGTTGCAGGTCAGCGGTAATGCGGATGGCCAGGTCAATGCCTTCTTCGACCAGGTTGGCGCGTTGGTCCGAAAAATTCAGCAGCAGCTCAATGTGCGCCTGCGCATCGGCAAAGGCCAGCAGGTGGGGCATCAGGCGCTGCAGGCCAAAGCTCAGTGGTAACGCCAGGCGTATGCGGCCCCGGGGCACCGCCTTTTCTTCGGCCAAGCTGGATTCGGCCACATCCACCAGGTTCAGGATGACGCGGCACTTTTCTAGATAGGCCGCCCCCGCGGCGGTGATGGTCAGGCTGCGGGTGCTGCGCGTCATCAGCTTGGCGCCCAGGTGTTTTTCCAGAGCGGCGATCTGGCGCGTCACCACGGAGCGGTCCACCTGCAGTTGCTCGGCCACGGCGGTAAAGCTGCCGGCCTCCGCCACCCGCACGAAGGTTTGCATTGCGTCGAGTTTGTCCATTGTTGCGTATTGTGCAACAAGTATTTGTTGATTAGCTACTTTATCTATTGTCTTGGTGCATCTACATTCACCTCACCGAAAGCACCCACACCATGCAAACCCCCCGCAACGTCCTCTTTGTGCCCCATGGCGCTCCCACCTTTGCCCTGCAGCCCGGCGCGGCCGGCGCGGCCATGAGCCAGTTGGCGCAGGCCTTGGGTGCGCCGCGTGCCATCGTGGTGGTCAGCCCGCATTGGGAAACCGCGGTCCCCACCGTGGGCACGGGTGTGCAGCTCGAAACTATTTACGACTTTGGCGGCTTTGACTCGCGCCTGTACGACATTCGCTACCCCGCCACCGGTTGCCCTGAGGCGGCCGCGCAGGTAGTGGCGGCTTTGCAGGCGCACGGCTTTGCGGTGCAGCAAGACGCCCAGCGCGGCCTGGACCACGGCGCCTGGATCCCTTTGCGCCAGATGTTTCCGGACGCCGACATTGCAGTCATTCCGCTGTCGGTGCAAACCCACGCGGGCCCGGAGCACGCCTACCGCATCGGCCAGGCACTGGCAGCTTTGGCGGAGCAGAACTTTTTGATCGTGGCTTCCGGCAACGTAACCCACAACCTGCGTGATTTCCAGATGGCGCGCATGAAGGGCGGCCAAACGCCCGACTACGTGCAAGTCTTCGCAGACTGGGTGCACCAGCACATGGTGGGCAAGGACGTCCAGTCCCTGCTCAACTACCGGCAAGTCAGCCTCAGTGGCGCGCGCGCCCACCCCAGCGAAGACCATCTTTTGCCCCTGTTTACCGCTCTGGGCGCCGCAGGCGCCGACGCCCGGCCAGAGGCCTTTTACCGTGGCATTAGCGACTATGTGATCGCCATGGACGGCTACGCCTTTCACTAAAAAACACCACCATGAACACCCACTACACCACCACCGCCAAAGCCCTGCACTGGCTCATGGCGCTCCTGATTCTTGGCTTGCTGGCACTGGGCTTTTACATGTCGGATTTGCCCCTGTCGCCAGAGAAGCTGCAGTTCTACTCTTGGCACAAATGGGCGGGGGTGACGGTGTTTCTGCTGGTGTGGCTGCGTCTGCTATGGCGCGTCACGCACCGGCCACCCGCCTATCCCTGGACTATGTCCAGCCTGCAGCAGGCGCTGGCCCAAACCGGCCACCTGGTGCTCTACGTCTTGATGATCGTCATCCCCTTGAGCGGCTGGCTCATGAGTTCGGCCAAGGGCGTGCAGACCGTGTGGTTTGGCGTGCTGCCCCTGCCCGACCTGATTGGCCGCGACAAGGCGCTGGGCAAGCAACTGGCCGAATTGCACTCGGCGCTGAATATTGGCCTCTTGCTGCTGATTGGCGGCCATGCGGCGGCAGCGATGTTCCACCACTTTTTTCACAAGGACGACATCTTGCGCCGCATGCTGCCCGTCCGTGCCAACCCCAAAATTTAAAGCAAACACCATGTCTCACATTTTGAAATTCATGATTAAGCCTGCCCTGGCTTTGACCGCCACCCTGGCACTGACTGCCGCCGTGCAGGCCGCGCCCTACCAGGCGGTGCAATTGGACAAAAGCAAGGTCAGCTTTAGCTACAAGCAAATGGGCGTGGGCATGGACGGGCACTTTGCCAAGTTCAGCCCGCAACTCAGCTTTGACCCGGCCAAGCCCGAGCAAACCAAGGCGAGCATCGAGATAGATCTCGCCAGCATTGACACCGGTTCGGGCGAGGCCGACCAAGAAGTCGTGGGCAAATCGTGGTTTAACACATCGGCTTTCCCCAAAGCCGTGTTCGTGGCCAAGCAGGTCAAACAGACCGCGCCCAATGTGTACGACGTGCTGGGCACGCTCACCATCAAAGGCCATGCCCGCGACGTGAAATTTGCCATGAAGCACGTGCCCCAAGGCAAGCTGGGCATCTTGACCGGCAGCTTCACCCTGCAACGCGCCGACTACGCCATTGGCGAAGGCATGTGGTCCAAATTCGACGTCGTGGCCAACGACATCCAGGTCAGTTTCCAAATCACCGCTCTTACGGGCAAATAACGTTTTTTTAACAGGAGTATCTTTATGAAATCATTCAAACACTTAAGCGCCGCTCTGGCCTTGGTCACCTTGGCAGCTGGCTCGGCCATGGCTGCGCCCGTCACCTACACGGTGGACGGTTCGCACACCTTCCCGCGTTTCTCGTATTCGCATTTTGGCTATTCCACCCAACTCAGCAGCTTTGGCAAGACCACCGGCACCGTGGTGTTTGACGCCCAAGCCAAAACGGGTTCGGTGGACATCGTGATCGACACCACCACCGTCAACACCGGCTTTGCCGACTTCAACGGCCACATCCAGGGCGAAGACTTTCTGGACACCGCCAAGTTCCCTAAAGCCACTTTCAAGTCCACCAAAGTGGTGTTTGAAGGCGACAAGCCCGCATCCATCGAAGGCCAACTCACCATCAAAGGCGTGACCAAGCCCGTGACCTTGACCGTCACGTCCTTCCAGGCCATGCCCCACCCGATGATGAAAGTGCCCGCCATGGGCGCCAACGCCTTCGTCAACATCAAGCGCAGCGAATTCAACGCTGGCAAATACGCGCCCTACGTGGGTGACGACGTGCGCATCGACATCGCGCTCGAAGCCCAAGCCAAGTAAGCCTCGGTTTACTTAAAGAAAAAGGGGCTGATTTCAGCCCCTTTTTTGCGTCTGCGCGTCGAAGATTTTTAGGCGGTCAGCCCCACGGCCCGCGCCGCAATGTCCAGCGAGCGCAGGCGCAGCGGGGTGTCAAACACATCGCACACCAGTATCAACTCATCGGCCCCGGTGGCCTGCGCGAGCTGGTTCAGACCGGCGCCCACCGCCTCAGGCCCGCCCACCACGGCAGCGCCCAAAAAGTCGCCAATGGCGGCACGTTCTTGCGGGCTGCATTGCGCCATAAAGTGCGCGGTAGGCGCCTGCAACTGCCGCCGGTCGCCGCGCAAGATGCCCAGCACCCGCTGGTAGACGCTGCTGGCCAAAAACTCGGCCTCGTCGTCCGTGGGCGCGGCCACCAGCGGCACGCCAATCGCCACATACGGTTGGGCGAGGTGTTCGGACGGCTGGAACAACTGGCGGTACAAGTCCACCGCCTGGTGCAGCAGGCGCGGCGCAAAGTGCGATGCAAACGCATAAGGCAGGCCGCGCTGCGCCGCCAGTTGCGCAGAAAACAAGCTCGAGCCCAGCAACCAGATGGGCACCTGCGTGCCTGCGCCCGGCATGGCCACAATGCGCTGGCCTGGTTGGGCGTGGCCCAACAGGCGCTGCAGCTCCGCCACATCGCGCGGAAAGTCGGCTTCCGTCTCGGGCCGGTCGCGGCGCAGGGCGCGCATGGTGGCCGGGTCGGTGCCCGGCGCGCGGCCCAGGCCCAAGTCAATGCGGTCGGGATACAGCGCGGCCAGCGTGCCAAAGGCCTCGGCCACCACCAGCGGCGCATGGTTGGGCAGCATGATGCCGCCCGAGCCCACCCGGATGCGCTGCGTGCCACCGGCCAGATAGCCCACCAGCACGGCCGTGGCAGAACTGGCGATTCCTTGCATATTGTGGTGTTCGGCCACCCAGTAGCGGGCAAAGCCCAGCCGCTCGGCGTGCTGCGCGGTGGCTAGCGCGGTTGCCAGCGCCTGCCCCACGCTGGCGCCTTCTCGCACGGCCACCAGATCAAGCATGGACAGGGCGAATTTCGGTTTTGGCTGCATGGCGGGGGTGTTATGGAAAGCGGGTTCGGGGTACGGGCGGGCGTGTTGTTTCCAATTATGCGCAGCCTTGCACGCGTACCGGCGCTTGTCAGGTCATTACGGCACCCGGGCGGCCTGCGCTTTACCTAAGGGACGGCTGCGGTGGTCACAATGCACGCATGCTGTTTTTGGAGAAGCCATGACCCCATCCCCCTGCCACGCGACACCCGATGCCGCCGCTTTGGCCGCCGCCCAGCAAGACCGCGCCCAACTCGCCTTGTTGCGCGCGCACCGACGTGCGCACCGCCGCCGGGCCGAAGCGGCCTTACCCCTGCCTGCACGGATGGCCGAGCACCTGGAGGCCCCGCCCTTAACCCGCGGCCAGCGCCTGGCCGACGGCGTGGCCGCCACCATTGGTTCCTGGCGCTTTATCGTGATTCAAAGTACGGCCATAGTGCTCTGGATTAGCGGCAACGTGCTGGTGGGCGCCAATGCGTGGGACCCGTACCCCTTCATCCTGCTCAACCTGTTGTTGTCTTTCCAGGCGGCGTACACGGCCCCGGCCATCATGATGAGCCAGAACCGCCAGTCCGAACTCGACCGCCGCCACGCCCAAAGCGACTATGAAATCAACGTCAAAGCCGAGCTGGAAATCGAGCTATTGCACGAAAAAATCGACATTCTCAAAGAGCAGGAGCTGCTCGCACTCACCCAGGCGGTGCGCGAACTCTCGGCGCAACTCGACACCCTGTCCAAGCGCTTGCCCTGAAGCCCACCGTCAAACGCGCTGGCCCTGTTCTAAGATCGCCGCCTATGCACACCACCGCCCTTGTTTTGTTTTCTGGAGGCCAAGACTCCACCACCTGCCTGGCCTATGCGCTCTCCAAGTACGAGCGCGTGGAAACCGTGGCCTTTGACTACGGCCAGCGCCACCACATCGAGCTTGATGCCCGCCTGAACGTGTTGCGCGAGCTGCGCGCACGCTTTCCGGCCTGGGCGGCCCAACTCGGCCAAGACCATTTGCTCGACCTGGCCGTGCTGGGCGAGGTGAGTGAGACTTCGCTCACCCGCGACACCGCCATCGCCATGGAAGCCAGCGGTCTGCCCAATAGCTTTGTGCCCGGGCGCAACCTGCTGTTTTTGACGCTGGCCGCAGCCCTAGCCTACCGCCGGGGCCTGCAGGTGATCGTCACCGGCGTGTGCGAGACCGATTTTTCGGGCTACCCCGACTGCCGCGACGACACCATGAAAGCCATGCAACTCGCGCTTTCGCTGGGCATGGACCGGCGCTTTCTGATCGAAACCCCGCTCATGTGGATCGACAAAGCTGCCACCTGGCGCATGGCGCACGACCTGGGCGCGCAGGCCGACACGCAGGGCGGCGGCAAGGCGCTGGTGGATTTGATCGTGGAACACACCCACACGTGTTATCTGGGTGAGCGCAGCCAGCGCCACCCCTGGGGCTACGGCTGCGGTAGCTGCCCGGCTTGTGAGTTGCGGGCCAAGGGCTTTGCGGCGTTTGGGGATGCCGGTTCTCAGTGAGTGATCTGGATGGAGTGCCGTGCCCCGGCGTTTTCCCCGCCCCTTGGTCGGGAGTGTTGTGCTACTCAAGTTTTTTCGCACCTACGGATAGGTTGTTTGATTGCCGATTGCTGCTCGAAGGTATTGAGTGACAAGTTGCCCAGGTGGGAGTGCAGCCCCCGGTTGGCGCTGCGCAGTGGCCAACTGCAATGCCCGGCATATCAGCGTAGC